>JBQTHE010000118.1:0-29794 GCA_052390115.1 Pseudonocardiales bacterium | reverse complement strand
TACGGCATGACCGCCGAGTACGACAGCGAGGGCAACTACATCTACCCCGAGGGCTTCGACCCGGAGACCAACGACTGGCTCGACGGCTACGAGAAGCAGCGCCAGGAGTGGGAACGCTCCTACGCCGAGGCTCAGGTCCGGTTCGAGCAGCACCGCAAGCAGGTCGTCAAGGCAACGGAGGCTGAGTCGGAGGTGCCGGCGGACCAGGACTACTCGTCGGCGACTACCGAGGCGCCCACCCCAACCAGCAGCAGTCCCGGCGCTGGCTCACTCGCCAGTGACGAGCAGCTCGCCGCCCTGCGGGAGAAGCTCTCCGGCGGCGTGTAGACGCAGGTGCCCGCCATCGCACGATGCTGAAGGTCGGATTGACCGGAGGGATCGGGTCCGGTAAGTCGACGGTGGCGGCCCGGCTGGCGCAACGAGGGGCGTGGATTGTCGACTCGGACGAGATCGCCCGCGAGGTCGTCGCGCCCGGTACCCGGGGACTGCGTGCCGTGGTCGACGAATTCGGCGCAGGGATCCGCGCCGAGGACGGTGAGCTGGACCGGTCGGCCCTGGCCGCGCGGGTTTTCGACGACGCGGGTGCACGACGCCGACTCAACGCTATCGTGCACCCGCTCGTCGCGGCGCGCTCCGCCGAACTGATCGAGACCGCGCCACCCGACGCCGTCGTGGTGCAGGACGTGCCGCTGCTCGTCGAGGCAGGGCTGGCAGCGGGGTTCTCGCTGGTCATCGTGGTGCATGCAGACGCCGAGGTGCGGATCTGCCGACTGGTCGAGCAGCGCGGCATGGCGGAGCCCGACGCTGCGGCGCGGATCGCCGCTCAGGCCACCGAACAGCAGCGCCGCGCCGCCGCCGACGTCTGGCTCGACAACAGCGGCAGCCGGGACCGCACGTTCGCCGCGGTGGACCAGCTATGGGCGCAGCGGCTGGTGCCTTTTGAGGACAACCTGCGTCATCACCGCCGGGCGCCGAGGACCGTGGCCCCTATCCTGGTTGCACCCGACGACACCTGGCCGCAGCAGGCGCAGCGGGTGATCGCACGGATCGCCGCGGTGGCGAGCCAGCGCGCGCACCGGATCGACCACATCGGCTCGACAGCGGTCCCTGGTCTGGACGCCAAGGATGTGCTGGACGTGCAGGTGGTCGTTGCCGACCTCGAGGTGGCGAAACGCCTGGCAGACGACCTCAGCGCGGTGGGGCTGGTCAGGCTGGACGGTCGTTGGTGGGACAACGCCAGGGACGGCAGCACCCGGGACAAGGCGATGGCGGCCAACGCCGACCCGGCGCGGGCCGTCAACTGCCACATCCGGCCCGCCGAATCCCCGACTTGGCGGGAAGCCCTGCTGCTGCGGGACTGGCTGCGGGCGCATCCGGCCGGTGTCCGGGAGTACACCGAGCTCAAGCACCGGCTGGCGGCCCAGCGGTGGGACAGCATCGACGCCTATGCCACCGCGAAGACCCCGTTCGTGTCCAGCGCGCTGGATCGGGCGCAGCTGTGGGCTGCCCGAACCGGCTGGCTGGTGTCCTGATCAGGGTCAGTGCCGGCTCCAGGTCGGCCACGCACCCACCGTCGACAGCCACCGGTCCAACCGGTAGCCGTGCCGGGCCAGGCCGTCGACCGTTCGATAGGTCGTGGCCAGCGCCGCCTGCGCGGCTGGCCGATCGAGCAGCCCCGCGACGACCGCGTCCAGCAACTCATCGGTGTCCAGCACGTCGACGCCGCGTCCGGGGCGGACGATGAGGTCCAGATAGTGGTCCTCGGTGCGCCAGCGTCTGGCGTCGATGTCGATGTCGATGTGCACGACATCGACGTAGAAGTGCTCGTCCCATTCGTGCCCGGGGGGATAGAACCAGTCGGTTATCCGCAGCCCCAGTTCGGGCAGCAGCCAGGACTCCAGCGCGCAGATCGACGGATGGTCGACGACGTCGCGGGCGAGGTAGAGACCGAACGGTTCGATCCGGTACTCGCGGACGTTGCGGGCCATCCCCTTGGGATCGGTGTTGGTCATTGTGTCCAGGTCGAACAGCTCGATCTTGGGAGGGTGGATGTGCGGGGCGGTCTCGGCAATGTCGCGGTGCGGGGCCGTCATGCAGCTCGACCCTACCCAGCCCGCAGCGCCGCCGGACCGGTCGTTCGCCCGGTCGGCACAGTCCAGGCGAAGGCGGACTGTCAGGGGCCCGGCATACCCTCAATGCCATGACCGATGCCGCCGCCATCCCACGCGATCTGCTTCCGCACTCCGAGTTCCGCCCGCTCGGCAAGACCCCCCGGACGCAGGGCCGGTTCCAGATGGTCAGCGACTACGCGCCCGCCGGCGACCAGCCAGCGGCGATCGATGAGCTGGAACGCCGGATCACCAGTGGTGAGCGTGACGTCGTGCTGCTGGGTGCCACCGGAACGGGTAAGTCGGCCACCACCGCCTGGCTCATCGAGCGGGTGCAGCGCCCCACGCTGGTGATGGCGCCGAACAAGACCCTCGCCGCGCAGCTCGCCCACGAGCTGCGGGACTACTTCCCGAACAGCGCGGTGGAGTACTTCGTCTCCTACTACGACTACTACCAGCCCGAGGCGTATGTCCCGCAAACCGACACCTACATCGAGAAAGACTCCTCGATCAACGACGACGTGGAGCGGTTGCGGCACTCCGCCACGATGTCGCTGCTCACCCGGCGCGATGTGGTCGTCGTCGCCTCGGTGTCCTGCATCTTCGGGCTCGGCACCCCGCAGGAGTACCTGAACCAGTCGATCCATGTGCCGGTCGGTGGTGAAGTCGGGCGCGACGCGCTGTTGCGCGCCCTGGTCGCCATCAACTACACCCGCAACGACCTCGCCTTCGCCCGCGGGACGTTCCGGGTCCGAGGTGACACCGTGGAGGTGATCCCGGCCTATGAGGAACTCGCGGTCCGCATCGACTTCTTCGGTGACGAGGTCGAGTCGCTCTACTACCTGCACCCGCTCACCGGAGAGGTGGTCCGGGAGGTATCCGGGCTGCGGATCTTCCCGGCCACGCACTACGTTGCAGGGCCGGAGCGGATGGAGCGCGCCATCGCGGGCATCGAGTCGGAGTTGGAAGACCGGCTGGCCGCGCTGGAGAAGCAGGGCAAGCTGCTGGAAGCGCAGCGGTTGCGGATGCGAACTCATTACGACGTGGAGATGATGCGTCAGGTCGGGTTCTGCAACGGCATCGAGAACTACTCGCGGCATATCGACGCGCGCGCGGCCGGCTCGGCACCGGCCACCCTGCTGGACTACTTCCCTGAGGACTTCCTGCTGGTCATCGACGAATCGCATGTGACGGTGCCGCAGATCGGTGGAATGTACGAGGGCGATGCCTCCCGCAAGCGCACCCTGGTGGAGCATGGGTTCCGGCTGCCGTCGGCACTGGACAACCGGCCGCTGACCTGGGAGGAGTTCCAGGACCGGATCGGCCAGACGGTGTACCTGTCGGCTACCCCGGGACCGTATGAGATGGGCCAGTCCGGTGGGGAGTTCGTCGAGCAAGTCATCCGCCCGACCGGCCTGGTGGACCCGGAGGTCGTGGTGAAACCCACCCAGGGCCAGATCGATGACCTGGTGCACGAGGTGCGCATCCGCGCCGAGCGCAACGAACGGGTCCTGGTCACCACCCTGACCAAGAAGATGGCCGAGGACCTCACCGACTACCTGCTCGAGCTCGGCATCCGGGTGCGCTACCTGCACTCCGAGGTGGACACACTGCGCCGGGTGGAGTTGTTGCGGCAGTTGCGGCTGGGTGAGTTCGACGTGCTAGTCGGGATCAACCTGCTCCGCGAGGGCCTGGACCTGCCCGAGGTGTCGCTGGTGGCGATCCTGGACGCGGACAAGGAGGGGTTCCTGCGCAGCGGAACCTCGCTGATCCAGACCATCGGCCGGGCCGCCCGCAACGTGTCCGGCCAGGTGCACATGTACGCCGACAGGGTCACCGACTCGATGCGCCGGGCCATCGACGAGACCAACCGGCGACGGGCCAAGCAGGTCGCTTACAACACCGAACGCGGGCTGGACCCCCAGCCACTACGCAAGAAGATCAACGACATCCTCGAGCGCGTCTACGCCGAGGCTGATGACACGTCAGACGCCGGGGCGGTGCGGGTCGGAGGATCCGGGCGCAACGCCTCCCGCGGCAAGCGCGCCACCGGTGAGCCCGGGCGGGCCCGTGGCAGCGCGGGTGTGCTGGAGGGGCGGGACACCTCGTCGATGCCTCGCGCCGAGCTCGCTGACCTGGTGCAGCAGCTCACCGAGCAGATGATGGGAGCTGCCCGGGAGCTGCAGTTCGAGCTGGCCGCCCGGCTGCGCGACGAGATCGCCGACCTCAAGAAGGAACTCCGCGGCATGGACGCCGCCGGCCTCCGCTAGTTGGCCGCCCTTCCGCATTCAGCGGGCTGGGCGGGGCTATTGGGCCCGCGATAACCCCGCCCAGCCCGCTGAATGCGGTCGACGGTGAGTGGCGGTGCGAGGATGGTGGTGATGAGCGAGGACGCGTCTGCGCTACGCCGGCTGCTCGACGTGGTCGGCCAACTCGGCGCCGAGCGGCGCAGTGAACAGGTGCTGCGAAGCATTCTCGACGGTGCGCGCGACCTGGCGGGAGCCCGTTACGCTGCAGTCGGCGTGCCCGACGGTGACGGTGGGTTTGCGCTATTCCTCACCGCCGGAGTGGACGCCGAGACCTGGGACCGGATCGGCTCGCTGCCGCGGACCCATGGCCTGCTCGGCGCTCTGCTGAAAGAACCGGAGGTGATCCGACGCGCGGACATCCGCGCCGATCCGCGCTTCCGCTACTACCCGCGAGCGCATCCGGACATGCGGTCGTTCCTCGGGGTCCCGATCATGGCAGGCGGCGAGGTGGTCGCTGCGCTCTACCTGGCGGAGAAGGTCGGCGGAGACACTTTCACCCACGCCGACCAGCGCTTGGTGGAGACCCTCGCCGGGCATGCCGCGCTGGCGGTGGTCACCGCGCAGCGCCAGGAGCGGCTTCGCGAGCTGTCCATCGTGGACGAGCGCACTCGGATTGCCCGGGACCTGCACGACTCGGTGACTCAAACCCTGTTCAGCCTCACCCTCGCCGCGGAGTCCGCGGCAACCGTGGCAGGGGCCGGCTCCCCGGCGCACGCCCACCTGGACCGGGTGCGGGAGCTGTCCCGGACCGCGCTGGACGAACTGAGAGAGCTGGTGGACACGCTGCGTCCGCCTGACGTCGACGCCGACGGGCTGGGCGCAGCGCTGCGCAAGCGGGTCGACTTGCTCCGGGCGGTACACGACGTGCCAATCCTGCTGGAAGTTCAGGGCCGGGGCGGCGGTTGCGCCGGGGAGGTCGCGCGGGAGGTGCTCAAGGTGGCCAACGAGGCGATCGGCAACGCTCTGCAGCATGCTTCGCCGAACCAGATCCGGGTGCGGCTGGACCTGGCCGGCGCGGGGGCGCGGCTGCAAGTGTCCGACGATGGTCGCGGGTTCGACCTGGCGACCACGGCCCGCACCTCCCGCCGACTCGGGATGGCCAGCATGCAGGAGCGTGCCGAAGCGCTCGGCGGCACCATGCGGGTGGATACCGCGCCTGGGGCGGGCACCACCCTAACCCTGGAGGTGCCCGCTGGCTGATCCGATCCGGCTGCTGCTCGTCGACGACCACGAGATGGTGCGCACCGGGCTGCGCACCTTCCTCGAGTTGCAGGCGGACATGGATGTGGTCGGCGAGGCGAGCACTGGGGAACAGGCGCTGGCGCTGGTGGCCGCCATGCATCCGGACATCGTGCTGCTCGACCTCGTGCTGCCCGGGCTGGGCGGAGTGCAGACCGCGCGGCGGCTGCGTGACACACATCCCGACGTCAAGGTCGTCGTGCTCACCTCGTTCTCAGGGCAGGACTCGGTGCTACCGGCCGTGCGCGCAGGTGTAGCCGGTTACCTTCTCAAAGACATCGGCCCCGCTGAGCTCGCCGGTGCCCTGCGTTCGGTACACCACGGGGGCGCTCCCCTGCATCCACGGGTCGCGGCGACAGTGATGCACTCGGTCACCGATCGGGACCCTCTCACCGCGCGGGAGCGTGAGGTGCTGCGGCTGATCGGCCGTGGGCTGTCCAACCGGCTCATCGCGCGCGAGCTGGTGCTCTCGGAGAAGACGGTCAAGACGCACGTGAGCGCCATTCTCGGCAAGCTCGGAGTGGCCGACCGCACCCAGGCAGCGCTGCTGGCGGTGCGCGACGGGCTGGTCGACCCCTGAGGCTTCCACCACGAGCAGGTACACGCTCAACGGCTGCGTCGTCAGCGGCCGAAGTTCTGCGTCCAGTAGTTGCCGCGTGGGTCGAATCCGACGCCGATCGTGGTGTACGAGCAGTTCAGGATGTTGCGCCGGTGCCCCGAGGAGGACATCCAGGCGGCCACCACGCTGGCCGCCGTCGGCTGTCCAAAGGCGATGTTCTCGGCGCCGGGTCGCGGGTAACCGGCGGAACGGATGCGGTCGGTGAAGGTGCTACCGTCCGCGCCGATGTGCGACATCTTCTTTCTCTTGGCCATGTCGACAGAATGCCGCTGCGCGGCGGTGTCGAGCCGGTGGTCTACCCGCAATGCCCGGCAGCCAGCTGCCACTCGTTCGGCGTTGGTCGCCTCGACCACGGCCGCGATCGTCGCGCGGGACGCCTGCCGGGCCGACCGAGTGGGCGCCTGGGCGGTGGCCGGCCCGGCTGCCGGTAGCACCGGATCCGTTGGCGCTACCTTCGGCGGCGGCAGGGTCGGCGGCGGCAGGGTCAGAGTGCCTGGCTCCGGGCGAGGCGCCGCGCCGTCGGTGCCGCCGTACGGGGCGGCGGCCGCTGGCAATGGTGGCGGCGCAACGTCCACAGTCGGCGTGACGGACGCGGCACTCGCACCTCTGGCCCCGTCCAGTAGTGCCGACTGGGGCGCATCCACGGCGAGAGTCAACCGGGCACCCGCGAGGATCGCCCCGACGACCAGGCCGGCCAGCAGCGGAGCGAGAAGACTCGATCTCGGGGGGATCACGGCGCGGTAACGTAACAGCATCCTGAGTGGCAACGGGCTTTCGCCCGTTCGGGCTACAGACACTGCCGGCCCCCTGCCCCCGAGGTGTGGGACGCGCCCTGTCCTGCACGGGACCTAGGACCAAGGTCGGGGCTGGGTCGGTGCCACAGCCCGAGGGAGCGCGCTTGTTCGGTGCGCACCGTGGAGTCATGAAGAACGCACTGATCACCGGAGCCTCCCGCGGCTTGGGGCGCGCGCTCGCCGGCAGTCTCGTCGCCGACGGCTGGCGGGTCATCGTTGACGCCCGATCGGCCACCGATCTCCACGCCGCCGCTGCCGGGTGGCCCGACGCCACCGCCATACCCGGCGACATCACCGACGACGCGCACCGCCGCGAGCTGGTCGCCGCGGTTGGCGACCGGCTGGACCTGCTCGTGCTCAATGCCTCCTCGCTCGGCCAGGTCCCGCTGCCCCCGCTCGCTGGTTACCAAGCCGAGGAGTTGCGAGCGGTCCTGGAGGCCAACACCGTCGCCCCGTTGTTGCTGATCCAGCTCGCGCTGCCAGCTTTACGCGCGGCTGGCGGCACTGTGCTGGCGATCAGCAGTGACGCGGCAGTCGAGGGTTACCCGGGCTGGGGTGGCTACGGGGCCAGCAAGGCCGCGCTCGACCAGCTGGCCCGGGTGCTCGCTGCCGAGGAGGTCGACGTGCGGATACTCGCGGTGGATCCCGGTGACATGCGCACCGCGATGCAGGCCGCGGCGTTCCCGGGTGAGGACATCAGCGACCGTCCGTGGCCCGAGGAGGTGGTGCCCACGCTGCGCCGGGTGGTCGACGAGCCGGTGTCCAGCGGGCGCTACACCGTGGCCGAGCTCAAGCGGGTGCCGGTGTGACCGCGCTACCGTTCGTGCTGCCCGACCACCTGGTGGCCACCGCTCCGCCGGAAGCCCGTGGAGTGCCGCGGGACCGGGTGCGCATGCTGGTAGCGACCGGCGGTGGGCTCGAGCACCGCAGCGTGGCAGATCTGCCCACGATGCTGCGGGCCGGGGATCTGCTGGTGGTGAACACCTCCGACACGCTGCCCGCCGCGCTGGGCGGCGTCACGGCCCGCGGGCAGCGCGTCGAGGTGCACCTGTCCACGCTGGATCCCGCGGCACCGCTGGGGTATCCGGCGGCGCTGGCCGGCACCGTGTCGCGGTGGGTGGTCGAGGTCCGCACTGCCGGTGGAGGGCAAGGGGGCCCGCTCGGTGGTGAGCCGTCGCCACAGGATCGGACCGGCACACGGATCCGGCTGACCGGCGGCGGACATCTGCAACTCGACAGTTCCGCGCCGGCAGGATCGACCAGCTCCCGGTTGTGGTGCGGGCAACTGCGTACCCCCTTCGCGCTGGGGGAGTGGCTACACGAGTACGGCGCTCCGATCCGCTACCGGTACGCCAGCGCCCCGTGGCCACTGTCGGCGTACCGCACCGAGTACGCCGACACCCCAGGTAGCGCGGAGATGCCTAGCGCAGGCCGGCCACTGACCAGCCGGCTGCTGCGCCGGCTGCGCGCTCGCGGGGTGGGCGTTGCGGCATTGGTGCTGCACACCGGTGTGTCCTCCGCGGAGTCCGGTGAGCCACCATACGCCGAGTGGTTCGCCGTGGCCGGCTCGACCGCCGAGGCGGTGCGGGCCGCCAGTGGCGAGGGTCGCCGGGTGCTCGCGGTGGGCACCACCGTGGTGCGCGCCCTGGAGTCCGCCGCGGCACTAGGCGGCGCCGGTTCGGGGTGGACCGACCTGGTCGTCACGCCGGAGCGCGGGGTCACCACGGTGGACGGGCTGCTCACCGGCTGGCACGAGCCAGCTGCGTCGCACCTGCAGATGCTGGGGGCGCTGGCCGGGCGAGACCTGCTCGCCGCCTCCTACGCTGAGGCGTTACGTGCTGGGTACCGCTGGCACGAGTTCGGTGACGTCCACCTGATCCTGCCGAGCGGGTGACTCACGGCGCACAATGGTGCTTCCCGTAGTCGTCGGAAGGTGGCCTCCCGTGTCCTCCCCAGCAGACGTGCTCACGTCCCGCTTCGGCGACGGCCTCGCAGCCGGTCCCGACCTGGCTGCTGCGGCGGAGTCCGCCGTCACACAGGCCTTGGCACCGCTGCGCGGGCAGCGTCCCGACCTGCTGTGCGTGTTCGTCTGCGCCGACGACCCGAATGCCATTGAATCGGCGGGTACCCGCGCGATGGATCTGGCCGGGGCCGGCACGACGCTGGGCTGCAGTGCCGGTGGAGTGATCGGCGCCGGCCGGGGGGTGGAGATCGAGCCCGCGGTCAGCGTGTTCGCCGCCTGCCTTCCCGGGGTCAAGTGCACCTCGTTCCGCCTGGAGCTGGTACGCACCCCCGATGGTGCTGCCGTCACCGGCATGCCGGACCGCCACGCTGACGACGCCATCGCGGTGCTGCTGGCCGATCCGTTCACCTTCCCCGTCGCGGCCTTCGTGCAGCGCTCCAACGACGACCTCAACGGTCTGCCGCTGATCGGCGGGGTGGCCAGCGGCCCCCGCGTCGAGGGGTCCGCGCGGCTGTTTCTGGACGGGCTCAGCGTGCCGGCCGGCGCGGTGGGGGTGGTGCTCGGCGGCCCTGTGGCAGCCGTCCCGGTTGTCAGTCAGGGTTGCCGGCCCTTCGGCCCGCCGATGATCGTCACCAAGGCTGAGGGCAACGTGCTGCTGGGGTTGGCCGGTACGCCTGCACTGGCCAAACTCGAGCAGATCGTCGCCGAGCTCCCTGCCGAGGAACGGCAAGCTGTGGCGCGCGGATTGCACATCGGCGTTGCGATGGACGAGTACGCCGAGGAGCACGAGCGCGGCGACTTCCTCATCCGCAACGTCATGGGAGCCGACAGTGAGCAGGGCGCGATCGCCATCGCAGATGTCGTGGACGTGGGACGCACCGTTCGCTTCCAAGTGCGTGACGCGTCGGCCGCCACCGAGGACCTCGAGGAGCTGTTCTCCCGGTTCCGCGCCGAGCACGGTCCGGTAGGCGGCGCGCTGCTGTTCTCGTGCAACGGGCGCGGCAGGACCATGTTCCCGAGCGCCGATCACGACGTGCTGGCGGTGCGCGCTGGGCTCGGTACCACCGGTGTGGCCGGGTTCTTCGCAGCCGGCGAGATCGGCCCGGTCGCGGGCCGAAACCACCTGCACGGGTTCACCGCGTCGATCCTGGTGTTCGGCGCAGGCGGCTCATGACATCGCGATCCCAGGTGGCTGGTTCTACCCGGCGCCGGGCTTGGTGGCTCGGATGATCGCGGAGTGCATACCGTCGGCGACCTCGTGGGTCGGCGTAATGGTGATGTCGGTGAAGCCGGCGTTGGCCAGGCCGTCGCGGTATTCGCTGAGACCCAGGGCCCCGGCGATGCAGCCGACATGGCTGCCCCGTTCGGCCCGCTGGTGAGCGCTGAGGTGGTCTTCGGTGACCACGTCGGAGACTCCCAGCCGACCTCCCGGGGTGAGCACCCGAAACGCTTCGGTGAACACGGCTGGTTTGTTCGTGGACAGGTTGATCACACAGTTGGAGATGACCACGTCGATGGAGGCGTCGGGGAGCGGGATGTCCTCGATGGTGCCGTGCAGGAACTCGACGTTGGTCGCCCCGGCTTGCGCAGCGTTGGCCCGGGCCAGGGTGAGCATCTGATCGGTCATGTCCAGCCCGTAGACCCTCCCGGCGGGGCCGACCCGGCGGGCGGAGAGCAGCACGTCGATACCGCCCCCGGCCCCGAGATCGAGAACGGTCTCGCCTTCGCGAAGGTCAGCCACGGCCAGCGGGTTGCCGCATCCCAGGCTGGCGGCGACCGCCTCAACGGGTAGCACATCACGGTCGGTGGCGTCGTAGAGCTGGCCGCCGAACCCGTCCCCGGCCTCAAGCTCGACCTCGCGAGTGGCGCCGGAGGGGTCGACGCCGCAGCAGCTGGGCTGGGCTCCAGCGCGCACGGCGGTCGCCGCGGCGGCGTAGCGCCGGCGGACCTCGTCACGTAGGTCGGTGGTCTGCTTGGTCATCGCCGCACCCTCCATGGGCCGATGCTGTCTTGATAACCGTCGAGTATTAGGCCCTGTCCCGTAGATCATGGACCGGGTCAGATGGCCGGATTTCAGGTGCTCTCAGCCTCCCGAGCTCAACAGCAGTGCTGTTCGGTCGACCTCGGGCAGCACTGCCGTTGAGTTCGGGAACCCGAGGGTTGATCACAAACCCCGAAGATCCGCGGGACGCGCCCTAGCTTGTGTCTTGATTTGAAAACTGTCAAGGTAGAACTATATCGAGACAAGACACGACGGCGGAGCTGGTGCCGCGCGGCGCACCGCTCGCCGCCGATCCGCTCACCGCCGAGCAAGCCGCTCCAACGCGATGTTGATCAGATCCGCCGGGTCGTTCTTGCGGCGGGCGGCCTCCTCGATCGACGCCATCGCCCACCCCGACCAGCTCCCGCTACGTCAAGCTGACGCGGCGAACGCTATCGGCCACGCCCAACCGGACGGATACCACCACCCACCAGCCCTGGGGTGGCCCCTGTAGTCCGCGGAACCTCATTTCATGATCCACTCATGGCGCACCGACGCACGGCGTGGACCCAACCGTGTTGATCCAGGCCGGCCGCAGGTCGATAATCGGCGCATGTGCTTCACGCGTACTGCTCGGATGATGCGCCTCCGCCTGGGGGCGTAGTTCGCGCGCACGCGAATCGAAAGGCCCCCGCATCGCGGGGGCCTTTCTGTTGATCGCCCCCGTTGCCGCAGAGGTGCCTCCTGTCAGGACACCCAACCAACGGAGGACGACATGAACGACCTATACATCACCACGTCGAACCAGCCTGGCCACACGACAAGGGACACGGCGGCCCGAAACGCCATCGGCCACGCCCAACGGACCGACACCACCCAGGCCTGAGCACCCAGCAGCCAGCGAACCTCATTCCATGATCCACCCATGGCGGGTTCTGTGCTTACCTTGGCTGCACCCCTCTTACCGAGTCCACGAATCGTGCGTGGCGCTCGCCGCGGTGCCTGCACCGGGTGGGTTCACGGCGAGGGCCTTGAAGAACGTGTAGTGGAACGTCCCGCTGTGTTGAAACTTTCGGCGACGTCTTGCGGCGTCGGACGCCGATGACCACGTGTCATGCGTCGGGTTAGCCGGTGTGGTTGAGCCCGGAGTTGACGTTGACGATCGGGCTACGGGACGCCTGAGAGGCATGCGCGCACGAGGCGTTGAACGTGTTGGATGACCGTGCCGGTGCCCGTCGCCGCGACCTCGTGGGTGATCGCGGGAGTGTCGCACTGGCAGAAGGGATGAATGGTGAGCCGACATTTCGCGTTCGTTGCACCTCCTGCGCCCGGTCACGTCTATCCGACACTGCCCCTGGTCGAGGAGCTAGTGGTCCGGGGCCACCGGGTCAGCTATGTCACCAGCCCGACGCTGATGCCGGCCGTCGCGGAGGCCGGCGCCACCGCCGTCGACCTGGCCTGGGCGCCGGACACCAGCACGCTGTCCGGCGCCGACTTCTCGATCGAGAACCTGGTAGCCACCCTCCAAGAGTTCCTGGCCGCGGCCCGAGAGGCGTTCCCGGTACTGGTCGATCGCTTCCAGCGGGACCGACCCGACCTCATCTGCTACGACACGGTCGTCCTGGGCCCGCTGTTGGCCACCGTGCTCGACGTGCCGACGGTGTCACTGGTGCCGAACTTCGCCAGCAACGAACATTTCTCGTTCAGGGAGATCATGCCCGGCTTCGATCCGACACACCCAAAACTGGCCGTATACAGCGCCAGCGTGGCCACGTTCGCCGCCGAGTACGGCCTGTCCACTCCGATCGACATGATGGCCGGACCGCCGCCGCAGCTGACACTGGTGTTCCTGCCGCGCTCGTTTCAGATCGCTGGTGACACGTTCGATGACACCTACCGGTTCATCGGACCGTCCATCGGCCACCGCGCGCACTCGACGGGCTGGCAGCCTCCGAGTGACGGCGCACCGGTGCTGTTCGTATCTCTGGGTACCGCCTTCAACGACCGACCCGATTTCTTCGCACTCTGCGCCGAGGCGTTCCGTGGCACAGCCTGGCACGTCGTGATGGCCACCGGCGACCGCACCGACACCGCGGCCATCGGCACGCTCCCGGCCGATGTCGAGATGGCACCCTACTTCCCGCAGCCCACCGTGCTCAGCCATGCCCGCGCGTTCGTCTCCCACACCGGGATGAACTCCACGATGGAATCCCTGTACTACCAGGTACCCCTGATCGCCGTACCGCAGGTACACGAACAGCGGACCAACGCCAACCGCGTCGTGGAGCTCGGGCTCGGTCGGCGGTTAGACATCCACACCGTCACCCCCCAGCGGTTGCGCCGCACCGTCGAGGAGGTCGCGGCCGACCCGACGATTCGGGCCAAACTCGCAACGATGAACCGAGAGATGTGCACCGCCGGCGGGGCGGCCGCCGGAGCGGACACGATCGAAAACTATCTAGACACCATGCCGCAACCGAGCCGTGAATGAATGCTGTGCCAGCCGGTCATTCACCGGCTGCAGCGGTGGCGCGGATCTCGGCACGGGCGACGACGGCGATGTCGGGTTGGTCGGTGAACAGACCGTCGAGCCCGGCCCGAAGGTAGGTGATCTGTTCGTCGATCGCCCGCCCGTAGTCGGTCGGCACGGGAGGAGAGGTGCCGACTACCTGGTAGTCGACCGGCAGGAAGAAGTTCTCGGCGCGGAAGGTGTATGGATGTACGACCAGACCGGCCTGATGTGCGTCGGTCACCAGCGTGGTGGGTGAGCCGAGCGTGCCGTCGGCCTTGCGGGGGATGACCTGCTGCTTTTCCGGTCCGATCCCCTGGGCATAGCGCGCGATACCTTGCAGGCCGGCGGGGGTGGACAGGTCGGCGTAGGTCGGGCCGGAGCCGGCGGCGGTGGTGTCGAACGGCTCGCCGGTGGCAAACAGCAGCTGGACCGACTTGGCCCGCAGGCCGTCCTCGCGCAGCTGATTCAGGTTGGTCACTTCGAAGGACTGCACGAACACCGGGGCATTGGGCCGGTTGAGTCGATTGCGCTGCAGGATGTCGAGCAGCAGCGGCTCCAGCGGCAGGCCGGCCTGCTGGAAAAACGTGGGGTGCTTGGTCTCGGGATAGATGCCCAACCGCTTACGCAGCACGTCGGATAGCCGGGCCCGAAGTTCCAGCACCTCCTGGAAGGTCGGGATCTCGTACCGCCCGTTGTACAAGGTGTTGTGCTGGCGGAGCTGCGGTATTCGCTCGACCGCTCGCAGCGTCTTGAGCTCAGCGAGGGTGAAGTCCTCGGCGAACCACCCTTCGACAGCGACGCCGTCCAGCGTCTTGGTGGCCTTCCGGGATGCGAACTCAGGGTGGTCGGCGACGTCCGTCGTACCGCCGATCTCCGGTTCGTGCCGGCAGACCAGCACGCCGTCGCTGGTCACCACCAGGTCAGGCTCGATGAAATCCGCGCCCAGCCGCGCGGCGAGCTCGTAGGAGGCCAGGGTGTGCTCCGGCCGGTAGCCGCAGGCGCCACGGTGGCCGATGACGATCGGGCCCCGCCAGTCCCTGCCGTGACCGCGCCGTGGCGGTTGAGCCAGCGCTACCACGCCACCGACGCTACCGCCGAGTGGCCCGGCGAGCGCGGTAGCCGTCATGCCGACCAGGGCAGCGCGTCGGGTGACCATCGTATTCTCCTCCTCAGCCGGCGCGGTTGAGCTGCGCGCCATCGCAACCGCCCGACCCGCCCAAGGAGCCCAGCTGAGATGAGCGCCTACGTCATTCTCGAGGTCGAGGTCGACGACCCCGTCGGCTACCAGGAGTACCGGCTGCTGGGGGCGGCCAGCGTCGCCCGGCACGGCGGGCGATACGTTGCCCGGGGCGGGCAGACGGAGACCTTCGAAGGACAGTGGTCGGGGCGCGTCGTCGTCCTCGAGTTCGAGAGCCTCGACGCCGCCCGGGCCTGGTACTACTCCGACGACTACCAGCAGGCGCTCCCGCTGCGCCTGGGGGCGTCGCACGGCCGGATGATCGCCGTCGAGGGATTGGAGACGCCTGCGGACTGACAATCGGGCGTCCTGTCAGCTGGTGATGTCCTTGGTGGCGAACCGCCACCAGGCAGCGAGCCCGAAGACCGTCGCGTAGGCCAGACCGGAGAACGCTCCGCTGGCCAGCTCGTTCCAGTCGACGGGGGCGGCCAGCAGGTCGGCCCACGCGGAACTGAACCGGGTGGGGAGGAAGTCCCGCAGGTCACCGAGCGCGTCGATGGTCTCCAGGATCTGGGACAGGATCGACACCATCACGGCACCACCGACCGCGCCGAGTGGCGCATCGGTGGTCACCGACAGCAGCAGCGCCAGCCCGGCGACCCACGCCAGGTGCAGCACCAGGTAGGCGGGAGCCAGCGCCAGCCGGCTCGCGGCGGGCAGGAAGGCCAGCGACTGGCCGGTAGGGGAGACCAGGTCACCTGCCCCGTAGGCGACCACACCGACTGCCATCGCCACCGCGGGCAGCAGCACCAGGGCAAAGGCGGACAGCAGCGCTGCCACCGCCGCCTTCTGCCGCAGCAGCCGCCCGCGGGGCACCGGGGCGGCCAGCAGGTAGCGCAGGCTCGACCAGGACGCCTCGCTGGCGATCGTGTCGCCGAAGAACAGCGCTACTACCACGACCAGCAGGAAACCCACCGAGGAGAACATCGTGAACACCACGAAGTTGGACCCGCTGGCGGTGGCGAGGTCGACCAGTGTGGCGCCTCCCTGATTCTGCTCGTCCCGCCCGATCTCGAAGGCGAGCCAGAGCAGGAACGGCAACAGCACGAGGAATCCCAGGGCGAGCACGGTCCGCCGGCGCCGCAGCTGGCGCACCAGCTCCACCTGCAGCGGCAAGGTCGCCCCCGCCCGGTAACCGGGTGCCGGCCCCTGCGCGGTGTGCACGTCGCGGGTCACTCGATCGGCTCCTCTCCCACGAGCTGCAGGAATGCTTGCTCCAGCTGGTGGCGCGCGGCCACCCCTTCGATCCCGATCCCGGCGCCGACCAGCGCGGCCACCGCGACCGCGCGGGGTGTGCCGTCGAGCTGGGCGTGCACGACGCGACGCTCGACCCCCATCACGTCGACCCCCGCCAGGTCGCGCAGCACCGCGACCGCCTGCGCCGGGTCGTCCACGGTGAAGCTGACCGTGCCGGTGCCCGCGACGATCTCGGCGACGGTGCCGGCGGCGACCAGCCGGCCCCGGTGCATCACCACCACATGGCTGCAGGTCTGCTCCACCTCGGCGAGCAGGTGGCTGGAGACGAGCACGGTCCGGCCGCCGGCGGCATAGTCGCGGAGTACTTCGCGCATGGCGTGGATCTGCGGGGGATCCAGGCCGTTGGTCGGCTCGTCGAGCACCAACAGATCCGGTTTCCCGAGCATGGCCTGGGCGATCGCCAGGCGCTGGCGCATCCCTTGGCTGTAGGTGGCCACTCGCCGGTGCACCGCCTGGCCCAACCCGGCGATCTCCAATGCCTCCTCGATGCCGGCGTCGGAGGCGGGTCGGCCGGTGGCCGCCCAGTACAGCCGGAGGTTCGCCGCCCCGGACAGGTGCGGTAGGAACCCGGGACCCTCCACGAACGACCCGATCCGGGACAGCACCGGGGAGCCGGCCGCCACCCGGTGCCCGAATGCCCGCAACTCCCCGGAGGTCGGCCGGATCAGCCCCATCAGCATCCGCAGCACGGTGGTCTTGCCGGCCCCGTTGGGCCCGAGCAGACCCAACACCTGCCCGTGCTCGACGCGAAAGGAGAGGTCATCGACGGCGGTGATGCCACCCGGGTAGCGCTTGGCCAGCCCCGACACCACCAGCGGCACCTCCGTCAGCTCGGGATCGGCGTCATCGGCGTGCCGGCGGCGCACCGCAGCAAACACCCCGAGCGCCACCACCAACGCGCCCAGCCCGCCTAGCCCGGCGAGCTGGGCGGCCGGAAGCGGCACCGGGGCCTGCTTCCCGGGCACCACCGGCACCGCCAGTTGGGCGTCGCCGGCCAGCGAGATCGTGTACGCGGCGGGCTGCTGGGGTACCGCGTAGCCGCGGTCGGTCGTCGACACGGTGACCGCGAGCCGGTGCCCGGCCTGCACCGGGCGCACCACACCGGCCAGCGTCACCGTGACCTGGATCGGTGTGCCATCTGCGGGCAGCGAGCTGATCCGCACCGGGGCCACCGCGCCCCCAGGCAGCGTGCGCCGCTGGTCCGGTCCGACGTCGTAGAGCTTGACGAACAGCACCGCGTCGCTGGGTGGTGCCGTGGCGCCGGTGGGCGCTGCCGCCACCTGCAACCGGATCCGGGGCGCTCCGGTGACCTCCAGCGGGTCGGCTAGTGGATCGGTGACAAATGTCGCGGCCTGGCCGGGCAGGTCGATCGCTACCCCGCTGAGGCCGCCAGCAGCATCCGACGGGGCACTGTTGAGTCCCGGCAGGCTGCTCAGCGCGGCCGGGCTGCCGCCGGGCGGCCGAACCACCTGCTGCGGCTCGCCGCTCAACGCCAGTTCCCGGCGCTCTACATCGACGCCGTCGAGCCCGGGATAGGCCGGGGCGATGACGGTGCGCTGGGTGAAGCCTCTCCGGGTGCCGAAGATTCCCTGCACCTGGTATTCGAACTCGGTCCCAGGATCCGCGCCTATGCCGCGCAGGTGGTAGTCGAACCAGGCGCCGATATCTTCCTGCAGCGGTTGGCCGGGTTCGCCGCCGTCATGCCCGCCCGCGTACCAGACCACCTTCAGCGGGGCACCCGCCGAAGCGAGCTGGCGGGCGGTGGCGTCGGCCTGGTCCAGCCCGAAAAGGGTGTCCCGCTCGCCCTGGATGAGCAGGGTCGGTGCGGTGATGCTGCCTGCCACCGCGGTCGGGGAGGAGCGCTGCAGCAGCGCCACGATCTCCGGGGTGGGCGAACCCGTGACAGCTGCCTGGGCGTAGGCCGCGCACACCTCCGGGCGCAACCGCCCGCACACGCTGAGCCCGTCGGCGTCCGCGCCGCCCGCAGCGCCGAAGAACTGCCCCGCCCACTCCCGCTTGAACACCCCGTCCGGGGCGAACGCGCCCGCCGCTGGGGTGGCAGCGGTGATGGGTTGGCGGCTCGCGGCGTTCGGGAACAGGGCCTGGGCCAGGTCGTTCCAGGTGATCAGCGGGACGAGCGCGTCCACCCGGCGGTCAGTCCCGGCCAGCAGTAGGGCCAGCGCGCCGCCGTAGGACGCGCCGGTCACGCCAACGCGCGGATCGCCGGGACCGTCGCGCACCACGTCGGGTCGCTCGGCCAGCCAGTCCACCAGCGCCCCAGCGTCGGCCACCTCGTAGTCGGGGGAGTTGAGCCCGATCTGCCCGCCGCTGTCGCCGAATCCCCGAGCGGTCCAGGCGAGCACGACGAACCCGCGACGGGCCAGCTCGGTGGCCTCGGTGCGGACCGAGTCCTTGTTGCCGCCGAAGCCGTGGGCCATCAGCACGGCCGGAGCGGGGGTGGTGGCCGGCCGGTACACCGTGGCGTCCAGGCGCACCTGGCCGGTGCCACCGGGCCCCGCCGCTACGTCGATCGTGACGTTCTCGGTGGCTACCGATGGCGGATCAGGGGTCGCGGTGATGGCGAGTGCCACTCCGGCACTTGTGACCAGGGCGGCGACGAGCAGCAGGACGACGGGTCGCTGGCGCAGCCGGGCCAGCCGGACCGTTCGGGGCACTCCGCCGACGGTAGGTCAGCCCGTGCTGCGCCGGCGTCACCGTCTCAGCGGATTCTCAGCGCGCCACCGGCAGCTCGGTGCCCAGCACCATGTGCACACTCTTGCATACGGTGCGTCGCACTTAAGGAGTGTTCCTGCCCACCCAGGGTGGTGCCGGTCCTGGCGATGGGGGAGACTTGTCCGGTACGTGGAGGGGAGTATTCCTTCGCGGCGGTGTCGTCATCACGGTTCCCGCAGTGCTGCGGGTGCCCGGTACCGTCGACCGGTCCTCCGGTGGAAGAGACCTCCGGTGTACGACGCGTGCCGTCTACCCGGAGGTCCCCGCTCATGGATGTGCCCACCTGGGTCTGGTTCGCCACGGTGGGCGGCCTCGTCGTGTTGTTCGCCCTCGACTTGGTCATCGTCGATCGCAAGCCGCACGCGGTGGGCATCGCGGAGGCGACCCGGTGGGTGGTGTTCTACATCGCCTGTGCGGCGGCCTTCGGGCTAGGGGTGTGGTTCTTCGCTGGCAGCCAGTTCGCCATCGAGTACCTCGCCGGATACGTCACCGAGTACTCGTTATCGGTGGACAACCTGTTCATCTTCGTGCTCATCATGGCGGCCTTCGGGGTGCCGGCCGTCCACCAGCACCGGGTCCTGCTGGTCGGCATCGTACTCGCGTTGATCATGCGGGGGCTGTTCATTGCGGCGGGTGCGGCGCTGATCTCGACCTTCAGCTGGGTTTTCTACCTGTTCGGCGCGCTGCTGATCTACCTGGGTTCGCAGCAGGTCCGCCATCGGAAGCAGGATGTGGAGTTCCGGGAGAACATCGCGCTGCGTGCGCTACGCAAGCTGGTCCCGGTGACCGACGACTTCCATGGCGCCAAGCTCGCGGTCAAGCGCGATGGCAAGCTGTGGATGACTCCGATGCTTGTGGTGATGATTGCTATCGGCTCCGCAGACTTGGTCTTCGCCCTGGACTCCATTCCCGCGATCTTCGGGCTCACCCAGGAAGCCTTCCTCGTCTTCACCGCCAACGCCTTCGCGCTGATGGGCCTACGGCAGCTGTATTTCCTCATCGGCGGGCTGCTCAAGAAGCTCGTGTACCTGCCCATCGGGCTGGGCGTGATCCTCGGGTTCATCGGCGTCAAGTTGGTACTCGAAGCGCTGCATGAGAACTCACTGCCCTTCCTCAATGGTGGCCAGCCGCTGCCGGTGCCGACGGTGGGCATCGAACTCTCGCTGGGCGTGATCGTCGCCGTGCTGCTGGTGACGACGGTGACCAGCCTGCTCAAGGTGCGTTTCCGTCCAGAGATCCGGAAGCCGGTTTACGACCGTGGCTGAGCAGGAAGCCCAGCTCTGTGCGGAATTGGGTGAGGAAATTGCGGGACTAAGGCCTGTCCCGCAGATCTTGGCCAGTGACAAGCCCTCTGATTTCCCGAACTCAACAGCAGAGCTGTCCACGGTCGGCCGAACAGCCCTGCTGTTGAGTTCGGGGGGCTGAGTGCAGTTGGCATCCGGCTATCCCGTCCCATGGGAAACCACCTAATAGACGGCGTCAGCAGCCCCGAAGTCACGTCCGGCGCTCGCGGTCGGCCGTTGGCGGGCGGAGTCCGTGGGCGATGGGGGGACATCCGGCCAGCCGATGTAGCTCGGTGGCGAGCTGGGCCGGGTTAGTGGCTGGCCGCTGGAAGGCCAGCCGGAGGTCGTGGGCCTGCGTGCCGTCCTCGATCCGCAGCCGTAAGCCAAGCCGGTCCACGCTGAGCGGGCGGACGCGGGTACGCCTCCCTTGTGGCAGCACGAAGATGTGCCGGGCGAGGATGTGGAGCAGGTCGGGGTGGGCTTGGTCGAGGTGGCGAAGCCAGTCCTGCTCGAGGTGGCAGAACGGATCGGGCTCGGCGGCGGCGAGCTCGGCGGGGGTGAGCCAGGCGGTGCCTTCGGCGTCGGAGAGCACCGCGAAGACGGGGTGCAGCCAGAGCAGCATGCATCCATGGCCGACGTCGAGCAGCCGGTGGTCGTAGCGGTGTGCGGCCACGTCCATAGCGACATGCCGGGCCTGCTTCGGGGACAGCGCACGCAGCCAGCCGGTAATCCAGAGCAGGCCGCGGACCGGTCGGTGCAACGCCACCGGCGCGGTGTCGGTGAGCTCGATCATGGCCGATACCTCACCGCCGGGAGTGAGTTCCACCAGGGCGGAAAGCGGGTGATCCTCGGGCAGCAGCAGCACGGTCGAGCCGTCCTGGTACACGTGGTGCAGCGCTGGCTCGGTGCGGCCGGGCGCGCCTGCTGCGAGCACAGCTGCGGTGCCGCCGCGGCCAATGAGCGTTCGGGCCCGCTCAGCCGGTGCAGGGACTGACGCCCGCTGGTCCGGCCTGTGTCTCACGGGAGTCTCCACCTCGTGCGCATGAGGTTAGGCTACCCTATGTTATACGGTTTACTGCAGCGGATCAGCGGCGGGTGAGGATCCGGATCACCCCCGCAGCGGCCGTGGTCAGCAAAAGCCAGCCGATCGCCGGGCGCCCGCCACCCAGGCCGATGCCCGGGCATCCCCAGACCCGTCCGGTCTGTCCGTGCACCGTGTGCCGGTGCCGCTGCATGGCCAGCAACACCGCCTCGGCGCGGGCGTCGGAAGCCTGGGTCGCCTTGGTGAATAAGGATGGGGTGGTGAACATCCGGTCCGAGGCTGACCAGCCCGTTTATCCACGTCGGTGGCGAGCCCTCGCAGTCACCCAGATGGCGGGCTTCATGAGCCTGCTGGACGTCAGCATCGTCACTGTCGCGCTGCCCTCCATTCAGCGGAGCCTGGGTGCCTCGGTGGCCCAGGTGCAGTGGGTGGTGTCCGGATATGCACTGGCCTTCGGGCTGGTGCTGGTGGCCGGCGGGCGGTTGGGCGACGCCCTGGGCCGGCGGCGGATGTTCCTGTTCGCCCTGACCGGATTCGTGCTCACCAGCGCGCTGTGCGGGGCGGCGCCCAGCGCGGAGCTGTTGGTCGCGGCCCGTTTGCTGCAGGGTGTCGCCGCTGGGATGCTCACCCCGCAGAACTCGGGCCTGATCCAGGTGCTGTTCCAGGGCCCGGAGCGGGGCAGGGCGTTCGGCATTTTCGGCGCCACGGTCGGGCTGTCCACGGCGGTCGGACCGGTGCTCGGCGGTCTGATCCTCACCGCGGCCAGCGGGTCGGAGGGCTGGCGGTGGATCTTTTTTGTCAACGTCCCGATCGGGGTGATCGCGCTGGTGGCGGCGGCGCGCCTGGTTCCGTCCAAGCAGCGCACCGGGCAGCGGTTGACCTCCCACATCGACGTCGTCGGGGCGGTGCTGCTCGGCGCCGGTGTGCTGTGCTTGCTACTGCCGCTGGTCCTGGTCGAGAGCGGTGGGCTGGGCCGGCTGTGGTGGCTGTTCGGGCTGGCGCCAGTGCTGGTCGCGCTGTTCCTGGGCTGGGAGCAGTGGATGCTGCGGCGCGATCGGGCGCCGTTGCTGGATACCCGGCTACTGTCCGCCACGCCCGGCTACCCGACGGGAGCTGCGCTGGGATTGGTGTACTTCATCGGCTTCAGCGGGATCTGGCTGGTGTTCGCGCTGTACTTCCAGGGCGGGCTGGGGTACACGCCCCTGCAGTCGGGGCTCGCGGTGACGCCGTTTGCGCTCGGGGCGGCCGTGTCTGCTGCGGTAGCGGGCCGGTTGGTGAACAGGTACCGCCGCTGGTTGACGTTGGTCGGGCTGGGCGCTGTCGCCGTCGGGTTGGCTACCACCGCCCTGGTGCTGTACGCGGTACCCGTTGCGTCGGCGGGTTGGGTGGTGGCGCTCCCACTACTTCTGGCGGGTATCGGCGGTGGCGCGGTGATCTCGCCGAACGTCACGCTGACTCTGGAGTGCGTGCCACCCCGGATGGGCGGCGCGGCGGCCGGGGTGCTGCAGACCGGTCAGCGGATCGGATCGGCGATCGGGACGGCCGTGCTAGCGGCGGTGTTCTACAGCGTGCTGGCCCAAGGTGGCCTATACCAGAGTGCGATTGCCGCGGCCCTGCTCACGGCGACGGGATTCGTGTGTCTAGCACTGCCGGTGGCCGTGCTGGAACTCCGGGCCCGTCGCCGCCGGGCGGCGCTGGCCGAACCGGACGAGGCTGATGTGATCCAGGCCAACGTTCAGTGATCGATGTCGACGGGCCGCAGCGGCGGCCGTACGATCTGGGCACGATGGCGGACAACCGGGTACAGGTCGGTGGGCCGTACTTCGAGGACCTGACGCGGGGACAGGTCTTCGCCGACGCTCCGGGCCTGACTCTGACCCCGGGACACGCCATGCTGCACCAGGCACTGTCCGGCGACCGGCTCCGGCTGCCGCTGGATCACGAGCTGTCCGCGGCGGTCACCGGCTGCGCCGCGCCGTTCGCCCACCCCACGCTGGTCTGCCACGTCGCGATCGGGCAGACCACATCTGCGTCGCAACGGGTCCGCGGCAACCTGTTCTACCGGGGCCTGCGGCTGCTTCGCCCGGTACACCTTGGCGACACGCTGCGCACCCGGACCGAAGTCGTCGCGCTGCGACAGAATCGCCTGAAACCGGGTCGTCCGGCGACCGGGCTGGCGGTGCTGCGAGTTCAGGTCGGCAACCAGCGCGAGGAGCCTGTGCTCGACTTCTGGCGCTGCCCGATGCTCCCGCTGCGCGATCCCGACGCGCGCACGGAGCACGCCGATAGCTTCGACGACATCCCCGCTGACGCCGATCCTGTCGATGACCTGCCGTGGGGGTGGCAGCTCGGCGCGTTTCAGCCCACCGTGACCGAACCCGGCACGGTGTACGACATCGAGGTGCGCGACACCGTGACCGGTGCCCCCGAGCTGGCCAGGGCCACCCTCAACCTCGCGGCCACCCATACCGACCCGAGCGCCTCGGCGTACGGGCGGCGCCTGGTCTACGGCGGGCACACCATCTCGGTCGCCGGGGCGCACACCACCCGGGCGCTGCCCGACCTGATCACGATCGTGGCCTGGCGCAGCTGCGACCACACCGGCCCGGTGTTCGAGGGTGACGTGCTGCGCACCGAGCTGCACGTTGAGGCCGTCCACCAGCGCGACGGTTACCAGCTGATCGACCTGCGGGCGGTGGTGCACTCCTCCCCGGCGGAGGACGCTGGGGATCAGACCGCGGCGCAGAAGCCGGTGCTCGACTGGCGGTTTGTCGCGCTCGCACGTTAATCGGAAGATTGTGAATAGCGAGGAGAGCGATGATCGGGATCCTGGCGGGGATGCGGGTGGTGGAGGGCTCGGCCTTCGTGGCGGCACCGCTCGGCGGGATGACCCTGGCCCAACTCGGCGCGGACGTGATCCGGTTCGATCCGATCGGCGGCGGCCTGGACGCCACCCGCTGGCCGGTCACCGCTGACGGCAAGAGCCTGTTCTGGGCGGGGCTGAACAAGGGCAAGCGCTCGATCGCGGTCGAATTGCGATCACCCCAGGGCAAGGAGCTGCTCACCGACCTGATCACCGCGCCTGGCGATGCTGCGGGGCTGTTCCTGACGAACTTCCCGGCCGCGGGCTGGCTGGACTTCAACAAGCTCACATCCCGGCGCCCCGACCTGATCATGGTCAACATCGTCGGCAACCCCGACGGCTCGTCCGCGGTCGACTACACGGTCAACCCCGCCACCGGTTTCCCCTGGGCCACCGGTCCCAGCAACCTGTCTGACCCGTTCAACCACCTGTTGCCGGCCTGGGATGCGATCACCGGCACGCTGGCTGCGACCGGGCTGCTGGCCGCCGAGCGCAAGCGGCGGATCGATGGGACCGGCCAGTTCGTCCGGCTCGCCCTGTCCGATGTGGCGTTCGCGATGGTCGGGCACCTCGGCAAGATCGCGGAAGTACAGATCAACCAGCACGAACGCCCGAAGTACGGCAACTACCTTTACGGCGCGTTCGGGCGCGACTTCGCCACCAAGGACGGCAAGCGGGTCATGGTGGTCGGCCTGACCGCCCGGCAGTGGCACAGTTTGGTGGCCGCGGTCGGGATCGCTGACGCGTGCGTCCAGGTAGAGAAGCTGCTCGGGGTGGACCTGGCCCAGGAGGGCGACCGGTTCGCCGCGCGGCACGTGATCGGCGCGCTCATCGAGCCGTGGGTCAACAGCCGCACGCTGCACGAGGTCCGCAAGGTCTTCGACGCGCACGAGGTGTGCTGGGGCCCCTACCAGACCTTCGCTGAGCTGGTCACGACCGATCCACGCTGCTCACCCGTCAACCCGATGTTCGCCGCGGTCGACCAGCCCGGCATCGGCACCTATCTCATGCCCGGCTCGCCGCTGGATTTCACCGCCATGGACCGGGTACCACCCGCGGCAGCGCCCCAGCTCGGCCAGCACACCGACGAGATCCTCGCCGGGGTTCTCGGCCTGTCCGCCGCGGAGATCGGGAGCTTGCACGACGAGGGCGTCGTCGCCGGGGTCTCAGCCGAATGAAGTATGTACGCCGGTAGGACGCTGGTGCAGGCCTGCCGGGATGCGCGGCGCGTACCGCAACTGGTTCGACTCGCTGTCCGGCACGGCAGGAACCCCCGGGATTCAGCCCAAGAGGAGGTCGATGTGTTTCTGTTCTACTCAAACAGATTGGGCTGCCTCGTCTCGCTGCTGTTGTCGGCAGCACTGACCGGCCTACTAATTCTGATCTTGTATCGTTGATCTCGGCAACCGCGATTCGGCTCCGAATGGCGACTGACGAGGCTTCTGAAACGGCAATTCGGCTCCGAATAGCGCCTGCCGGGGCACACCGTGGAGAGGCCGACGATCGCCCGACGCGGTGTTCCTGCTGGAGTGCCTGCACGACCTGGCCCGCCCGGTGGAGTCGCTGGCTGCGTGCCGTAAGGCGCTCGCCGAGGGCGGTACGGTCATGGTCGTCGATGAGAACGTGGCGTCGGAGTTCACCGCGCCCGGCGACCTGACCGAGCGGATCATGTACGGGTGGAGCATCAGCCACTGCCTCCCGGCAGCAATGGCCGAGCAACCGTCCGCCGCGTTGGGCACCGTGCTGCGTGAGGACGCGGGTCCGGTCGCTGGCCGTCATGGCCGGGTTCGGCCGCGCCGAGGTCGTCGAGGTCGACGCCGGGTTCTTCCGCTTCTACCGCCTGGACGGCTGAGGGTATGGCGATCCGCCCAGCCCGGTTCGCCTTGTCCCATGCAGGGGATGGTGAGCGGATGCCGTCGGCCTTGGACCACGAACCCGACCACCGAAGCGATGGCGAATACCAGGAATTGCAGGGGCATCGGCAGTCCAATCGCCGCGAGGCCCGATGTGATCACGGCGGCAACGCCGAGCAGCCCCAACGCAGCGGTCAGCGTGAAGATCTCAGCGACGCACAGCAGCACCGCGATAACCAACCAGAAGATCCATACATCCACAGCGGCGTCAATGGGTTTCTTGTCGCATACTTCGCTTGATAGCGGCATAGAAGGCCGTCCCGAGGAACAGCACTGCGCCAAGGATGGCGAGCCAGAACAGTCCTTCGATGAGCGCCCCCAGAATCGACAGTGCAGCCCACAACAGTAACAGTACAGCAATCACGCCCATCATGAGTAAATTCCTTTCTCGTAGAAGAGAGCTAACGACGTCTCATTAACCTCACCGGCGTCTGGAACTGAGGCCGCCGTCTCAACGGGGGCATCGTCGGGCGGCGTCGGTCATGTCAAGACGTCCTGATCAGCGGTTCCTGTCTGCGGTGTTCTCGGAACATTGCCGTACCGCCGTTCCGCTGCCCGCGAAGCGCTCACGATCCACGGCACGATCACCATCCCGGTGAGGATCGCCGACCCGGCTAGACCCAGCTGCGGGACGAGTGTATGTAGGGTAACCAGCGTGAGCAGCGCCAGGATCAGCAGGCACGTTTGACGGACCGATAGCGGGAACCACTGCAAGACGGGCGACGGCGACCGTGTTTCGGTGAAAGTCGCAACGAGAGTGGGATCCTTCTCGCTCAGCTCATTCTCGATCGCGGCAAGTATTCTCTGTTCGCGCGGTGAGAGTGGCATGCTGTCCTCCGGTCGTTCCGATCTGGGCGCTTCATGGCTCCCCCGGGGCGTTGCCGGTCGACGAAGCCGAGTAGCCGTTGGATCGCCTCCGGGTCGTCGTCGAGCTCGACGCCCGTTGGTGGTGTGGAATGCCCGGCGGCGGGGCCCTCGAGGTCGCCGGTCGCCCATTCCAGAAGTTCCGGGGCGATGGGTACGAGGTGCAGCGGGGCACAGTGGGGGCCGGCGTAGTACCTGACGGGTGGGCGTGGCCCGGTGCGGGACAACGACCAGCCATGCGCTGGACACCACCTCAGCATGCGGCCGGCGAGATCGGCGCGCCCCGGCGTATGGAAGAAGGTCAGCCGGATGTCGAGGGAGCCGATGGGGCGGACATCCGTGGAGGGCTGCGCGACGTCTGAGCCTTCCTGGCTGACTAGCCGCAGCCCGCGCCGCTCGGCCTCGGAGATCACCTGTAGCCGGTAGCCGTGCACGGCGGCCATGGCGTCCATGCCAAGGGCGGCCACCAAGGCGTAGACATTCATCGCAACGCTTCCTCCCGGCCGGTAACCCTGCGACCAGCCTGTCCGGGGTGGAACTGGGTGGCTATCGGGCCCAGCACCCATCTCGGCGTCCTCAGTTATGTAGACGTGGTGCCCGCGCGGCCTGGAGCGCGGCCAGAAGTGGAGTCGGGACCCCATGGACAGATGGACACCGTGAGGTAACGCTGTTTGGCATGTCAGGGGTCGTCGATCAGCGTCCGCGACGTGTTCCAGGCGATCGCCGGACGGCTAGGACGCCAGCGGCGGCGTTGTTCTGGCGGCTGTTCCTGCTGAACGGGCTCGTGTTCGTCGCCGGAGCAGGGGTGCTCGTGCTGTCGCCCGCGACCGTCTCGACGCCGGTCTCGGTCCGGGAAGTGAGCGTCCTCACCGTCGGATTGGCCCTGATGCTGGCGGTGAACGCGATCCTCCTCAGGGCGAGCCTGAGGCCGCTGGACGGACTCGCCGATCTGATGGAACGCGTGGACCTGCTGCGTCCCGGAGAACGTCTCGCGGTCAGCGGTAATGGAGATGTCGCGCACCTCATCCGCACGTTCAACGACATGCTCGACCGGCTCGAGGCCGAGCGCGGCGCGAGCAGCGCCCGAGCGCTGGCCGCCCAGGAGGGCGAGCGGCAACGGATCGCCCAAGAGTTGCACGACGAGATCGGTCAGAGCCTCACCGCAGTACTCCTGGGGCTGAAACGGTCGGTGGATCGTGCGCCGGACGACCTGCAGGATGAGCTCCGGACCGTTCAGGAGACGATCCGCGCCAGTTTGGACGAGGTCCGGCAGGTGGCACGGCGACTCCGCCCCGGGGTGTTGGAGGATCTGGGTCTGCTCAGCGCGATGAGCGCGTTGGCCACCGACTTCACTGAGGCCAGCGCGGTGCCGGTCACGCAACGGCTGGACCAACGGCTGCCGGGATTGAGCAGAGATGCGGAGTTGGTGCTGTACCGGATCGCGCAGGAGAGCCTGACGAATATCGCGCGCCACGCCAACGCCTCCCGAGTGAGGCTGTCGCTGACCGGCGAGCGGGACGGTGTGGTGCTGCGCATCACCGATGACGGGCGAGGCCTCAACGGGTCGGGCGAGGGCACTGGCATCCGGGGGATGCGGGAACGCGCGCTCCTGATCGGCGGCCACCTCACGCTCGATCCGACACCGGCGGGCGGCACCGAGGTGCGCCTGGTCGTCCGGGTTGAGGCAGAGCGGGGGTAGGTGGAGTTGGAAGGCGGCAAGACACGAATCCTGCTGGCCGACGATCACGCGCTGGTGCGAGGCGGTCTGCGGCTGATCCTGGACGGCGAACCGGACCTCGTCGTGGTCGCCGAGGCCGGCGACGGCGCGGAGGCCGTTGAACTCTCCTCGGGTGGTGACGTCGACCTGGCCATCCTGGACATCGCCATGCCGCGGATGACCGGCCTGCAGGCGGCGCGGGAGATGTCTCGGCGTGCGCCCGGGGTGCGCATCCTCATGCTGTCCATGTACGACAACGAGCAGTACTTCTTCGAGGCGCTCAAAGCAGGCGCCTCGGGATACGTGCTGAAGTCGGTCGCCGACCGCGACCTGGTGGAGGCCTGCCGGGCCGCGATGCGCGGCGAACCCTTCCTGTACCCCGGCGCGATCACCGCGCTGATCAGGGATTACCTGCAGCGCAACCGGCAGGGCGAGCGGATCCCCGACAGCATCCTCACCCCCCGGGAGGAGGAGATCGTCAAGCTGGTCGCCGAAGGGCACTCATCGAAGGAGATCGCCGACACGTTGGTCATCAGCGCCAAGACCGTCGACCGGCACCGCGCAAACATCCTGCAGAAACTCGGCATGCGTGACCGGCTCGACCTAACCAGGTTCGCGATCCGCGCCGGGCTGATCGAGCCCTGACCGACCGCGCCTGGACCGCTTCTGACCGGGGCGTGGCACCCAGGCACTATCGGGTCACTTCACGGAGCGCGATCATCTAGTGTCGCCGGGTGATGGAGACCTGGGTGAAGCGGGGACGGCCCGCCCCCGCGGACGCGGCTAATCGCACCGCGCGGTACCGCCCGGAACTTCAGGGGCTGCGGGCGCTCGCCGTGGCCCTCGTCGTCGTCTACCACGTGTGGTTCAACCGCGTGTCTGGTGGCGTGGACGTGTTCTTCCTGGTATCCGGGTTTCTGCTCACCGGCCAGCTGGTGCGTGCCGCGCAGCGCGGCCCGATCGCGCTGCGGCCGCTGTGGGGCCGGATGGCCACCCGGCTGTTGCCCGTGGCTCTCACGGTGCTGCTTACCACCGTCGCCGCCGCCATCCTGGTACTGCCGGAGGGACGGTGGTTCCAGACCATCCGCGAGGTCGCGGCGTCGGCGCTGTTCCTGCAGAACTGGCGGCTCGCCGCGGACGCGGTCGACTACGCGGCGCAGAACAACACGGCGAGCGTGGTGCAGCACTTCTGGTCGCTGTCGATCCAAGGGCAGGTCTTCGTCGCGTGGCCGCTGTTAGAGGGCTTAGGCGGCACGGCCGTCATGATCGAGTCAACTGTGAGGTTTGAGTCGGCTTTGGTGCAGCTCCAGGGTGTCAGGCCGCGAGGTGGGCGTAGCGGGCGAGGTCGTGGAAGGCGGCC
>JBQTHE010000117.1:0-33261 GCA_052390115.1 Pseudonocardiales bacterium | reverse complement strand
GCGATAACAATATCGGGTTCAGTGCGTTTCTCGCGGTTTTCGAACGTTGACACGCCGAGCCATTTATGGCGTTGTAGAGCAACGAGCCAACGCCGCGGACCGCGCCTCTAACTTAGCGGCATTGGGCCCAGGCGTCCCGGAGCGAAGCCCGCCGGACGCACCTGCACTGGTCTAGAGCTTGGGAACCCCAGGATGCCCTGGTCGAAGCCTTGACCTGCCGCCGGTCGGGGTCACGAGTGACCCCAGTTGACCGTTACCGACCCCCCTCTTGTGGCACGCGAGTGGCACGACACACCGGGGACAGGCCCCCGGTGTGCAAAGGTCCGGCCTGTAACGCTACGTGAGCTGGGGAAGTGTTCTGTTGCGCGGTCTGTGAGCTCGTGTCCGTCGTGGCCGGTGGTTTTCCGTGAGTCCCGTGGGGAACGGGCACGCGAACCATTCGACGTACCAGGCCGGGCGCTCGGACGGCCGGACCTCGGACCCAGTGTCAACGTCAACTTCGCATACGCGACAATCTGACCATGACTCAGCCACCACTGTCTGATCCAGCCTCCTCCTCGGATGACTCGCGACCGGCCGTCTTCCGCGAGTTTCTGTACGCAGATGTCGACCGAGCACGGTCACTAATGGCGCAGCGCGTCGGGGGTGTCCCAGAAGAGGAGCGAGTTACGGGGACTACTACCCGTAAGTTCAACATCGGAATGCGAAATTACCTGAGTTATGGCCAGGATGGACAAACCGAGCAGTACGAGCAGCGTTCACTACTCGATGCGCTATTCCCTGAACTCGAAAACACACTTGAAGCGGAGGGTTGGCTGACCGACATCTCTGATGTAGCGCACAATCCGACAATCGACGATCCAGCGACACTTTCTAGTGTGGTTTCTCCGGGCTCAATCATCCGACTAACTGCTGACGGCCAGCTCTTCAATTCCGAGTACATAGCTCAGGTCCTCGGCGGTACATCGGTTGCAATTGACGGCATCATGGGGCTTCAGCCGCCCACGCAGCCCGTACCCGGCAAGAAGACATCGACGAAACAACCGCGTCCCACCCGGGGCGCCGCTGATTCGGCCAAGTTGGAAGATCTCGTCGAGAACTTCGACCCTCGCCTTATCGGCGTACCACCTGATATGTTTCGCAGCATGATCCGTATTGCCCGCGGAATGTTTAGCCAGGGCTTGCATCTGTTATTCTCTACAACCGGAACCGTTGGCTGGAGTGCCACAGCTCGACTCCAAGAGGGTCGCAGGTACCTGGATGCCCAGCCCGACGTACTGTTCTCCCGGTACGGCACTGCACCGCAGGAATGGACCATCGTAGGAACAATAGGACGCTTTTCAACCGCGCCCGATCCAACTGCCCTACAGGGAGTGGACTTCTTAAATCCAAGTAATCAATCCATTAGTAGAGCACGTTTTGTGAACGGACTGAATGCGCTCATGGAAATGATCGGCAGTCAGGGAATTACTGATACCCCGGAATATCCTGGATTCTCCATCGTGCCTCTGGCCGTTTACAGAATAATACCGGAAGCAAAGAAATTCTAGAACCCGCTTGGATACAGGCAACCGTGCTGGGAAACAGGAACGGCCCGCGGCACCGGTGAAGGCTCGTGGCAACCTGCACTCACCTGGTAATCGATCAACGCTGCGTGTGCCGTCGCTCATCGCTTGGACTCGCCTTGCTCTGCCCCGTTCCTTCATACACGGCTGGCCTCTGCGTCGGCTCGCCGGTGTCAAGGGTGGCGCCTGCGCCATCGCGTCAGCGACGCCGCAAGGCGCCCTTGATGCCGGTGAGACGGCGTAGGACGATCCCGGGATCGGTGAAGGGACGGAGACCCCCGCTGGCCGCCAACGTTGAAGGTGCCCGAGTGCACTGCGCATGATCCTCGATATCGCGCTGTCGGCGGCGGCGCACCCGCCGGGGACGCTGGCCGGGGCGACCGGGCCGCGACCGAGCACGGCCCGCCAGGGCCGCGCGCAGTGTCGTGGTTCCGGTCGACCCGACCGGGCTACCGATGGGTGCGCGCCGCCGCAGGCGGCGTCTTGATCTCATAGAGCCAGATTCGGCAGTGCTCACGATATGTAGTGGTGCGGCGACAGTGGGTCATACGGAACACTGACGTGGTGAGTCGTGACGCTGGGCAGAGCTTCCCCGAGACGGTCCGCCAAGCCGTCATCCAGGTGTGTCGCCACGCCTTCCACTGGAAGAGCGACGTGCACAGCATCTTCCTCGACGCAGGAGTGCCGGATGCGGTGTACGACCGGTACGACATCGAGGAGAACTCCAAGGCCAGGATCGCCCGCTTCGTCCTCAACGACCTACGCGAGCTCGGCGCCAAAGGCGGCGCCATTGAGCGCAAGATCGTCGAGGAGCTCTGTCGCTGGGACCATCCTCACCGGGACGCACCCGACCAGGCCTCGGGCAAGCAGCTCTCGACGAGCTGAAACGCGTGGCCACCGGCAACCAGATCCTCGTCAATCCCGAGAAGGCGGCGGCAGAGCTACGCCGGGAGCGCGCAGCGCAGAAACGCCGGCACCAGGAGCAGCGCCAGCGACGCCTCGGTGCAGTGAGGGACCGCTTCTACGAGCTCAGCCGCGAACGGCCGCGCACAAGTGCTGAGCTTCAGCAGCGAGGATATGCGCTGGAAGCCCTACTCGCAGACCTGTTCGAGGCGTGCGATATGCAGTACCGGCGCCCATACCAGGCAGCCCATGAACAGCTCGACGGCTCGTTTCATTTCCGGGGCTTCACCTACATCGTCGAGGCGAAGTGGGAGAAGCTCCCACCGACCTTCGACGACATGGCCAAGTTTAAGTTCAAGGTCGATGGCAAGTTGGAGAGCGTGCGGGGACTCTTCGTCGCTATGGCAAGCTTCGATGAGAACGTTCTCGACCACCTGTTCCGGGTTGCCCGTGGCACCAGGAACAACCTCATCCTCATGGACCAGAAGGATCTAATCATAATCTTTGAAGGTCGGTTGGCCCTCAAAGACGCGCTTACCGCGAAGATCGACGCCGCGGAGCAGCAGGGGGAGCCGTGGCATCCGCTCTGACGTTGATGGCCCCAACGAATTCACGGCTCCCACTCGGGTACCCGGTCGACGCCGTCCAAGTGGAGTGACGACAGTGTTCGCCGTTGAAACGCCGGCTACACGCCAATCACAGTGATACGCAAGACCCCATGGCCTTCGACGCGAGAGCTAGCAGCTGCGCTGCCCGCAGCGTTGGCGCCACCTGCGACAGCGGTCGAGATAGTCGGCGAGTTCGTCCTGGCTGAAGTCCGCTGTAGACCAGGGCTGGTCGACGTGTTCACCCGGCCATATGTACGCGAGAGTGTCCGTTTCGGTGGGGGGCTGGACCCGCACGGTAGAGAGCGTGTAGGCAGGATCCTCGAAGGCGTCTAAGGTGGCCCACTCAGTGTCCGTGAGATCGGTGAATACCTTGCCGTTTGCCTCGCCATGACCCGGGACCAGTCCAGGGTAAACCCTCTGCGGTAAGCGCACGACCCGCCAACCGGGGGCCGTCGCGTCCTGGTAGCGAGGTATGCGGTCGATGAGGGTGCTCACGACTTCGTCGAGGACGAGCGTGCCGTAGACAAAAAGCTTACTGGTTCCCTCCAATGACTGGCCCGGCTGACCAGAGCTCGTGGAGTTCGCTCGGAGTAAGCGGGCGCCTATAGGCTTCACGAAGCACCTCCGCGAGCGCTGTACCGCCCGTTTCGACTAGTCTGACGAACCAGTCTATGCCTGCGGGATAGGACCATAAATAGGACCTGAACTGTGGGTTCCTGCTGCGGTCGTAAAGTTCACGGGCGATCTCCTCGTCAGTCCACCAGGGGACCTGACGGCGTGCCAGGTCACGACAGTCCGCGGCCGTCGTTCCGCTATTGACCAGGATATGGATCTGTCCGCGGACGAGGTTCAAGAAGTGATCGAGCCTAGTGCGGGCACAGATGATTTCGTCATCGGGAGACGCCAACCACGGTAGAATTTGAGCCAAGCCCTCGAACAGGACTTGGTGTGGACAGTGGATGGCGAGAATCCTCGGCCACTCGACGGTGTTTGACTCGGCCTGCGCCGTGAGACTTGAGTACTGCAGGGCGTGCCCAAGAACCTCGTGAAGCGCGAAGCGATAGGCGTCCACGCGCGAGAATGAGGTTTTGTTCTTGTTGATGCGCAGACGTGCGTCGTGGCCTGCACCGTCGAGCCAGTAGGACCAGTATGCATCGACCTCGACGTCTTCGATCGTCAGGTTGAAGTCGGCGTCGGTATCGACGAGCCGGCGGATGCTGGACTCGTACTTGCCTGCGTATTCTGCGATGGCAGAGCTTACGTCGGCCGCTGGTAGCTGCTCGCTCATGGCGCCAAGATTCGTCCAGGTGTGTTCATCCCACGAGATTCCCAGTGACCCGAGAGCCTCTCTCGCGATCCATTCGCGCTGCGCGACGTAATCCCGAGTCCAACCGCGGGGCGCGCAACCCTGGGTAAGCGAGATGTACTCGTCGAGAGGTAGTTGTTGGCCGAGAACGGCGCAGAGGTAGGCAATGTGCGCATCAAGCTGCACCGTCAGTGCTGGTTGATGTTGGGTGTCCGCCTCGATCCGGAGTCGAGTGAGGTCGTCGAGCGCGGCGAACCGGTTGTCGAACGGGCTGGGCTTGTCTGGCGGAGGTGCGCAGTCGAAGTCGATCACAGGCGCTTCGCCGCGTGATGTTTCCAGAGCATGCCAGCGTCGCACCGCCGCCTCGAGAGCGTCACGAAGCTGCACGGCTAACTTCCCACCGCAGCGTCACGGCCTGGCTCGGCTGGAGGTAGTCACGGGTCACAGTGATGAGAGCATCGCCATCGTCGTCGGTGCACACGAGGTCCTCGATCGCCGACACCTCGGACCCGTCGGCTTGCTCCTCGATAGCGGTGCAGTTCAGGAGCATGTGGACGCCGCGGTGGCGGATGTTCAGGGTGAGGTGGCGTGTGTAACGCGGAACAGCCTGCCGCCAGTAGTGATCGTGGACGAACTGCCCGCCACGGCAGAAGTACGAGATGGTAGCTAGGTCACCGGAGTCGATCCCTGGCGAGATGTGGCAGGCGAACTTGGACAGATTGTTCATGTCGTGAGTTCGCTGGATCGCCACCTTGCGGTCATTGCCCGGTGACGGCTCGATCACCAGAGGACCGTCTGTGGTCTCGAACCACAGCTCTCGCGTCAGACGCTTGATGGGACGATTCGTCAGGTTGAGGAGTTGATGAGAATAGGTGACTGTCGACCACCCATCGCCCTCGATATCAATGGAGCAGGTCACGTCGAGTTCGACAATATGGCCGGCGAGCTTCGCCAACTGAGCAACCTCTGCGTCGGACAGGCGAAGTTGCTTGGCTAATCCCACAAGCGATCGGGCGATGCGCTGGGCGGGCGCTTCTGTGGTCTCAAACCCGGAGCCGCCGATGGGCAGGGGGAAGGTGGCGGCAGCCGGGGAAACCGTGCGAGCTTCGGCTAGCACGTCCGACCGCCATCCGGCTTGTCCGTTAGTGGGTGCTTCGAGACCCCGCTCGATCGAGTCGAGCACGTCGGACATGGTTGCGGAGACCAGATCAGAACTTTGATCGGCTGGCCCGGTTGGCGGGATCGGTCGGAGAGTCGGTGTTTGTTTCTGTGGCGTAGTCGGTTCGGGTACGAACTCAATTCCACCATCATGGGCTTGAAACAGTTGGTCGACCTTCCAGCCGGGAAACATGCCCTCCAAGATTCGGCAGTGGTCGGCGTAGGGAAGTCCAACCAAGTCGCCGGAAAGCCACCGATAGAACTGTGCCTTGCTCGGCCAACCGCCCCTAAGAGTCCGATCGACATCCACCGCAACCCTGTCGTACTCGCGACAAAAGGTGCCGTAAGTCTGCAAGTGGCGGTGCTGGAGCAGCACCTTCAGCACGACCGGGTTGGCGTTCAACGGGTTGACCCTCCTTCGGCGAAAGACGAGACGAGACTATCACGTCCGGGAGACACGGCGAGACCAGGTGAGGTACAGAAGTTCGAGAAGAGACGATCACGGGGTCGAGAACAGACCTGGCCTGGCCGAACCTTGTGGTGTCGCCCGCTGATGGGGGGCGGCAACCACACAGACAGTCGAGTCAGAAGGGCAAGGTTCATGGCGATCCTCAGAGGCCACCAGTTCGAAATTGAGTTCGACAGCGCGTTTCCTCAGGGCTTGGTCCTGATTGGCGACATCGCGCCGGACAACGAGTACCAAACACGCGAAGACAAGGCAGCCAACCGACCAGTCCGGCAGAAGGTCGACAACGTGACAGGCAAGCGACAGTGGAAAGCCACCGTCACCGACCCCGACGAACCGAACGCCAAACGGACATCATTCGAAATCACGTTCGTCGCGGACGTCCAACCGGTTCCGACGACCGCGGAAGTCCTGCCGGGTATGCGTCCCATCGAACTCGAAGGGCTGACGGCTGAACCCAGGGTCGCCGGCAACGGCGAATTCAAGTATCAGTCCTACGTCTACCGGGCAACCGGCTTTAAGACGACGACCAGTGCTGCCGGGGCACGGCCATCGCCATCGATCAAACCGACCGACACCACCGGGAGCGTTGAGCGGCCCGGCAAGGCCGCGTGAGCCTTGCGATGAGCACCGGCGAGTTCGCGCGGGTTCGGGGCACCGGGCGGGAGCGTCCGACCACCAGGCCAGTCTCGGGCCCACCTCACCACGATGCGCCCCACGACGCCGGCGTGATGGCGTCAGACAAATCCACGCGCGCCTGGGAAACGGCCTACCGGCAATACGGCCGCGCCTGGGAAACGACGGCGCGATCCCGTAAGGGCGACCCGGCGGCAGCACGGGAGATGGCGTCGGCGTCCTGGGCGGTTGCGGCGGCGTGGCGGCAGATCGCGTCCGCCACCACCTTGCCGTGGTGGACGTTGGCGGCCATCGAGTCAGCCGCAGCGGCATTCGAAGCGCAGGCACGCGAATCCGAAGCACGCGAAGGGGACGACGGTCATGACCGTGGATAAGACCGCGAAGCGAAGGAGTGGACCAGCGGCCAGTGGTGAACTGCCCTTGGAGAGCGGGGACTGGCCTGTGGCTGGGCGGCTGTGCACAGCTCCGATCACTGCGCAGTTTGGGATGCGGGTGGCGCACGAGGTGACTGATGAAGCCTTCGCCGCCGGTCGAGGCGAGTACGAGGCGCTGTGCGGGTGCGTCTTCGTCGCTGCGCCGCTGGCCGCTCCGGCTGGCCGACCGTGCCCGGCGTGCCTGGGCGTGCTTGCGGCGACGCGCCGAGCTGCTGGCTTGGCTACGGCACACCAACCACATCGACCGCGCCAGCGTCGTCGCGGGCTGCTGCGGCGACTGTTGCCAGTGGGCCGGCCGCACCGGGCCACGACCGGAGGGGACATCGCACGGTGAACACGCCGTCACCGGCTCCTTGCGGCCAGCCCGACCCCATCCGGGGCAGCGGCCCGGCGATGCACTGGGCGCGCTGCCCCACCGAGGGGCGCGTGCATGCCATCGAGCCCACCGACACCGAGCAGGCGGCTGGGCGCGGCTACGCCGAAGCTCTTTGCGGGCACCGGCTGCCCGCCGAGGGCCTGGCCGTGCAAGACGTCCCTTCCGGGGCGTTGTGCCTGCCCTGCGTCATCGGCGTCACCGCCGACATGCCAGACCCCGGCCGAATGGGCACCGCGCAGTGAACCCCTGATCGGGTTAGCAGGCGGCTGAAAGTCACCACACTGTCAAGCTGGGAAAGGAGGTAGATGGTGATGCGGATGGGCGGGTGCTGGGCTGCGCTGATCGACAGAGTACAGACGCTGTCGCGAAAAGGCCTACGCCTGCGGCGGGTTCGGTTGACGTGGCAGACCTGCCGCAGATGCGGAAGCTACTCATTCCTGCCGACCAGTAGCGGCCGGCTCTGCGGCGGCTGCCGCAGCCTGCAATAACAGACACCGCAGAGACGGATCGCGGAAAAGCAAAGGAATTGCGCACCGGGGGTGGTGCGGCGATGCCGCACGCCTTCATAAAGCGCACCAGCGACGTACGCGCAGAAGCGGATTTCACGGCTACCAACCTTGTCCGCTTCTGCGCTGTCCACACCGAGAGTTTGGAGTGAACAGTGGCAAGGATAGAACGTGCTGCACCCACGGCGCCAGACCCGAATACCCGAACGGTGTTCCCGGTCGGCAATCGCGTTGCTCACCGCCGGAGCTGGCTAAGCGGGGGTGCGCGATGAGCCGGCTGGCGTGGACCGACCCGGCGCCGCTGGAAGTGGAGCGACCCCGACTGCCGTGGTGGACGATGCTTCCTCCCAAGCTCCTGTGGGCCGCCTCGCCGATCATCGCCGTGGTTGTGGTGGTGATCGTGCTGGTGTTCGCCGCCCGGCGGGTGTGGCGCTACCCGCTGTTTCTGATCGGCGGCACGGTCCTGGTCGGCCTCGGGCTGGGCTACTCGTGGTGGGTGCCGGTGAAGCTGGCCGCCGGGCTGACGGTGGCAACTGGCCTGTGGGCCTGGGCGCACCCCGATTCCTTCGACCGGATCGCCGCGCGACAGGTGCGGTCGGAGTGGCGTCGCGCCCTGATGTACGCCTGGCCGTGGAAACGGGTGATGCTGTTCTCTGACCTGACCAAGCGCACCGGGCACCGCCATCGCAGCACGCATTACCCGACGCTGCGACGGGTCCGATCCGATGGCTGGCGCGACCGGGTGTCAGTCAAGCTGTTGCACGGCCAGTCTGCTCACCCCTACGCCATCCACGCCCAGGAATTGGCCCACTCCTTCCGTGCCCACTCCTGCCGGGTCCGGGTGGACCGGCCGCGGCGGATCTGGCTGGACTTCCTGCACTCTGACCCGCTGGCGCAGCCCCTCGCCGTCCCCTCCTTGGCGGATCCAGGCACGGTGGTGGATCTGGCGCGGGTGGTGATCGGCCGCACCGAGACCGGCCGCCCGTGGGTCCTGCGGCTCCTGGACCGGCATGTCCTCGTCGCTGGCGTGAGTGATGCCGGCAAGTCCTCGGTGATGTGGGCGGTGTTACGTGCCCTGGCCCCGTGGATCCGCGCCGGGATGGTGCAGGTGTTCGGGATCGACCCCAAGGGCGGCATGGAACTCGGCCACGCCGAGGGGCTGTTCCAGAAGCTGGTGTGCACCAACGGCGCTGAGGCTGTCGCCCTGCTGGAACACGTCGCGACCCTGACCCGCCAACGCGCCGGAGCACTGCGCAAGCAACGCACCCGGAAGTGGACCCCCGGTTCGGGGCAGCCGTTCGTGCTGCTGATCGTGGACGAGCTGGCCGATGTGATCGCTTACCAACCCGACAACGCCCTGCGCAAGCGCGCCAACCTGGCGTTGCAGTCCATCCTCTCGCAGGGCCGAGCGCCTGGGGTGTGCGTGATCGGGCAGCTCCAGGACCCGCGTAAGGAAATCATCGACTTCCGGCACCTGTTCCCCACCAAGATCGCCATGCGGCTCGACGAGCCCAAGCAGGTCGACATGGTCCTCGGCGACGGTGTCCGCGAGCGCGGCGCAACAGCGCACGAGATCAGCGAGGACACCCCCGGTGTGGCCTGGGCCAAGATCGACGGCCGCCGTGACCCCGACCGGGCCCGGGCCTTCCACAGCACCGATGCCGACCTCGACGAGCTGTGTGACTACATCGCCGCTGGCCGGCACGACGCTCCCCGCCCGCTCGCCGGAATCGAGGCAGCATGACCACCACCGTGATGGATCTGCTGGACTCGATCCACGCGCACCTGGCCGCCTTCGAGCTACCCGACATGTGGTCGGTGCACGTGGTGGCGTCCTTCAGCGGACCGAACGTGACCGTGCAACTCGCCCACCGCGAATCACCCGAGATCGCCTGCGCCCTGCTGTCCTGGGCTGACACCCTCACCGAGGTCACCGCCGAGGCCTGGCGGATCCCCAACGGCGACTCGGTGCACCTGTCGGTGATCGGCCGGCTCCCCGCTGGCGTGTCGGTCCGCGTCTATAGCGGCGTGCCAGTCACCGAGCACGGCATCGGCGCCGATCTCACACCGGACGCCAGCAAGATCGTGCCGCTGGCGGTCCTGCGGGAGCGGGCCACCGTCGGGGCGGTGACCGTCTGATGACCAGCACCCAACCAGCCACCGTCGACGTGACGGGGATGACCCGGGCGCAGCGAGCCGCGCTGCCGTTGACGGCCGATGTGGCCCTGGCGATCGCCGAGCAGCACGGGGTGTGTGTGCGGCCGTTGGCGATGCGCCGGATCGACACCACCACCGGCCGAGTGGACGTCGTCCCCGTGCCGTGCGGCTCAACCCGAGAGGATCAGTGCCGGCCGTGCGCCGACAAGGCGCGGCGGTTGCGGATGGTGCAATGCCGCCAAGGCTGGCACCTCGAAGCCGAGCCGGTCACCGAGCGGACGGCACCGACCGAGGAACAACAGGAGCTGCTGGCCGCCCGGGCTGACCTGGTCGCCGTCCACGCCGAATGCCGCGAGATCGGCGACGAAGCCACGTGCGAGCAGATCGCCGAGTCCGTGACCGAACTCGACGCCGAACTACGGTCACTCGGCGTGCGCGGACGGCTGACCCCGCTGGACCCACCACCAAAGCCAATCAAGCGATCCACCCGCCGCCGTCAGGACGCGCCGGACCTGCCCCGCCGCCCGGTCGAGAAACGGACGGTGGGGCGGGTGTTCGCCGGTCAGTACCGGCCCTCGACATTCCTCACCCTCACCCTGGACTCCTATGGGCGGGTGGATGCTGATGGGGCGGCGGTCGACCCGGATCGCTACGACTATCGGCGGGCGGCGCGGGACGCGGTGCACTTCCCCGCCCTGCTGGACCGGTTCTGGCAGAACACGCGGCGCTGTGTCGGCTGGGATGTGCAGTACTTCGGCACCGTCGAACCCCAGAAACGCGGCGCCCCGCACTTCCACGCCGCCATCCGGGGCGCTATCCCCCGCGCGGAGCTACGGGCGATCACGGCCGCGACCTATCACCAGGTGTGGTGGCCCAATCATGATCAGCTCGTCTACACCGACGGCCTGCTGCCGGTGTGGGATACCCGGGCCAAGGGCTTTACCGACCCCGACACCGGCAAGCTTCTCCCGACCTGGGAACAGGCCTGCGAGGAGCTGGCCGAACCCGCGCACGTCGTCCGGTTCGGCGCGCAGGTACACGTCAAGGGCATCCTGGGTGGGACCGAGGAAGCTGGCCGACACGTCGGCTACATCACGAAATACCTCGCCAAGAGCGTTGGGGAGACCGCCGGGCTCGGCGACACCGCCACGGATCGGCAGCGCGACCACGCCCGGCGGTTACACGCCGAACTACGGGTCACTCCATGCTCGCCGAGATGTCCGGTGTGGCTGCACTACGGCATCCAACCCAAAGGCGCCCGGCACTCCATGACCCCCGGCCACTGCAAGGGCAAAGCCCAAAAGCCCGAACACCTCGGCATCGCCGGCCGCCGCGTCCTCGTCTCCCGCAAGTGGTCCAACAAAACCCTCGATGACCACCGCGCCGAACGCGGCGAATTCGTTCGGCAACTCCTCCAACAGGCCGGCATCCAACCCGCCCACGGCCCCAAAGACGGACCGTACCGGTGGGAACGCCCCGCCCCCGCAGACCCCGACGTACCACCCCGACCGGTGCTGCTCCTACACGCCGTCGCCGAACGACAGCGATGGAAAGCCGAATACGCCGCCGCGCAACTCGCCGCGAACGGATCACCACCCGGCAACTACTCGGCAACTGACGATCAAGCCGCCTGAGGGAGCGACCAATGGACCCGTCACACGACGAGGACAACGCGGCCGAACTGTTGGGCGGCCGGTGGTACTCGACCGAAGAACTTGCAAACTTGTTAGGGGTGGACGCATCGTCGATCCGCCGCTGGCGGACGTCCCGTCCCGCGCAGGGACCGCCGTTCGTCAAGCTGTCGTCCCGTGTGACGGTCTACAACGCGCGGGACGTCGAGCACTGGCTGTCGAGCCGGCGCGTTGACCCTGGCAGGGCCGCCTGATGAGTGCGGTCACTCCCCCGTCCGGCATCTCGCTATCGGAGGATATCGAGCAACGACTTGACCGGCGTGCACCTTTCCGGGCTCGGGTCCGGTGTATCGATCCGGTGACCAAGCGCCGAATGTCCAAATCGGAGGCCTTCGAGACCGAGGAGGCCGCGGTTGACTGGATCGCCGGCCTTCAGCGCGCGGCGCTCGGCGGTGTCGACCCCACGGCCGCGACGATGAAGCTCGCCGACTACGGCACCGCGCACATGTCGCTGGCGCTCCGCGGCCTGGAGGCCAAGACCCTAGATCCATACCTTTCGGGCTGGCGCAAGCGGGTCGTGCCGACGCTCGGTCACCTCCCGGTGCGGATGATCACCAACGGCGCCGTCGACCGGGCCGTGCACGGCTGGATCGCTGACGAATGCAGCCGATCGACGGTGAAGAATAGCCTGGCGGTCCTCGTTCGCGTGATGGAGCAGGCGCTACGCGACGGGATCATTGACCGTAACCCGGCTCGGATAACCGGTTGGCAGCGCGAGTATCAGCGGTTCGAGGACGAACTCGATGACCCGCGCTCGCTCGCCCTACCGGACTGGTCGGCGCTCGCGGAGCTTGCCGATGCGCTCGTTGCTCGTGCCGCCGACCAGTTCCCAGGTTGGGGCCACGTCGTGATCTTCGCTGCATGCACGGCGGCCCGCATCGGCGAGGTGGCCGGGGTCCGGGTCGGCGACATCGACATTTCCTCCTGGACCTGGACCGTCCGCCGGCAGACCACCCCCTCCCCGGGCGGCGTGATCGACAAGGGAACCAAGGGCAAGCGCGCCCGCGCCGTCCCGCTCATCGCCGAAGTGCGCGAGCTCGTGGCGAACCGGGTCACCGCAACCGGCCATGACCCCACGGCCCGGCTATTCACCGGCCCCCGCGGCGGCCGGATCACCACCGCGGTGCTCCGCGACGCAACCCACTGGGACGAGGTGGTGACCGCGCTCGGCTACGAACACCTGCGCCGCCACGACCTGAGGCACACGGGTCTGACGTGGATGGCGGATGCCGGGGTCCCCGTACACGTCCTGAGGAAGATCGCCGGCCACGGGTCCCTCACCACAACCCAGCGCTACCTGCACCCCGACGCCACCTCAATCGCGGCCGCGGGCGACTCGCTGACAGCGTTCCTGAATGCCCGCCGGTCCCCAAATGGTCCCCAGCTGCGCATGGTCCCCGACCCAGCGAGATCAACTCCGAACAGGAAGAAAGCCCGCTGACCTGGCGTTTCGACCAGAATCAGCGGGCCCCGTATTGGTCGGGACGACAGGATTCGAACCTGCGACCCCTTGACCCCCAGTCAAGTGCGCTACCAAACTGCGCCACGTCCCGGCCACGCCCTCACAGGCGCTCGCCCAGCCTAGCGGAGCTGCATCGGCAGCCGCGAACCACTACCGAACGACGGCCGCGCTGTTGAGCAGTCGGTTCAGGCCCTCGGCAGAGGGCATACCCTCCAACCGCTGATCGTCAAACAGGAACGTAGGCACGACGGTGATCTGCAGCTGCCTGGCCCTGCGCAGCGCCTGCTGGTGGGTCTCGGCATAGCGACCGGAGTCCAGCGCCGCACGGAAATCGTCGGCGTCCAGCCCGAGCTCCGTGGCAACGTCTGCCAGCACCTCGGGCCGACCGATATCGCGCTGCTCGACAAGAACGCCCGGAACATCCGCTCGGTGTACCGCTGCCCCGCACCACGTTCCGCGGCATAGGCGAAACCCTCGAAGGCCAGCCGGCTGTAGGGCTGCGGCGACACCCTGGGCAGCACGATCGGGACGCCCATGCGCTCGGCCATCGGGTAGACCACCTGCTGCCACGTCGACTGCAGGTAGTCGCCTTCGGGCCGCAGCGTCGGTGTGGGTTGCGGTCTCAGCTCGAAAGGTTGCCAGGCGATCTGTACGTCTCCACCCTCCACAGCATCCGCGAGAGGTTGCTCAGCGAGGTAGCAGAACGGGCAGACGAAGTCGGAGAACACCTCGATGGTGGAGGGCACACCGCACCTTTCGGTCGTGTCGTGGTCGTACTTCCACAATGCCCGGTGTCGCGCCCACCAAACCCAAGGTCGTGACCGACATCTCTGCTATCACGGCTGCCCGACCGCGACCGGAGATGGTGGCGGGACTGGCAGCCAGGGACAGTCCGCGCGACACATACAGCAGTATGCGATATCGTGGTATGCATGGATCGGATCGCAGGGCGCCGCGTGAGCGTGGTGCTCGACGAGGGGGCGCTGCTGGCGATCGTTCGCCGGGACCGGCGGATGGGTGCCTTGCTGCGCGTCGCGCAGCAAGAGCGGATCGCGGTCCGCACCAGTCCTGCCGCGGTGGCACAGGTGCTGCATCAAGGTGCCCGTCAGGCCCAGTTGGGCCGGGTGCTGGCCGGTGTGGCTGCTCCGCCGCTGGACCTCCGCATCGGGCAGTTCCTGGGCGCTCTGCTCGCCGCCACCCGCACTCGTGACGTCGTCGACGCCCACATCGCTTCGCTTACCCACCCCGGGGACCTGGTCCTGACCAGCGACCCCGACGATCTGCAGCACCTCCTCGACGCGCTCTCCGTCGACGCCACGGTGGTTCGGGTGTGATCTCCAGTAACGAGCTATCGGGGCTTGCGTTCCCGGACCCGGACTGAGATGCGTACCGGGCTGCCGGTGAAGCCGAAGGTCTCCCGCAATCGCCGCTCCAGGAAGCGCCGGTACCCGGCCTCGAGGAACCCGGTGGTGAACAGCACGAAGGTGGGCGGCCGGGTGCCGGCCTGAGTGGCGAAGAGCACCTTGGGCGCCCGGCCCCCGCGCACCGGCGGTGGCGTCGCCGCGATCACCTCCGACAGCCACGCGTTGAGCTGCCCGGTGGGCACCCGACGGTCCCAGGATTCCAGGGCGGTGCGCAGGAACGGCGTGAGCTTGGCCACCGACCGCCCGGTGCGCGCCGAAATATTCACCCGCTCCGCCCAGCGCACCCGGGCCAGGTCCCGGTCCAGCTCGCGGGTCAACTCTGCGCGTCGATCATCGTCGACCAGGTCCCACTTGTTGAACGCCAGCACCAGCGCTCGCCCGGACTCCGCCACCGAGGCGATCACCCGCTGGTCCTGCTCGGTGATCGGCTCGCTGGCGTCGATGAGCATCACCACCACCTCGGCGGCCTCGATCGCCGCCTGGGTCCGCAGCGAGGCGAAGTACTCGGTGCCGCTTGCGGTCTTGACCCGCTTGCGCAGCCCGGCGGTGTCCACGAACCGCCACACTTCACCGTCGAGCTCCACCAGCGAGTCCACCGGGTCCACAGTGGTGCCCGGGACGTCGTGCACCACCGAACGCTGCTCACCTACCAAGCGGTTGAGCAGGCTCGACTTGCCCACGTTGGGCTTGCCGACCAGCGCGACCCGGCGCGGTCCCGCGGCCCGGCTCGCGACGTCCCGCGGCGAGGACGGCAAGGCCGCCAGCACAGCGTCGAGCAGGTCGCCGGTACCGCGGCCGTGCAACCCGCTCACCGGGTGCGGTTCACCCAACCCCAACGACCACAGTGCCGCCGTGTCGGCGACCGCCCGCTCGTCGTCCACTTTGGTAGCCGCCAGCACGACCGGGGTGGACGAGCGGAGCAGCACCCGGGCCACCGCCTCCTCCGCCGCGGTGGCTCCCACCGTGGCGTCGACCACCAGCAGTACCGCATCTGCGGTGCGCATCGCGAGCTCGGCCTGCCCAGTCACTTCGGCCTGCAGGCCACGCGCGTCGGGCTGCCATCCTCCGGTGTCCACGACCGTGAACCGGCGCCCATTCCACAGCGCGTCGTAGGCCACCCGATCTCGGGTCACCCCCGGCACATCCTGCACGACCGCCTCGCGACGGCCCAGGATCCGGTTGACCAGCGTCGACTTGCCGACGTTGGGGCGGCCTACCACTGCGAGCACAGGCTGCTCGAGTGCCACATCCGCCTGCGCGTCGCCCCCCTCGACGTCCAGTGCCGACCATTCGGCCTCATCGGACCAGGTCCCATCGCCGCGCAGAGAACTGCTCATCATGCTCCCTTCGGCCGCATCGCGCGGGCCAGGCCGAGGCCACGGATCCGATCCAGCTCGGCAATCAGCGCCACCAGCCGGTTGCGCATGTCATTGGTGGCGGTGACCAATGCCGCTTTCCCTCGGCCCGGAGCCACCGCGAAGGGTTCGCCGATCAGGACGTCGACCTGTGGCCGGAACCGCCAGCCGCTCCGGGGCGGCCGCCGGGTCCCGCGAATCGCCACCGGCAGCAGCCTCGCCCCACCGGTCCGGGCCAGCCAGACGGCGCCCAGCCGCGCGTTGTCCACGTCGCCCTCGCCGCGGGTGCCCTCCGGGAATACCACCACCACCCCGCCGTGATGCAGTAGCCGGACTGCGGTGAGCAGCGGCGCACGGTCGGCCTCGCCGCGGCGTACAGCCAGCTGACCGATCCGCTGCAGTACCCAGCCCAGTGGGCCGCGGAACATCTCCTGCTTGATCAGGAACGAACTGCGCCGTCCCAGCAGCCCGTACAGCAGCGGGCCGTCGACCGTCGCGCTGTGGTTGGCCACCACCACGACGGGGCCGCTGGTCGGGATCCGATCCCGGTGCCGGACGCGCAGCCGGTAACCGACGAAGAAACACCAGGTCCCGATCCAGCGCGTGAAGCCTTGCAACCACAACCACGTGCCGTCAGGTACCTCGGGCCTCCCGTTGGGCACCTCAGGAGTCACTGCCGCCCCCGAACGACCGTGCCGAGCAGCCCGCGTGCAACCACCAGGTCCCGCAGCCTGCCCAGGACCGCGTCGACGTCCAGCGTTGTAGTGTCCAGCGCGACGGCATCCTCGGCGGCGCATAGCGGCGATGCCGCCCGGCTGGAGTCGAACCGGTCGCGGCGCTCGACGTCGCGATGGACCTCCGCCACGTCCTCGGCACCGTCCTGGGCTGCCCGGCGGGCTGCCCGCTGGGCCGCGTCCGCGGTGAGAAAGACCTTCAGCGGAGCGTCGGGGACCACCACGGTCCCGATATCGCGCCCCTCCACGACGATCCCGCCACCGCCGGCGGTCGCGTCTCGGATGATCCGGCGCTGCTGGGCGATGAGCAGGTGACGTACCTCGGGCATCGCCGAGACCGGGCTGACCGCGACGGTCACCGCCGGGCCACGGATCTCCGCCGCGACATCCTCGCCGTCGAGCAGCACCCGGGGGTGGTCGGAGTCGGTGCCCACCTCGATGTGGCACCGGGCCACCACCTCATAAACGGCATCCGGCTCGCCGGGGTCGACACCAGCTCGCAACGCGCCCAGCGCCGCGGCCCGGTACATCGCACCGGTGTCCAGGTACCGGGCACCCAGCGACGACGCCAGCCGGCGGGACACAGTGGACTTCCCGGTGCCGGCAGGCCCGTCCACCGCCACCACGCCCTGCAATCTGTCGCCGTGCTGCACCCGACTGACCTCCCGGCTCGCTGACGGGTCCATTCTGCCCGTCGCAGCCGGTAGCGGTACGCGGGCTACCGGCCGACCGCGCGGTTGAGGGCACCCACCTCGGGACGGGACAGCACCCGAACCGTCCCGGGGCGCTGTTCCCCGAGGCGGACGTCGGCGATCGCGGTGCGCACCAGACGCTGCACCGGATGTCCGACCTCAGCGAGCAGCCGGCGCACGATGTGCTTGCGCCCCTCGTGCAGCACCACCTCGACCAACGCCTTGCCCGGCAGCGACTGCACGACCCGGAATCCGTCTACCGCCGCCGCGCCGTCGTCGAACTCCACTCCGGCCCGCAGGATCCGGCCCACCGCCCGGGATACCGGACCGGGCACCTCAGCCAGGTAAGTCTTGAGCACCCGGTAGGAGGGGTGCATCAGCCGGTGCGCCAGCTCTCCGTCGTTGGTGAGCAGCAGCAGGCCCTCGGTGTCGGCGTCGAGGCGGCCGACGTGGAACAGGCGCTGGGCCCGGTCGGCCACGTAGTCGCCCACACAGGGCCGACCGCGGTCGTCCGACATCGTCGAGTGCACACCGCGGGGCTTGTTCAACGCCAGGTGTTCGGTGTCGGAGCGCAGTTCCAGCCGCATGCCGTCGACATGGATGACAGCTTGCTCTGGATCGACCCGCACCCCCATCTCGCGCACCACAGTCCCGTCCACCTGGACCCGGCCCCGGGCGATCATCTCCTCGGCGGCCCGCCGGGAAGCCACCCCGGCCTGGGCGAGCACCTTGTGCAGCCGGGGCAGAGTAGACACTGCCTCAGAGGGGGACATCGTCGATGGTGTCGATGTCGGGCAGCAGCGGGGCGATGGGGGGAAGGTCGTCCAACGAGGACAGGCCGAGCCGCTCCAGGAACAGCTCCGTCGTGCAGTACAGCATGCCGTGGGTCTCCGGGTCGGTCCCGATCTCCGTCACCAGACCGCGGGCCAGCAGGGTGCGCATCACCCCGTCGACGTTCACCCCGCGGATTGCGGCGACCCGGGAACGGGTGATCGGCTGGCGGTAGGCCACCACGGCCAGGGTTTCCAGGGCGGCCCGGGTGAGCCTGGCCCGCTGCCCGTCCAGCAACAGCCGTTCCACGAACGGTGCGTGCACATCGCGGGTGTGCAACCGCCACCCCTGGCCCACATGACGCAAGTCGATACCGCGGCCGGCACCGGCGTAGCCGTCCCGCAGCCGGTGCAACGCTTCGACGACCCGCTCCACCGGCTGATCCAGCGCGCTGGCCAGCGCGTCCTCACCCGCCGGGGTGTCCACCACCAGCAGCAGTGCTTCCAGGGCGGCGTCGAGCTCACCGTCACTGGACAGGCCCGGCAGTTCCTCAGACCCGGATACCACAGTCCCGGCGGGTAACACGACGGCTGCTGATTCGCTCACCGATAATCCTCGTCCTCGTCTGAATCCGACGCTGCCGCAGCGGCCTGCTCGGCGCCACCCGTCCACCGAATGTGCAGATCACCCAGCGGATCGATCTGGTCGAATACCACCACTGCGGAACGGTACAGATCCAGCAATGCCAGGAAGCGAGCGACCACCTCCCTGGTGTGCCCGCAGTCGGCGACCAAGCTGCGAAAGCTCGCCTGGCCTTCGCGAGCGAGCCGGGTGCGCAGCAGGGCGGCCTGTTCGTGCACCGACACCCGGGGAGTGTGCAGATGCTCCAGCGACACCGTGGGCGGCGGTTTCGGTCGAAACACCGCAGCTGCGGTCTCAGCGAACCGGGCAGCGTCGACGCCGAGCAGCACCTCGGGCAGCAAATCGGCAAACCGTTCCTCCAGCGCCACCGATCGCGGGTAACGGCGCAGCGCTCCGGACTCCAGCTCGGCGAACAGCGCCGCGACCTGCTTGTACGCTTGGTACTGCAGCAGCCGCGCGAACAGCAGGTCCCGCGCCTCCAGCAGCGCGAGGTCCTCCTCGTCTTCGACCTGGGCCGACGGCAGCAACCTCGCTGCCTTGAGGTCCAGCAGGGTCGCCGCGACAACCAGGAACTCGGTGGTCTCGTCCAGGTCGAAAGCTTCGCCCAGCATGCGGAGGTGCGCGATGAACTCGTCGGTCACCCGGTGCAAGGCCACCTCGGTGAGGTCCATCTGCTGCTGCGAAATAAGTTGCAGCAGCAGATCGAACGGGCCCTCGAAGTTGTCCAGCCGCACGGTGAAGCGGCCGGACGCGGCCGGCACCGCATCCTGCACCGCCGTCTGAGTCGATGATTCGACCCTGCAAGCAGGTCTCATCGCGCGATCACCTCACGGGCCAGCATGCGATAGGCCTTCGCCCCGGCGGATTTCGGTGCCCACCGGGTGATCGGCTCGCCGGCGACGCTGGTCTCCGGGAACTTCACGGTTCGGTTGATCACGGCGTCGAACACGGTGTCGCCGAAAGCCTCCACCACGCGGGTCATCACCTCACGGGCGTGCAACGTCCGCGGGTCGTACATCGTGGCAAGGATCCCGGTGATCGCCAGCCTGGGGTTGAGCCGCTCGCGCACCTTGTCGATGGTGTCGATGAGCAGCGCCACCCCCCGCAGGCTGAAGAACTCACACTCCAGCGGGATCACCACGCCGTCCGCGCAGGCCAGCGCATTGATGGTGAGCAGGCCCAGGGACGGCTGGCAGTCGACCAGGATGAAGTCATACAGCGGCAGCAGCGGCCGCAAGGTTCGGCCCAACGTCTGCTCCCGGCCCACCTCGGTGACCAGTTGCACTTCTGCGGCTGACAGGTCGATGTTGCTGGGCAGCAGGTCCATGCCGGGCACCGAGGTCGTCCGCACGACCTCCTCCACCGGGACACCCTGCTCCATGATCACGTTGTAGATGGTGCGGTCCAGTTGGTGTGAGGCCACCCCGAGCCCGACCGACAGCGCCCCCTGCGGGTCGAAGTCGACCAGCAGCACCCGGCGGTTGTACTCGGTGAGCGCGGCTCCCAGGTTGATCGTCGAGGTGGTCTTGCCGACGCCGCCCTTCTGGTTGCAGATCGCCACCACCCGGGCCGGCCCGTGCCGGTCCAGCGGAGGGGGCTGTGGCACCGCCCGACGCCGGCGCCCGGCAGGATCCATCCCGTTGTCGACCACCCCGTCGTCATATGAGATCGGCGGGGTCGGCACAGCCAGCGGCTGCTGCGCGGACGCCCAGGTCGACATGGAACCCCTTCTCAGCACGATGCGATCCCCGGGGAGCCTATCCCCCGTGAGTGGCGATACGAGTTCTGACTCGCATCGCCACTCACGGGGCATCAGCCACGAGCCCGTGGGTGGGCGGTCGCGTAGACCTCACGCAGGGTGTCCACCGTCACGAGGGTGTAGACCTGCGTCGTGGTCACCGAGGCATGCCCGAGCAGTTCCTGCACCACCCGCACGTCCGCGCCGCCCTCCAGCAGGTGGGTGGCAAAGGAGTGCCGCAGGGTGTGCGGTGACACCGCGGCGGTGATCCCAGTCGCAGCCGCGGCCTCCTGCAGCACGGCCCAGGCACTCTGCCGGGACAGCCGGGCGCCACGGGCGTTGAGGAAGACCGCAGGAGTGCCCCGCCCCCGGGCGGCGAACGCCGGGCGGCCGCGCACCAGGTAGGCGTCCACTGCGGCCAGCGCCGGCCGCCCCACCGGCACCAGCCGCTGCTTTCCGCCCTTGCCGCGCAGCAGCACGGTGCGGGCCGGGGCGTCGATGTCGTCACGGTCCAGCCCGACCGCTTCGGAGATCCGCGCGCCGGTGGAGTACAGCAACTCCAGCAGCGCCCGGTCGCGCAGCGCGCGGGGTCCCCCTTCGGCGGAGAACACTTCCAGCAGCCGCAGCACATCGTGCACGCCGAGCGCCTTCGGCAGCCGTTTCGGCGGGCTCGGGGGGTGCACCTGGGCAGCGACATCCGCCGGCACCAGTCCTTCCCGAAAAGCGAACCGGTGCAGCCCGCGAGCCGCGACCAGCGCCCGGGCCGCCGACGCCGGGGCCAGCGGCCGGTGCCCATCGGCGCCGTCGCGCAGCGCCGCAAGGAATCCGGTCACCTGTTCTTCGCGCACTTCGGCGAGCCCGGCGACCCCAGCCGACGCCAGGTAGGCGCCGTACCGGCGCAGGTCGCGCGCGTAGGAGTCCAGCGTGTTGGCCGACGTGCCACGCTCCACCGCGAGGTGGTCCAGATATCCGGAGATCACCGCCGCCAGCGCCGGCGCCGGCTCCTTCGCCCGCCAAGTGGAACCTTCTGGCGCTTTGGACCCGGCGCAGACCTGCGAAAAGGTTCCATGTGGCGGGGGCTGGGGCAGACCTGAGCTCACCCGAGGGCCTCAGCCAGCGGCAGGTAGTCGCGGTTGTGGGCTCTGGCGACCTCGGCGAGCACCACTGAGCCCGCCAGCACGTTAACTCCCCGGGCCAGCGACGGGTCGTCGCGCGCCGCCTGCCGGAGTCCCTTGTCTGCCAGCGCGCAGACGTAGGGCAGCGTGACGTTGGTCAACGCGTAGGTGGAAGTGTGCGGTACCGCGCCGGGCATGTTCGTCACGCAGTAGAAGACCGAATCGTGCACGGTGAAGGTGGGGTCGGCGTGTGTGGTGGGCCGGGAATCGGCGAAGCAGCCCCCTTGGTCGATGGCGATGTCCACCAGCACCGATCCCGGCCGCATCCGGCCGATCAGGTCATGACTGACCAGGGTGGGCGCCTTGGCGCCGGGCACCAGTACCGCCCCGATCACCAGGTCCGCCCACAGGCACGCCTTCTCCACCTCGTAGGCGTTCGACGCGATGGTCTGCAGGTGGCCCCGGTACACAAAGTCGATCTCCCGCAGCCGGTTGACGTTGGTATCCAGCACTACCACTTCAGCCTGCATGCCCAGCGCGATGGTGGCGGCGTTCATCCCCACCACCCCGGCCCCGAGCACCGCCACCTTGCCGGCTGGCACCCCGGAGACCCCGCCGAGCAGCACCCCGCGCCCGCCCTGCATACGTTCCAAGCAGTGCGCCCCCACCTGGGGGGCCATCCGGCCGGCGACCTCGCTCATCGGGGCCAGTAACGGCAGTGAACCGTCAGGCAGTTGCACGGTCTCATAGGCGATGGCATCGACCCCGGCGTCGATCAGCGCGGACGTACACTCCGCCGACGCGGCCAGGTGCAGGTAGGTGAACAGAGACTGGCCCTTGCGCATCCGGTGGTACTCCTCGGGCACCGGTTCCTTCACCTTGAGCACCGTCTGCGCCTGCGCCCACACGTCGTCGGCCAGCGGCACGATCCGGGCGCCCGCAGCCGCATAGGCCTCGTCGGGGAATGCGCAGCCGGCACCGGCACCGCGTTCCACCAACACCTCATGCCCTCGGCGGGTCAACTCGAGTGCCCCGGCCGGCGTCATCGCGACCCGGTACTCGTGGATCTTGAGCTCCCGCGGGACACCGATCTTCACGCCGTCGTGCCTCCTCGGCGGTGCGCGAAGCGGGTCGGTCGGTCTGTCCAGGGCGCGCCGGCTGGCCGCGGTTCGGCTGGATCAATCAACGCGGAGTCGAGCGCTGGGCCAGCGAGCAGTGCGTGCGCAGCGAGCAGTCCCGCGACAGCCGGCGCATTGACGATCTCACCGGCCAGTACCTGGCGCACCGCCTCGGCCAGCGGCAGCCGGACCACGTCCAGGTCGGCCTCCTCGTCGTCGCCACCTGCGGGCCGGCCGACCTCGGTCAGCCCGCGAGCCAGGAACACCCGCTGCGCTTCGTCGCTGAACCCAGGCGAGGGCACCAAGTCGACGAGTACCGACCAGTCCCGCGCGGTGTAGCCGATCTCCTCCAGAAGTTCGCGGCGGGCAGTCGTGACTGGATCCTCGCCCGGTGCGTCGAGCAGCCCGGCGGGCAGCTCCCGGATCCGCCGGCTCAGCGGGTGCCGGTACTGGTCGATCATCACCACCGAGGCGTCGTCGTGCAGCGGCAGGACAACCACCGAACCGGGGTGCTCGACGACCTCGCGCCCGGCGGTCCGGCCACCGGGCATCACCACCTGGTCCAGCCGCTCGCGAGGACCCGGCCGACGTGCAGGGTGTCGCTGCCCGACACCGTGAACGGGTGTGGCGGGCTCACCGCAGCCCAGCCGGCAGCTCGACCGGCAGCCGGTCCGCGGCCCGATAGTTCAGCGCCGCCTGGACGAACGCGACGAACAGCGGATGCGGGCGGGTGGGCCGGCTGGTGAGTTCAGGGTGGGCCTGGGTGCCGACGAAGAACGGGTGGGTGCCGGCGGTCAGCTCGACGAATTCGACCAGATGGCCGTCGGGGGACGTTCCGCTGATCACCAGGCCCGCACTGGCGAGCTTGTCCCGGTAGGCGTTGTTCACCTCATAGCGGTGCCGGTGCCGCTCAGCGACCTCCGTGACGCCGTAGGCCGTCGCCACCACCGAACCCGGCACCAGCGACGCCGGGTAGCTACCCAGCCGCATCGTCCCACCCATGTCACGCTGACCAGCCACGACGTCGGTCTGATCAGGCATGGTGGTAATCACCGCATGCGGGCTGGTCTCGTCGAACTCGGTCGAGCCGGCACCGTCGAGACCGGCCAGGTTGCGGGCGGCCTCGATCACCATGCACTGCAGGCCCAGGCACAGGCCCAGGGTGGGAATCCCGCGGATACGGGCATGGTGGATGGCCCCGATCTTGCCCTCGATCCCCCGTATCCCGAACCCGCCGGGCACTAGCACCCCGTCCACTCCGGCCAGCGCCGCCTGCGCACCAGCTGGAGTCTCGCAGGTGTCCGAGGGCACCCAGCGGATCTCAACCTTGGCCCGGTGCGCGAACCCGCCGGCCCGCAGCGCCTCGGTCACCGACAGGTAGGCGTCGGGCAGGTCGACGTACTTGCCCACCAGAGCGATCCGCACCATCTCCTTCGGGCAGTGCACCCGGTCCAGGAGGTCCCCCCACTCGGTCCAGTCCACGTCCCGGAACGGCAACCCGAGCCGGCGCACCACATAGGCATCGAGGCCCTCGGAGTGCAGCACCTTGGGGATGTCGTAGATCGACGGTGCATCCGGCGCCGCGACCACCCCGTCGGTGTCCACATCGGACATCAGAGCGATCTTGCGCTTCAGTCCGGCCGGGATTTCGCGGTCGGCGCGGCAGACCAGCGCATCGGGCTGGATACCGATGTTGCGCAAGGTGGCCACCGAGTGCTGGGTCGGCTTGGTCTTCAACTCGCCGGACGGGGCCAGGTAGGGCACCAGGGAGACATGCAGGAAGAAACAGTTGTCCCGGCCGACATCGTGACGCACCTGGCGGGCCGCCTCGAGGAACGGCAGCGACTCGATGTCCCCGACCGTCCCCCCGATCTCGGTGATCACCACATCCGGCGGGCGGCCGTCGTCGCCGGGCGCGGACATGGCCAGGATCCGGGACTTGATCTCGTCGGTGATGTGCGGGATCACCTGCACGGTGTCGCCGAGGTACTCCCCCCGCCGCTCCTTGGCGATCACCGCCGAATAGATCTGGCCCGTCGTGACGTTGGCGTTGCCGCTGAGGTTTCGATCCAGGAACCGCTCGTAGTGTCCGATATCCAGGTCGGTTTCGGCGCCGTCCTCGGTGACGAACACCTCACCGTGCTGGAACGGGTTCATCGTCCCGGGGTCGACGTTGAGATAGGGATCGAGCTTCTGCATGGTCACCCGCAGTCTGCGGGATGTCAGCAGCTGCCCGAGGCTGGACGCGGTCAGTCCCTTGCCCAGCGAGGAGGCGACGCCTCCGGTGACGAACAGGTGCCTGGTTGGGCGAACGTGCTTCACCAAGACCGTCTCCCGTGGTCCGGACCGGCCCTGGCGATCAGTGCCGGTTGCGCTGTAGCTGGCGGCGCACCGCCGACCCACGGAACCTCACGGTAACACTGTCCCTCAGGAACACTGTCCCTCAGGTAACCCTGGCAGCGGTGGCTCCTGAGAGCCACCTCGCCGATCAGCCCTGGATCGCGGGTACCACGGCCTGCGCGTTGCCGCCGGTACCGTACCGCCCGGCTCGACCCTCCGCCTGCTCGGCCAGCGCGAGGACCGTCACCACCCGCCCGGCAGCCGTGCTGACGTCGTCGACTGTGGACAGCACCGAGGTAGCCGCGGTGTCGGCTCGCACCACTCCGATCGGACCGTTGCCGTCGGCCGACCCAGGCCTGCCGGCGAGCACCGCACCCGCGCCAGAACGGTCCAACTGGGTGGCGAAACGGGCCAGGATGCCGGCCCGGTCGCCACTGCCGTCGCCGCGGCTGGCGCCCCCAGCGAGCACCACCACCAGCTGAGCTGGCCGAACCTCCGGGCCGACCCGGACGAAACCACCGTCACCGAGCCCGGCGATGACCGCAGTGGTCTCCGCCTCAGTGGCCTGCGCTTTCCCGTTCTGCGGGTTGGTCAGCAACACCGAGCCGAGCAGGCCGCCGGCCAACGTCCCAGCGTCCGGCGCGGTGGGCAGCCGTAGCCCGGCCGGCAACAAGCGGGTGGTGAGTTCGCTGAGTTGATCGGAACGGGACGGGTCGGTGAACGCCTCGGTCAGCTGCAGCTCACCGGTGACGGTGGCACCGGCGCTGCCCAGCAGCACGGTCACGGCGTCCCGGTCGGTCGGATCCGCGTCGGCAGTGGTGACCAGCACCACGGTGCGGCCACGCAAGGTGCCGGCCACCGCGCGGGGGGCGACCGCCGCACCGAAGACATTCGCATCGGCCAACCGGGCGCGCAGTCCGTTGCTCTGCGCCTGCAGGTCGCTCACCTGGCGGCCCAACTCGTCGCGGTTGGAGCTGAGCCCGGATAGCAGCCGGTCGCTGATCGCGGTCGACCCGAGCACTACTCCTAAGGCCAGGGCGAGGAAGACCGCGGCTATGGAGATCACGTGGTACCGCAGTGAGATCACGGTCTATCCCAACCCCTTGACCCAGGAGACGACGTCATTCCAGGTATCGCCGACGAGCACGCCGTAGGCGCCACCGATGTTGGAGACCAGCAGCGCCGCCGCCACCGCGAGAAAGGCGGCGAGCACGATGAGCAGCACCGCTCCGGCCGACACCCGGCTGCGATACAGGGCGGCGACGGCATGACCGTCGACAAGCTTGCTGCCCAACCTCAGCCGGGTGAGAAAGGTGGACGGGTTGGACCCCGACCGACCCCGATCGAGGAACTCGTGCAGGGTGGCCTGGAACCCAACGGTGATCACGAGCGCGGCGCCGTGCGCCTCGGCTAGCAGCAGCGCAAGATCCTCCGGGTTGCTCATGGCGGGAAAGGTCACCGCGCCGATCCCGAGGTCCTGGATCCGCTCGAGCCCCGGGGCGAAGCCATCGGGTTGCGCAGGCACCACGACCTCGTTGGCGGCTTTGAGCGTGCCGGTCTTGACTTGGCGCGGGTCACCGACGATGAGGTGCGGCCGATACCCGGCGGCGTGTAGTGCGTCGGCACCCGCCTCGACGCCGATCAACACCGGGTGGTACTCGTGGATGAAGTGCTTGAGTTCGGCCAGGTCTGCGGTGTGGTTGTAGCCCGCGGCCACCACCAGCACCTCCCGACCGTGGATCGGGACCGCAACGTCGGGTACGCCGACCCGGTCGATGATCAGGGCCCGCTCGTGCCGGAGGAACTCGATGGTGTTCGCGGAGAACGCCTCGAGCTGGGCGGACAGCCCAGACCTGGCCTCGATCATCAAGTCGGCGATCGAGTTGGCAGTCTGCTCGATGCCGCAGGCAACCTCGGTGTCCCCGACGTACAACCGGCCCTCGTGCAGCCGAAGCCGGGCGCCGTCCTTGATCCGCATCACGTCCGGTCCGACCCCGTCGAGCAGGACGACGCCTGCTGTCACGAGGATCTCGGGACCCAGGTTCGGAAACCGGCCGGAGATCGACGGCGCGGCATTGACCACACCTACGACGCCCGCAGCCACCAGCGCATCGGCGGTTCTCCGATCGAGATCGACCTGGTCGAGGACCGCGATGTCACCGGGGCCTACGCGCCGCACCAGCGCGTCGGCGCGACGGTCCACCCTGGCCAACCCGGTCACACCGGGCAGCTCATGGCCGGGTCGGTTGAGCAGACCGGAGATTCTCATGCCGGTGATGGTGGCAAAATCCGCGTCGCTGGGAGGGGAGGCGCGCCGGAGCCAGCCCCCGTGAGTGGTGTTGCGTGCTATAGCACTGTTATGCGCTCACGTGCTTGTCCGCTTCGGCGGCGGCCAGCAGCTCCTCGGCGTGCGCGCGCCCGGTGTCGGTGTCGTCCAGTCCGGCCAGCATCCTGGCCAGCTCGCTGACCCGGGCCACCCCGTCGAGTTCCCGGATCCCGCTGCGGGTCAGGCCGGTGGCGTAGGTCGCCTTATCCACCATAAGGTGCCGGTCGGCATAGGCGGCGACCTGTGGCAGGTGGGTGACGACCACGACCTGGTGGCTGCGGGCCAGCCGAGCCAGGCGTCGCCCGATCTCGACCGCGGCGCGCCCGCCGACCCCGGCGTCGACCTCGTCGAAGACCATCGTCGGTACCGGGTCGGCATCGGCGAGTACCACCTCCAGCGCGAGCATCACCCGGGACAGCTCTCCGCCGGAGGCGCCCTTGTGCACCGGCAGCGGTCCCGCGCCAGCGTGCGGTGTCAGCCGTAGCTCCACCTCGTCGACGCCATCCGGCCCGGCCCGCAGCCGATCCCCGGCGACGGTGAGTCCGGTCGCGTCGCCTTCCCCGGCCAGAGCCGGGCAGACCGCCACAGACAGTTGCGCCTGGCCCATCGCCAGCGCCGCGAGCTCGGCGGTGACGGCGTTTCCGAGGTCCCTAGCGGCGGCAGTCCTCGCCGCGGTGAGGGCCTTGGCGTGGCGGGCCAGATCGTGGGCCAGTTCGTCGCGCCGGCCCGTCAGCTCGGCGATGGCCGCTTCGGAGGTGTCCAGGCCGGCCAGGCGCTGGCGGGCACCGCGCGCCCAGACCAGCACACCGTCAACGTCGGCGGCGTACTTGCGGGTGAGCCGCTTGAGCTCGGCCTGCCGGACCAGCACCTGCTCCAGGCGGGCCGGGTCGGCGTCCAGCGCCTCGAGGTAGCCGCCGAGCTCGGCGCCGACATCGCTGAGCAGCGCCGATACCTCCCCCAGGCGGGCAGCCAGCACCTGCAGCGCGGGATCCTCCACCGCCTGCAACCGGCGGCGGGCCTCACCGACCAGACCGATCGCGCCCGGCTGGTCGGGGTCGGGGTCCGGCGCGCCGCTGATCGCGGACTGCGCGCCGGCGGCGGTCTCCCGCAGCTGGTCGGCGTCGGCAAGCCGGCGAGCCTCGGCCACCAGGGCACCGTCCTCGCCGGGCTGCGGGTCGATGGCGGTGATCTCGGCGAGGCCATGGCCGAGCAGGTCGGCTTCCCTGGCCAGCTCGCGGGAATGATCCCGCCGCGTGGTGAGCTCGGCGCAACAGCGCAGCCACTCCTGCCGAACGCGGCGGTAGGCGTCCAGCGGCCCGGATACCACGTCGCCGGCGAAGCGATCCAGCACGGCGCGCTGCTCGCCGACGCGCAGCAGCCGCAGCTGGTCATTCTGACCGTGTACCGCCAGCATGCCGTCGGCCAGGTCGGCGAGTACCCCTGCTGGGACCGAGCGACCACCCAGGTGGGCCCGGGAGCGGCCGTCCGCGGTGAGGGTGCGGCTGGCGATCAGGCTGCCGTCCTCGTCGGTCCGGGCGCCCACCTCGCTCGCCAGGTCCGCTGCCGCGCTGCCCTGGGGTGGCCGGAAGCGGCCCTCCACGATGGCACGGTCGGCGCCGCGGCGGACCCGGGAGGCGTCGGCCCGCCCGCCGGCGAGTAGATGCAGGCCGGTGACCACCATCGTCTTGCCGGCCCCGGTCTCACCGGTCACCACGGTCAGACCGGGGTGCAGGTCCAGGGTGGCCTCGTCGATCACACCGAGGCCCTCGATGCGCATCTCGGTGAGCACGGCCGCACCCTAGCGCGCTACGCCAGGTAACCGGTCAGCTCGGCCGGGGGCCACGCCAACCCCGCACCGGCAGCTCGAACTTGCGCACCAACCGGTCGGTGAACGGACAATCGTGCAGGCGCACCAGCCGGATCGGCGTGGTGCCCCGGATCACCTCGACCCGAGCGCCCGCCGGCAGCTCGAAGGTCCGCCGCCCGTCGCAGCACAGCACCGCAGCATGCCCGTGCGGATCGGTCTCGACGGCCACCACCGAGTCCGGCGACACCACCAGCGGGCGGGCGAACAGCGCATGCGCGTTGCTGGGGACCACGACGAGCGCGTCCACGTCCGGCCATACCACGGGCCCCCCGGCCGAGAAGGCGTATGCGGTGGACCCGGTGGGGGTAGCGCAGAGCAGCCCGTCGCAGCCGAACGCAGAGACCGGCCTGCGGTCCACCTCTAGCACTACGTCCAGGATCCGTTCCCGGCGGCTCTTCTCGACGCTGGCCTCGTTGAGCGCCCAGGTCCGGGCCAGCGTGGAGCCGTTGAGGGTCGCGGTGACGTCGATGGTCATCCGCTCGTCGACGAGGTAGTTGCCGGCGACGATGGCGCGCATCGCCTCATCGAGGGAATCCAGATCGGCCTCGGCGAGGAAGCCCACCCTGCCGAGGTTCACCCCGAGCAGCGGGACGCCGGAGGGCCGAGCCAGTTCAGCGGCCCGCAGCAGGGTGCCGTCGCCGCCGAGTACCACGACAAGATCCGCGCCCGCGGCGGCATCCGGATGGGTGGGCGCCTGGTGGTCGCGCAGCGCAGGATCAAGATGCGTGGCCTCCTCGGCGAGCACTCGCAGCCCGATTCCCGCCGTGGCCAGCGACTGCGCGACCTTTTCAGCGGTGCGCAGGTTCTCCGGGTGCCCGGTGTGCAACACGAGCAGGACCTCACGTCCGGCACTCATTGCGGGCCCTCCAGCACCGCGGCGCGCACCAATTCCTCGGCGCAGCGCTGCGGATCGGCTGGATCGCGGCGCAACCACAGGAAGTATTCGACATTGCCGGACGGCCCCGGCAGCGGGCTCGCGGTGGCGTCGACCAGGCAGAGCCCGAGATCGACCGCGACGGTCACCACGTCCAGGATGGCCTTCGCCCGCAGCACCGGGTCACGGACCACACCGCCAGCGCCCAGGCGCTCCCGGCCGACCTCGAACTGAGGTTTGACCATCGGCAGCAGGTCGCCGTCCGGCCTGGTACACCGGACCAGGGCGGGCAGCACCAGGCGCAGCGAGATGAACGACAGATCGGCCACGGTCAGATCTACGGTGCCACCGATGTCCTCGGGCTGCATGGTCCGAACGTTTGTTCGGTCATGCACGCAGACCCGCTGGTCGGTGCGCAACGACCAGGCGAGCTGCCCGTAGCCGACGTCGACCGCAACCACCTCGCGCGCCCCGCGGTGCAGTAACACCTCCGTGAAGCCGCCGGTGGACGCGCCGGCGTCCAGGCAGCGCCGGCCCGCCACCACCGGTCCCGCGGTCATCAGGTTGTCCAGTGCGCCGAGAAGCTTTCGAGCGCCTCGCGACACCCACTCGGGTTCGGTCTCCTTGGTCCGTACCAGCAGGGGGGTGTCCAGGTCGACGCCGGTGGCCGGCTTGGTAGCGGTCACTCCGCGGATCTGGACCCGACGCTGCGCGACGAGCTCGGCCGCGTGATCGCGAGATCGGGCCAGACCGCGCCGTACCAGCTCTGCGTCGAGCCGGGCCCTGCGGACCACCTAGAACTCGTCGATGCTGGACAGAGCTGCGGACAGCGAGTCGTGTATGGCGTTGAACCGGGCCACGTGATCCGCGGTCGCAAGCTCGTCGAGATCTTGCAGGCCGGTGAGCGCATCGGTGATGCCGGCATCGGCGGGGGATGGTTGGGGCGTCATGTAGCTGATCTCCTCGGCCGCTCTGGTCCCCGTCACGCTACCGAGCGGCATCGCTCAAGCCCAGGGCGACCAGTGCTGCTGCGGCGGCAGCGTCGCAGGCACGCACTCCTACCGGCCCGGCGGGCCCTGCCCACCAGGCAGCGCACAACGTCCGCAGCGCATCGAGAGGGTCGCCGTCCGTACCGTCGCGGTGCAGCAGCAGGGTTCCGTCGGCCGAATCGACGCGCCAGCCCGGCCGCGCCTGGATCCGGGTGCGGTCGAGGGATCCGCGCAACACCCTGAGGTCGGCGCCGAGGTGAACTGGCCGCTGCCGCGGTGGCGCGGCAAGCAGCGCGACGGCGTCGGCGACCCCGGACAGGACCAGCAGGGAATCCAGCCCGGCGGCACGAGCTCCCTCGATGTCGGTGTCCAGGCGGTCTCCGACTACCAGGGGCCGCTGCGCGCCGGTGCGTTCCACGGCCGTGTCGAGCAGCGAACGTGCCGGCTTGCCTGCCACCTCGGGCTCCCGATCGGTGGCGGCTTGCAACGCGGCCACCATGGCACCGTTGCCGGGCAACAGACCCCGCTCGGTGGGCAGCGTGCGATCGATGTTGCAGGCGATCCACAACGCGCCGCTTCGGATCGCCAGGCAGGCCTCGGCCAACCGGGCCCACCCGGTTTCCGGGGAGTGGCCCTGCACCACCGCGGCAGGACGCTCAGACGCCGTAGCCACCGGCCGCAGCCCAGCCGACCGTACCGCAGCGGACAGCGCCTCGGATCCGACGACCAGCACAGCGGCGCTTACCGGTAACTGGGCCGCCAGCATCGCCACCGCGGCCTGGCCGCTGGTAAGGACGTCTTGTGGGGCGGTCCGGACGCCCAGCGCGGTGAGGTGCTCGGCGACCTCCTCGGGCGCCCGCGATGCGTTGTTGGTGATGAACAGCACGGCCCGACCGGCCTCGCGCAGCTCGTTGACCACGTCCGGTGCCTCCGGCACGGGCTCCGCTCCCCGCACAACGGTGCCGTCGAGGTCGAGAACTACCGCGTCGTAGCCCTCCAGGCTCTCCCGCGGATCGCTCACCGCGGCCCCGGGCGTTCGCTGAGCTCGATCGCTCGCTGCGCGGCATCAGTAGCGTCTTCGGCGTCCACCTCGGTAGCGGCCAGGAACCATCGGATCGCGTCCTGCTCGCGACCGGCGGCCAGCAGGTTGTCCGCATACGCATAACGCAGCCTGGCCCGCCACGGCTCCGGACCCGCTGCCTCCAGATCCGGCCCCTGCAGGGCGACCACCGCAGCGTCGAACTGGCCGAGGTCGCGCCGCGCCCCCGCGGCGACGATTCGGAGCTCGACTGCCTCATCAGTGCCGAGTTGTGCCGCTTCTGGGCTGCGCGCGATCTCCAGGGCACGCTCCGGACGTCCCAGCGCGCGCTCGCAGTCGGCCAACACCGCCAGACGCCCGGGATCGCTGCCCAACCGGCGCGCCGCGCGAAGCTCCGCCAATGCCTCAGACCATTCCCCCGCGTGGTAGGCGGCAACGCCCGCAGCCTCCCGGATCGCGGCGACCCGACCCGCTCGGCTACGAGCGAACCGAGCGTGCGCCAGGGCAAGCTGCGGATCTTCGTCCAGCACGCGACCAGCCGCTATCAGATGGTTCCCGACAAGGTCGGCCAACCCTTTCGGCAGTGTCGACAGTTCCTTGCGGACTTCCCGGTCCAACTCACTGGTATCCAGATCCGCCGGAAGTTCCGGACGCGCCACCTCGGCTTCATCCCGGCGCCGCGACGGCACCCGGCCGCCCTCCCCGGCACGGCCATCCCGACCGCCCGGGCGGCCACTATCCGCGCCACGGTCCCGCCGCTGTCGCGCTGCACCGTCGGAGTCCGCGCCTCCGGTCAGATTCGTTTGTACTGACACGGGGCAGATCCTCTCACTGCTCACAGAGCTAGCCGGGCTTCGCCCCATGCCCGAAGGCGTGCCCCTGGCTGGTTGCGGTTGGGGGCTCCGGTCGGCGGGATCTAGACCGTGACCGGCGTGCCGGTCCGGTGTATGAACCGCCGGAGCGGTTGGT
>JBQTHE010000116.1:0-12484 GCA_052390115.1 Pseudonocardiales bacterium | reverse complement strand
GGCCCCCCCGTTAGGGGCGCGTTTTCAACCCCACCCCCCCTCGGTGTGGTGGGCGTCTAACTGTGTTTACCGTCTTTTACACGCCGCACCAGCCCATGCCGACGCCTGAGCACTGCGTACATGAGCTGCCGTCCGTCAGCATCGTGACGGGCCTCCGGAGCCGACCACTGAGCCTCGGTGCCGCAGCGGCCTGGCTGGGCCAACGTATGGTGTTTCGATTCCGCGGCCGCTATGTTGGAGCCAGTCCCGTCGTACCCAAGGAATCCCATGGCCTATCGGGTCCCCGTGTGGCGCTTCGTCCGCGCTATCGCCATGCTGCTCGCCGTCCTCGTCTGTGGCTGCCAAGCCACTCCGGCGCGCCCGCTCGACCGCACCGCGCAAACCGAATGGACGAAGCACCTGGACCAGTTCAAGGAGGGCTACTTTGCGCTGAACCCGCCGTTCGCCGTCCAGCAAGGGCGCCATGAATACGACGGCCGCTTGCCGGACTGGAGCGCGGCCGGTATCCGCTCCGCAGTGCAGTGGCTACATGCGCAGCGCACGCAGGCTGAAGCGTTCGACGAGAACGCATTGAGCGTCGAGCAGCGCTTCGAACGGAAATACCTGCTGTCGCGCATCGACGCCGATCTGTTCTGGCTGCAAGAAGCGGAGGAGCCGTTTACGAACCCGTCGTTCTATCTCGGTAGCGGCCTTGATCCGAGTGTGTATCTCACGCGTCCTTACGCCTCGGCCGACACGCGCCTCAAGGCTTTCATCGGCTACGCACGCGCCGTGCCCGCAGCCGCTGCGCAGATTCGCGCGAACCTGCGCACACCGCTGCCGAGGAGCTTCATCCAGTACGGTGTCAATGGCTTCGGCGGCTTTCCGGACTTCTACCGCAAGGATGTGCCGAAGATCTTTGCCGAGGTGAAAGATCCGGCGCTGCAGGAAGAGCTGGCGAGCGCGATCGAGCCGGCGGCGCAGGCGATGCAGGACCTCGCGGACTGGCTTACGAGCGGTCTGCCGGAGGCCACCGAGAACTTCGCGCTCGGTCCGGCGAAGTTCGCCAACATGCTGCGCATGACCGAGCGCGTCACCACGCCGCTCGCGGAGCTGGAGCGGGTGGGCCGCGCCGATCTCGCGCGCAACCTCGCCGCGCTCCAGCAGGCCTGCGCCGAGTACCTGCCGGGCGCGCCCATCGAGGCCTGCGTCGCCAAGATGCAGGCGGACAAGCCGAGCGGCGGCGCGGTGGAAGGTGCCCGCGGTCAGCTCGGCATGCTGCGCCAGTTCGTCGTCGATCACGACCTGGTCAGCATTCCCGGTTCGGAACAGGCGCTGGTCGCGGAATCGCCACCGTACCGGCGCTCGAACTTCGCCTACATCGATATTCCCGGCCCGTACGACAAGGGTATGCCTTCGGTCTACTACATCGCGCCGCCTGATCCATCATGGTCCAAGGCCGACCAGGACGCCTACGTTCCAGGCAAGTCGAACCTGCTGTTCGTTTCAGCTCACGAAGTCTGGCCTGGGCATTTTCTGCAGTTCCTGCATGCGAACCGTTCGGCGTTCGAGATCGGGCAGCTGTTCGTCGGCTACGCCTACGCGGAAGGGTGGGCACATTACACCGAGGAAATGATGTGGGAAGCGGGTCTCGGTAACAATGCACCGGAGGCGCACATCGGCCAGCTCAGTGACGCGCTGCTGCGCAACGTTCGCTTTTTGTGTTCGATCGGAATGCACACGCAGGGAATGAGCATGGCGACCTGCGAGACGATGTTCCGCGAACAGGCTTATCAGGATCCCGGCAGCGCGCGCCAGCAGGCGGCTCGCGGTACCTGGGACCCGGCCTATCTCAATTACACGATGGGTAAGCTGATAATCCGCAAGCTGCGCGCGGACTGGACCGCGAACCGTGGCGGGCGCGCTGCCTGGCGAGAATTCCACGACAACTTTCTGTCCTACGGTGGGCCGCCGATTCCACTGGTGCGCGAGCAGATGCTGGGGACGGGGCAAGGAAGCCTGTTCTAGGAAGGAGCCGTAGGTGATAACGTGGACGAGCGGTCTCGACGCTTACATCGCGCCTGACCTGGGCCGGTCGGCGCTGGTGGTTATCGATACTCAGGTCGATTTCATCGATGGTGGTTCCAATCCGATCCCCGGAACCACACAGATCTTGCCGAACATCGCCCACCTGCTAGCGGCCTACCGTAACGCGGCGGCGCCAATCGTCCAGGTGGTCCGTCTCTATGACGGCGACGACGTCGACCTGCCACGCCGAGCAGCCATCGCCGCAGGCGCACCCATCGCTCGGCCCGGTTCCGCCGGCTCGCAGATCGCGCCAGAGCTTCGTCTCGCCGGTGCACCAGATCTCGACGCGCCCACTCTCCTCGTCGGTCACCTCCAAAACCTCGGCCCTCACGAGGTTGCTGTCTGGAAACCGCGCTGGAGCGCCTTCTACCGGACCGCCTTGGATCAGCACCTGGCTGGCCTTGGTGTGCACACCATCGTCTTCGCTGGATGCAACTATCCGAACTGTCCGCGAGCGAGCATCTACGACGCCAGCGAACGCGACTACCGGGTACTCATTGCTTCTGACGCCATTTCTGGGGTCGCGGACCATCATCTCGAGGAGGCTGGGCGGATCGGCGCTATCCATGCCAGCAGCGACTCGATCATCCATATGCTGGCGCACGCGCGCAGCATCGGTGAGACGGGAGTCAAGCCTGCGCCATCGTCGGGTCCATGTACAGCACCTCCCAGAGGTGCCCGTCTGGGTCCTGGAAACTCCGTCCGTACATGAAGTCCTCGTCGTTCGAGAAGCTCCCGGGTTTCCCGCCCGCCGCGAGGGCACTGTCCACCAGCTCGTCCACCCGCTGCCTGCTGTCGACTCCCAGTGCCAGGATCACCTCCGTGCTCTTCGTGGCGTCGACGACGTCCTTGCTGGTGAACGTCTTGAAGAACGGCTCGGTCAGCAGCATGGCGTAGATGTCGTCGCTGATGACCAGGCATGTCGCGTTCTCATCGGTGAACTGTGGATTGAACGAGAAGCCGAGTGCGGTGAAGAAGTCGATCGACTTTGACGAGGTCCTTCACGGGGAGGTTGACGTAGATCTTCGTGGACATCAGTTGCCTCATTTCTCTCGTTCTGCTGCTCCTCGACGGGGTCACCTGTGTAGACCGCAGCCGTAGCCAGAACTCACGCCCGCAGGAACAAGTCGGTGTCGAGTGCCCAGCGTCAACAGGATGCAGGTCAGCGCCACCTGAGTCGGCCGGGCCCGCACAGTGCGGAGTCCCACCACCTGCGAGGAGCAGATACATGGCACAGGGAACAGTGAAGTGGTTCAACGGCGAGAAGGGCTTCGGCTTCATCTCCACCGACGGGGGCGGCGCTGACGTCTTCGTGCATTACTCGGAGATCGACGGCAGCGGGTTCCGCAGCCTCGACGAAGGGCAGCGCGTGGAGTTCGAGGTCGGCCAGAGCGCCAAGGGCTTGCAGGCTACCGGCGTGCGCGTCGTCTGATCCTTCTGGATCTCAACCGCTCGTTCAGGAGCCCGCTTCCTTCGAGGAGGCGGGCTCTTGCCGTTCTGCAGCCCGCTGTTGCCCGTAGCGTCTGCATGACGAGACCCCTGCCCGGGCGCGGCACGTGTTCGGCGACAGTCACTCCCGCACTCTGAAGGCGGCCGATCACCTCTCCACGGCCCTTCGTCTTTCGAAGGGAGGGGGAGAGGTGCCGCAGCGTGAGTACCTGCCGCAGGTGGCAACTTCTGCCGCAGGTTTGCCACCTGTGGCACGTCCGCAGAAATCCCAATGCCTTCCCGGTGGGATCCACGTGACGCATGTGACTGTTGGGGTGGAAGACCCGGGAGGCGTGAGCGTGGGTCGCTAGTGGCTCGGCGGCGAGTACGGTGGGGTGGCATCGCCTCGCTGCGCCTGCGCAAGAAAGCGAAGCTCAGCGCGATACTGACGGACGGTGCGGAGCTACCGCTGCCCGCCGCGCGTTCGCGACCTATCCGTGCTTGCTCGCCGCTGCCAGCGGCGGCCGGCTGCCTGATCCGGCTGCCGACGATTCCGATGGGGCAAAGGAGTGTCCATGCCGGCCCTGCGATCCCGCGTCACGACCCACGGCCGCAACGCCGCCGGTGCTCGCGCGCTGTGGCGAGCCACCGGGATGGGTGAGGACGACTTCGGCAAGCCGATCGTGGCGATCGCCAACTCCTACACCCAGTTCGTGCCGGGCCACGTGCACCTCAAGGACCTCGGCGAGATCGTCGCCGAGGGGGTGCGGGAGGCCGGCGGGGTGCCCCGCGAGTTCCACACCATGGCGCTCGACGACGGGATCGCGATGGGCCACGGCGGGATGCTGTACTCCCTGCCGTCCCGTGAGGTGATCTCCGACACCGTCGAGTACATGGTCAACGGGCACGCGGCCGACGCGCTGGTGTGCATCTCGAACTGCGACAAGATCACACCCGGGATGCTGAACGCCGCGCTGCGGCTGAACGTCCCGACCGTGTTCATCTCTGGCGGACCGATGGAGGCCGGCAAGGCGGTCGTGGTGGACGGGGTGGCCCAGGCGCCCACCGACCTGATCACGGCGATCTCCGCGTCCGCCTCGCCGGACGTGGACGACGAGGGGCTGACCGCCGTCGAGCGCTCCGCCTGCCCGACCTGCGGTTCGTGCTCCGGGATGTTCACCGCGAACTCGATGAACTGCCTCACCGAGGCACTCGGGCTGGCGCTGCCCGGCAACGGCTCGACACTGGCCACCCACGCCGCGCGCCGCGCACTGTTCACCGAGGCCGGGCGGACCGTGATGGAGCTGTGCCGCCGGTGGTACAGCGCGGACGGGCCTGGCGACGAGTCGGTGCTGCCCCGGTCGATCGCCACCGAGAAGGCCTTCCAGAATGCGATGGCGCTCGACGTGGCGATGGGCGGCTCGACGAACACCGTGCTGCACATCCTGGCGGCTGCATACGAGGCCGAGGTCGACCTGACTATGGCCGACATCGACGCGGTGTCCCGCCGGGTGCCCTGCCTGGCCAAGGTCTCGCCTAGCTCGGACTACCACATGGAGGACGTGCACCGGGCCGGCGGCATCCCGGCCATCCTCGGCGAGCTGGACCGGGCCGGGTTGCTGCACCGCGACGTGCACGCCGTGCACGCCCCGTCGCTGCAGCAGTGGCTGGCCGCCTGGGACATCCGGAGCGGCTCGCCTTCACCGGCAGCCGTCGAGTTGTTCCATGCCGCGCCCGGCGGCGTGCGCACCACGACGCCGTTCTCGACGGCGAACCGCTGGTCCTCGCTGGACACCGACGCCGCCGAGGGCTGCATTCGGGACCGCGAGCACGCCTACACCGTCGAGGGCGGGCTGGCCGTGCTGTTCGGCAACCTGGCCGAGGACGGTGCAGTGATCAAGACTGTCGGCGTGCCCGCGGAGGCCTGGCACTTCGAGGGACCCGCACGGGTGGTGGAGAGCCAGGAGCAGGCGGTCTCGGTGATCCTCGCCCGCGAGCTGCAGCCGGGAGACGTGCTGGTGGTGCGCTATGAGGGTCCGGCGGGCGGGCCCGGCATGCAGGAGATGCTGCACCCGACGGCGTTTCTCAAGGGCGCCGGGCTGGGCAAGGTGTGCGCGCTGGTGACCGACGGCAGGTTCTCCGGCGGCTCGTCGGGCGTTGCCGTCGGGCACATCTCCCCGGAGGCGGCCGCGGGTGGCGTGATCGGACTGGTCGCCGACGGGGACCGGATCATGATCGACGTGCCGGAGCGGGCGTTGCGGCTGCTGGTCGACGACGACGTGCTGGCCGAGCGGCGGGCGAAGATGGACGCGTCCGAGCGCCCCTGGCAGCCGGTGGACCGGCAGCGCCCGGTGGCCAAGTCGCTGCGCGCGTACGCCCGGATGGCCACCTCTGCCGCCACCGGCGCAGTCCGCGACCCCAACCGCTGACCCGAGCCACGCGAAGTCGCCGACCGGCGGGTCCAGCACGGCGTCCACGATCCCCCGGCGGGCACTGCAAGTCGGCCCAGAAGCAGGATAGGCCGATGAGTGTCGTCCCATCGGGTGAGCAGTTCGAGATTGTCGCCGGTCCGCACCGGCTGACGCTGGTCGAGGTCGGCGGCGGCATCCGCAGCTATACCTGCGGTGGCCGGGCTGTGCTGGATGGCTACCCGGCCGATCAGATGTGCACCGGGGCCCACGGCGCACCGCTGATCCCCTGGCCCAACCGGCTCGCCGACGGCGCCTACACCTTCGCGGGAACCGGCTACCAGGTCGCGCTGACCGAACCCGAGAAGCACAACGCCATCCACGGCTTCCTGCGCTGGCGCAACTGGACCCTGGGCGAGCGCGACCTCGACCGCGTCGTGCTGGGCACCGTGCTACACCCGCTGCCCGGCTACCCCTTCACCCTCGACGTCGCAATCGAGTACGCCCTTCACGACACCGACGCCGGTACGGACAGACCGGGCCTCACCGTGAGCACCACTGCCACCAACCTCGGCGGCACACCGTGCCCCTACGCCGCCGGCCAGCACCCCTACCTCACCGCGGGCACCGAGTTCATCGACGAGGCCACCCTCACCCTGGACGCCGCGAGCTGGCTGCCCACCGACGACCGCGGCCTACCCACCGGTACCGAACCGGTCGCCAGCTCACCATATGACTTCCGCACCCCCCGGCTGATCGGCGACACCCACATCGATTACGCCTTCACCGGCTTGGCGCGCGACGGCGACGGGCTGGCCTGGGTGCGGCTCACCGCCCCGGACGGGCGGTGCGTCCGGTTGTGGGCCGACGAGCACTACCGGTTCATCGAGCTCTACACCGGCGACACCCTGCCGCCGGACCAGCGCCGCCGCGGGTTGGGGGTGGAGCCGATGACCTGTGCCCCCAACGGCTTCCGCAGCGGCGACGGCCTGCTCGAACTCGACCCCGACCAGACGATCACCACCCGGTGGGGCATCCACCCCGACTGAACCGACCGGCGCAGTCTTATGGCACTCCCAGTCTTGGGTCTTTCGCTGTGCGCGGTTGACCAGCGGTAGTGCCGTTGGAGGTTCGGCCTACGTGGTCGCACGGCGTTGCGCGCCAGACACCTGGGCCGCGAAAGACCCGGACGCTGTAGCGACTAGGGTGCGTCCCGCGGATCTTCGGGTTTGTGATCAACCCTCGGGTTCCCGAACTCAACAGCAGTGCTGCCCAAGGTCGACCGAACAGCACTGTTGTTGAGTTCGGGAGGCTGAGAGCACCTTGAGATCGGGCCATCTGACCCGGTCCCATGATCGACGGGACAGGGGCTAGAGGCCGCGGTCCCTCCGCCGCTGGAGAGCCGGTGTAGTCGCGGTGGCGACGCGGCCTTGCAGACTCAGCCGTCGGCCGCGGTGGCGACGAACATGGTGAGCGGTGGCCAGCCCGCCTGCGGCTGTCCCTGACCTTCCTTGCCGGGGGGATCGGGTAGCGTCACCTCGGCGAAGATGTCCCGTGCGCTGTCGAGCACGTCGACACCTGACCATCCCGCGCTAGCCCGGTAGATCCCCTGGAACAGCCAGATCAGCGGGGTGGACCACCCGCGTGGTATGAGGCGCATGTCGAAGACGAACAGCCGGCCGCCGGGCCGCAGGGCGCGCTGCACGGTGGCCAGGGCGGCGGGCACGTCGGGCATCGCGCTGATCGACGCGCACGCGTAGGCAGCGTCGTAGGAGCCGGGCTCGATCGCGACGCGGGTGGCGTCGGCGCGTCGCAGCTCGACGTTCTCGAAACCCCGCTCGCGGACCATCGCCTCGGCGCGGGCAAGCATCCGTGGGCTGTAGTCGATGCCGATGACCCGCCCGGAGGGACCGACGGCCTCGCGCAGGGTGGGCAGGGCGGCACCGCTGCCGCAACCGAGGTCGAGCACCGTCTGGCCTTCCTTCAGGTTGAGGTACTGCAGCGCCAGTTCGGCCACCTGGGTCGTCGACCCTCCCGCGGATCCGTGGATGGGGCTGACGAGGTCCCACCAGCGTCGGCCGCGGCGAAGTCGTCGTGCGTGGGTGCGGGTGTCGGTGCCGGCCATAGATTCCCCTCCTTGACGATGCAGTCGCATTGTCACATGTCGCGCCCTCGGAGAGCAATGCGACTGCATCGTGTCAGGATGTGGGGGTGCCGAAGAGGGTTGATCCGCGCGCGCGGCGCGAGCAGATCGCTCGGGCGCTGTGGCGGGTGACGGCCACTCACGGGCTCGACGCGGTGAGTCTGCGGCACGTCGCGGCCGAGGCGGGCGTGTCGATGGGCATGGTCCAGCACTGGTTTCGCACCAAGGACCAGATGCTGCGCTTCGCGCTGCAGACGGTGAGTGAGCATGTCGAGGCCCGTCTCGGGCAGCGCATCACCGAGATTGAGCACGGGTCGCCCCGTGAGGCGGTGCGTGCGCTGCTGGTCGAGCTCCTGCCCCTCGACGAGCAGCGGCGCCTGGAGGCGCACGTCGCTGTGGCGTTCGGTGCACGCGCTGCGGTGTCCCCCGGGATCGCCGAATCCCTCCGTGCAGGGATGGACCAGATGCGAGCGTTCCTCGCCGACCGAATCCGAGCCGCCAACGGGCCGCGTCGACCGGATCCCGAGCACGCCGCGGTGGCGCTGAGCGCCTTGGTGGACGGGCTGACCGCGCACACCCTCGCCGAGCAGTGCACCCCGCAGGCGGCGCTGGCTGCCCTCGAAGACCACCTCGACACGCTCTTCGGCGCGCCGACGAACCCCTGACCGAGACGTGGACCTGGAGTAGCCGGTACCTGCCCACAGGGACCGCGATACCGAGGCCGGGGCGACAGGCCCCGCTGGGGAAGGTCTCGAGGATTCCGAGCGCTGTCGGCTCCGGACGCTATCGTGTCGGCATGACCGCCGCCGGCCAGTTCCACCCGATCCCGGCTATCCCTCCGCTGCCGGAGGGATCTGGCCCGAGCGCGATTCGCGCCGCGCTGATCGTGGAGGAGAGAGAGGAGTTCGACAAGGCATACCGGCGGGCGCTCGCGGAGGCCGCCGAGACGCTGGAGCTGGCGTGCGTGCTGGACACGCTCGAGCACTGGCGGCGTCGCGCGATCATGTCCGCCGACCCGCAGGCCTACCGGCGGATGCTGATGCGCGCGGCGCATCTACTTTCCGGCGAAGATGTGCCCGAGGATGAGCCGCTAGCGCAGCTCAAGGAACGGCTTGCCCGGTTCGGCGTGTAGGTGTACCGCGTTGTCGACGACGATCAGGCACAAGAGCAGGTTGCCGCGTTGCCGGCCGAGGCCCTGTCTGCCTACGCCGAGGCGCGAACGTTACTGGAGGTAGCCCCCTGGTCGGGCGACCCGTACCACCGGGAGAATCCGGACGGGCCGATACGGACGCTGCCCCTCGGCAGCTCCGGAGCCGTGGTGTACCTGATTCTGGAGTATCAACGGGAAGTCCACGTACTCCTCGTGCCATGGATCGGCTGACCGGATCACTGCAGCTCCGCGCCCAGCCGGAATCGGAACACTGTGCCGGGATCACGGCTGCCGGCGATCACCTGGGCTGTCCCGGTAGTCGATCCGCCGCTAAGAGATGCCACGGTCGGCCTCGAGCAGCCGCAGCCACACCTCGCTGATGGTGGGGAATGCCGGGACGGCGTGCCAGAGCCGGTCGAGCCCGACCTCGCCGACGATCGCGATGGTGGCAGCGTGCAGCATCTCGCCGACCCCTGGACCGACGAAGGTCGCCCCGGTGATGACGCGGCGGTCCTGGTCGATGACGAGCTGCGCGGTGCCCTTGACCCCGTTGCCGGCCAGCGCACCACCCGCAGTGGCGCCGATGTCGGAGCGCACGGTCTTGACCTGCAGCCCGGCGTCGCGCGCCTGCTGTTCGGTGCTCCCGACCGCGGCGACCTGCGGGTCGGTGAACGTCACCCGGGGTAGCGCCTTGTGGTCGGCCCACGCCTGCAGGTTGCGGCCGGCGATGATGTCACCGACCAGCCGGGCCTGGTATTTACCCTGGTGGGTGAGCAGTGCGCGGCCGTTGACGTCGCCGGCCGCGTACAGCCATCCGCCGTCCACGCCGAGCACCCGGAGCCGGTCATCCACCTCGAGGTACCCGCCTGGGCTCAGACCGACGGTCTCCAGGCCGATGTCGTCGGTGCGGGGCCTGCGCCCGACCGCGACCAGCAGCTCATCACCCACCACCTCGGTGCCGTCGTCCAGGGTGAGCGTCACCGGGCCGTCGCTGGACTCCCGCGCCGCCCTGACCACCTTCGCGCCGGTGCGTAACCGGATGCCCTCGGCCTCGAAGGCTGCGCCGAGTTCCTCGCCGACGAAGGGCTCCTCGGTGGGCAGCAGCCGGTCGGCTATCTCGACGATCGTGACCTCCCGCGCACCCAGGCGCCGGTAGGCCTGGGCCATCTCCGAGCCGACCACGCCGCCACCGAGGACGAGTAGCCGCGTGGGGATCTGCTTCACGGCTGTCACGTCGCGGTTGTCCCAGATCGCGATATCGCGCAATCCCTCGACGGGTGGGACAGCGGCGCACGTCCCGGTGGCAAGCACCACGGCCTTGCGCGCGGTCAGCGTCACCGCAGGCCCGTCCTCGGTCTCCACCTCCACCGCCCGCTCACCGGCCAGCCGGCCCCGCCCGCGGACGACGTCGACGCCGACGCCGGCCAGCCACTGTTCCTGGGACTCGTCGTGCCAGCCGCTGGCGAAACCGTCCCGGCTGCGCAGCGCCGCCGCCACGTCCACGTCACCGGTCACCGCCGGCTGCGCTGCCGGCACCCGCCGGGCCGCGGCCAGGGCCTCCCCGGGACGCAGCAACGCCTTGCTCGGCATGCATGCCCAGTAGGAGCACTCACCGCCGATCAGCTCGTTCTCCACCACCACGGCAGTCAGGCCGTTCTCCCGGGCGTACCAGGCGGCGTTCTCCCCGGTGGACCCGCCCCCGACCACGATCACGTCGTATTCCTGCTGGTCAGCCATGCTGCTCCTTGCGGTTGAGGACCCTCGCCAGGAAGGCCTTGGTGCGCTCCGTGCGCGGCGCGGAGATCACCTGCTCCGGTGGACCGTCCTCGGCCACCACGCCGTGGTCCATGAACACCACCCGGTCGGCCACCTCGCGGGCGAATTGCATCTCGTGGGTCACCACCAGCATCGTCATGCCGTTGCAGGCGAGCCTGCGCATCACCCCCAGCACCTCGCCGACCAGCTCAGGGTCCAGCGAGGAGGTCGGCTCGTCGAACAGCATCAGCTCCGGATCCATCGCCAGCGCCCGCGCGATCGCGACCCGCTGCTGCTGGCCTCCGGAGAGCTGCGCCGGCATTGCGGACTCCTTCTCCGCGACGCCGACGATGCCCAGGTTACGTCTGGCGACCTCGGCCGCCTCGACCTTGCTGCGCCGCAGCACCCGCCGTTGGGCGAGCATCAGGTTGTCCAGCACCGACAGGTGGGAGAACAGGTTGAACTGCTGGAACACCATGCCGATCCGGCGCCGCGCGGCGTCGATGTCCACGTCAGGATCGGTCAGCGCGACACCGTTGACGGTGACCGAGCCGCTGGTCGGCTGCTCCAGCAGGTTGATGCAGCGCAGCAGCGTCGACTTGCCGGACCCGGACGGGCCGATCACGCACACCACCTGGCCGCGCTCGACGTTCAGGTTGATTCCGCGCAGCACCTCGAGCGAGCCGAACGACTTGCGCAGCCCGGAAACCTCGATGATCATCTCACGCATCTCCACGTCCGGCCGTTGCCGGCTGCGCGCTGCCATAACGGCCTTCCAGCCGCCGTGACACTTGCGACAGCGGGATCGTGATGATCAGATAGCACAGGCCGGCGACCAGCACCGGAGTCAGGCTGCGTGACTCGTTGAGCTGCTGGCGGCCGAACTGGGTCAGCTCCTGCTGGGCCACCGTCGAGCCGAGGAACAACGCCAGCGAGGTGTCCTTGGTGAGCAGCACCAGCTCGTTGGTCAGCGGCGGCAGGATGATCTTGAATGCCTGCGGGATGATGACCCAGACCATCGTCGCGGCCGGTGACATGCCCAGCGACCTCGCCGCCTCCACCTGGCCGCGAGGCACCGCCTGGATACCGGCCCGGATGGTCTCCGCCAGGTAGGCGGCCGCGACCAGGCCCAATGCGATCATGATCGCCACGTAGCGGTTGAGGATCGTGCCGGGAAAGGCCAGCGGGAGGCCGCTGCCCACGGCGAGGAACACCAGCAGCGCCGGCAGACCGCGGAAGAACTCGATGTAGACCCCGGCCAGCGCTCGGTACACCCCCACGCTCGACAACCGCATCAGCGCGAGCACCACCGCTAAGACGAGTCCGAACACGAAGCCGAGCGCGGTGTAGATCACGGTGTTCGCCAGCGCTACCGTGATGACCTCGGGGAACATGCCCCTGGCTATGTCGAGGTCGAAGAACGCCGCCTGGATCCGGCCCCAGTCGGCGGCCAGCGCGATAGTCAGGACGATCAGCACCAGGACGGCGTACTGCACGCCACGGACGACCTTGGCCCGTTGCCGCTTGGTCAGG
>JBQTHE010000115.1:0-34578 GCA_052390115.1 Pseudonocardiales bacterium | reverse complement strand
GCGGGGCAGGAGCGGGCGTTGGGACACCGGATGTCGACGTCGCCTTCACGCTGGTGGCGCAGTGGCGTGCCGCACTCCGGGCAGTGCGTCGGCATGACGAACTCGCGCTCATCACCGTTGCGCAGGTCCGCCACCGGGCCGAGCACTTCGGGGATCACGTCGCCGGCCTTGCGAATCGTCACGGTGTCCCCGATCAGCACCCCCTTGCGGCGCACCTCGTCGGCGTTGTGCAGCGTCGCCAACGACACCGTGGATCCCGCGACGGTCACCGGCTCCATGAAAGCAAACGGGGTGACCCGCCCGGTACGCCCGACGTTGACCCGGATATCCAGCAGCTTGGTGGTGGCCTCCTCGGGCGGGTACTTGAAGGCGATCGCCCAGCGCGGCGCCCGGGAGGTCGAGCCCAGCCTGCGCTGCGCCGACACCTCGTCGATCTTCACCACCACGCCGTCGATCTCGTGCGCCACGTCGTGGCGGTGCTCGCCCCAGTAGGCGATGTGCTCGATCAGCTCGTCGATCGTGGACAGCAACCGGGTGTGCTCGGACATCGGCAGCCCCCAGGTCCGTAGCGCCTCGTAGGACTGCGACTGGCGGGCCGGCTCGAACCCGCGCCGCCGGCCCAGACCATGACAGAGCATCCGAAGTGGACGGGTCGCGGTCACCCGCGGGTCCTTCTGCCGCAGCGAGCCCGCTGCGGAGTTGCGGGGGTTGGCGAAGGCCGCTTTGCCCGCCTCGACGAGCCTGGCGTTGAGCTCGGCGAAGTCGGAGAGCCGGAAGAACACCTCCCCGCGCACCTCAAGCAGCTCGGGTACCGGGTACTCGGCGGATTCGTGCAGCCGGTCCGGGATGTCGTCCAGGGTGCGCAGGTTGAGCGTGACGTCCTCGCCGGTGCGCCCGTCGCCGCGGGTGAGGCCGCGGACCAGCCTGCCGTTCTCGTAGAGCAGGTTCACTGCCAGCCCGTCGATCTTCAGCTCGGCGAGGTAGTGCACCCCGGTACCCACCTCACGGGCGACCCGGTCGGCCCAGGTGCGCAGCGCGCCGGTCTCGAAGGCGTTGTCCAGGCTGAGCATTCGCTCAAGGTGATCGTGCGCGGCGAACTCGGTGCTGAAGCCGCCGCCGACCAGTTGCGTCGGGGAGTCCGGCGCGACCAAGGCCGGCCAGCGCTGCTCCCATTCCTGCAGCCGACGGAACAGCCCGTCGAACTCGGCATCGGAGACGGTGGGGGCGTCCAGCACGTAATAGCGGAACTGGTGTGCGCGCACGGTCTCGGCGAGCTCGCCGTACTCGGCTCGCACCTCGGCAGGCGGCTCGGTGGTGCCGGTCACAAGGTCTTCGGAGCTGGCCACGCCCGCGAGACTAGCTCCGGCCACCGACCGCCGGCAGATGCAGCGCGGCCCCGCACCGGACTGGTGCGGGGCCGCGCTGGAAACACTCAGTGGAGTGCGCGGACCTTCTCAGCCTGCGGGCCCTTGGGACCCTGACTCGACTCGAACTCAACACGCTGGTTCTCGTCCAGGCTGCGGTAACCGTCACCCTCGATGGCGGAGAAGTGGACGAACACGTCGGGGCCACCCCCGTCGACGGAGATGAAGCCGAAGCCCTTCTCCGCGTTGAACCACTTCACTACGCCCTGTGCCATGTGCTCTCCCTGTGGAATCTGATGCCTGGGCCGGCACCGTGCCGACCCGTGGTTGCCCGGAACCACGCGTACCCGAGGGAGGAACCCCGATGGGAGCGCGAACCCGTAGTCAGACATTCCACGGACGCTTCACAACGATCGGGGAACTACACGACCACAACCGCGCGCCACGCTACCACCTTTCGCCGCCACCGCCAGCACGCAACGTTCATCAGATCGGCTGCAACGCGGGTTTGATGTTGGCGTTGTGGTGGAAGACGTTGTCCGGGTCATACTCGGCCTTGATCCGGGCCAGCCGCCCGTACTTGGCCGACCCGTAGGTGGCTCGCACCCGATCCTCCTCGATGTCGGCCATGGTGTTGATGTAGCCGCCGACGCCAGCGGCGTGCGGGCGCAGCGCCGCCCAGAACGACCGGACCCAGGCTCGTTCGGCTGCGAGCAACTCCACGTCGTCGGTGAGCGCGATCATGTTGATGGCGATACGGCTTGAGCGGCTGCCGCCGAACGCCGTCTCGGCCTCGCCGACCTCCGCGTACGCCCCGTCGAGACGGAACAGGTGCAACATCGACTGCGACGAGGTCCTGCACGCCTGATGCTCGATGATCACCGCAATCGCCTCGTCGGCCAGCGCGTCCAGATACAGCGCCTTCTCATAGCAGTTCACGCCCCAGCGGGCTTCCTCGTCGAACATCTGCTGCAGTTGGGTGTAGGGCATCGGGGTGACGAACTCGAACAGCGGCGGGAGCGCCTCGCGGATTGGCGCCAGCACTCGGGCGTGCCCCTCGGCCGATCCGAAACCGACGACCGCAAGCCCGTAGCTGGGCATGAAGTGGTACTGCTCAGGCACGAACGGCGCCGGCGGAGCATTGCCGCTGACGATCATGGCGTTCGCCTCGGCAGGCAGCATGGCGAAGACGTCCCGGCTGAGCTTCAGCATCTCGGCCCCTTGCTCGAGACCCCAGAAGAGCAAACCCACGTGCACCACCGGACCTACCGGGTGCAGCCGAAACTCGAACTCGGTCACGACGCCGAAGTTGCCGCCGCCGCCCCGCAGCGCCCAGAACAGGTCGGGATGCTCGTCGGCGGCGGCCCACAACCCGCGACCGTCGGCGGTCACCACCGTGGCGGAGACGAGGTTGTCGGCAGTCAAGCCGAACTGGGGTGTCAACCACCCCATTCCGCCGCCGAGCGCAAGACCGCCCACGCCGGTGTGGCTGACGGTGCCGGCCGGCACCGCCAGGCCGTGCGCCTGGGTGGCGGCGTCCAGATCGCCCAGGGTCGCGCCACCGCCCACCCGTGCGCGGCGCGTCGCCGGATCAACCTCGACATGCCGCAGCAGGCTGAGGTCGATCATCAGGCCGTCGTCACAGATCGCGGTGCCGGCTGTGTTGTGGAAACCACCGCGCACCGAGATTTCCAGATCGCGTTGCCGGGCGAACGCGATGGCGGCGGTGACGTCGTCAGCGCTGCCGCAGCGCGCGATCACCGTCGGATACCGGTCGATCTCACCGTTCCACGCTGAACGTGCCTCGTCATAACCGTTGTCGCCGCGGGTCAGCGCAGCACCGGACAACTCCGCGCGGAACGCCTCGATATCGATGATCTGTGTCACGATCAACCTCCCAGTACCTCTCGCCGACGCGACGGTACGCGGGGCAGCCCCGGCTCGGTAGGCGTCGCGCAACCACACCGCGTGACTACAGATCGAGCTGCCACTCACTTACCCGGCGGTACGGCCGGAATCCCATCGCCTCGTTGATCCTGACCATGTAGGGGTTGGAATCAGCGTTGCAGGTGTCGATGACGCGCAATTCGGGACGCCACGCGCGAGCGTAGTTCAGGTTGGCCACCTTGATCAGCGTGCCCAGCCGGTGGCCACGGTGTTCCGGCGCGACGATGGTGTCGCACTGGCCGCCGTACCAGTGCGACGTGGCGTCACCGACGATCTGGGTGAAGGCGACCAACTGCCCGGTACTGTCCGTTGCCGCAGTGGTGACCATGTGCAGGCCACAGGCCAGGCCTCTGGCGTCCCGCGCCCGCATCCGGGCCGCGTCGTAGACCTCCGCTTCCCAGCACAGATCATCCATCGGGGCATCGATGGACATCCGCCCCGTCAGATACGCGATGTCGTCGAGCCACTGCTGCGGTGTGCCGCCCACCCACTGGACCAGCGAGTAACCCTGCGACCTCACCCGGGCCTGTGCATCGAGCTCGGCGAGCACAGCCGAGTCCACCGAGCCGACGTCGAGCCGCCGGCGGGTCTCGACCAGGGCCAGCACCGCTCCGGACGCCGCCGCGAACCGCCCTCCCGGGTCGGGAACGGTGGGGTCCAGCGGCTGGCCAACCGAGCCGACCAGCCGGATCCGGCCCTGCCGAATGGCCCCGGCCCGTAGGTGGTCGAGCAATGCCCGACCGATGCCCTGCCGCCGGTGCTCGGGCGCCACCAGGATCTCGCAGGCAGCGTTGTGCAGGTTGTCCAGCACCGGGAGGTAGAGCACACAACCACCGACCACCGAGCCGCCGTCGCGAGCCAGCCACGCAGTCTCGACTTCGCCGGGCCACGGATGCCGGAAGCTGCCGAGCTCGTGTATCCAGCACGGCGGCGGGTCAGCCGGCCGGTCCGCACCCACCACTGCGCAGCGCAGCTCGTACCACTGCCGGATGGCCGCCTCATCGGACGGCTCGACCGGTGCGAGTGACAGCCCACTGCGGCTGATGGTTTCCATGCCCCTATTCCGCCATGACTGGGCACTGCTCGCCACCGAATTTCGCTGTCTGTGCCCCTTACGGCAACCATCACTCGGGCGGGTCGACGAACGCCTGTCCGAGCTCTCGGGCCAGAGTCAGCGCCCGCACAGCCCAGTCCGGGGTCGCGCCAGCCAGCCCGCACGAAGGGGTGGGCACGCAACGCTCGGCGAGCACTGTGCGGCTGAAACCGAGCCGGTCCACCAGCTCGAGCGCCGGCCGGGCCAGGCCAGCGAGGGTGGGCGGCGCCGCGGGTTCCATCGCGGGCACCAGCCCGAGCAGCACCGATACGCCGGAGTCCCAGGCCTCACCGAGCGCGTCGACGGTGGCCCGGGGCGCCCCGGCGAGCAGCTCGGCGTCGACGGCCAGCGCGTCGGCCCCCGCGCCACGCAGCAACGCCAACGGCGGCCGCGGCGCACAGCAGTGCACGATCCGCGGCACCGCCACGGCGTCGAGCACCCTGCGCAGCACCTCGATCGCCGCATCCTCGGGCACTGCGGGCACGGTGCCGTACCCCGACGGGGTGGGCACGCTGCCGGCGAGCACCGCAGGCAGACCCGGTTCGTCGAGCTGCACCACAACCTTCGTCCCCAGCCGGCGGGAGAGCTCCGCCACATGCACCCGCAGCCCCTCGGCCAGCGACGCGGCAAACTCGCGTAGCGCGCCGGGATCGGTGAGCACCTTGTGCCCGCTGCGCAACTCCACCTCGGCGGCCAGCGTCCACGGCCCGGCGGCCTGCACCTTGACCACCTCCGGCCGAGCCCCAGCGAAGTCGACCGCCTCCTCGAATGCATCCACGTCGGTGCGCAGCAGGTCCACGCCACGGCGGTGGTCAGCACCGGGCCGCGCGGTGACCTGGTACCCGGAGGGCACCAGCTCGACAGCGAGGTCGACGAGCAACGCCGCGGTGCGGCCGATCAGGTCTGACCCGGCACCCCTTTGAGGTAGCTCTGGCAGGTGAGGTAGGTCGGGCAGCTCGCCGATCACGGTGCGGGCAGCCTCAACAACGTCGGTGCCGGGCATCGAGCCGATCCCGGTGGCGGTGCCGGGGAGCCAGGGAGGTCGGTCAGTCACCGGGTCTTTCTATCAGGTACCGGAGTAGGGAATCTCCGTAGCCTGTCGCGGCCCGGCTACGTATTCGAAAAGCAGCTCCATGACTAGGTAGCCCGTTTCGAAGAGATAGGTGCGACTACCGATTGCCACAGGACATTACTGTCGGGCACGGTATGTGATGGCGAATCAGCAATACAAACGACGAGACGTTTTCCGTGCCCGAGGCCACCTCGACCACCTTCCCTAGGAGGATTTGATGTCTGACACAGTGAACTCTGCCGAGCTCGACGGGCTGCTCGTGGAGCTGCTGCCGGCCCGTACCGTCCTGTCGATGTTCAGCGCCGGCGACGGCGGTGTCGGTGGCGACGGCACAGACGCCACCGGGAAGCTCGGGATCAATGTCCTCGGCATCCCCCTGATTCCCGGTGGCGGTAACGCCACCGGCGGCGCCGGCGCCCCTGCTAATGGCTGATGGCGGGGCCGAGTTGGGCTGAGTCCAGCGCCCCGGCTGGGGAGGGGGCGGCCGCGTTCCGGCCGCTCCTCTTAAGTCTGTATCTCCACGATTTAGGTAGTCCGCCGGGAAGAGTTACGTGCGACTACCGGTATTCCGGCACGGTATCTGACGCCGGCCGAGCAATTCAACCGATGAGGTGATTTCCGTGCCCGGGCCACCTCCACCACCTTCCTAGGGGAATCTGATGTCTGACACAGTGAGTTTTTCTGAGCTCGACGGGCAGCGCGTGGAGCTGCTGCCGGCCCGTACCGTCCTCTCGACGTTCAGCGTCCAAGACACTGGCGGCACCCCTCCTGGAGGCCTCGCCCCCGACCAGCTCACTCAGGGCGCCCTCAAGTTTCTCGGCATTGTCAGTACAAGCCCCGGCGCCGACGGTAGCAGCGATAGTGGCAACAATGGGGCCGACAACGGGTGAGCCCGCTCGCGGTGGAATCAGCTGGTAGCGGTGATGGTGGCGCTGCCGAGCACGACGTCACCGTCGGCATCAGGCCGGTACAGCGCGACGGCCTGCCCGGGTGCCACCCCACGCAAGGGCTGGCGCAGCTGCACCAGTACGCCGTGGTCGACAGCCTCGGCCACGGCGTCGGCACACCCGCCGTGCACTCGGACCTGCGCGACGCACTCCACGGGGCTCTCCGGCGCGCCTGCCGGCCACACCGGACGATCGGCCTCGATCACGCTGACCTCAAGACGATCCGCCGATCCCACCCGCACGGTCCCGGTCACTGGCTCGAGCGCCAGCACGAACCGCGGCCGACCGTCGGGGGCCGGCCGGTCCAGCCCCAGCCCGCGGCGCTGGCCGACGGTGAAACCGTGCACACCGTCGTGGCGTCCGAGAACCTCACCGGTCTCCTCGTCGACCAGCTCCCCGGGCCGGGAACCCAGCCGGTCAGCGAGGAAAGCGCGAGTACGGCCGGACGGAATGAAGCAGATGTCGTGGCTGTCCGGCTTGCCCGCGATGGCCAGCCCCCGCCGGGCCGCCTCGGCTCGGATGCCGGCCTTCGGAGTGTCACCGACCGGGAACAGCGCATGCGCCAGCTGGCCAGCGGTGAGCACCGCGAGCACGTAGGACTGGTCCTTGCCGGCATCCACCGCCCGGCGCAGCACCCCCGCCGAGAGCCGCGCGTAGTGCCCGGTGCAGACCGCATCGAAGCCGAGATCCAGCGCGCGATCCAGCAGCGCGGCGAACTTGATCCGCTCGTTGCACCGCAGGCAGGGGTTAGGGGTACGGCCTGCGGCGTACTCGGCGACGAAATCGTCCACCACGTCGGCGGTGAACCGCTGCGCGAAATCCCAGACGTAGAACGGGATGTCGATGATGTCGGCGACCCGGCGGGCGTCCGCGGCGTCCTCTCTGGTGCAGCACCCGCGGGCGCCGGTGCGCAGCGTGCCGGGCTGCGCCGACAGCGCCAGGTGGACGCCGACCACCTCGTGCCCGGCGTCCACCGCGCGGGCGGCCGCGACCGAGGAGTCCACCCCGCCGCTCATCGCAGCCAGAACTTTCATGAACGCCGGCTCCTCATGACACTGCCGCTCGCCGGATTCCAGCCCCGCGGGCCCGGGTGACCACCGGCTCGATGGCGTCGAGCACGTCGGTCACATCCTGCGCCGTGGAGGTGTGCCCGAAGGAGAAGCGCAGCGAACCGCGCGCGGCCGCTGGTGCGACGCCCATGGCCAGCAGCACGTGCGAGGGCTGCGCCACGCCGGAGGTGCAGGCCGCTCCCGTCGAGCATTCGATGCCCCGGGCGTCGAGCAGCATCAACAGCGAGTCCCCCTCGCAGCCCGGGAAGCTGAGATGGGCATTGCCGGGCAACCGCGAGGGACCGCCGTTGATCACGCCGTCGCCCGAGTCCCCGTTGAGCACCGCGTCGGGCACCTTGGCGACGATCCCGTCCACCAGCTCGTCACGCAGCCGGCCGAGCCGGATTGCGCTGCGCGGCTGGGCTGTCACCGCGTGGCGGACAGCGGTGGCCAGCCCGACGATCGCCGGGACGTCCAACGTGCCCGAACGGACATCGCGCTCCTGCCCGCCACCGTGCAGCAGCGGGGTGGCCGCGACCCCCCGGCCCAGCAGCAGCACCCCGACACCGTAAGGCCCACCGAGCTTGTGGCCGGTCAGGGTCATCGCCGCAGTTCCGGATCTACCGAAGTGCACCGGGAGCTGGCCCACCGCCTGTACCGCATCGGTGTGCAGCGGCACCCCGTACCCGGCGGCGACCTCGGCCAGCTCGTGCACCGGCGCCACGGTGCCCACTTCGTTGTTCGCCCACATCACGGTCACCAGGGCGACAGAGCCCGGGTCGCCGGCCAGCGCGGCGCGCAGCGTCTCGGGGTGCACCCGGCCGTCGGCATCCACCGGCAGCCACATCACCTCGGCGCCCTCATGATCGGCCAGCCAGGACACCGCGTCGAGGACAGCATGATGCTCGACGGCGGAAGCGAGCACCCGCGTGCGGCGCGGGTCGTCGGCCCGCCGCTGCCAGAACAGGCCCTTGACGGCGAGGTTGTCGCTCTCCGTGCCGCCCCCGGTGAACACCACCTCCGAGGGGCGGGCACCCAGCGCCTCAGCGATGCCCTCCCGGCTTTCCTCGACAGTGCGACGAGCCCGGCGGCCGGAGCCGTGCAGCGACGAGGCGTTGCCCAGGGTGGACAACGCCTGGCTCATCGCTGCCACCGCCTCCGGCAGCATCGGGGTCGTGGCGGCGTGGTCAAGATAGGTCATTTGGGGTAACAGCGTAACGGCGCCCGAGATAGCGCAGGTGCGGGCCGCTACGCCGCGCGCAGCGCAGGTTGCGCCCAGACCGGTACGGCAGCTGCCGGCAGCAGGGTCGCCGCGGTGACGGCGGCCTGCGCGCCGGCCGCCAACGCGCGCCGGTCGGAGCCGTCCGCGGGCAGCAGCGGCAGCAGTTGCACGTCCACCACCAATCCGCGTACTCCGGCCACCAGCACCGCGGCATCCCACAGGGTGGCGGAGCCGACGAACGAGGCCACCGTGGTGGGGCCGGCGCCGGCTAGGCGATAGCGCAATGCCACCGGGCGCACCGGTGTTGCGGTGTCCACAGCGGCCTGGAAGACGGCGGGGCGGAACCGTCCGCTGGTCAGCCCGCACCAGGTGGTGCCCTCCGGGAAAGCTCCGATGGCCGCGCCACCGGCCAGCGCACCGGACACCGCCGTGACCGCCCGGGGCAAGGTCGACAGCCGCTCCCGGTCCACGAAGACGGTGCCGGCCCGGCGAGCCAGTGGGCCGATCACCGGCCAGGTCCGCACCTCGCTCTTGGCCACCATGCGCAGCGGCTGAACCGCACCGAGCACGACCAGGTCCAGCCAGGACACGTGGTTGCTCACCACCAGGATCCCGGCGCCGGGTGGTCCGAACCGATCACCGCCGGTGACGACGAGTTGAATCCGCAGCGTGCCGAGCAGCGCCCGAAACCAGGCCCGCAGCGCCCACTCCCGCCTCGCTGGGCCAAGCCGCGGGAGCGCAGTCGCCAGCACCGCGCCGGCCAGCAGCATCGCGGCGACACCCAGCAGCCGCAGCAGCCGGCGCACCCGTCCCACGGTGGACACCACGCCGGCTGGTGGGAGGCAGCCGTCGCCGCACGGCGACACCGGCATCCACGGATGTGCGCGGTTCATACCCGCTGGCCCAGGTCATGGCCCAAGAAATGACGCAGATACCGGGAATCGATCCGGTCCAGGCACAGCAGCACCAGGAAATCAGCCACCCCGAAATCCGGATCGTGCGCGGGTGGCCCGCACACCCAGGCACCCAGGCGCAGGTAGCCACGCAGCAATGGGGGCAAAGTGGCGGGCTGCAGTCGCGGGGTGGTCTCGGTGTCCCACGGTCGGTGCGGCTGCACCCGGTACTGCTTGGGCGCGAGGTGCCGGGCGTTTACCGTCTCCCAGACGCTGGCCGCAAGCGCGCCGTCGAGAGCACCGGGAGTACGCAGCGGTACGGAAGCGCAGCCCACCAGCCACCGGTGGCCGGTGAGCAGCATGTAGCGCGCGATTCCCGCCCAGACCAAGCTCACCACCGCCCCGGTGCGGTGGTCCGGGTGCACGCAGGAACGGCCGGTCTCCACCAGGGCTTCGCGCAGATTCACCAGCCCGGGGATCGCGAACTCGGTCTCGCAGTAGAGCCCGCCGGCGCGCTGTGCGCCATGCGGCGGGAGCATCCGATAGGTGCCGACGATCTCGCCGGTGCGGTCCTCGCGCACTACCAGGTGGTCGCAGTGCGCGTCGAACTCATCGATGTCGAGGTCGGGGTGCGCCGAGTGCAGCACAGCGCCCATCTCACCGGCGAAGACGCGATGCCGTAGTCGCTGGGCAGCGCGGATTTCGGCCTGGTCCTGGGCTACGAGCAAGGTGTATCGACGAGAGCCGGCGGGCTGGGAGGTGGTCACCAGCAACTGCGAGGTGCTCATGTCGCTGGGTGTACCGGCTCAGCTGCTTGCGCGATCAACACCGACGTAACTGCCCGATGGAATGTCCGTGAATCCCCGGGTGGCCCGGCCCGTTCCCGCCCCTTACCCGCCCCGCGTTCTGGACGGCCGGCCGCTGGTGTGGAGGCACCGGGCATCAGAGCCCGACACACTGTGCAAGAGAGCAGGACACGCCGGGCAGGAGAGCACGACACACCGGGCAGGAGAGCCGGACACGCGGGGTTAGGACTTGCGTTTGGTGACTGCTTCGGCTAGCTGGGGGGCGATGGTGAACAGATCGCCTACTACGCCGAAGTCGGCGATCTCGAAGATTGGCGCTTCCGGGTCCTTGTTGACCGCGATGATGGTCTTGGACGTCTGCATGCCTGCCCGGTGCTGGATGGCGCCGGAGATGCCGAGCGCGACGTAGAGCTGCGGGGAGACGGTCTTGCCGGTCTGCCCGACCTGGAACTGGTGCGGGTAGAAACCGGAGTCGACCGCCGCCCGGGACGCCCCGACCGCTGCACCGAGCGCATCGGCGAGCTTCTCGACCACATGGAAGTTGTCCGCCGAGCCGACCCCGCGACCACCTGAGACCACCACGCTGGCTTCGGTGAGCTCCGGGCGGTCGCCGCCCTCGATGGGTCTGCGCTCGATGATCTTCGCGGCCTTCGCCGCGCTCACCACGGGGACCTCGACGGTCTGTTCGGCAGCCGCGCCCTGGGCCTCGACCGCCTCGATCGAGCCGGGCCGGACCGTGATCACCACGACCGGAGTGGTGGCCTTTGACTTGGCGAGATAGGAGCCGCCGAACACCGAGTGCGTGGCGGTGCCGTCGTCGGCCAGTTCGACGGCGTCGGAGAGCAGACCCGATCCGGTGCGCACGGCGAGTTTGCCGGCGATCTCCTTGCCGTCCGGCGAGGAGGCCACCACAACGGCGGCCGGCTGGGCCGATTCCACGAGCGCCGCCAGCACGCCGACGGCGGGAGCGGTGAGATAGCTGTCCACCTCGTCGGACTCCGCGACGTAGACCTTAGCTGCGCCGTAGGCCGCCAGCCTGTTCTTGAGTTTGCTCGCGGTGCCGGGCGTGCCGACCACCACGGCCGATGGCTCGCCCAACCTCGCGGCAGCCGTGAGGAGTTCGCCGGTGACCTTCTTGATCTCACCGGCGGAGTGCTCGACGAGGACCAGGACCTCTGCCATGACTGGAGTTCCCCTTCGAAGGTCAGATCAGCTTCTGGGCGATGAGGTACTCGGCGAGCTTGGCCGCACCGTCGCCCTCGTCGGTGACGACCTGCCCAGCCTCGCGCGGCGGGCGCGGCGTGGACTCGGTCACCCGAGACGTGGCGTTGGTCAACCCGACCTCACCCGGTTCGATGCCCGCATCGGCTAGCGACAGTGTGCTGACCGGCTTCTTCTTCGCGGCCATGATGCCCTTGAACGACGGGTAGCGCGGCTCGTTGATCTTCTCGTGCACGCTGACCACGGCAGGCAGATCGGCCTGCAGGACCGTGATCGCGTCGTCGGTCTCCCGCTCGACGGTCACGGTGCGGCCCTCGACGGTGACCTTGCGGGCGTGGGTCAGCTCCGGCAGCCCGAGCACGTCAGCGATCATCGCCGGGACGGCGCCCATCGTGCCATCGGTGGCCTCGTTACCGGCAATGACCAGGTCGACGTCACCGAGGGTGCCGATGACCTTCGCCAACGCCCTGGCGGTCTGCACCGCGCAGGACCCGTGCAACCCTTCATCGGACAGGTGCACCGCCTTGTCCGCCCCCATCGACAGCGCCTTGCGGATGGCGTCGGTGGCTCGCTGGGGACCCATCGTGACGACGGTGACCTCACCCTCGCCCGCCTCTTTGATCTTGAGTGCCTCCTCGACGGCGCGCTCGTTGATCTCGTCCAGGACCACGTCCGCCGAGCCTCGATCAAGGGTGTGGTCGGAGTCGGCCAGCTTGCGCTCGGACCAGGTGTCCGGTACCTGCTTGATCAGGACGACGATGTTCATGGTCCCTTCGGCCTCCTGCCCGCTGTTGAGCTACCCACCTCATTGTGCAATGTTACCGGCGGGTAGCTCCACCGCGCACGGCGAGGTGGCTCAGCGGGTGACCTGGGACTGCAAGCCGGCGAGAATCAGATCGAGGCCGTAGTCGAATCTTCCGGGTCGGTGCACGCCGCTGAGGTGCGGGCTCACGGCCTGAATGGAAGGGATCTGCTCGGGCGGAAGCGCTGCGTAGTATCCGATCTCGTCCTGTGATGTGGCGTCACGAAGTGGAGCGATGTGGCCCATTTGGTGAAAGCCGGCGGTGTAGGTATACAAGGCGAAGAAGGCGTCGGCGGCTTCGGCCGGCGAGAACCCTCCTTGCAGCAGGAGCTCGATGGTCCGATCGATGACCAGCAGGCCGTGCGGGCCGATCCTGACCCGGGAGCTGTAGACCCGGGCTAGCTGGTGGTGGGCGGCCAGCGCCTGGTGGTAACTGTGCACCAGCGCCCGTAGCTGGGTCACCCAGTCACCTTCAGCGATCGAGCAGTCCACCTCGCCGAGCATGAGGTCAACCATGAGGTCGACCAGTTCGTCCTTGTCCCGCACATGGTTGTACAGGGCCATCGGCGAGACTTCGAGTTCGGTGGCCAGCGCTCGCATGGTCAGGGCAGCAAGCCCCTTCTCATCGACAAGTTGCAGCGCGGCCCGCACGATCCGCGGCCGGGACAGCGGTGGTGGACGTGTGTAGTCCTTGCTCGGGTCGACATCGACCCAGGTCGGCCGGTCGGAGCGGACACGAGAAGCACTCGGCTGGTCGGTCAACGTCATCCCTTCTCGCTCGCCACACCAGGATGTGCAACGTGCCTGGCTACACCCGATTGGGCGATGGCGATGTCTTGCACGCTCCTTCAACACTGTACGCGTCGAGCACAATGTATCATGAATCTACAGTGTACAGACACAGACGGTAGTTGCTGCAGTCACACTGTGCCACGGGTCGGGGCCCGGCGCGGAGCTGGTAGGGCTGCCCCCTGACGGGCAATCTGACAACCGTAGGGAGATGCCATGACCGATCAGCCGCCACCGCCCGTCCAGAATCCGCTGACCGCGGTGATGACGGCGAAGTCTCCGGAGGACTACGCTGCGCTCCGGCAGCTTGTCGAACACCTCCAGAGTTTGCCGCCGGATCAGAACCCGGTCATCGTTGCGCTCAACAAGCTCGGCACCGTGCACTTCGCTAGATTCGCATTTCTGGACAACGACCAAGTCGCGGTAATCACCACCTACGACGGCGACTTCGACAGCTACATCCACGAATTCATCGACGAGATCGGCGACGTGTTCAACACCCTGCTCATGCACGTCGCGGATGCTCCGCCGTTGCCGGTTCAGGCCTTTCGCCAGGAGTTCCTGGACTACATCCGCGCCATCGACCGGCGCTGCGTGGGGACCTTCTACAGCGCCTATCCCGAGCGCACCGTACTCGACATCCACGACCTGGCCAGCACCTCGGGCTGATCTGGCCACACGAAGGGGATATTGCGATGGTGGCCGTCGACCTGGCGGATGTGCAGGGTCTCATCCTGCGCGGCTACACCATGCCGGTGGGCCGGTATATGGGTCTGAATGTGCGCGATCCTCGGGCCGCCCGCACCTTCCTTGCCAAGCTCGTAGGCAGCGATCCTGATATTCCCACCGTCACCACAGCACAGCCCTGGGCGGTGAAGCCGGAATGCTGTGTGAACCTGGGTATCACGTTCGTGGGCCTGGCGGCACTGGGCTTGTCGCAAGCGTCCCTGGACAGCTTTCCCGCGGATTATGCCCAAGGCGCCATACAGCGCGCCGCCAGCGTGGGTGATGTTGGTACCAGTAGCCCGCAACATTGGCTACCGTGGCTGGCGGACCCGGGACCCCACCTGCTGGTGTCGCTCTACGCCGAGTCGCCCGACGCCCTCGAAACGACGACCAAGCAACTGGAACAAGCCTGGTCTGCCGGCTGCGTCGAGCTGGGGCGCCACGACGGCGCAGCGCTGCCGGGCAACGTCGCACACTTCGGCTACCGGGACGGCTTCTCCCAGCCCACTATCGAGGGTGTCCCCCACGTCGGGCTGCCGGATCACCTGCCGCGGGCGCCAGCCGGCGAATTCCTGCTCGGTTATCCCAGCCAGCACGTCGGATTCAGCTATCCGGTACCGGGGCCTCCGGAGCTGGGCATCAACGGTAGCTTTGCCGCGGTCCGCGTGCTCGAACAAGACGTCGACGCCTTCGCGGAATTCCTCAGCCACCAGGCGGCGGTGACCGGGATGTCGGAGGAACTCATCGCGGCAAAGCTATGTGGACGCTGGCGCAACGGCACGCCGTTGGTCCTGTCACCGGACACCGACACTCCCAACCCACCGATACCGCTTGAAGCCCTGAACGATTTCGACTACGTCGGTGATCCGCGAGGTTACCGGTGCCCAGTCGGAGCGCACACGCGTCGGATGTATCCGCGCGGGCACCGTGTCGCCGGTAATGGCGGTCACCTGCACCGAATCGTCCGGCGTGGGCTCCCCTACGGTCCGCCCTACGACCCGGAACACCCGCGCGACGGGCAGGCCCGCGGTCTGCTCGGCATGTTCATCGGAGTCAGCCTGCGCGATCAGTACGAGTTCCTCATGGCCCAATGGGCCAATGACGGCACTTTCACCGCGGGACTCGGACGCACCAAGGATCCCGTGATCGGTGCCCAGCCCGATAGGGGCGGAACCTTCTCGATCCTACGTCCGGAGGGGCCGGTGGTCCTGACCGGCCTCGCCCGGTTCGTGACCACTCGCGGCGGCGCCTACTGCTTCCTGCCGAGCGTCACCGCGATCCGCTATCTGGCCAACCTATGACGCAGACCTATCACCCAGACACGAACTCCACGAGCAGCTTGTTGAGCGTCTCCGGCACGTCCAGCGGGATCCAGTGGCTGGCCCCGTCGACGCGCACATAACGCCACGATCCGGCGACATGCCGCTGCGAGGCCTGCATCTGGGCCTCGCCGCAGTAGTGGTCGCCGTCGGACCACACGCCCAGTACCGGGCACGCCACGGGTGGCAGCGGCTGCGGGTTGAGCTGCCCGAAAGCCTCGGCGGAGATGTTGGCGCGATACCAGTTGAGCGCGGCGGTCAGCGCACCCGGACGGTCCAGGTCGGTGAGATAGCGCTCGACGTCGCCGTGGTCGCGAAGGAACGTGCGCAGCAGTGCCCACCCGTCGCGGCATAGGGCGTCCTCGGCGACCCCAGGAAACAGGAAGAACAGCATGTACCAGGACTTTTCCCGCTGGGCTATCGCGTCGGTGAAGTAGCCGGCCGGATGGCCGACGGACAGCACCGCCAGCCGCTCGACCCGATCGGGCGCCAACCCCGCCAGTGCCCAGCCCAGCGCGGCGCCCCAGTCGTGCCCGACGACGCTGGCGCGTTCGACGCCCATCGCGCCGAGGAGGCCGAGCACGTCGCCGACCAGGAGCTGCATGCCATAGGCGTCGACGCCCTCCGGGCGGTCCGACGCACCGAAACCGCGCAGATCGGGTGCGATCACCCGGTGTCCTGCCTCGACCAGCGCCGGGATCTGGTGGCGCCACAACGCCGAGGAATCCGGGAAACCATGGAGCAGCAGCACCGCAGGCCCTTCCCCCTCGTCGACAACGTGGAAGGACAGGTCGTTGACGGTGATCGTCACGATGCTCCTTTAGGTCAGGGCGAGGATCCGGTGAATAGTCTCTGGCGCGAAGGCCTCGGCCGCCACCTTCTCCGGGCCCAGCTGGTTGGCGAGGCGGGAGCCGGCGAGCACCGGGTCGGTGTGCCAGACGCGGTTGTAGGCCTTGCGGCGGGTCGCGCCATCGGGGCTGAACGTCGCGGCGATGTCGGTCCGGACCTGGGCAGCCAGGCGCAGCCTGCGCATCCGTTCCCGGCGTTCCTCGCCGTAGGGCTCGAAGGCGGCGGGTGACCAGTCCGGGCCCGAGCGCAAGATCTCCGACACGATTCGCACGTCGCGCAGTGCGATCGACAGCCCCTGGCCGGTGATCGGATCATTCCAGCCGGCGGCATCGCCCAGCAGCACGGCACCCGGCGCGTAGGGCGTTTCGGTCCAGGAATCGTTCATGGGGTAGAAGGCGCAGGGCCCGGCCGGGCGGGCGGCGCTGAACATCTCGCTGCCGGGGATGCAGCGGAACTGGTAAGCGGCCAGGAACTCGTTATGCCGGTCCGGGCCGGCGAAGCGGCCTTTCTGGGCGATGTCGTGGAGCAGATACAGCCGCGCCCGCCCGGCTGCCCGCGGGAAAACGAGGAAAAGGAGGTCCCCCTCGGTGCCGATCGAGATCCGGTTAGCCGGCCAGGCGTGCAGGTCGTCGACGAGCAACCCACCGCCCAGGGTTCGCGGGGTGGTCTGCGCGAGCGGAATGCCCAGCTGGCGGCGCACGGTGGACTGTCGCCCATCGGCGCCCGCCACCAGCCGGCAGGAAACCTCGTGCTCGACGTCGTCGTGCTCGTAGCGGACCGTCGGGCCCGGTTCGGGCGTCACCAGCACATCGCCGACACCGCGCACCACGCTCGCTCCGGCTGCTTCGGCGGCCCGGGTGAGCGCCTCGCAGGCCTCCGGGTGCCCGACATCCAGTGCGCCCGGTACCCCGGGCAGCATCTGGTCCAGCGGCGCGGCGGCGGCCTCCGCGGCGCCCGGATCGGTGGTCTCGTCGAAGCCGACGAAGCGGTCGGCGTAGCTGCCGCCCGCGTCGAGCAGCGGCTTCTCCAGGTCAAGCCGCAGCAGCTCGGCCACGCCCCAGCAGACGACCACCTCGCCGCGGACCTTGTCCCGGTAGGCGGTCTGACGCTCCAGCACCAGCACCTCATAGCCGTCCCGGGCCAGGACGGTCGCCAGCGCGGAACCGGCGATCCCGCCGCCCACCACCACCACGTCCACCTGGTTCGTCATCGTGTGCTCCCGGTGAATCGCAGCGGCAGGGTGATGGGGCCGGTGATGCCGACGTGGGGCCGCGACGCCACGGGTCCGTCCAGTGCGATGTCGCCCAGCCGGGTGGCGAGGATCGGTAGCGCCTCGCGCATCTCGATGCGGGCCAGCCACGCGCCGAGGCAGTGGTGAATACCGCCGCCGAAGGTCAGCTGCGCGGTGCGCTGCGCGGTGATGTCGAAGGGTGCATCGTCGAAGGTGTCGGGTTCGGTGTTGGCCGCGGCGAGGAACAGCGCGACGTGGGTACCGGCCGGGATGTCCACTCCCTGAAAGGTGAAGTCCTCGGTGGCCACCCGGCCGACGGCCGGGACGGCGGGGTTGACTCGCATCAGCTCCTCCACCGCGGTGCCGGCCAGCTCGGGTCGCGCGGCGAGCAACCGCCACTGCTCAGGGTGCCGGGTGAACGTGGTCATCGCCAGACCTAGCTGGTTGCGCGTGGTGTCCTGGCCCGCGAAGACCAGACCGCTGACCAGGTGGCGCAGCTCGTCGGCGGTCAGGCGCTGGCCGTCTTCCTCAGCCGTGATCAGCGCGGAGATCAGGTCGTCGCCCGGATCCAGGCGACGTCGCGCGGTCAACTCGTCGCAGCAGGCGTAGAGGCCTGCGACGGCTGCGTCGATCCGGTCGCGCTGCGCCCCGGCGGCCGGGCTGAACCCGAGCCCGATGTCGTTGGCCCAGCCGAGAAAGGCGTCGAAGCATTCGGCGGGGATGCCGAGCAGCTCGGCGATCACCCAGGCCGGGTAGGGATCAGCGAATGCGGTCATGAACTCGCAGCTGCCAGTGCCGGTGCCGCTGCCGGTGAAGCCGTCGATCAGCTCGTGCACCTTGGCTCGCATGAAGGGCCGCAACCCATCGACGCTGCGCTGCGTGAACGCCTTGCTGATCAGGCGGCGCCGCCGCTGGTGCGGCTGCCCCTCGACATTGAGCAGCGACGCCCGCAAGAAGTCGGCGAACAGGCCTGCGGTGACTCCGTAGGCGGCCAGCGCGTCCAGGCTGCCGTGGCGCAGACGGTGGTCCCGCAGCAGCATCAAACACTCCTGGTAGCGCAGCACCGCCAGACCGATCGGGGTCCGGCCCCACCAGCAGGCGTCGGCCGCCGCCCTGACCGCGGGCGAATCGATCCGGAACGCCGGGTCGAGGATGTCGAAGTAGGCGATCTCGGCGTCGGTGGATGCAGTCATCATGCGGATAGTTCTACGAGCGATGGGTAGCCGCCACATCGGAGGCGGCCACCCATATCGGCGGCCCGGCCACCCATCTTGGCCTCGGCGGTCGCCGCAGCCTCGGTGCGCGACTGTGCTCCCAGCTTGGCCAGGATCGCCGAGACGTGGTGCTCGACCGTGCGCACCGAGAGCACCAGCCGCTGCGCGATCTCCTCGTTGGTCATCCGCTGCTCGATCAGCGCGAGCACGTCGACCTGCCGTGCGGTCAGCCCGGCCGGGTTGGTCCGAGTTGCCGGCTGCGGTCCGCGGGGCACCCGCCGGATACCCATGTCCTGAAGCCTTCGCCGGACCAGACCGGCCACCGCCGTGGCGTTGAGCCCGTCGAGCACCCGCAGCGCCTCGAGCGTCGGTTGCGGCTCACCCGACTCGGCCAGCTCCAGGGCCCGCTCGTAGGGATCACCGATGCGTTCCCACTCACTCGCCGCCACTCGCCAGTCACCGCGCAGGCCAGCCGCGTAGGCCTCCGGACAGCCCGCGAAGTCCGTGCTGGAGTCCGTGCTCACGAGGCCGGCCCGGGCCAGGTACCGCAGCAACTCCCCGCGAAGCGCGCCCGCACCGGGCCGTTGGGTACGGGCAAGCAGGACGTCGCGGACGGCACCTGCGCGCTCCGTACGGCCGGTCAGCCACGCCCATTCGACCAGCGCGATACCGGCATGGGCCAAACCCAGCAGCGACCGCTGCGCCACGGCCCGTTCCCAGGCGGCGGTGAGTAGCTCCTCGGCGTCCGGGCAGCCACGGCGGGCGAGCAGCCGGCCGAGCGCCGGGACGCTGTAGACATACAGCATCCCCGGGTCGTCGGTTCCGACAACGAGCTCGCGCAGGCCGTCCTCGGCAGCTGACCACGCTCCCTGGCGAAGCAGCAGCAGGCAGCGATGGACATCCAGGCTGTAGGCATGCGACCAGAATCCGCGCTCCTTGGTGAACGCCAGGCCGGCGGCAAGGCACTCGGCGAGTTCGTCGTAGCGGCCGAGCCGGTAGAGGGTCTCCCCGAGATAGGCATACGTCCGGGCGGCGTACTCGTGGAACCCACCTCTCCTGGCCATCGCGAGGCTTTCCCGCAGGTGCACCAGCGCGACCGGCTCTCCGAGGTCGGCGCGCGCCACCCCGAGGTAGTTGAGGCACAGGGCGACCAGATCGGGACGGTCCACGTCGGTCGCGCGATCCCGCGCCTGCTCCAAGGTCGTCACCGCGGCCTCGGACCGGTCGGTCAGCGCCAGGGTCGCGCCGCGATAGGCGGACGCCTGCGCAAGAGCCTGCGGGCACCCGGTGGACGTCAGGACCGGCATGGCGTGGTCCACCGCTTGCTCGGCTTCGTCCGTGCCGCCGGTCATGTACACGTGCCACGACAATCGGACCAGCGCATTGCCGAGCGCCACCGGATCATCGAGCTCCCGGTAGCGGGCCACCGCGTCGCGACCCGCGGCTACCGCATCGGCGAAGCGGTGCGCATTGTGGAGCTCCCACCCGTAGGCGTCCAGGACCTGGGCCCGCTCCCGCGCCCCGAGCAGCTCAGCGTGCCGCAGCGCCGCCTCGTAGTGCGCGAGTGCCTGGCGGTGCGAGCCGTTGCGGGCCGCCTCCCGCCCGGCCCGGGGCGCGTACTCGGCGACGGTCGCGCCGTCTGCGGCGGCGACGGCGTGGTGAACCAGCCGGGCCAGGTCCGGCTGGCCCAGGTCCGGTAGACGCCGGGGCAGCCGGCACTGGGCCCGCAGTGCCCGGACCATCTCGCGGTGTAGCGCCCGGCGCCGGATCGCTGGCAGGCTGTGCTCGACCGCGCGGCGGGCAAGCTCGTGACGGAAGGCGATGCCGTCGGCGTCCACCTCGATGATCCCGTGCTCCTCCGCCTCGGAGAGGGCGTCGAGCAGGCCGCCCAGCAGCGCCTCGACGAGCTCGAGGCTCACCCGGGTGGGCACGACGGACAGCTGCTCCAGCGCCGATCGGCAGTCCGGGCTCAGCGTGCACAGCCGGGCCAGCACGGTGTCGGTGATGGTCGGTGGGACCGCGTCCGGTGGCGCGGCGAGGGCTTCGGTGACGTAGAACGGGTTGCCGCCGGTCAACCCGTACATCGCCGCGCCGTCCCGATCGGTCCCGGCGCACAGCGCGCCGACCGCGGCCGCCGACAGTGGCAGCAGCCCGACCCGATGCACCGGTGCGCCGGCGAGCGCGCCGAGTAGGCGCTGCAGCGGGTGCGCAGCGTCCACATCGACATCGCGGAAGGTGAGCACGAGCACCGCCCGGAGGCCGGCGAGACGGCGGGACAGATAGCGCAGGACGTCGAGGGTGGCGTCGTCGGCCCAGTGCACGTCCTCCACGACAACCACGGTCGTTGCGGTGCCGGTGAGCTCCTCGACGATCGCGCCGAAGACCGTATCCCCCGGTTGCGGGCCGACCAGGGCGCGTTCCAGCGGCCCGCAGCTACCCCGAGCGGCGTCCCGTAACGGACCCAGGGTGCGCGGTGCCAGCAGGTCGTCGCACGCTCCGGCGAGCACCCGCACGCGGTGGTCCAGCCCGGCGAGGAACGCGCGGATCACGCTCGTCTTGCCGATGCCGGCCTCGCCGGTCAGCAGCACTGTTGAACCGTGTCCAGCCGCCGCCTCGGCGACCGCCGCCCGGAGCGCGTCCAGGGCAGGTTCGCGCTCCAGCAGACCCTCTCCTGCGGTCTCCATCACCCCACCGTTCGCCCGGTATCGGAGTTACCGGAGCTATCGAGGAAGAGCGTTTGCCGCGGCGACTAAATACAATTGCCAACCATGTCGCCACCGTCGTGCATGGTGATCCACTGCACCGCTCACCAAAGCGACCCGCAGCACGAGGTGAGCGTCACCAGCATCACCACAGAGGGTGACGAGCCGAGCCGGGTCCCGGTGTGCTCCACCCACCGGGGGCGGATCGATCAGGGTGAACCGTGGCTGTGGGTGCCAGGACGCCGGCTTAAGGGTGCCGGCTCCGACTTGTCTGAGGGTTGCATCCTGATGGGCGACGAGCTGGCTGGCTACGGCCTCGTCGTCGACGCCGACGTCCGGATGAGCAGCAGCCATGTGTTCAGCCCCGACCTCGCCGACGGTCAGGAGACGACGACGCTGGCCATCGACTCCATCGAGCTGGTCCTGGCGCCGGAGACGGTGCGGCTTCTCCAGGAAGCGCTCCGCTTCCTCCGGGCATGACCCCCCGGCGTGTCCGCATCTCAGGCACGCCGTGTCGCTATCTCATGCACGCCGTGTCGCTATCTCGTGTACGGAAACGCTGGACAGTCGCGGGCAGCCGACAACCAGGGAAGGGCGCGGCCAACATTGCCGACCAGCGCCACCGTAAAGCGCGACATGGTTGCTTGTCGCGGTCATGCCGCGTGGTGGGATGGGAGGCGTGGGTGTGACGGTGGTCGGCAGCGTCAACCTCGATCTGGTGGCTGCGGTGCCGCGGCTGCCCGATCCCGGCGAGACCCTCACCGCCACCGGATTGGCCCGCCACCCTGGTGGCAAAGGAGCCAACCAGGCGCTGGCCGCTCGCAGGCTGGGGCTACCGGTCCGGCTGGTTGCCGCAGTGGGCGCCGGCCCGGAGGCCGAGACCGCCCTGGAGCTGCTGCGCAGCGAGGGGGTCGAATTGGACGGGCTGCAGCAGGTGGCCGAGCCGACCGGACTGGCGCTGATCACCGTCGACGCAGCCGGCGAGACCACCATCGTCGTGGTACCGGGCGCGAATGCTGCGCTGCAGGTGCGCGCCGACGACGTGGCCGGGGCCGACGCGGTGCTCACCGTGCTGGAGGTCCCCGACCATGCAGTCGCCGCCGCAGCCCAGCATGCCACCGGGTTATTCGTGCTCAATGCCGCCCCGGCCCGCCCGGTACCGCCCGAGGTGCTCCGGCGCGCCGACCTGGTGATCGTCAACAGTGCCGAGCACGCCGCGCTGCCAGGTCTGGACACCGCCCGAGCCGTCGCCGTCACCTACGGAGCTCGCGGTGCGGTGCTGCTCCGCGGCGGTCAGCAGGTGGCGGCCGCGGCTGCACCGCCGGTCCGCGCGGTGGACGGCACCGCTGCTGGTGACGCGTTCGTCGGTACCGCCGTGGCGGGCCTGCTGCGCGGGCTCCGGGACGCCGACCTGCTCGCCCGGGCCTGCGCTGCGGGCGCGCTGGCGGCTACCCGGCCCGGCGCCCAACCGTCCCTGCCCACCACCGCCGAGATCGACGAGGTGCTTGCCCGGTGAGCGTGCCGATGATGATCGACACTGACCCGGGAGTGGACGACGCGGTGGCGCTGATGCTGGCCGCCGCCAGCCCAGAGGTGCAACTGCTCGCGGTGACCACAGTGTTCGGCAACGTCGGTGTGGAACTCACGACCGGCAACGCGCTGCGGCTACGGGCCCTGGCCGGGCTCGGCCACCTGCCGGTTGCGGCCGGAGCCGCCCGGCCGCTGGCGAATCCGCGGGACCAGCGGACCGATTCCTGGCACGGCCCGGACGGCTTCGGGGGGCGTGCCGACCTCCTGCCCGCCCCCACCGGAGCGGTCCATAGCCGCGGCGCGGTAGCTCTGATGGCCGATCTGCTGTGGGCCGCATCCGCCCCGATCACGCTGGTGGCCATCGGACCGCTGACCAACATCGCGCTGCTGCTCGCCGCGCACGCCGAGGTGAAGCCTCGGATCGACCGCATCGTGATCATGGGTGGCCATCTCAGCGGTCCGCCAGAGTTCAATATCCGCTCCGATCCGGAGGCGGCCCACCGGGTGCTCGTCGAGGAAGACGTGCCAACCACGCTGGTGCCGCTGGACCTGACCCTGCGGGCCGCGGTCGACGCTGCCTGGCTCACCGAGTTGGCCGCGGCAGGGCCGCGCTGTGCCACATTGGCCGGCGCCATCGAGCATTGCCGGAAGACCATGGGACGAGACGGGGTGGCGCTGCACGACTCGCTGGCCGTGCTGGAGGCCGCCGTGCCGGGTACGTTGCGAACGACGTCGATGCCGCTGGAGGTGGTCTGCGACCGTGGGCTCGACCGCGGTGCCGTGATGACCGGCAGCGTTCAGCTCGCGAACCGGCAGGTCGTGCAGGTGGCGCTGGATGCCGACCTGCCGGCGATCAACGCGGCGATCCTGGACCGGCTCCGACGTCTGCGGTGACGTCGCGAGACTGCCGCTCCAGCAGCCGTAGCGTCACCACGGCCAGCAGCACCCCCAGCACACCGCCGGCGGAGTTGTGCACCACGTCGACGGCCTGGCAGGTGCCGCCGCCAGTAGCACCCTGAGCGAATTCCACTGAGCCGCTGATCAGCAGGCAGGACACCGCGATGATGGCCGGGCGGCGCGTCGCCAGGGTCCCGAAGTACGCGAACGGCATCAGCATCGCGACATTGAGCTTCTCGTAGGTGCGGCCCAACGACAGGTTGCCGACCACGCATTCGCGTAGTATCACCAGCGGGTTGAGACCCCCCGTGGAGAAGATCCCGATGGGCCGCACCACAGTGACGGCCAGTGCCAGTGCCAGACCGCACCCGGCGAGCACCGCCGGTAACCGTGCCCATCCCCAGCGCGGCGCCAGCCACCAGGCTGCACCACTGAGCATGAGGGTTCCCGCGGTGAAGGCGGCAGGTACCTCCGGGTAGTGCGCCGTCAAATAGAAGATGGCGTGCAAGTCAAGGTCGGACACACTGCGCACGCTAGCCGGGCCGGCGGGGAACCGGGGTCCCGCCGCCGCGACGGGTCAGCACGCACCTCACCTGGCGACGAGAACCGCACCGGTGACGAGGGTGACGACGAACAGCCCGAACCCGATGATCCCCAGCAGCACCAGCCCCTTGACGATCGCGACGGCGCCGATCAAGAACCCGATGGCGAGCAGCAGGATAATCGCACCCATCATGACAGCGTCCCCTCCACGGTTCACGTTACGTGCGGTCATGATAACCAGGAAATACGACTTTCTGTTATGAAGTAGACACGTCCGTGGGAACTCCGGCCAGCGGGCGCTCAGCGCCCGAGGAACGTCGCCTCAGCGCGCGCTACCGGCGGTGCGCGAAGAAGCGATCTCCGGAGCGCCGTAGCACGAGATCGACGCCGAAGGTCTTCGCCAGGTTCTCCTCGGTCAGCACCGCATCAAGCAGGCCCTGGGCGACCACCGCACCGTCGCGCATCAGCATGGCGTGGGTAAAGCCGGGCGGGATCTCCTCGACATGGTGGGTCACCAGCACTGTCGCGGGGGCGTCCGGATCGACGGCCAGCGCGCCCAACCGGGTCAGCAGATCCTCCCGACCACCCAGGTCCAGCCCGGCGGCGGGCTCGTCCAGCAGGAGCAACTCCGGATCAGTCATCAACGCCCTGGCGATCAGGACCCGCTTGCGTTCCCCCTCGGACAGGGTGCCGAAGCGCCGCCCGCCCAGCCCGGCGACACCCAACGCGGCCAGCAGCCTGGTGGCGCGGGCGTTGTCCAGCTCCTCGTAGCGTTCCCGCCACCGGCCGAGCACCGCGTAACCGGCGCTGACCACCAGGTCGGACACCACTTCGTCACCAGGGATCCGGCCGGCCAGCGACGCCGAGGAGAATCCGATCCGCGGACGGAGCTCGAACACGTCGGTACGGCCCAGCCGTTCCCCGAGCACGTGCACCAGCCCGCAGGTCGGGTGCAGTTCGGTGGCAGCCAGCCGCAGCAGGGTGGTCTTGCCGGCGCCGTTGGGTCCGAGGACGACCCACTTCTCGTCCAGCTCCACCCGCCAGTCCACCCGATCGAGCAGGGCCGTGGCGCCGCGCCGGACGCCCGCCCCGTCCATCCGCACCACGAGATCGGTCAGGTCGACGGGTAGGTGCCCATTCCGCGCGTCCACCCCGCCATTGTGCTGGGCGCGGGTAGATGCCGGACCGGGCAGGCAAGATTGTGCGCGTGACCAGACTGTCACCACCTCAAGTCGGCCGGCCGTTCCCGCTCGGCGCACACACCGAGGGCGGCGGGGTGCGCTTCGCGGTGGCCTCCTCGATCGCCCAGGCCGTCGAGGTGTGCCTGCTGTCGCCGGACGGCACGGAGCTGCGAGTGCCACTGACCGAACGCACGTTCGGGGTGTGGCACGGGCTGCTACCCGGCCTGGGCCCCGGGCAACGCTACGGCTACCGGGTGCACGGGCCCTGGGACCCCGCGCGCGGCCTGCGGTGCAACCCGGCCAAGCTGCTGGTCGATCCCTACGCGCGGCGGGTCGAGGGCACCGTGACCGATCTGCAGGCCGCGCTGGGCTACCGGGGTGACCCAGCAGGGCCCCGCTGCGACGTCGACTCGCTGGGTAGCGTCCCGGTATCGGTGGTCACCGCACCTGGTGGCCCGGACACCGGCACTCGGCCCGACGTGCCGTGGGAGCAGACCGTGATCTACGAGCTGCACGTGCGCGGCTTCACCCGCACCCACCCGCAGGTGCCGCCCGAGCACCGCGGCACCTACCTGGGCTTGGCGCATCCTGCGGTGATCTCCTACCTCACCGATCTGGGTGTGACCACCGTGGAACTTCTTCCGGTGTCCGCGTTCTGTGATGAGCCGTCCCTGCTGAGCACCGGGTCGCGCAACTACTGGGGCTACTCCCCGCTGGCCTTACTTGCGGTGCATCCCGGCTACGCCGCGGTGCCCGGTGCTGAGGTGGCGGAGTTCCGGACGATGGTGGCCGCGCTGCATGCCGCGGGCATCGAGGTCATCGTCGACGTGGTAGCCAACCACACCTGCGAGGGTGACGTGGACGGCCCCACCCTGGCCTACCGGGGGTTGGACGCGCGCGCCTACTACCTCCACCACGACCTCACCGGCTGCGGCAACACCCTGGACGCCGGCTCGCCCACGGTGGTCCGGCTGGTCACCGACGCGCTGCGGTACTGGGCGGGTGAACTGGGCGTCGACGGGTTCCGCTTCGACCTGGCCAGCGTGCTCGGACGGCCCCGGGGCGGGCCGTTCGACCCGGGAGCGCCACTGCTCACCGCGATCGCCGCCGACCCGATACTGTGCACCCGCAAGCTCATCGCCGAACCCTGGGACGCCACCGCACACGGGTACCGGGTCGGCGATTTCCCCTTGGACTTCAGCGAGTGGAACGGGCGCTACCGCGACGTCGTGCGCGACTTCTGGCGCGGCGTCCCCGGCGTCAGCGAACTGGCCTCCCGGCTGGCAGGCAGCTCGGATCTCTACGCGGCACGCGGCCGCCGGCCGTGGGCGTCGATCAACTTCGTCACCGCCCACGACGGGTTCACCCTGCGGGACCTGGTCTCCTACAACCACAAGCACAACGAGGCCAACGGTGAGGACGGGGTGGACGGCACCGACGACAACCGGTCCTGGAACTGCGGCGTCGAGGGGGAAACCGACGATCCGGCGGTACGCATCCTGCGCGGCCGCCAGGCCCGCAACCTGCTGGCGACCCTGGCGCTGTCCACCGGCACACCGATGCTGCTGGCCGGTGACGAGCGCTGGAACACTCAGGGTGGTAACAACAACCCGTACCGGCTCGACGACGAGACCTCGTGGCTGGACTGGTCGCCAGACCCCGAGACCGACACCGTCGAGAAGCTGACCGCTTTCACTCGCCGGTTGCTCGCCCTGCGCGCGGCGACGCCCGCACTGCGCCAACCTGAATTCTTTGAGGGCCGTACCACCCCCAGCGGGACCCCGGACCTGGTCTGGTTCCGTCCCGACGGCCGGCCCATGGAGCTCGACGACTGGCGAGACGGCCACCGGCAGACCCTTGGCATGTGGATCGACGGCGCTGACGTGCGGTCCCACCCGCCGCCACCGGCCACCGACTCCTGGTTGCTGGTGCTGCACGCCGGCGCGCACCCGATCATGGTGACGCTGCCGGGCCATGAGTACGGCGAGCACTACGCGCCGGTGTTGGACACCGGGTCCCCCGACGGAGTGCCCACCCGCAGGCGCAGCAGGCGACCAAGCACCCGGATGGCGGTCCCCGCCCGAACCCTCATGGTCTTCCGAGCAGTGCGGCGCTAGCCTAACATTTCTCGGGTTATAGATACTCCTAGGTTTCTCAGGCCGAGCGGAGCGGAAGTTGATCGCGGTGGTCGCAACAATAAGCAAATTACTCCCCCAGGTACCTGTATCCGCCGGGATCCTCGCCATACTTTCCGATCGGGCCGAGCGGTATCTTGACCTCGTTTATGACGAGTGGCGTGCAGCGCTCCCGCACTTACTTCATCTGGCCGCGTTCCCGGCGGCGCCAACCACGTTAACCTCCTCATGAGCGCTGCTGTTGAGAACGGATCGACCAGCCCACCGCCGACGGGTCTTTTGTTCCTGAGCAGAGCCGATGTCGCCCGGTCCATTGGACGCTCGTCCGAGATATTCGTCAGAGCCGTCACCCAGGCCCTGGCGCTACACGCTCGGGGCCAGCCGTGGTTGCCTTTCGAATGGCTTCGACCGGGGCTTCCTCAGCAATGTGTCCATCATGGACGCCGAAAAAGGAGTCTTCTTGAAGTCCGACAAGGTAGTGGCAGATGATTGGGACCAGTGCAATCGTGAAGGGAAAGTTCTCCACCAGTTGGCCTCGGAAGGCAGGTTCACGAGGCAAGATCTCCACGCCGAGCTGAGTCAAGTGGTGGTGGGGGAACGATCAGGACGGGACAATGACTCCGAGATCATTGTCCTGAACCCAATGGGTATGGCAATCACGGATATCGCTTGCGCAAAAGCCGTCTACGATTTATCCAGAGCAGCCGGGGTCGGAACCTGGTTAAGCCTATGATCGGCTCTCGAACAATGACCTAACCGGTGCACCCGAACCGTGGATCTATTCGCTAACGATGGGAAGGCCCTCGATGACCGCCGCCAGTGAATTAGCCGCATCAGAATCGCCGGACCGCTGGGAGCCCCCGCTGCCGACCTCCCGAGGACCGATCACCGAAAGACTCTTCGAGGCCTTGGCAGGCAGCCCCGGAGGCCTGGAGACGATTCCTCCCATCGAAGGAGACCCCCTCGCAGATGATGACCTCAATCTTGCATTATATGTCTGTTACGAGATCCACTACCGGGGCTTCTCCGGCGTCGACGCTCGATGGGAATGGAATCCCGCACTGCTCGGCTTACGCAGGCGGCTTGAAGAAGCGTTCGAGTCGCGCCTTCTTGAGCGTTTCGGTGATGGGGCATGGCGGGAGCCTTCAGACGTAAAATTGAAGCTGAACCAGATTGCGAGCCAATCCGGTCCACCACTCTCCAAATACTTGAGAGATAAGGCTTCGCTCGCCGAATTCGGAGACTACATCGTTCACCGATCGGCTTACCGGCTAAAAGAGGGGGACCCGCATTCCTGGGTGATCCCCCGACTGGAAGGCAAGGCCAAGGCCGCTCTGGTCGAGATAGAATTCGACGAGTACGGGTGCGGGAAGGCCGAGCGGATTCACGCTGCCTTGTTCCAAGTCACCATGGATGTGATGGGCTTCGACAGCCGATACGGCGCATACCTGGACCTGATTCCCGGAGTAACCCTTGCGTCTAGCAATTTAATGTCGTTGTTCGGACTCCACCGCCGCCTGCGGGGAGCCGCCGTCGGGCATCTAGTTATTGCTGAGATGACGTCGGCCCTCTCGAACAAATTCCAGGCCGAGGGTCTTCGCCGGCTCGGGTACGGTGCCGATGCGACCGGTTTCTTCGATGAGCACGTGATTGCCGACTCCGTACACGACATGGTCGCCTTGCACGAGCTTGCGGGGGGACTGCTCGAGCAGGATCCCTCCTTGGGAGGAGACATCCTGTTCGGAGCCTCAGCGGGGGCGGGACTTGATGCCGCATTCGCTCAGTACATGCTCGACTGCTGGTCACGCAAGGAACCTACGCTTCGCACGCCTGGAGGCGCTGCGCTGCTTAGCCAGACGCTTACCGAATCCGGATAGAATAAGCTCTGAGCATCCAGTGAGAGAAGGCCCGACTACCCGTCCGGCGAGTCTTGCTGGCGAGCCAGCGGGGGGCGGGAGGTCTTCGCCGGGTCCCTGAAATTGAAGGACTTATGCGAGCTGTCGCACCAGGGTTTCTGGCTTGAACGCCCACAGCGGCAAAGGGCTACCGTCCGGCGTGTCAATTCGACCTCGTCCCCGTTCGCGTCGACTATTCGGTATGCCCCCCTGATGAGATAGGGACCATCCGGATATGCCGTGATCACAGCTTCGGGCTCTGGTCTCATGCTAGTCCTCCTCGTTGATGTTTCCCTGCCTGCCAGGTTAGTGTTAGTCGAACAACTAAAGAATAGCCGTTTCCCGAACGAGAAGATCAACTACATCCTCTAGGTGGTTGGTTTCCAAAAAGACTCGCCGCTGGCGCTCAGCCGATGAACCGACACATTTTACACGCTCAACGAGATCGGTCATCTCATCCCAGTCCCCCGCCTCCTCCAGGGGAGAACGGACGTACTCGAATAGCCGGTCCACAAGCGAATGCGCCGGTACGAGTTCGGTCGAAATTGGATCCAGCAGGCTGCCGGTGAGGCCGAACCGGGCGGAGCGCCACTTGGCGGCACGCAGCAGCTCGGGGCGAATCTCTGGGGAGGGATCTCCACACTTGAGCTCATTCAGACATTTTTGTGCGAGCGCGCGAGATAGCCCCGCTTGGACGATGGTCTCGTCGATAGTGGCGCACGAATCCGCGATGCGGAACTCGACGGTTTCGTACGTGGTACCGGGACGGATGTCCCAATAGATCTGGCCTGAGTCGGCGGTAGTTCCAGTATCGATCAGCATCTTCACGCCTTTTGTGTAGTGATCGAAAGATCGGAACGTAGGGGGTATCCCCCCCATCGGCCAGCGTTCCCAGATGGTGCTGCGATAGCTAGCGTAGCCAGTGTCTTCACCCATCCAGATGGGGGAACTGGAGGACAGCGCAGACAGAACAGGCAACCAGGCGCGGACCCGATTCATCACCTGGATGGCTGTATTGCGATCCTCGACCCCGACGTGAACGTGGCAGGCGCAGATGACATGTTCGTCGGCCAGCTGGACGTAGGTCTTGGCGATATACTCGTTCCGCGGGGTCGGAGTGAAGCCCTGGGTCCGCCAGTCGGCCAGCGGAAAAGAACCGGCCGCAGCGATCCAATTGCCCGTTTCCCTGGCGGCTTGGACCAGGCCACCCCGGAGGTCGCGGATCTCAGCACGTACTTGCTCCAGGCTTTGGCAGATACCCGTTCGACTTTCGATCATGCATGGTCGTAGCTCTTCGCTGTAGCTCGGGTTCTCGTGATCGGCCTGCCGAGTCTGTGCAGATTCGAGAAGCGGCCGCGTGTTGGCCAGCAGGCGGTGGGTACGTGGATCAACCGCAAAGAATTCCTCCTCGACTCCTATAGTCAATGGTTGATACACTGTCGCGACCCGCCCTTCCTTTCATCACTACGCTAGCAATGGTGGCGCAGAGGCTCATCGGGTAGGACCAGTATCCGGATAGGGACCGGCCATGTGATCGGGCTGGTGTCGAGCGCCTCCAAGGCCGGAGTCCGCGACTTGCAGGCCAGGTGGAGAAGCGCCGGCAAATCGTCGAGCGCCGGCGCTGTGTTCGATGCGATACCAGACGTGTCCGCGAGTCGTCGGCATGAGAGCCCGACAATGAGGTAATAGGAGATACCGTCGTCCGCCCGGAGTAACGCGCCTTCACCTGTAGACTCCAGGCTGAGCACCCTCTCCATGTTCCTCAAGGTGTGATCCCCAAGCCGCAGTGCGCTCAGTGTGACACTCGAGATTCCATAGCCGGATTCGTGAAGAAGGGACGCCGCCGTGCGCGGGGAAGAATAGCTCCCGATGGTGATACCGAGGTCGGATCCCATAACAGCCGCGTGATGCACGACCAGCCGGACCCATTGAAGACCATCGGGTCCGCCATCGATGGACACCTTTTTGGAAGATTCCTCCGGTGGTAGTGGAACGTAAGGAGGATTGCTGGTGACAACGTCGGGTGGGGTGTCAAACGGGCAACTGTCGAGCAGCTGGGATGGGGAGGAAATGGCATAGTCAGCAATCCCGAAGGTCACTCGCCTATTCTCGGTCTCCAGGGCGTAGCGCTCGGATGCCCAGAGAACGCTGTTCTCGGAGATGTCGAGACCATGGACATGCCCGGCACCCGCCCTTGCGACCGCTGACGCAGCGGCACCGCTACCCGAGCCCAGGTCAAGGACCGTACACCCCGGCTTGATGAGATCAACCGTGGCCCAGATCCCCGCTTCCGTGTCCGCTGGATCGAAGAATACATTCGATCTTCGAGGCGGGCGCAGGTCCGCGAGGGTAAGGTGGCAATGCTCGAAGATCCGTACCGGACCTGCTTCGGTCAAGTAGACACTCCTTCGAGAGTTGGTCAGTATTCACACCCAGCGCACCATTCAAGGACAGCCATCGCGCTGTGCAGCTTGTTCTCAGCTTGCTCGAACACGATACTGGCCTCGCCGTCGAGAACTGAAGCGGCGACTTCCTCGCCGCGATGCGCAGGCAGGTCGTGCATGAAAATGGCGTCCGGGTATCTCGCCATCAATGCCGAATCGACTCGAAACGGATCGAAGACCTCTCGCCAGCGAGTGTCCTTTTTCTCCGTCCCGGTAGTCTGCCAGCGGGTGGTGTAGACCACGTCAACACGTTCTGGTAGCAGATTCAGGTCATGCCGTTCGTCCAGCACCCCACCGGCGGCGCTCGCTCGAGCTGCTCCACGCTCGATAACGCGCGGTTTCAAGCCGTATCCTGGGGGGGTACGGAAATGCAGTTCGTTTCCCGGGAAGCGTGGCAAGGCCAGGGCAAGGGCTGCGGCAGTATTGTTTCCCTCGCCCAGATAAAGCACCGTCACTCCTTCGACCCTGCCCAGCCGCTGCAGAATCGTAGTCAGGTCGGCGAGCGCCTGCGTGGGATGCTCGTCTGCCGTCATCGCATTCACTACGGCCATCTTGTCCTGTGCTGCCAGCACGGCAAGCTCGGCCGGGTCGCTCGCGGTCCGGGCCACAAGGACATCCAACATGCCGGAGAGAACGCGCCCAGTGTCATGAAGCGTCTCGCCGGTGCTCAGTTGCAAATCATTCGGACCGTAGGCGATGACTCGAGCCCCAAGCCTCAGAGCGCCACTCGTGAATGCGGTGCGCGTTCGGGTTGACGTCTTGGTAAAGAGGGTGCCGAGAACGCAATCCTTCAGTTGACCATCCGGACGGATCTCCCCAGTTGAGTATCCAAGGCCTCGTTGGACAAGAAGCCGAAGCTCCTCATCTGACAAACTTGTCAAAGAAAGAAGGTGTCGTCGCTTGGGGCGATGCCACCTCTGACCAGTGCTCGACACGGAAAGTCCCATGGATCCGGCTACACATCCCGCGCGCGTTTTGCGAGCGGCGTTATCCGTCGAAACGGAAGTGTAGGTCGGTATTGCGGGAAAGTCAACTCCATTCATCAACGCTACTGATCAAGCGGCGTGCATGGCACCCACCGGGGACCGCCGAATCCGGTGAAAGCCCCACTTGGAGCGTATCTGGTGAACCTGGGCGCCAATCCAGATCAGTTCGCTCCCGCGCCGCGCCGTAGGAAAGCCCTGCAGCGGTAGCCGCCGCGCCTGCGCGGACGCACTCAGGTGGGCAAGTGGAGCAGGCCGAACTCGGCGGGGCTGGCCATCAACGGGTGACGGGGCAGGACCCGCACGGTGTACCCGAGCAATCCGGCATGCGGCAACCGCAGGCTTGCCTCGAATCGCTCCCCTTCACCGTCGCTATCAGAAGAGTCACGAGTGTCGGTGGGCTGCATGGTCACCACCACCGCGTCCCGCAGCTCGTCGCGGTCATCGACCCGACCGACGACGGCCTGAACGTCCACATCGCAGGCCTGCAAACCGCCCAGCACGACGGCGGCCCGGACAGTCATCTCCGAGCCCAGCTCCGGTGTGTCGGGCAGACCGGAGGTGTCCACGTGCGCGACCCGCACCCGAGGCCAGGCCGCGCGAACCCTGGACCGGTACTGCGCCACCGCGCGGGCACCGGCAAAGGAATCCGCGACCACCCCCGCGGCCGAGCTCGCGGCCGGTGCATAGAGACACTCGACGTACTCCTGCACCATCCGGCAGGCCTGCACCTGGGGGCGCAGCGTGGCCAGTGTGTGGCGCACCATGGACACCCAGCGGCTCGGCACGCCATCGGAGCCCCGGTCGTAGAACGGGGGGGCGACCTGGGTAGCGATCAGCTCGTAGAGCGCGTTGGCCTCCAGGGTGTCCCGACGGTGCGGATCCTCCACACCGTCAGCGGTGGGAATCGCCCAGCCGTTCTCCCCGTCGTAGAGCTCGTCCCACCAGCCGTCCCGGATGGACAGGTTCAGCCCACCGTTAAGCGCCGACTTCATCCCCGAGGTGCCGCACGCCTCCAATGGCCGCAGCGGGTTGTTCAGCCAAACATCACAGCCCCAGTACAGGTAGCGGGCCATCGACATGTCGTAGTCAGGCAGGAACACGATCCGGTGCCGCACATCCGGCGCATCGGCGAACTGCACGACCTGCTGGATCAGCGCCTTGCCCCCGTCGTCGGCTGGGTGGGACTTGCCGGCGATGATCAACTGCACGGGGTGCACGGGGTCTAGCAGCAGCGCCCGGAGCCGGTCAGGATCGCGCAGCATCAGGGTGAGCCGCTTGTAGGTGGGCACCCGGCGGGCGAAACCCATCGTGAGCACGTCCGGGTCGAAGACCTTCGACGTCCAGCCCAGCTCCGGCGCGGAAGCACCACGTTCCAGCCAGGCTGCCCGGACCCGCCTGCGCACCTCGTCGACGAGCTTGTTGCGCAGCACGTAGCGTAGGTCCCAGAGCAGGGTGTCAGCGACCAGTGGGATCGCACGGCCGTTGTCGGACTCGCCGAGCAGACCGGCGATCTCCCGCGCCGCCCAGGTCGGACCGTGCACCCCGTTGGTGACCGATCCGATCGGCACCTCGTCGACGTCGAACTCAGGCCACAGCCCGCGGAACATCGCCCGGGACACCGCGCCGTGCAGCCGCGAGACACCGTTGGCGCGCTGGGCCAGCCGCAATCCCATATGCGCCATGTTGAACATGCCGGGGTTGTCTTCGGCGCCCAACGCCAG
>JBQTHE010000114.1:0-9161 GCA_052390115.1 Pseudonocardiales bacterium | reverse complement strand
TTACTTGCTTCCAATTCCGCCGGGCCCCCCCCCCCCGGCCTGGCGCGGTTTCCCCCCCCCGGGGGGCGGGGCCGGCTCCGCACCCCCCTGGGTCCCAACCCGGCGACAGCGGGGTTGTCACGTGGCGAGGCCGCCGCAGCCTGCGGCCTCACCACGGCCCGGGACCGCTATTCGTTATGAAGTACGGGTGATCACGACCAGCCCCATTTCACCCTCCAGGGCGGCATGCAGCGCCCCGCAGGTTGGGTCCACGTAACCCCTGTAGAAGCCGTGTCGTACGAGCCTGGGGGCTCCCGGTCCCGTGACTCCTACAGCGACTATGACCACCGTCACCGTGACCGCTGTTAGATGACATGTAATCTAGTGATACGTCATATAAATCAGGAGGTTGCGATGAGCTCGACGGACCCGATCGCGCGGGTATCGGTGATCAGCACAGGAACGGTGTCGATCCGGCCCGAACACGTGGGGCCGACCTGGAAGAACACCTACCTCTGGCTGTTCACCTCGCGGCGCTGGACGGCTCCCCTGCCGATCAATGTGTACGTCATCGAGCACCGCGAAGGCGTGGTGCTCTTCGACACCGGTCAGGACCGGGCATCAGTGACCGACCCGGACTACTTCCCGGGTGGTCTCCCCGGCTTCGTCTACAGCCGGCTGGCGAAGTTCGACATCGGTCCCGAGGACACGCTTGCCGCTGGGCTCGCCGGGCTGGGCCATCGCATTGAGGACGTGCACACCGCGGCGATCTCCCACCTGCACCAGGATCACATCGGTGGTCTCCCGGAGCTACACCGCGCGGACATCATGATCAGTCGGCAGGAGTGGAAGACGCTGGCCAGGCCGCTTCCTGAGGCCCGGGGGCTGCTGCGCTCGCACATCGACCTGCCCGGGCTGCGGTGGCACCGGATCGAACCAGAGCCGCTGGCAGACCCGACCCTGGCGCCGTTCACGCACGGCCATGACGTGTTCGCAGACGGCAGCCTCGTGCTGCTCCCGACGCCAGGCCACACTCCTGGGTCGCTGTCGTTGCTGGTCCGGCGTCCTGGCCAGCTCCCGCTGCTGATGGTCGGCGACCTCACCTACGACGTGGACCTGCTCACCGCTGGTGGTCTTCCCGGCGTCGGTGTCAAGCACCAGCTGCGCAAGGCGACAGCCATGGTCAATGCGCTCCGCGCGACGCGCCCCGGTCTGGTGGTTCTCCCGGCGCACGACCCGGGTGCCGCCCAGCGACTAGCCGACGCGCTGGGTACCCACGTGGTTCAGCATGAGAACCGCTGAAGAGCTGCGGTACCTGATCCTGGCCATCCAGCGGGAAGGAAGCCGGATCCTCGCGGCTGACCTGCGCCCGCTCGGACTGACACCGTCACAGGCAGAGGTCCTGCGCGTGCTGGCCGACTTCCAACCGCTCACGCTCACCGGACTCGGAGAACTACTGATCTGCGAACACGGCACCAACCCCAGCCGCCTGGTCGACCGCCTCGTGTCCGCCGGACTCGTCCGGCGCGAGACCCAGATCGACGACCGACGGCGAGTCACGCTCTCGCTCACCACCGAGGGCGAACACCTCGTCCGCCGCATCATCGACATCGAAGAAAGGCTGTACCACACTCTCGACGCCCTCACCGCGGACCAACCAGTCGAGCAAGCACTCGAAGTCCTGCGCGCGCTGGCCGGCGCGTTCCCCATCGCCGAGGCGCTGAGCTGGCGCTCCCAACGATCTGCCAGCACCACTGCCAACCCTGCTCATACAGAGACGCAAAGCGCACCATAACGCAGGAGGAACCATGGCAGCGTTCGAGAATATGGTGACGATCTGACGCTCGGTTGAGAACGTATTCACCTTTCTCGCGGACTTCGAGAACGTTCCCACCCGAACCACGCCATCATGGAAACGCGGAAGATGTCTAGGGGAGCGGTGGCTATCGGAACCACCTACCGCCAGACCCGATCTCTCCCGACCAGAACCGAGGAGACTTTTCACGGTAACCGCTCACGAACCTGCGAAGAGGCTGGCGATCGAGGGGGACATCGGGCCCTTCCGGGCGAGGATCAGCTACGACCTAACGCTAACAGCCAATGGTGCAGATTGACCAACACCGTGGATCTGAACCCTCAAAATCGATCCTGGAGGGGCGAACCGGGCCGGCGGCGCCGCGGGACCCCGACGGCACGGGGCGCGGAAGTCTTCGGCGAGGGCGGCCTACTTCGCGACGAGCGCCGACGGTGGACCCAACCCATCACCGTGACGGGTGATAATGCGTGCTCACACGTGTCCATCGTCCGAAGGGGTCTCGGTGGGGTTACTGCTCCAAGCGGTCGATGTGGCCGGGCCTCATCAGTGGCGCTGGCTGCTGGTCGATGAGCGCTCGGGGGAGCCGCTGGCCGATCACCCGGTAGACCTGGATCCGCGTGCGTCCGAGACCGAGGCGTTCGAGGATATGTACCGGTTCCTGCGGTGGCGGGCCGATCCGGACCGCAGGGTGGCCAGCGAGACGGAGTTGGTGGGGCGGATCGGGGCCTGGATTGGGTCTGCGGCGTTGGGGGAGCAGATCGGTCGGGCCATCGTGGCGGCCGCGCCGGTGACGGTGCGGGTGCAGGTGCCTGCCGGGGCGGAGTTTCTGGCGTTCCGGCCGTGGGAGCTGGCCCATGTCGGCGGGATGCCGTTGGCCGCCCGAGGCGATGTGGCCCTGGTCTACGACTTGCCCGGCCCGAGCGGGGTAGCGAAGGCGCCGGTGGGCGACGTGCTGCGGATGCTGGCGGTGTTCAGCCTGCCCACGGCGACGTCGGCATTGGCGTTACGGCGAGAGCGCTATGAGCTGTCCCAGCTGGTGCGCCGGGTCGCCGCGCGCGGTCGGCGGGCGGGTGGAGTTGGAGGTCGCGCAGTATGGGGTGACTCGGGAGGTGCTGAAGGATCTGGCCAAGTCCGGGAACGGGTGGGATGTGCTGCATCTGTCCGGGCACGGCGGGGCGGGCGAGTTCTTGCTGGAGTGCGCGGATGGCTCCCCGGATCCGGTGTCCACCGCGGAGCTGATCGGGTTGCTGCGGCCGGTGCGGTCGCGGGTCAAGCTGGCGGTGGTGTCGGCGTGCCAGTCCGCGGCGGCGACCACTGCGGAGACCCTGCGTTGGCTGGGTTTGGACGACCCGGCTGCGGAGCTGGAGGCCCAGGCCGCCCAGGAAGCCGGGCAGTCGAGCCCGGTGGGGGTGGCGCGGGCACTGGTGGCGGAGCTGGGGTGTGCGGTGGTCGCGATGCGCTACCCGGTGATCGACGATTTCGCGGTCGGGTTCGCCGATGCCCTCTATGACCGGGTGCTTCGCCACGCCCAGCCGTTGGACCGGGCGGTGGCAGGCGCGGTGCCCTCCGCGGCGGGCCCCACTCCGTCGGCGGCGCGACCGGCGATCTCGGTGGGCACTCCGGCGATCTTCGGGGCCGCGGCGGCTGGCTTGTCCCTGGCACCTCCGGTCGGGAAGCCGATCTTGGACCTTACCGAGCAGGTGATGGCCTGGTTCCCGCCGGAGCCGCCGCGGTTCGTCGGCCGCGCCGAGGCGATGGCCGCCGCCAGCGCTGCCCTGGCCCCGGAGTCCGGGCGCACCGCGGTGGTGTTTCACGGAATGGCGGGCGCGGGCAAGACCGCGTGTGCGGTGGAGCTGGCCTACCGCCACCAGCGGGCCTTCGAGGCGCTGGCGTTCTGGTCGGCGCCCACCGACCACGCCCAGTTTCAGGACGCGCTGCGCCTGCTGGCGATGGCGCTGGATGCGCAGCTCGGGGACTACAAGTTCACGATGCTCGACAAGATCGCTACCCCGGCGCAGCTGGAGAACTTCCTGCCGCGCCTGCGCACCCTTCTCCGCGACAGCGGGCTGCTGCTGGTGCTGGACAACCTCGAAACCCTGCTCACCCCCGACGGTCAGTGGCTCGACCCCCGCTGGGCGCCCCTGATCGGCGCCCTCACCGGTCATGACGGGGAATCCCGGGTGATTCTCACCAGCCGGATCCTGCCCGCCGGGCTGGACGCCGACACTGTGCTGATCCGGCCAGTGCACGCGCTGTCCCGGGACGAATCCCTGCTGCTGGCCCGGGAACTGCCGAATCTGCGCAAGTTGCTGCACAGCGAGACCGAACCCATCCGGGGTGGCGCTGTGGACCCCGCGCTGGGCCGCCGGGTGCTCACCCTGGTCCAGGGCCATCCTAAGCTGCTCGAACTTGCCGACGCCGCCGCAGCCGACCTGACCCGGCTGGCCTCCCAACTGGCGGCGGCAGAGGCAGCCGTGGACGGCGCCGCGCTGACGGCGTTCCTCGCCAAGGGGGACACCGTGCTGGTCGCCGCGCAGTTCCTGCAGACCCTCACCGCGTGGACCACCGACGCCACCGCGACGCTGCCCGCCCCCGCACGGCTGCTGCTGCAAGCCCTCTGCCGGATCGAAGAGACCGACCGGGACTCCGCCACCCTCAACGGGAACTGGGCTGATCTGTGGCGACGCCTGGGCCAGCCCGGCGACTCCCCACCGCTGGCCGAGATGGTCGCACCGCTGGTCGCCACGGCGCTGATCGCAGCCGACCCCGGCGATCCCGCCGACCCGAACGTCTCGGTGGGGTACCGGATCCATCCCGGCATCGCCGAGGTCGTCCGGGCAGCGACCCCCGAGCAAGTCACCGACGCGGTCGACGTCCAACTCGCCGCTTGGTGGACCAAAGTCTTCTACGGGGGGTTCGTGCAGGAGCGAGCGGGACAGGACACCCGCCAAGTGGTTGTCCGGGCCGGGCTGGCTGCTGCCCCCTACTTGCTGCGCCAACACGAATGGAATGTCACCAGAGCCCTGCTCGAACAAGTCCTGATCCGGGACCGCTACGCCCTGGTTACCGCACAGGCCGTGATCCCTTCGTTGCGGCGAATCACCCAGGCGACTGATGCACCCAAGGATCTCCGCGTGCTCGCTGTCGCCCTCCGACCGGTGGATCCCGGCGAAGCTGAAGCCCTGCTCCGCCGCGTCTATGAGCAGGCCACCACAAGCGGCGACCACGAGTTCGCAAGCTATGCTGCCGGTGATTTAGTCAGCCTGCTGTGCGACCATGGCCGGCTCCGTGACGCACTGACCTGCGCCGACCACTACATCGAGCACACTCGCCAGGTCGGATTTGGGCCCTGGAGCCAACTGAACGCCCAAGCCGGGCGGCTCCAGATTCTCAATGCGCTCGGTCACCACAAGCAGGTTTTCGCCGCCCTGCCCGCGCTGCTGACCCGCATGGCCAACCTGCCTGACCAGCGCGCCGACAACGACACTGTCAACCCGTGGGACGTCCGGCAGCGGATCCTCAACACCGCCTACATCTCCGCGATGGCCCTCGGTCAGTGGTCGCAGGCGCTTGACCTCAACAACGAAGTCACTGCCAGCATGCGGCGGCATGGCGCCAGCCCCCTTGAGATTGTTCGCGCCTGGTTTAACAATTACGGACCGCTGGTTCACCTCGGCCGCCTCGCCGAGGCCGACCAACTCCTGCGTGACTGCCAGGACGTGTTCAACACCGGCGACACCACGATGCACGCCACGTTCTACAACGCTCGCGCTGACCTCGCATACCAGAATGGCCACGTTCAGGACGCCGTGGAGCTACAGAAAACCGGGCTGCGTTTCGCATATGTCCATCCCAGTCCGCGCGATATTGCGGACTCTCACGACAACCTCGCGTCCTACTTGTCCCGCACCGCCGGGAACCCCGCCGATCGACGTGCGCACCGCCTCGCCGCGGCGCTTCTCCACCACATGAGCGGCGACGCCTACCGTCTCAGCCGTGTGCTCCACGCGCTCATCCGCGAACTTCGCCGCGATACGGACACTCCCGATGCGTCGGTGCTGCCTACGACCCTCTCCGAGGTCGTTCACCTGGTCGACGCCAGCGACGGTGTCCGCTTCGGCAACCTCCTTGCCGACCTATACCACGACCCTCACGCCGCCGATAACGCTCTACGTGACCTGCTGGCCAGGGCCACGACCCTCCTCGACGTCGACCTCGATCGCTACCTCGCGGAATGGGACCCAGTCATCACTGTCGTTGCCGCTGCGGCCACCAAAGGTCACACAACCCTCACCGAAATCGTCACCGACTTCGTTAACAAACTCGGCGCCACCACCGACTGGATCGCCCTGGTCGCGGCGCTGCGCCGGGTCCTGGCCGGAGACCGCGACCACGAACAACTCTTCGTCGGCCTCAACGACATCGATACCGCGATTCTCACTGCCGTCCTCGACCGCCTCCCCAATCACCTCGGGCAGGACAAATGACCAGCGCTGCCGCCATCGACGCCCTCACTGACCACCAGACCATCCGCGTCTTGGCCCTCGTCATCGACCACCAAGCCCCGCTACACGACCCCACCCGGCTCCGAGAACTCGAAGCGGCCCTCTCTCAAGCCGCCGACAACGACCCTGACCTGCGGTCCTATCGCCGACCCGATACCGCGCCACCGACCGGGGGTGACCTCGCACGCGCGACCCTCATCCACCTCGCTGCCACTCGCCCCGAACTCGTTCCCGTCATCGATCACGCTTTGCGCCTGGCCGAGGACACCACCCGCTTCGAACCCGGCACCCTCGCCCTCGGCGGCCTGGTCCTCATCGCTCTGCAAACCGAGATCAAAATCGACCGCAACACCACCGGACAATGGCAGTTCCGGCTGCACAAGAAAGCCATGCGTGACTCCACACTCGGGCGGCTCCTCGGGAAAACCCCTCACCCTCTACGCCAACACGCCACAGAAATGACCAGACTGGCTTACACTTGCACAAGACCTCGCGCTCGGTCCAGGAAATCTCCTACTGCTGGCACCTTGGCGTGCGGTTTCATCTGGTGGCAGAGGTCTCGGAGCCGACCGATCGCGCGGGTTGAATCCAGGCTCTTGGACAGGTCGATCGCCGCCATGCCCTGCTCTGCGGCAGCATCCAGATCACGCTGCTTGCCGGGACGGGCCAGGGCATCGGCCAAATGAATCACATAGTTCGTCCGGTCACGAACAAATGACTCGTCGAACAGGGCGATACCTTCGTCGAGCATGGCTACTGCGTGGTCAGTTTGCCCCAGTTTCTGCAGGCAGCGGCCAGCGCCGGCGGTGACTTCCGCTGGTCCTACCCAGTACAGCCACGGTGGATCGTCGTCCCGATTGAGGTGCTCGACGTGGGTGCGTGCCTTCGAGATCGCCGCAGTGCAGCCCGAGGCGTCGCGCAGGGTCGCGAAAGCGTACGCCTGTTTGCTGTACAGGTTCGCGAGCATGCGCGCGGTCTCTTGACCTCGCGCGCCGACTACTGCGGTGTCGATGAGCGTCACGGCTTCCGCGGGGTGCCCCTCCCGCGCGGCCTGGTAGGCCATTGCCCCGAGGATGTGGGCACCCAGGGGCCGGTCGTCGGCGCTGTGCGCCGCGCGGAGCCCGGCAACGTAGTAGCGCTGCGCCAGGCTTTGCTGCCCCGCGTCATAGGCGGCCCAGCCCGCGAGCTGTCCGAGCTCGGCCAGCGCGACGTGGAGTTTGCGGCCGGTGGGTTCGTCGTATGACGCCTGGTCGAGCAACTCCGCGATTACTCCGAACTCCTGCTCGGCCAGCGAGAGCACCGTGCCACCACCGGCTACATCGTCCATCGCGCGCAGCTCAGGGATCATGGCCATAAACCGGTCGACCAGCCCTGCCGACACTCGACGCCCCGACAATCCGGATACCAGCGGCCCTGGCTCGTGGATCAGCCACTGATGCGCTGGAGCGGTCAAGGCCATACCGGTTAGGAACACGAACCCTCGGCGCTTCACCGGGCGATCACCGCCTCTCAGCACGACTGCTGCCTCGACGGTACCCCGGGGGCTCCACGGTGCCGAGAGCACCGGATCGTGCTCGGGATCGTGGATCAGCTTGTCGGGCGTGTCCGAGGCGACCAGCGCGTTGGTCGGCTGGCCCTCGGCGAGCATGTGGTCTAGTTCCTCCAGCGAGATCTCCAGGGTGTCGGCGAGCTTGGGTCGCGACGGCGGCTGCGGGGAGGTCTCGCCACGTTCCCAGCGTCCGATAGTCGTGACTTCCACGCCCAGGGCTCGGGCGAGTGTCTCCTGGCTATGGCCGACGATCTCGCGGCGCTCGGCGAGAGCGTGGCGCTTGGCTTTCACGGTTCCCCATTCCCCATGACGCGGCCTCGATCCGGTACGTGATCGGCACACTAGCTCGGCAGTGTGACCGAATCGCCGCATTGGCACGAGGATGCCGTGTGGATGCCTTGCGACTGCGCTGTCCCGCCGCGCGCCATCAGCGTTGGCTTGCGTCCATGGCCCCAGGGCCGGGATGTTCGAGAAACCCGCTCGCGTGCCCCCAGAGTGCGCGAGCAGCGAAGTAACTGGCAGGCGTGGAGATCCCCCGGACCTGCGCTCCGCCGTCGACTCGCCCCGGCCCTGGGTGCCGTAGGACCGAGAGCTGCTGGCCAAACTGGCACGGCTCAATAGGGAGGCGTTTTCATCGGCTGGTGGCACGTCGTATCAGTTATCGCTCGTCCGCCATCGCGGCCAGGACTGGAATCGCGGCGATCTGCTCCTTACCGAGATTCGGCCATACCAACCCGCGTGGGCAGTAGGCAGGGCCGCAGGAGATGACCTCCTCGGGCGTCACGATGTAGTCCAGCGTGAAGTCGTGCTCGTGGTGCGGCAGCGGCTCATCGATGACTTGGAGCTGGTGCACCGTTGTGACGATGGTCGTCGTGGGTCCGATGAGCCCGGCCTCGGCGAGTAGCCCTATCTCGATGTCGGAGTAGCCGGCACCCTTGCCGATGCGCACTCCCTGCCGGTTGACGGCCACCGTGCCGCAGACGATCAGATCGATCGGGCCCATGTCGGCCACGGCTGTCTTCGGTGCACGCGAGGCGGCTGCGCTGTGGGCGGCCAGCGTCTCGGCGTCGTCACCTAGCTCGGCGGGATCAAGCCGGAAGAACGGCAGCGGGTCGGCCAGCTTGGGCACCGCCATGTAGACCAGCTTGCCCTCGCGGAGCGCCCGCGCCCGCACCGGCAGCTGGGGCTGGTCAGGGTTGGCCTTGAGAACCCGTGCCCGACCCCAGTCGGGAAGCTCGGCGAGCCGCGCGGCTGCCGCCGCAGCGCCAACGAAGTCCGGAATGCGGCCGTGAGGGTCAGGACTCGCCCGCGC
>JBQTHE010000113.1:0-3322 GCA_052390115.1 Pseudonocardiales bacterium | reverse complement strand
ACATCCGGTCGATGGACTCCACCTCGAACACCACATGATCGTCAAGGACATCGGCGACACTGCGCGCTACGGTCATAACGGCTCCGGTCGGACGGGCGGCCAGTTGGCCAACCAACCGCTCCGGCGGATCATACACCGGACCGGCACGCCGGTCACGGTCTAGATCCCGCCGACCGGAGCCCCCAACCGCAACCAGCCAGGGGCACGCCTTCGGGCATGGGGCGAAGCCCGGCTAGGGATCGTCTGGCTCTGGTGGATCGGCAGCATCCTGGCGCTGATCTTCGGGTACACCGCGCGCAAGCAGATCAGGGAACGCGGTCAGAGCGGTGATGGCCTGGCCATAGCCGGAATCGTGCTGGGCTGGGTGGGCGTCGGGTTCTTGGCGCTCTTTCTGATCTTCGGGATATTCGGGATGGTCGGCTTATTCGATGGACCTGACGTTCCCCGCTTCGGGGACCGATTCTGACCGCCAACGCCGCAGGAACTCCACGTCGGTGTGGTGGTGGGCAAAGCCCAGCTTCCGGTAGGTCCGCAGGGCGGCCGCATTGTCGGACTCGACGTAGAGCATCACCTCTGCCAGCCCTCGCTCGCGCAGGTACTCCAGCCCCGCCGCAGTCAGCGCGCCACCGAGGCCAGTGCCCTGGGCGTCCGGGTCCACCCCGAGCACGTAAACCTCCCCGCGCCCATCGAGGTGCACCTTTGTCCAGTGGAAACCGAGCAGCCGGTCGTGCGAGTCGACGGCCAGCAGGAACCCCTTCGGGTCGAACCACGGCTGCGCCTCGCGCACCGCGAGGTCGCTGAGGTCCAACTGGCTCTGCTCGGGATGCCAGAAGAACGCGCGGTTGTTCACTCGCACCACCGCGGTCTCATCCTCGCCTGGCACGAAGCTGCGCAGCGTCACCCCGTCGGGCAGGGCTCGCGGTGGGATCGGAACGGCCAGCCTCCGGCGCAACTGCCACAGCTCGCGCTCGCGGACCAGCCCGGCCCGCTGCGCCAGCCGTAACGCTGCCGGATGCTCCCCGTGCGCCCATACCCGCAGCGGCCCCTCAACCCGATCCAGCAGCGCAGCAAGCAGAGCACCGCCGACGCCCCGGCGCCGGTGCTCGGGATGCACCGCGAACTCGGCAGTCCGCCGCGGCGCCCGGTCGCCCAAACCCGCGTAGCCGACCAGGCTGCCCTCCGGGTCGTGGGCCAGCAGATGCGCCCCGGTAGCGGGCCGGCCCGAGCTCCTCCGGTGCAGCCGCAGCGCAGCCGCTTCGGAGATGGGATCGATGCCATCCTCGATCGCTGCGGCGGCCAGCAGTCCCGCTGCGGCGGCGATCTGCCCATCGGACGGCTGGACGATCCAGGTCAGCGCCAGGGTCACCCCCTGGTCAACCCCGCTGCACGGGCAGTGATTCCGGGGTGGCCCGATCTCGGTCGGCCGGCTCCGGGGCGGCCCGATCTCGGTCAGCTCGATCTGAGTCAGCACTGTCCGCGGTCTCGGCGTCCTGTTCCGCTGCCTGCTGCTGCTCGGCCCGCTCCCGGGAACTCATGCTGCGGAGCGGGCGAACGAACTTGTAGCCCACGTTGCGCACTGTGCCGATGAGCTGCTCGTGCTCCGGGCCGAGTTTGGCCCGCAGCCGCCGCACATGGACGTCGACCGTGCGGGTGCCGCCGAAGAAGTCGTAACCCCACACCTCCTGCAGCAACTGGGCGCGGGTGAACACCCGGCCGGCGTGCTGCGCGAGGTACTTGAGCAGCTCGAACTCCTTGTAGGTGAGGTCCAGTGGGCGACCCTTGAGCCGGGCGGTGTACGTCGCCTCGTCGATCACGAGCTCGCCGAGCACCAGGGCGCCGCTGTGTCCGGCGCCCGGTTCGGCGGCGCGCCGAGCCACCAGCAGCCGAAGCCGGGCGTCAACCTCGGCCGGGCCCGCGGTGGGCAGCAGGACCTCATCGCAACCCCAGTCGGCGGACAGCGCGACCAGCCCGCCTTCACTGATCACAACCACCACCGGCACGTCCAGCCCGGTGGATCCCAGCAACCGGCACAGGCTGCGCGAACCAGCCAGGTCCAAGCGGGCATCGACCAGCACCGCGTCGTGCGGGCCGGCGTCCAACAGAGCGGCGACCTCCGGGGCGGCCGGCCGCACTCCGTGCGACAACAAGGACAACGCAGGCAGCACCGAACCCGGTCCGGGGTCCGCGGTGAGCAGCAGCAGTTCCATGCCCGCTCCCTCCTGCCGCTGGAGGCTGCCGGCCGTGACCTACAGCATGTCCTGGGAGGATACCGGTTGTAGCCACGCTCACCTTAGTCTCGGTGCTTCCATCACGCCGAGCACGACGAACCGACGGAACGGGGAAGCTGCGTGCGGAAGCTGGTCATCGTTGTGCTGGTCGTGCTGGGCCTGGCCGTGGCGGCGGACTTCGGGGCTGCCGCAGTAGCCGAGTACGCGCTGGCCCAGCAGCTCAGAGAGCAGCTCACCCTGCCCTCCGACCCGTCAGTGCGGATCAACGGTGTCCCGTTCCTGACCCAGGCAGTGGCCGGCCAGTACACGGCCATTGACATCCGGGCGACCGGGCTGCCGGTGGACCCGCTGCGCGATGTCGCCGTGGAGGCGACGCTGTATGACGTCGACGCACCGCTGCCGGAGGTGATCTCCGGCAGCCTCCAGTCGGTGCGGGCGGCCCGGGTGGACGGCCGGGTCCGGATCAAGGACTCCGACCTCGGTCGGGCGATCGGGATCGAAGATCTCCAGATCCAGCGGCCCTCCGACGAGGAGATCAAGGAAGTGCTACCGGAGGGTTCGCCGTCCAACGGTAGTTCCACATTGGACGATCAGGCGGCGATCCGGATGGTCGCGACCACCGACCTCTTGGGCCAGCGCACCGAGATCATCGGGATCGGGTTGATCGAGCTCACCGGTAACCTGGTGCGGATCACCATCTCGGACGTGCGGCTGGCCCGTGACGACGTCGGTACGGTGAACCTGCCGCGGGAGATCCGCCAGCTGCTGCTCAAGACGTTGAGCACCGACGTGAAACCCGGCGGGCTCCCGTTCAGTGTCACGCCTACCGGGGTGTCGGTGGAAACCGGATCGTTGATCGTGGAGGGCACCGCGAACAACGTCTCGATGGGTCGGGCCGGGATCGATGCCGGATGACCGGCGACGAGCCCTCCGGTTCCCGAACTCAACAGCAGTGCTGCCCGAGGGCTCTTGGGTTCAGGGAGTCCTCGCAACACCGGTGTTTGGTGGGGTCGAGGGTAGGGGTTATTGGTTGATCGTGGGGACTGGTGCCGTTCTTGTCGGTAGGCGCGGCGGGAGGTCGGGTCTTTGACCTT
>JBQTHE010000112.1:0-6293 GCA_052390115.1 Pseudonocardiales bacterium | reverse complement strand
GGGCGATCGAGTTGTGGCCGGAGCTGCCGCTGATCATGCAGGCCAACCGGGCGTTCCTGCGTCGTTCGGTGCGTTACCTGGTCAGGCAGGGCATCACTCAGTTCCTGGATATCGGGTCCGGCATCCCCACTGAGGGCAATGTGCACGAGGTCGCTCAGGTGGCTTCGCCTGGGGCTCGGGTGGTGTATGTGGACATCGATCCGGTGGCCGTTGCGCACAGTCGGGCCATCCTGGAGGGGAATCCGTGCGCGGACGTCGTCCAGGCCGACCTGCGCGATGCGGCGGCGATCTTCGATGACCCGCGGACCAAGCGGCTGATCGACCCGGCCCAGCCGCTCGGCGTGCTCATGGTGGCGATCCTGCACTTCGTCCCCAATGCGGCGGACCCGGCGGGCATCATTGCGCAGTACCGCAAGATGATGGCGCCCGGAAGCTGTCTCGCCATCTCGCACGCCAGCCACGAGGGCCGGCCCGATCAGGCCGGCTCGCACACCGATCTCTACCAGCGCACCCCGACCCCAATGACGATGCGCTCGCGCCTGGAGATCGAGGGGTTGCTCGACGGGTTCGACGTGGTGGCCCCTGGAGTGGTGTTCCTGCCGCTGTGGCGTCCGGACTCACCGGCCGACGTCGATGACCATCCTGAGCGGTTCACCGGCTACGCGGTGGTGGGTCGGCGAGGATGACCCACGCGGATCGGGAGGCGTTCGCCCGGCGTTGGGCCGAGGCGATCGTTGGCACGAGCTATGTGTCGATGGGACGCGGCGGGCTCGCCAAACATCTGCTCGGGCTCACCCACCAGCTGGTCGATGGGGCGCTGGCCGCCGAGTTCGATCCGTCGATCGGGCGCCGGGTCGGCGCCGAGATGGTCGCGGCACATTTCACCGGCACCGAGACGCTCAGCAAGACGCTGGCTCTGATCGCGGAGAGTTTGCCGGGCCTGCTGGGTTCTGCCCCGCTGTGCATCGATATCGCCGGTCGAGTCGCCCAGTTGACCGGCAGTCTGGCCGCCGGCTACGCCAATACGCTGCGCGAGCGCAGCCTGGATGAACAGGACGCGATCTATCGCGCTGGGCTGCGCGCGCGGCGGCAGGCCGAACAGGCGCTGGCGGCCAGCGAGGCGAAGTTCCGCGCGATGTTCACCGAGGCCGGGATCGGGATCGGGATCGGTGATCTGGATGGCACCATCACCGACGCCAATCCGGCGCTGCAGCGGATGTTCGGTTACACCCTCGAAGAATTCACCAAGCTCAACGTCAGTGCGATGGTCCACCCGCAGGACGCCCCCAGCGTGTGGGAGATCTACGGGGAGCTGGTCCGGGGTGAGCGGGATCACTTCCGGATGGAGAAGCGGTTCTACCGTCGCGATCGCAGTGAGATCTGTATCGACCTGACGGTGTCGCTGGTGCGCGACGAGGCCGGAACACCCACTTATCAGGTGGCTTTGCTGGAGGACGTATCCGAACGGCATCGCCTGCAGGCCAGGTTGCAGCACCAGGCCTACCACGACCCGCTGACCGGGCTGCCCAACCGGGCAAGTGCCGCCGAACGGCTGGAACAGATATTCGGCGGCCCGGCGGGCCAGCGCCGGGTGGGGTTGTGTTTCCTGGACCTGGACGGATTCAAGGTGGTCAATGACAGCCTGGGTCACGATGTCGGCGATGAGCTGCTGAAAGCCGTCGCATCCCGGTTGGCCCGCTGCTGCGGTTCGGGGCAGCTGCTGGCCCGGATGGGCGGCGACGAGTTTGTGATCATCGTTGAGAACACTGCGGGGGAGCGCGACGTGGCCGCGCTGGCCGAGGAGATCCTGGCCGCCATGGCCGCGCCGGTCCATGTCGGTCATCACTCGCTGACTGTCACGACGAGTATCGGTGTCATCGAGCGACCGGTAGCGGAGACCAACGCGGCGGACCTCATGCAGGCCGCTGACATCACACTTTACCGGGCCAAAGCCGACGGTAAGGCTCGCTACGCGATGTTCGACCAGCACCGAAACGACAGCGAGGTGGCCCGTTTCACCCTGTCGGCGACGCTGCTGGGCGCGATCGACCGCAGCGAGTTCTTCATCGACTACCAGCCGCTGGTCGGGTTGGCCGACGGTGCGCTGTGCGGGGTCGAGGCGCTGGTGCGCTGGCGTCACCCGACGCTGGGCGTGCTCGGGCCCGAACGGTTCATCGAGCTGGCCGAGGAAACCGGGTCGATCGTGCAGCTCGGGCACTGGGTGCTCACCCGGGCATGCGAGCAGGCCCGCCGGTGGCACGATGCCTTCGGTGCAGCCGTGCCGGTGGTCAGCGTCAACCTCGCGCCCCGGCAGCTGCACGAACCCAACCTGGTGGCCGAGGTCGCGACGATCCTGGCGGACAACGGGCTCGACCCGTCCAGCCTGCAACTCGAACTCACCGAGCAGTCCCTGATGGGCGACGAGGCAGGTCCGCTCAAGGCGCTGACAAAGCTGTACCGGATGGGCGTGCGAATCGCCATCGATGACTTCGGCACCGGTTACTCCAACTTCTCCTACCTGCGCCGGCTGCCGATGCATGAGCTCAAGCTGGCCGGTTCGTTCGCCCTGAGCCTCCGGCCGCCCGACTCCGACCCCGTCGATGCGCAGATTGTGGCGACCTTGGTGAGCCTGGCGCACGCCTTGGAACTGACCGTGACCGCCGAGGGCGTGGAGACCGGCGTTCAGCGCGAGCGGTTCCAGGCGCTGGGGTGTGACGCCGGTCAGGGGTCGCTGTTCGGTCTCCCTGGCGCTCCTGAGCGGATTGAAACCTGGTTGCGGGCCGCCACCCCCCTCGGCGACCTCAACAGCGGAGGGAGATGACGGGGTTGGACACCGTCGACATCGCGGCTGCGCTGCTGCGTGTCGTGGTGGGGCTCACGCTGGTGGCGCACGGGTACAACCACCTGTGGGGCCGCGGTGGGCTGACCGGAACCGCCCGCTGGTTCGGCTCGCTGGGCCTGCGGCCGCCGAAGCTGCACGCGGTGCTGTCTGGTGCCGGAGAGCTCGCCGCCGGGGGGGCGCTGGCGATCGGGCTGCTCACCCCGCTGGCGGCGGCCTTCGTCGTCGGCACGATGGTGACCGCCGGGATCACTCACCACCGCCGGAACGGATTCTTCGTGTTCAAGGAAGGCTATGAATACGTTCTCATGATCGGCGTGGTGTGTGCGGTGATCGGGCTGCTCGGACCGGGCACCGTCTCGGTGGATCGGCTACTCGGCATCGACGCGGCACTGGACGGCGCGGTGGGGCTTACCCTCACGGTCGGGCTCGGGGTCGTCGGTGCCGCCGTGCTGCTGGCCGCCACCTGGCGACCAACTCGTTCGTCCAGCTGACAATCCTGCGTACGGGTGCGGGCAAGCGCGGGGAGCAACCGATCGGGTGCGGAGACGTCTCGCTGATGGCTGCCGATCGTGGCAGCGAACACCGCAGCCTCTCGATGACCACACAGCGTTGACGTTCGGGTGCGCTACGTGTTCACTCACAGGGTGCGGCCAGCGAAAGGCAGCTCAGCGAAAGGCAGCGCAGTGCGCGACGAAGGGGAGGGTTCATGGCTCGACGGGGTGTGCTGACCGGTCTGCTCGTCGCCGGTCTGCTCGCTGGGGGTTCGCTGGCCGCCGTGCCGGCGGCTGCGCAACCGGCACCTGTGCCGCTGTCGCCGTCGCTGGCCGGCCAGTTGCTCACCTCGACCACCGGCCGGATGCCGGTGATGGTGCATGGAACGACGCTCGCGGACGCGGAACGGGCGGTCGCTGCCACCGGGATGCAGCGATTCACTACCTTCCGCAAGATCGGAGTGGTGGCCGCGTGGGCGACCAGACCACAGGTCGAGGCGGCGCGCACCCAACCTGGCGTGACCTACCTCGAGGGCGACCAGCCCATCGCCTCGCACACCGCAGCCGCCTCTCAGGTGGCAACTCGCGGCGTGGAAGCCCGGCAGACCCTGGTCGGCGCGGACGGCGCATCGCTGGGCGGCAGCGGCGTCAGCGTTGCGGTGATCGATTCCGGGATCGACCCCACGCATCCCGCATTCGCCGGGGGCAAGGTCGTGCGGAGCCTGAAGAGCGTGTGCCTGGACGAGGCCAGCACTGACACCACATGCGTCGTGCCGGTGCCGACCACGGTTGACACCGACACGCTGTCGCTCGGCGGCCACGGCACCCACGTTGCCAGCATCGCTGCCGGCCGCAGCATCTCCCTCAGTGACGGCACCACGGTGTCCGGAACGGCACCCGAAGCCAAGATCGTCTCGTTGTCCACCGCCGCGGCCGTGGCGGTCATCAGTGCCGACACGGCGCTGAACTGGGTGCTGGAGAACCATGCCGAACCGTGCGGTCCGGGTGTGTCCGCCGCGCAATGCCCGCCGATCAAGGTGGTCAACAACTCCTACGGCGCGCCGGGTGGGGGCGAGTTCGACCTGAACTCGACCACCGTCAAGCTTCAGCGCCAGCTCGCGTCGGAGGGGGTGGTCACCGTCTGGGCCGCCGGCAATGATGGTGGAGACGGCTTGAAGAGCCTCACCAACGCGCCCGCTCAGGACCCGACCGGCGGGATCATCTCAGTGGCCTCCTACAACGACGAGGGCGCCGGAACGCGCAGCGGTCCGGTATCGGTGTTCTCCTCCCGGGGTGACAAGACCGACCCGTCGACGTGGCCGGACATCTCGGCACCAGGCGAGAACATCGTCGCCGCCTGCCGCGTCTACCAACCGATCTGCTCCACCGGGCTCAAGCCACAGAACGGCCCCGGAGTGCTCGATGTCGGCAGCTACAACACGCTCAGCGGCACGTCGATGGCCGCGCCGCAGATCGCCGGGATCGTGGCCTTACTCTTCCAGATCAAACCGACCGCGACGCCGGCCGAGATCGAGGACGCGCTGAAATCGACCGCGTTCCGCTATTCCGACGGTGCCCCGTACCAGGACGTGGACGGGTACTCCACATCCTTCGACAAGGGCACCGGGTTGGTCGACGTGGTGGCTGCGGCGCAAGCGCTGGGGGCTCATGCCCCCTGAGCCCCGGTGTGCGGTGGGTCGCTGGCGTATCAGCCGCCGCAAGGGCACAATGTGTGACGGTGCCCAGTTGATCAGGTGCCTGCGTGGTCGCGAGGACGTAGGGGAAGACGCTCCTCGTCGATCAGCGGAGGTCACCAGATGAGCACCAGTGGGACGATCTACGTCCACTCGTCGCCGTCCGCGGTATGTCCGCACGTCGAGTGGGCGGTGGCGGCTGCACTGCAGATCAGAGTGGATTTGCAGTGGACTGCCCAGGCAGCGGCGCCTGGTCAGCTGCGCGCCGAATGCGACTGGTCCGGACAACCGGGTGTCGCAGCGGCGGTGGCCAGCGCGCTGCGGGCGTGGCCGATGCTGCGCTTCGAAGTGACCGAGCAACCCAGCCCGGGACTGGACGGAGAGCGATTCTGCTTCGTACCCGGGCTCGGTTTGTGGCGCGCCCGCACCAGCGCCAACGGTGACATCGTGGTCGGCGAGGACCAGTTGCGGGCATTGGCCGCTACTGCCCGCAGCCGGGAGACCTTCGCCCATCAGCTCGACCAGCTGCTCGGCGCGGCGTGGGACGACGCGCTGGAGCCCTTCCGCCGCGCTGCCGACGGCGCCCCGGTGACCTGGCTGCATCACGTGGGCTGACGGTAGCCGTAGGCTGCACCGATGCTGCAGCGCCTCCTCGCGGTGACGCTTGTGGTGTTCGCCGCCGCGGCGGGCGCCGGGTTGCTGGTGCGCGAGTTGCAACCTGCCGCTGTGGCGGGTGGTGGCGATTCGATCCCCGCTAATGCCGCGCCTCGCGGGCCCGAGCCGGGGCCGACCACCGTCACGATCGCCGAGGACGTCGCGGTGCATCCGGCCGCCACCCGGGTGCGCACTGTCCTGCAGGAGTACTTCGACGCGATCAACGCAGGGAACTTCAAACTGTGGCGCAGCACCGTTACCTCGCAGCTGGCCCGCGACACGGGGGAAGCAGCCTGGCGCGACCAGTTCCGGTCCACCCTCGTCGGCAGCATCGTGCTGCACCGGCTGGAGCCCCGAGCTGGTGGTGGGCTGGTCGCGCTGCTGTCGTTCACCAGCCTGCAGGACCCCGCCGACGCGCCGCCCGAACTGCCGGTGAGATGCCTGCGGTGGTGGGTTTCCTACCCGTTGATCGGGGAGGGGGACGAGGTGCGACTGAGCCCGGGGTCGTCGAACGCCGACCTGCGGGTGCCCTGCTGAGGTTGGTGGCGCTTTGATTGCGGCCCACCCCCCGGGTGGGCCGCCCTAGAAAGCCCCACCCCAACCCCGACACGT
>JBQTHE010000111.1:0-13859 GCA_052390115.1 Pseudonocardiales bacterium | reverse complement strand
GCTCCCCCTTCTGGGCGGCACCCGCGCCTATCGGTCGCCCACCCCCCAACCCCCCCCCTAACCCCGCACACCCCGGGGTTGGTTGGTTGTCCCCCGGGGGTGGGGGCCCCTGCCGGGCCCACCAACCCCGGGATGGTCAGGTGCGGGGCTTTTCGCGCAGCTCGTAAGTCTCGATCTCGTCGCCGAGCCGAAGGTCGTGGTACGACGAGAGCGTCAGACCGCACTCGAAGCCCTCACGGACCGATGCCGCGTCGTCCTTGAACCGGCGCAGTGACGACACCGTGAAGTCCTCGCGGACGACCACATTGTCCCGGAGCAGCCGGGCCTTGGCGTTGCGCCGGATCTCGCCCGAGGTGACCATGCAGCCGGCGATGGTGCCGACCTTGGAGGACCGGAACACGTCACGGACCTCGGCCCGACCCAGCGCCACCTCCTCGTATTCCGGCTTGAGCATGCCCTTGAGGGCCTGCTCGATCTCATCGATCGCCTGGTAGATCACCGAGTAGTAGCGGATCTCCACACCTTCGCGGTTGGCCAGTGCGGTGGCCTTACCGTCGGCCCGGACGTTGAACCCGAGCACGACGGTGTTGTCCGCAATGGCGAGGTTGATATCGCTCTCGGTGATGCCACCGACACCACGGCTGATGACCCGCAGCTCCACCTCCTCGCCGACGTCGATCTTCAGCAGGGCGTCTTCCAACGCCTCCACGGTGCCGGAGTTGTCGCCCTTGAGGATCAGGTTGAGCTCGTTGGTCTCCTTGAGCGCCTGGTCCAGATCCTCCAGGCTGACCCGGCGGCGCCGCGAGGCGAGCTCGGCGTTGCGCTCCCGGGTACGCCTGCGGTCGGCGATCTGCCGGGCGATGCGGTCCTCGTCAACGACGAGGAAGTTGTCGCCCGCACCCGGCACCGAGGTGAACCCGTGGACCTGCACCGGCCGCGAGGGCAACGCCTCGATGACGTCATCGCCAAGCTCGTCAACCATCCTGCGGACCCGGCCGTAGGCGTCGCCGGCGACTACCGAGTCACCGACCCGCAGCGTGCCCCGCTGCACCAGCACGGTTGCCACCGGACCGCGACCGCGGTCCAGATGTGCCTCGATCGCCACCCCCTGGGCCTCCATGTCCGGGTTGGCGCGCAGATCCAGCGAGGCATCCGCGGTGAGCAGGATCGCTTCCAGCAGCGAGTCGATGTTGGTGCCCTCCTTGGCGGAGATATCGACGAACATGGTGTCGCCGCTGTAGTCCTCGGGCACCAGCCCGTACTCGGTGAGCTGGCCGCGGATCCGAACCGGGTCCGCGCTCTCCTTATCGATCTTGTTCACCGCGACCACGACCGGCACACCAGCCGCCTTCGCGTGATTGATCGCCTCCACCGTCTGCGGCATGACACCGTCGTCGGCGGCCACCACCAGCACCGCGATGTCAGTCGACTTCGCACCGCGGGCCCGCATCGCGGTGAACGCCTCGTGACCCGGGGTGTCGATGAACGTGATCAGCCGCTCCACCCCGTCCAGCTCGGTGGCGACCTGGTATGCGCCGATGTGCTGGGTAATCCCACCGGCCTCGCCGCCCATCACGTTCGCCTGGCGGATGCTGTCGAGCAGGCGGGTCTTGCCGTGGTCAACGTGACCCATGACGGTGACCACCGGCGGCCGGAACGCGAGGTCGGCCTCGCCACCGGAGTCCTCGCCATAAGACAGGTCGAAGGACTCCAGCAGCTCGCGATCCTCGTCCTCGGGGCTGACGACCTGGATCTTGTAGTTCATCTCCTGACCCAGCAACTCCAGCACGTCATCGGAGACGGACTGGGTTGCCGTCACCATCTCGCCCAGGTGGAACAACGCCTGCACCAGCGCGGCCGGGTTGGCGTCGATCTTCTCGGCGAAGTCGGTGAGTGAGGAGCCGCGACGCAGCCGGACGATCTCGCCGATGCCGCGCGGCAGCCGGACACCGCCGACCGACGGCGCCTGCATGTTGTCGAACTCCTGGCGCTTCTGCCGCTTGGACTTGCGGCCCTTGCGCGCGGGGCCGCCAGGGCGACCGAAGGCACCGGCCGCGCCGCCCCGGCCACGGCCACCGGCACCACCACTGCCACCGCCACCGGGACGCGTTGGTCCTCCCCGGAAGCCGCCGCCAGCCGGAGCTCCGCCACCACCGGTGCCACCGGGACCACCACCACCGCCGCCGCGGAAACCGCCACCACCGCCACCGCGACCGCCGGGACCTCCGGGTCCACCGCGGCTGCCACCGGGACCTCCGGGACCGCTGCGCCCGCCATCGCCAGAACCAGGCCGGCTCGAGCGGCTCGGTCCGGTGCCGGGACTGGGCGGCCGGGGCGGCATCATGCCGGGATTCGGCCGCGATCCGCCACTGCTGGTCGGGCCGCTGCGACCTGAGGTCGGGCGGTTACCTCCCCCAGGACGGGGTGGCATGTTGCCAGGCCCAGTTGGGCCTCCGGCCGGACCTGGTCGTGGTCCCGACGAGCGCGACGGTGCAGAACCGCCGACACCGAAGGGGTTGTTGCCGACCCGGGGCGACCGCGGACCCGGCTTCGGCAACCGAGGGCGAGACGCCCCGGTAGCAGTGCCAGAGGTACCGCCGTCGTCCGGCCGCGGGCTTGGACGCTGGTCAGCCGGGCGTTGCTGAGTCACCCGGTGGTCCGCAGCGGGACGCTGGGGGCGCGCCGGACTAGCCGTCGCGGCTGGGGGCTCATCAACGACCGGAGGCTGGGGAGTTATCCGATGTTGCGCAGCGGCCGGGCGCTGGGGAGTCACCGGACGCTCCACGACAGGCTCCGCGGGCGTCGAGCGCGAGGGTGTCCCCGCAACCGCAACATCCGGCGCAGGCACCGGCCGGGGGGGCGGCGCCGGCGCGGGCCCAGGCCTGGGACTACCAGAACCTGCTGGGGGGCGGGATGCAGTGGAGCCACCACTGCTGCTGCGACCACTGGCCGATCCGCCGTTGGCCTGCGACGCCGACTGAGTCCCGGAGGGGAACGAGTCACGAAGCTTGCGGGCGACCGGCGCCTCCACCGTTGAGGAGGCAGACTTCACGTACTCACCGAGATCGGCGAGTTTCTTGAGAACTTCTTTGCTGGTGACACCGAGCTCTTTCGCCAGCTCGTGCACGCGGGCCTTGCCTGCCACTGCTCTCCTCACTGATGGAGCCGGCGGCAATCCCGCTCGACCCCGTTGCTAACGCATGTCCATCGCTGTCAGAGCTTCACGGCTGCGGGTACATGTCGGATCGACCTGCTCTCTACGTTGACCGTGCGCCCGGGCGGTCCCGGGACTCGGGTGGATCCGCGGCGAACCGAGGACCGATGGCATCTCCGGGCCGCTGGATGAGGTAGGCATACACCGCGACGGTGTCGAGCGTCCCCGCGCAGCGCAACGCCCGCGGAAATGCCCGGCGCCGTTCGGCGAGACGCAGACACCTGATGTCGGGGTGCATCCACGCGCCCCGACCAGGATGCCGACGCCGCGGGTCCGGGACCAAGGTCTCGTCCACCGCCACCACGCGCAGCAATCCGGAAGCCGCCGCCCTGGTCCGGCAACCCACGCAGGTCCGGATAGGCTCGGCGGGCCGCTCGCGGCGGCGGTGCCGGATCTCGTCCGGGCAGGCGTAGACCGTCCCCCGACGGCGGGCCACCACGATTCTAGCGCGCGCCGGTCGCCGGTGGAGAACCGGCATTGGTCACCGGTACCTCGGCGCGCGGCGCGCGAACCGGCGGGGGCCCGATCGGGTCCGCATCGCTCCTGATGTCGATCTTCCAACCGGTCAGCCGAGCGGCCAGCCTGGCGTTCTGGCCCTCCTTACCGATGGCCAGCGACAGCTGAAAATCGGGGACGATGACCCTGGCAGTCTTGGCTCGGGCATCGACGACTTCCACCGAGATGACCTTCGCCGGGGACAGGGCATTGCCCACGAACGTTGCGGGATCGTCCGAATGATCGATGATGTCGATCTTCTCACCACCCAGCTCACTCATCACGTTGCGAACCCGCTGACCCATCGGGCCGATACAGGCGCCCTTACCGTTGACTCCCGGGACGGTCGACCGCACGGCGATCTTCGAGCGATGCCCGGCTTCCCTGGCCACCGCGGGGATCTCCACGGTCCCGTCGGCGATCTCCGGAACCTCCAGGGCGAACAGCCGGCGGACCAGGTTGGGATGGGTGCGGGACAGGGTGATCTGCGGTCCGCGCAATCCCCGGGACACGCCCACCACGTAACACTTGATCCGCTCGCCGTGCCGGTAGGTCTCCCTCGGCGCCTGCTCCACCGGCGGGATCACGCCCTCCGTTTCGCCGATCTGGACCACCACCACGCCACGTGCGTTCGCCCTGGCATCGCGCTGCACAACCCCGGCGACGATCTCGCCCTCCTTGGCCGAGAACTCGCCGAAGGTGCGCTCGTGCTCGGCGTCGCGCAACCGCTGGAGGATGATCTGACGGGCCGTGGTGGCGGCGATCCGGCCGAACCCCTCGGGCGTGTCGTCCCACTCATGAACAACGTTGCCGTCGACGTCGAGCTCCTGCGCCAGCACCCGGACCAGGCCGGTCTTGCGGTCGACATCGATGCGCACGTGCGCCTGGTGGCCCTCGGTGTGCTTGTACGCGGTGAGCAGCGCCGTCTCGATGGCCTCGAGCACCGTCTCGAAGGCGATGTCCTTGTCCCGTTCGATGGCGCGCAGCGCGGCGATGTCGACGTTCACCGTTCCTCCAAGTTCTGCCGTTCCGCCCCGCCGAGCGCGGCGAGCTCGGCGGCCGGCGGCTGGCGAAATTCCACTTCCACCACCGCACGGCGCAGCTCCGCATAGCGCACCCGGCGAAGGGCTCCCGACACCAGCAGTGTGACGCCTTCGTCGTCGCAATCTCCGATCCGACCGACCAGCTCCGCGCTGTCTGCCACCACGACCCGGACCAGCCGCAGCCGGTTTCGCCGCCAGTGCCGGGGCCGGGTCAGCGGCCGGTCCACCCCGGGCGAGGTCACCTCGAGGGTGTAGGGCCCCCCGAGCAGCTCGTCGCGGTCGTCCAGGGCGAGGGATACCGCACGGCTCACCGTGGCGATGTCCTCCAGCCCGACGCCCGCGTCCGAATCGATGATCACGCGGACCAGCCAGCGCTGGCCTGCGCGTACCTCGTCCAGGCCCTCGAGCTCGAACCCGGTACCGACCACCGCGTCGCGCACCACCGACTCGAGCGCTGAGCCGGAGTTCGCGGGCTGAGTGGTCACCATAGCCTCCTGCACGGAAGTGACTGTCTGTCGGTCGATGTGGCAATGCGGGCGACGACCAGCGCGGGGCGCACCCCGGTCGAGATCACCCAGGGTATCGCGTCGCGGGAGCTATCTGCGCCAAATGGATCACGGTGCGGTGCACGGGCGGGTCAGGGGGCTGGCAGGATGGCCAGCCGTGCCCGGACCCTGCCCCAGCCGACGCCGCATGCTGGCAGCCGGGGTCACGCTGCTGGTTGCCGGCCCGGCAGCGCTGGCCGGGTGTACCGGATCACCGGCGCCGCCCGAGCCCCCCGATCCGCTGGAGTCACCCGCGCGGCGCGCCGAGACTGACTCGGCTCTGGCGCAGGCAGTAGCCCAAATGGCAACCCAGCTAGCGGGTCCGACGGCGCCCCAGACACACGCTGCCTTGGCCGCAGCGGCCAGCACACTCGCCGCAGACCGATTGGCGCACGCGAGCATGCTGCGTGCCGAGCTGCGCCGGGTCCAGCCCGCGCCGGCTCCCAGCAGCGCCGCCCCGCCGGCTGCGCCCGCCCCGCCCCCGTTTGCCGATCCCGACCTGGCCAGCGCTCGGGCTGCTCTGCTCCGGGCGGTGCACGCGGCCCAGGATGAGGCAGCGAGACTGGTCATGACCCTCCCCGGTTACCGCGCAGCCCTCCTGGCCTCCGTAGCAGCCTGCTGCGCCACCCACGCCGCCCTGTTGTCATGAACGCCGACATGGAGATATATCGGGGTAATCGGACCCGTTGTGACCCCGATATGTCTCCATGTCGGACTCCGGTTGAGGCGCTGCAGGCTGCGTTGGCGGCTGAGCATGCGGCGGTGTGGGTTTACGGGCTGGTGGGTGCTTTCGTTGCAGATGAGCTCGGCGGTGAGCTCGACGCGGGAACTGTCGCGCACCAGGCTCGGCGCGATGCCACCGAACGGACCCTGATCGACGCGGGTGTGCGGCCCGTGCCGGCTGAGCCGGGCTACCTCAGCCCGGAACCGGTCACCGATGCCGCGTCGGCGCTGCGGCTGGTGATCACCGCAGAGACCGACGCGGCGGCTGCGTGGCGCTCGGTGGTGGAACGCAGCCCAGCCGACCCGAACCTGCGCGGAGCTGCGCTGGAAGCGTTGACCCGAGCGGCCGTGCGGGCGGCCCGCTGGCGCGCTACCGCAGGTATCGCACCGCCTACGGTGCCGTTCCCGGGTGCGCCCTGAGCCGACCGCTACCGTCGTGACGTGCACACCGAGGAACTCCGAATCGAGACCGGCTCGCGCGAGCAGGTGCGTGACCTCACCGCGGAATGCCGCGCATTCCTCAACCGAGCAGGCGCCCGCGACGGCCTCCTGCATGTGTGGGTGCCACATGCCACCGCCGGCCTCGCGGTGATCGAGACCGGTTCGGGCAGCGACACCGACCTGCTCACTGTGCTGCGTGAGCTGCTGCCCAGCGACGGCGGCTGGCTTCACCGGCACGGCTCCCCCGGGCACGGCAGGGATCACCTGCTGCCCGCTCTGCTGCCGCCCTACGCCAGCGTCCCGGTGCTCGGCGGGCAGGCCGCGCTGGGCACCTGGCAGTCGATCTGCCTGGTGGACACCAATGGCGACAACCCGGTCCGCACTGTCCGGTTGAGCTTCCTGCCCGGCTGACCTATTGACGACCCAGGATTACTTACGACACAGCTCCTGCAGGTGCGCGACCGCGCCGTCCACCGGTACCTCGGTGCGCTCCCCGGTGGCCCGGTCCTTCACTTCGACGACTCCCGACGCCAGACCGCGCCCCACCACGAGAATGGTCGGCACGCCGATCAGCTCGGCGTCGGCGAACTTCACGCCCGGCGTGGCCGGGCGGTCATCGAGTATCACCCGCAGCCCAGCCATGCCCAGGTCGGCGGCCAGCTGCTCGCCCGCGACCCGGACCGCCTCGTCCTTGCCCGCGATCACGACGTGCACGTCGGCTGGGGCGACCTCGCGTGGCCAGATCAACCCGTGCTCGTCGTGGCTCTGCTCGGCGATGGCGCCGACCAGCCGGGAGACCCCGATCCCGTAGCAGCCCATGGTGATCCGGATCGGCTTGCCATCAGGGCCGGGTGCGTCCAGCGCGAAGGCGTCGGCGTACTTGCGGCCGAGCTGGAAGATGTGCCCGATCTCGATACCGCGGGCGGCGACCAGGGTGCCGACCCCGTCCGGCGATGGGTCGCCGGCGCGCACTTCGGCGGCCTCGACGGTGCCGTCGGGGGTGAAGTCACGCCCGCACACCAGATCGACAACGTGGTGGTCGGGCCGGTCGGCCCCGGTCGCCCACGCGGTGCCCCGTACCACCCGGGGGTCGACGAGGTAGCGCACGTCGTGGCCGGCCAGTGCGCCCGGCCCGATATACCCCTTGATCAGGAACGGGTGCGCGGCGAAATCCGCCTCGTCCAGCAGCGCCACCTCGGCCGGCGCCAGCGAGGCCGTCAGCCGTTTCATGTCGACCTCACGGTCGCCGGGAATCCCGACTCCGAGCAGCGCCCAGTCCTCAGCGCCGGGTGGCCGGGTCTTGACCAGGACGTTCTTCAGGGTGTCGGCGGCGCTGAAGGTGCGGCCCAGATCCGCGCCGTTGAGGTGCTCAACCAGGGTGTCGATGGTCGGGGTGTTCGGGGTGTGCAGCACCCGGGCCGCGGGCCGACCGTCGATGGGCAGCTCCGGCGGCACCGGCGTGATCACTGCCTCGACGTTGGCCGCGTACCCGGACTCGGGGCTGCGCACGAAGGTGTCCTCGCCGGTCTCCACTTCGGCGAGGAACTCCTCACTGGCCGATCCGCCCATCGCCCCGGACATCGCCGACACGATCACGTAGCGCAGCCCGAGCCGGTCGAAAATCTTGACGTAGGCCTCGCGGTGGCGCCGGTAGGACTCCGCGAGTCCTTCGTCGGAGAGGTCGAAGGAATAGGAGTCCTTCATCAGGAACTCCCGGCCGCGCAGGATGCCAGCCCGGGGTCGCTCCTCGTCCCGGTACTTGTTCTGCACCTGGTAGAGGATCACCGGATAGTCCTTGTAGGAACTGAACTCCCCCTTGACGGTGAGGGTGAACAGTTCTTCGTGGGTGGGGCCGAGCAGGTAGTCGGCACCCTTGCGGTCGTGCAGCCGGAACAGGCTCGCGCCGTACTCGGTCCAGCGGCCGGTGACCTGGTAGGGCTCCCGGGGCAGCAGCGCAGGGAACTGGATCTCCTGGGCGCCGATCGCGTCCATCTCGTCTCGGACTACGGCCTCGATGTTGCGCAGCACCCGCAAGCCCAGTGGCAACCACGAGTAGATCCCCGGGGCGACGCGGCGGACGTACCCGGCGCGCACCAGCAGCTTGTGGCTGGGCACCTCGGCGTCCGCCGGGTCCTCGCGCAGGGTGCGCAGGAACAGCGTCGACAGCCTGGTGATCATGATTCTGGGGCTCCTCGGACGGCGGACTCGCAAGGATCGCAGCGTATCCGCAGCCTGGTGTGTCGGTCCTCCCGGTTACCTTCGCGAGCGTGATCCTCTCGATCGGCCGGGTGACCGTCGGCGGCGTGGGCAGCGATCATGGGTAGCCGGACGGCGGCCGCGTGGGGCGCGGTGCTGGTTGTCGTCGTGGTCGCCGTGCTCACGCTGCTGTCCGACCGGCCACCGAGCCCGGTTCCGGCCTCGGCGCCAGGCCGCGACTTCAGCGCGGAGCGGGCGTTGGCTCCGCTCCGAGAGTTCGCCACCGAGCCCCGCCCGCTGGGCAGCGCGGCCAGCGATCGCGCCCGGGACTACCTGGCCGGTGCACTGCGCTCGGCGGGGTTTTCGGTGGAGATCACCAGAGGGGTGGGCGCGTTCACCGTCGAGGGCGTGGCGTCCTTCGGTCGGGTGGACAACATCGTCGCCGCCCTTCCGGGGCGGGACCCGACGGGCAGCGTCGTGCTCGCCGCGCACTACGACTCGGTCGCGACCGGTCCGGGGGCTTCCGACGACGGGGCGGCGATCGCCGCAATGCTGGCCCCCGCCGCCATCACCCTCGTCGGCACCGGACCAGGCCGATGGCCCACCGAGGTGCGCTTCGGCGACCTGCCGCCCGAGGGAATCGACCTCACGCTGCGCACCACACACCAGGGTCCGCTGCGGATCTCCGCCTACGACCAGACCCGCGGGCTGGTCGACGTCCCCGGATTCCAGCCCCGCCCACCAGACCTCGAGTCACGGCATTCTTACAGCGACACCGTCGTCGTGGCACGGACCTACAAGTTCTGAGCGCGAATTCGGTTGCCCACCACCGGCGTGTCGGGCCACGCTGTACGTCACGATGACGGCAGGTGCCCGCCGTGCGGGCCCACACAGCGGGAGGAGGTGGCAGGCCATGGCTGCCAGTGGTGTGCAGCTCGACCTGACCTTGCCCTCCCGCCACCCGGCCGGCTGATCTGTTCCGGGGTGGCGTCACCCCAAGGAGATTTCCCGTGCCACAGCATGACCGGCTGCCCATGCGGCGCAGCCGCTTTGATAACACTGTTACAGGACTCGATGAAGCCAGCGCGTGGCGGCATCGGCGCCAGTTCGACGATGACGACGAACCACCGGCGCGCCAGCGCATCCCCAACCCGCCGCCACCCGATGATGACCCGATCGACGGGGACCGGTGGTCGACCTGGGACGTCGGGCAGCATGGTCCGACACCCCACCCGGACTGGCTGGTCACCGAGCTCGCCGCGGTCGACACCGAGCTCGGTGTGCTCAAGACCGGCAAGGAAGCCGACGTGCACCTGGTGGAGCGCGCAATACCCGGCACATCCCGATCATGCCTGCTCGCCGCCAAGCGCTACCGCACCGCCGAACACCGGATGTTCCACCGCGACGCCGCCTACCTCGAAGGGCGGCGGGTGCGCCGCTCCCGGGAGACCCGGGCGATGGCCCGGCGCACCGCATTCGGCCGCGACCTGCTGTCCGGGCAGTGGTCAGCCGCGGAGTTCAGCGCGCTGTGCCGGCTCTGGCACCTGGGCGCCCCAGTGCCCTACCCGGCGCAACTGCACGGCACTGAGCTGCTGCTGGAGTACCTCGACGAACCGGACGGGCAAGCGGCTCCCCGGCTGGCCCAACTGCGCCCCGAACCCGCGACGCTGCGCAAGCTGTGGAACCAGCTCATCGACGCGCTGGTGGTGCTCACCGACGAGGGCCTGGCCCACGGCGACCTGTCCCCGTTCAACCTGCTGGTGCACCGCGGGCGGCTGGTGCTCATCGACCTGCCGCAGGTGGTGGACATCGTCGCCAACCCGCAGGGACCGGCATTCCTCGCCCGGGATGTGCGGATCGTGACCGACTGGTTCACCGCCCACGGCCTGCCCAAGGAAGTCGCCGACGCCGGAACGGAGCGCGTCCTGCGACGCACCGAGTCCGGATTCAGATCGCCGCTACCCGATCACGGCGGCCCATTAGACAAGAGCGATGATCGCTGATAACGGGCTCTTCGGCATCAAGCTGGGAGGTGAGCGGACGACACGCGTTGTCAAGGTGCGCTGCAGTCAGGCCTGGGGCCTTCACGATCTGTGATCACAGCCAAGAGATCACGAGGATCGAGGAGGACCCAGGTGGTCGCAGACGCTACTCCGGCGGTGGTTGGTGCGCTGTTCGGCTTGGCCGGGTTCGAGGTGCTGGCCTGCGCCGAGGCCGGCGGTGAGGTGGAGCTGTTGATCCAGACCACGGCCGATCTGGTCGGGTGCCCAGGTTGCGGGGCGGTGGCCACCGCCAAGGACCGTCGCCCGAGCTGGATTGGGGATCTGCCGATTGGTGGTCGGCCGGTGGTGTTGTGCTGGGTCAAGCGGGTCTGGGCGTGTCGCCACGAGCTGTGCGAGGTCAAGACCTGGACTGAGACCCATGCCGAGATCACGGCGCGGGCGGTGCTCACCGAACGGCCCGGGCGGCCGCCGTCGAGCAGGTCGCCTCGCGCGCGGGTACCGTCGCCGGGCAAGCCCGCGAGTTGGGGGTGTCCTGGCACACGATCATGCGGCAAGTCACCGGCCGGGGGACGCCGGTGGTGGATGACCCGGCCCGACTCGAGGGTGTCACCGCGATCGGGGTCGATGAGCACGCCTGGCAGCGCGGCGGCCCGGCTCGACACACCCAGTACGCCACCGGCATCGTCGATCTCACCCCTGGGCGCCCGGCGCGGCTGCTGGACCTGGTCGAAGGCCGTTCCGACGCGGTGCTGGCCGGGTGGCTGGCCCAACGGTCCGAGCAGTGGCCGACCCAGATCGTCACCGCCGCACTGGACCCCTTCCGTGGGTATGCAACCGCCCTGGCCGACCAGCTACCCGACGCGGTGCGCGTGCTCGACGCCTTCCACGTGGTCAAACTCGGGTTGACCGCACTGGATGACGTGCGTCGCCGCGTTCAGCACGCCCAGACCGGCCACCGCGGCCACCAACAAGACCCGCTCTACCGCGCGAGGCGGTTGCTGCGCCGCCGCGCCGACCGCCTCGATCAGCGCGGCTGGGGCAAGCTACGCGACCGGCTCGACGCCGGCGACCCCGACGGCGAGGTCACCGCAGCCTGGGTCATCGCCCAGGACCTAATGGCCCTCTACCAGGCCACCGACCCCGAAACCGGCCGCACCCAAGCCGAGAAGATCATCACCGCTGCGCTGTCCTGCCCCGTCCCCGAAGTCGCCCGCCTCGGCCGCACCCTGCGCGCCTGGCGCACCGAGCTACTCGCCTACTTCGACACCGGCGGCGCCTCCAATGGCCCCCCGAAGCGATCAATCTCCTGATCGAAACCACCCGCCGCATCGGACACGGATTCCGCAACTTCGACAACTACCGACTACGGCTCCTCCTTGCCCACGGAACCACAACTTGCGATCATGCACGCACACGGATCAGAACGCCCCGTCCCAGGTTCGTGGTGTAGAGCCTCAAATGTCCGGTTTATTGGGGGTTTGGACCGGGCACTTGAAGGGTCTTGGTTTCCTGCTTGGTGCGCGGCGAGGACGCTCTTCGCCTCAATACAACAGTGCCGTTCAGGCGGATCTGACAAGGAGGGGAAACATTGACTGCCACGCAAGATGACAGGCGTCTTCAGAGGCTACTGGGCATAGACCGCGTCATCGAGGAGATTGCTCGGGCCGGCGACGAAGACCTGGGGCCGCTTCGGGACCTGCCCGGAAGGTGGGTGAGCACGGCTAACGGCTGGAACATGATCGCTCTGCCGTTCGCCCGGACCGGGCCGGGTACCCTCAACTACCGGCTGCTGCTCAACCAGTACACCGAGACCCTCAACTTCACCCTCGTGGACAAGGGCGTGCCCAATCGAGGCGTCAACGACAACCAGACCGAGCAGACCGACCAGCTGATCGTGACACTGGACTACGAACAGGTGATCCGTTAGGTTGCCGTGGTCGATCGCCCACAAAGTAAAGTGGCCGGGGCGCCCGGCCTCGCCATTCACCATGAACCCGGGCTGTTTCTCAACATGCTCAACTTGAACGACGGGATAAACGTGGGCCGGTTGGCCAGCATCCCGCACGGCACCTCGGTCCTGGCCCTGGGAACCAGCTCCGAGGTGAACGGAGTCGCGCAGATACCAGCGGTCGACGGACTGCCAGTCGGTGTGAACCAGGATTTGACCAACCCCTACCTGGAGCCCTACCAGTTTTCCATGAGAACCCCTTCGTCGGGGTGTTCGCCAACCCGGCTTCCCGGGCTTCGACCCGGTAGAGCCGCATCGGCTGTTGGAGCGGGACAACCAAGGTGTCAACGTGCGGACGACCACTATCCTGGAGATGAACACGACAACCGCGTTGGGCGGCGTCAGCAATATCCCGTTCATCGAGAGGCAAGCCGACGCCGCATCCATGAATTCCACGTTCTGGATCCAGAGGCTTGGCGGGATTATTCCGAGGTTGCGTCTACAGTACCTGCAAATAGTGAACCTGGAGTTCTTCCCGCGCACCGACGGCCGGCCCGGACGTATCATCTGGCCGCACGTCAGTATCAACACACTGGAGAAAGTCTCGGACAGACCCTGACGGGTGAACGCTCCAGATGATGGCGGAACGCTTGGGTGCACCCGCCCTTGCCGACTATCGCCGGATCTATGGCAGTAAGTACCAGGTGCCCACCGGAACGCCCCGGCCCACCATTTTTGGGCCGGGGCCGTTCCGGTGGGTTGACCGGCTGATCAGCGGGTTAGTCGCCCGTCCTGGAGGGAACTGTCGGGCTAGGTGAGGAGGACTCGAGATCGATAGGCGAGATACGGCTGTCCCCACCGCGCCTGTCCCGTACGAGGTCCGGCGGGACACGGTGGGGACTGTCTCACGTTCCCGAGTTGGGCCGACACCCGCGATGGACAGTGAGCGGCTACCGGACACTATCCGACCGTTCACAGATGAGTTGCCACAGTTCAGTCGCCCAAACGGATGAGTGCAGTAAAAAGAGCTCTGGTTGTGCTCAACGAAGTGCTGACCTGGGAGACCGGATCGCGCCAAACCCACCTTGTGGATAAGCCGTGAGTGGCGTTGAGTGCTGGAACGCTGCTTGGTGTCATAGGGTGAACGCACCACCGGGAATGATACCCTATTGCTCGCCCAGTCAGCAAACAGAAGGAGTCATCGTCAGTGCAGGGTACGGAAATCGTTGCCGAGGAGCGGGAAGTTATCTC
>JBQTHE010000110.1:0-8083 GCA_052390115.1 Pseudonocardiales bacterium | reverse complement strand
GCCAGGAGCCATCTCGGCCAAGCCCCGCGGAATCAGCTGCCGCACCATCACACACCGAATGCTAGACACCGGGTCTGACACTTTCCGGCGCTTCAACGGGCCGCACGGAGAAATCTTCTACAGATTCCTACAGATTCCCGGCGAGCGCCGGGTTACCCGATCGGCTGCCACTCCCGGGGCTCTGACGGCTGCGCCGGCAGGTCGCGCAGCGACTTCTGCCACCACCCCACGTCATGCCAGCAACCGTGCTTGTAACCGTCGTGCCGGAATACCCTGACGGCCTCGAAGCCCACGGCCTCGTGCAGGCCGACGCTAGCCTCGTTCGGCAGGGTGATGCCGGCGAACAACGACACATAGCCGAGATCCGCGACCTCGGCTATCAAACGTTCATAAAGCAGACGCCCCAGACCCCGCGACCGGTGCTCCGGGCCAAGGTAGACCGAGCAATCCGCCGATCAGCGATACGCGGGCCGCTGCCGGTGTAACGAGGCATAGGCGTAACCAACCACCTGGCCCTCATAATCGGCGACCAGCCATGGCAGCCGCGGCTTAGTGAGCATCCGGCAGGCGATCTCAGCGGGATCGGGAGGTGATTCCTCGAACAAGATCGCCGTCTCATTCACGATGGGTCGGTAATGGATACGATCGCGTCTGCATCCGCGCTGGTCGCTGCTCGAACGGTGACCTCCGTTGCCGTCATCGGCCCCATCATGCCCGCCACCGCGCTGGCGCCGGCGCTTCAGAGTTTCACTAGGGGGACCCCGCCGATGAGCATCAGCCGGACCTTCCCAGCGGAACCGAAGTCGATGGTCGCGGTGGCTCGGGGGCCGCTGCCGTCGGTGGCCACCACGGTGCCCAGTCCGTACTTGTCGTGCGTGACCCGGTCCCCCACATCCAGCACCAGCGCCGGAGTGTTCTGCCAGCCCCGGAACGGGGTCGAGCGCAGGCCGCGGGCCGCCACCCCGGCCTGCGCTGAGTCTGCGCCGGTGACAGCACCACTGCGGTGCCCGAAGACCGTCCGCCCGACCGGGCCGGCGCGCTCGGGCTCTTCGCGCCGCCACTGCACCAGAGACTCGGGAACATCGGCCAGAAAACGCGACGCCGGGTTGGTCATCGGCTGCCCCCAGGCCGAACGGGTGATCGCCCGGGACAGGTACAGCCGGTGCCGGGCCCTGGTCAGCCCGACGTAGGCCAGCCTGCGTTCCTCAGCGAGCTCGGTCGGATCGCCCAGCGCGCGCAGGTGCGGGAACAACCCGTCCTCCCAGCCGGTGAGGAACACCACCGGGAACTCCAGTCCCTTGGCGGTGTGCAGCGTCATCAAGGTCACCACACCACCGGATGACCCATCGTCGTCCGGGATCTGGTCAGCGTCGGCGACCAGCGCGACCCGCTCTAGGAATGCCGCCAGCGATCCGGGCTCGGCGCCGCCGTCCCCTGCAAGCAGATCTTCGGTCGGAACCACCGGCCCGGCCTCCGAGGCGAACTCCCGTGCCACGGTCACCAGCTCGGTGAGGTTGTCCAGCCGGGAAGCGTCCTGCGGATCCTCCGAGGCGTCCAGCTCGGCCAGGTAACCGGTGCGCTCGAGCACCGCTTCGAGGACCTCCGCAACTTCCTCGCCCGCCGCCACCTTCTGGCGCGACTCGTCCATCATCACCACGAACGTCGTGATCGCGTTGCGGGATCTCGGGTTGAGCAACGGGATCTCCTCGCCGGCCGCGGCGGCCCGCAGCGCCGCGGCGAAGGAGATCCGCTCCCGCTCGGCGTGGGTGGCCAGCACGGCCTCCGCGCGGTCCCCGATCCCCCGTCGCGGCGTGTTGAGAATCCGGCGCAGTGACACCGTGTCCTCGGGATTGTCCAGCACGCGCAAGTAGGCCAGCGCGTCCCGAACCTCGCGGCGCTCGTAGAAGCGCACCCCGCCGACCACCTTATAGGGCAGCCCGAGCCGGATGAAGATCTCCTCGAACACCCGAGAGGAGTTGTTGGTCCGGTAGAACACCGCCACGTCGCCGAACCGGGCTTGGCCGCCGTCCACCAGCCGGTCGATCTCCGAAGCGACGAACGCAGCCTCGTCATGCTCGTTGTCTGCGACATAGCCGACGATCGGCTCGCCATCCCCCGCGGCTGACCACAGCCGCTTGTCCCGGCGGCCGGGATTGCGGGAAATCACCGCGTTCGCTGCGGACAGGATCGTCTGGGTGGACCGGTAGTTCTGCTCCAGCAGGATCGTCCGAGCGTTGGGGAAGTCCCGCTCGAACTCCTCGATGTTGCGGATCGTGGCGCCGCGGAAGGCGTAGATGGACTGGTCGGCGTCACCCACCACACACAGCTCCGCCGGGTCCACGTCCTCGGCCGGCGACGCAACCAGTTCGCGGACCAGCACGTACTGCGCGTGGTTGGTGTCCTGGTACTCATCGACCAGGACGTGGCGGAACCGGCGCCGGTAGTGCTCGGCAACGTCAGGCAGGGTCTGCAGCAGTTCGACCGTGCGCATGATCAGGTCGTCGAAGTCCAGCGCATTGGATGTGCCCAACCGCCGCTGGTAGCCGGCGAAGACCTCGGCAACCCGGCGATCGAAGTCATCACACGCGGCGGCAGCGGCACCATCGGCGTCCACCAGCTCGTTTTTCAGGTTCGAGATCTTCGCCGCCAGGGTGCGCGCGGGGTACCGCTTCGGGTCCAGGTCCAGGTCACGGGCCACCATCGTGATCAGCCGGCGGGTGTCGTCGGCGTCGTAGATGGAGAAATTCGACGTCAGCCCGGACAGGTTTCGAGCTTCCCGGCGCAGGATCCGCACGCACATCGAGTGGAACGTCGACACCCACATCACCGCGGCGCGCCTGCCGACCAGCGCGGTGACCCGTTCCCTCATCTCGGCCGCGGCCTTGTTCGTGAAGGTGATCGCCAGCACCTGGCCAGGTGCAACGTCGCGCTGGCCGAGCAGGTAGGCGATGCGGTGGGCGAGCACCCGGGTCTTGCCCGACCCGGCTCCCGCGACGACGAGCAGTGGGGAGCCGGCATGCTCCACCGCCGCACGTTGTTGCGGGTTGAGTCCGGCGAGCAGGTCCTGTGGGGTGACAACGGAGGTACTCATCGTGGCGACCACGGTACCGGGAGGCACCGACCGACCGGGCATTGCTGAGAGTCCGCTGAAAGCGCGATCCATAGATAGCGGACAATCCGGTTAGGGGGCAGAGTGCTTCAGGGGGCCGCTCCGCAGCGTCGGACCGCAGGAGGGTGCCGTGGATCCCGTCAGCTGGCTTGAACACGTCGCGAAGGTTTCTCCCGTCCTGCTACTGGTCGTGGTGATGCTGGTGATGTTCGTGGACAGCCTGGCCCTGATCGGTGCGCTGCTGCCGGGCGACCTGGTGCTGCTGGTCCCGGCGGCCGCGGTGGGCACGGCCGGCGCGCCGATCGTGGTGGCGGGCGCGGTGATCGGAACCGTGCTCGGTTACAGCCTCAGCTACGCGGTAGGCCGCCGCAACGGCCCTGCCATCCGGCACAGCTGGCTGGGCCGGCGGGTCGGCTCCGAGCGGTGGATGCAGGCTGAGCGGCTGCTGCGAGGCCCGGCCGGCCGCACCCTTGCCCTGGTCCAGTTCATGCCGTTGTTCAACTACCTGATCCCGTTGCTGGCCGGCACCCTCAAGGTGGCGCCCAAGCGCTTCATCCAGCTCACCGCCACCGGCTCACTGGTCTACTCCTGCTTCTATGTGTCCCTCGGGGTGCTGGCCGGCGGGACCGGTGCGGCGATCAACGATTCCATCGGGCGGCTGGTCGCGTTGCTGGTCGTATCGGTGGGGGTAGCCGTAGTGGGCTTCACCGTGCTGGCTGCGGCGGTGCGCCGGATGGCCGAGGAGCAGCACCCGACCCCCGGTGAGGAGGTGGACGGCGCACCGGGCAACGTGGCAGACTCAGTGCCGTGCTGAGTCGCCACCGCTTTTTCTACGGGTACCGGATCCCGGTGCCCGTGGTGGTGTGACGCACGACACAGACCACCACGACGCCCCGGAGTCCACGGACCCGGGGCGTTTTGCTGCCGGGGAGCATGGACTCCGGAACAGAATCCAGGAGACCACCGAGATGCCCACGCACGCGACCACCGAGGCAGGATCCGAAATCCAGGACGGCTCCACCGCCGATCTCACCGCGCTGCGCACCGAGATCGACCACCTTGACGCCGAGATCCTGCGGCTGGTGCAGCGACGCACCGCGGTATCCCAGGCAATAGGCAGTGCCCGGCGAGCTGCCGGTGGTCCACGGGTGGTGCACGGGCGCGAGATGGCGGTCCTGGACCGCTACCGCGAGCTAGGCGCCGAGGGACAGGAGCTGGCGATGCTGCTGTTGCGCCTGGGACGCGGCCGGCTCGGTCGCTGATCGCCCTGCGGTGCACCGGCACCAACCTCGCACGCTAAGGCACACTGGCAGCATGGCGCTCATTCTCCATCTCATTGCCGTGCTCGCTGCGCTCGCCGGGTTGGCGGCCGCGCTGGGCCATGGTGGATACCTTGCGATGCTGCGCTCGGCCGCCAACCGGCGGGCCAGCGGGGAACCGGTCAACCAGTACATCCGCAGCCGTGTTCCGGTCGCTGCGGTGACCCTCGGCGTGGCGCTGTTCGCTCTGTTGCTCACCACCGGTGGCTCGTTTGCCGATGTCCTGGCTATCGTGGCCGGAGCGGGGAGCGGCGTGGTCGGCTACCAGGCTCTGCAGGGCACCCGGACGCATTTCCGTACCGGCGGCTGAACATCCGGTAACCGTCCGGCCCACGGGGCGTACCGGACACCGATGGGCCTGCGCTGGCAGGGGTGCAGGTTCTAACCTGGGCTCGTGAGCGAGGAGCGGAGCTGGTGAACGCCGATGCCCGGCTCGTCGCCGATCGCTACCGCCTCGACCAGCCGGTCGGCGCTGGCGCAATGGGCGTGGTCTGGCGAGCGCACGACCTGCGGCTGGACCGCACGGTGGCCCTCAAGGAGCTGCTGATGCAGCCGGGGTTGCCTGCGGCGGAGGAACAAACGGCCAGAGCCAGGGCGATGCGCGAGGGCCGGATCGCGGCCCGGCTGCAGCACCCGCATGCGATCTGTGTCTATGACGTGGCCCTCGATGACGGCAGCACCGGCGATCGAGTGGTGCCGTGGTTGGTCATGGAGTACCTGCCGTCGCGTAGCCTGGCGACGGTTCTCGCCGAGCAGGGGACGTTGCCACCGCACGAAGCGGCCAGGGTCGGCCGGCAGGTGGCCGCCGCGCTCGCCGCAGCCCACGGAGCCGGGATCGTGCACCGGGATGTCAAACCGGGCAACATCCTGCTCGGCCGCAACGGCATCGTCAAGATCACCGACTTCGGGATATCTCGGGCGACCTGGGACGCCACTGTGACCGGCACCGGCATCCTGGCGGGCACGCCCGCCTACTTCGCCCCGGAAGTGGCCCGCGGCGAGCTGCCCGGCCCCGCCGGCGACGTGTTCTCGCTGGGCTCGACTTTGTATACCGCGGTGGAAGGAGAACCCCCATTCGGGCTGGACGAGAACACCTTGGCACTGCTGCGGACCGTCGCCGAGGGCCGGGTGCGGCACCCGCAGCGGGCCGGGCCGCTGGCCCCAGTGCTGATGCAGCTGCTGGCCGACGATCCGCTACAGCGTCTCTCGATGCCCGATGCGGTTGCCGCACTCCGCTCGGTAGAAGAGGCAGCCGCCGCTGGGCCGGTCGCGCTTGGGCCGGTCGCCTCACCATCAATGGCAGCGCCGCGCCGGCGGACCGCCGCGCCGACGCCGGCCACGCCAACCGCGGTCGACGTGGCCGCCAGCCGACCGGCCGACCCTGCGGGATGGGAAAGCCCGGTTCCGGACCGGATCCCGTGGCGGTGGCGGCGGCCCGCGGTGTTGCTCGCAGCCGCCGGTGGACTTTTCCTGCTTGTCATGGTGCTGGCCCTCGCCGGGGTAGGCGGCGGCCGTAACCAACCAGCGGTAGCCACGTCCACAGCGCCACCGGCGCCCGGCGCGAAGGCGCCACCGCCGGTGCTGGCCCCCCCTCCTGGACCCGCCCAAGCCGCGCAGCTGGAACAGATCGTGCGCACCTATTACGGTCTGCTACCCGATGACACCGCGGCGGCGTGGCAGTTCCTCGGCGCTGCCGAGCGCGCCAAGGCAGACGGGCTCGCGGGCTACGACCAGTTCTGGGGCGGGATCGACCAGGTGAGTATCCGCGGCCCGGTGACCGTGACAGGCGACACCGTGCTGGTGAACCTGCAGTTCGAGCCGAAAAACCGGAAGCCGACCTTCGAGCGCTACCGGCTCACCATGGGCGCCGCGCCCGACGGTCGAGCGCTGATCGAGTCCGCCTCGAGACTCGGCACCTTCACCCTCGCCGGCCGCTGAATCCGATGCCGCGTACCGCGATCCTCTACGCCCGGTCACATCGTCGTGATCAGCCCAGCTATGGCACCTCGCGCCAGCCGGACCACGGGCGTGATCCTCGTTCACCCCGTAGACAGGCCAATCGGAGCGCTGCCTGTAACGCGATATCAGGATGCTCGACGGCCAGCTGTGCGGCGAACAGCGTCATTCGCAGTTCGCGAATGTCTCGTAGAATCGGAAACCGAGGAGACGACAGGACATCAATTCCGTAGCTGTGCACAAACGCTCGATACTCCCCGCCGGACATCCATCCGCACGACGAGTAGTCAATCGCTGCTTGTATGAGATCCCATTCAGGCGGTCCGATCGCACAACGCTCAAAATCCAGCAAAACCAGCCCGTCGCTGGTGGCCACGACGTTGCCCTCCCAAGCATCGCCGTGCACCAGAGAAGTCGGAAGTCCCGGCAGTAGTTCGGCGTATTGCCGTCGTAAGTCACCTAAGCGAGCCCGCAGCCACGCCCGGTCGTCGTCAGTCAGAGTGTGCGCGGCGTCGATGCGCTCAGTCAGGCGCACAAATGGGGCGAGCAGTGGCAACCTGAAGCCTGTGGGTGGTGCAAGGCGGTGGAACTCACGGAGCACATTGGCGACATCAGCCACCGTACCGTTCTTGTGCGGGGGAAGCTCATGCCAGAACGTGACCGCCCGGCCTTCAGCGAGCACGGGTTGATCAACTGAACGCAGCACGCGCGCGGCGGAGATACCCGAATCTTCCAGCCACCGCGCGACATTGACCTCCTTGGCCGCTGCCGCGTCCTGGCCACTCCGCGCGATACGAGCGACCACACCGCCAGGCAGACGGTAAATCGCGTTCTCCGCAATACGAATAACCGCGGCACCGTCCGAGTCCAGACCAGCCGCTGCGCTAGCTGCATGGAGCACGGCCAGCGTGTTTTTCTCACTCATACGATAACTACCGCCGTGCCGATCCGATGACGCAGCTCGAAAACCTCGGTCACGTTCTCGTGAGGTCTGCTGAACCGACTCAAGTCTAGCAAGTCGTCGGCCGCGCGCCGGGATCGGATAGTATCCACGGCGTCCAACGCCTGTGCGCCGATGGTGGCCGCCTCGCATGGGTCACCAGTCACCATGACCAGCGACGCTAGCTTAGTTTGACTCATCGCGCGGGCACGAGCGTACCCGTCACCATGACCAGCGACGGCGGTAGCCAACCGGCGACGCGCCTCAGTGGTGAAATAACCATGAATAGCCAAGTCCCACAACGCCTGCCCTGTGTCCCCGTTGTGTTGGGCTGCGTCGTAATACGCCATCCACACCGGATCGTATTCTCGGCGGGCGCGGCCCCACTCCTCATCGGCCATGCCGACAGCATTAGCCGCGTCCTGTACCCGGCCGAGTTTGGCCAGCGATCGGGCGCGGACAGTGAACAGCATGGCCCGCTCAGTGGCGGTCAACCGATCCGCGCGAACCATTGCCATCTCAATGAACGTTAACCCGGTGTCCGGATCGTTGCACCGCACAGCTTGTCGTGCCATGTCGGAGAGCACGCTGGCTCGAAGATGCCAGTCTCCAGCTTCCTCGGCGCACTGCAGGGCTTGGTGTCATAGGGTGAACGCACCACCGGGAATGATACCCTATTGCTCGCCCAGTCAGCAAACAGAAGGAGTCATCGTCAGTGCAGGGTACGGAAATCGTTGCCGAGGAGCGGGAAGTTATCTC
>JBQTHE010000109.1:0-18651 GCA_052390115.1 Pseudonocardiales bacterium | reverse complement strand
AGGGTGATCAAAAGGTACCGCGCGCACAATCACCGCATCAAACGAACTACCGACCACGGCCAACTCCATAACGGTCCAGCAAAGATCCACATCTTCAAGGTCCCGTGCCTAACTTAGCGGCATTGCGGCAGGGCTGGGTTGAGTCTGGATCCTCGCTAATCGACGGGGTCGTTGCGGCGCAGCAGGCACTCCGCGACGAGACCGGTCCAGCCGGTCTGGTGCGATGCGCCCAGGCCGGCCCCGGTGTCGCCGTGGAAGTACTCGTAAAACCACAGCTGGTCGTGCCAGTGGGGGTCGGTCTGGAACTGCCCGTAGTTCCCGAACACTGGCCGGCGCCCGGCGGAGTCGTTGAGGAACGTACTGATGAGGCGGGTGTTCAGGTCGGCGGCCACCTCAGCCAGCGTCCGCTTCACCCCGGAGCCGGTCGGGTGCTCGATGACGAAGTCATCGCCGAAGAACCGGGCGAACCGTCCGATCGCCTCGACAAGCAGGTAATTGACGGGGAACCACACCGGCCCCCGCCAGTTCGAGTTCCCGCCGAACAGGCCGCTCGTCGACTCGGCAGGCTCGTAGCCGACCGACGCGTGCAACTCGGGCAGGTCGAGCACGAACGGCGCATCCCGGTGGTGGCGCGACACCGACCGGAGGCCGTGCGGCGACAGGAACTCCTGCTCGGACAGCATCGGCTCCAGGATCCGCCGCAGCTGCTCCCGGCCCACGATCGACAGCAGCTGGCCCTCGGAGCCGCCCCGGACGTGGGTCTCCCCCACCACGTCGGCGTGCTGCGGCAGGTGCTTGATGAACCAGCGCATCCGCGCAGCGAAGTCCGGCAGCCGCTGCAGGGTCGCGGTGCCCAGTGTCGTGGTCGCGCACAGCGGCAGCAGCCCCACCAGCGAGCGCACCCGCAGCGGGATCCGTCGCCCGTCGGCGGCGGACAGCACGTCGTAGAAGAAGCCGTCGGTCGGATCCCACAGCCCGCCATGGGCCGCTGAGGCGATCAGCGCGAAGTGCTCGAAGAACTTGGTGGCGAGGTCCTCGTAGGCCCGGTTGTGCTCGGCGAGCACCAGCGCGATCTCCAGCAGGTTCAGGCAGTACATCGCCATCCAGGCGGTGCCGTCACTCTGCTCCAGAATCCCGGCCAGCGGCAGCGCCGCAGACCGGTCGATCGGCCCGATGTTGTCCAGGCCGAGGAACCCGCCCTCGAAGACGTTGTTGCCCTCGCTGTCCTTGCGGTTCACCCACCAGGTGAAGTTCAGCAGCAGCTTGTGGAACACCCGGGCCAGGAAGTCGAAGTCGCGCGAGCCGTCGATCTCGAAGACCCGCAGTGCCGCCCAGGCGTGCACCGGCGGGTTGACGTCGCCGAAGGCCCACTCGTAGGCGGGCAGCTGGCCGTTCGGGTGGGTGTACCACTCGCGCAGCAGCAACAGCAGCTGGTCCTTGGCGAATGCCGGGTCCAGGCGCGCTAGCGGCACGCAGTGGAAGGCAAGGTCCCAGGCGGCGTACCAGGGGTACTCCCACGGGTCCGGCATCGAGATGACGTCGGCGTTGTTGAGGTGGCGCCACGAGGAGTTACGCCCGTGCCGCCGCTGCGCCGGTGGCGGCGGACCAGCCGGGTCGCCGTCGAGCCAGCGTGCCACGTCGTAGTGGAAGAACTGCTTGCCCCACAGCATCCCGGCCATCGCCTGCCGGAACAGCAGTGCCTCGTCGGCGGAGGCCTCGGCGGGGATCAGCGCTCGGTAGAACTCGTCGGCTTCCGCCCGCCGGGCCGTCATCACCTCGTCGAATCCGGCACCCAGCTCCCCGGCACTGTCGCCGCCGGTCAGCCGCAGCCGGACCACGGACCGGCCACCGGCCGGCATATCGAGCCGGTACCACAGGGCACCTTTGGTGCCGATCCCGTCCGGGTTGACGGTCTCGGCGCCGGCTACGACGTGATCGTTGATCCCGTCCTTGGGGTGAGCCGAGCGGCCTGACACGCCGTTGAGCCGCTGGGTGTTGGTCTCGTTGTCGCAGAGCAGCGGCTGCGGAACACCGTCGCCGCCGAGCACGAGCGGGCCCAGTTCCACGTGCCGTGCAAGCAGCGTCCCGTCCCCGGCGCAGATCTCCGGCACGGCCTCCTGCCCGGGCAGCCCCCACGCCCAGGTGTTGCGGAACCACAGCGTCGGCAGCACGTGCAGCGTCGCCGCCTCCGGACCTCGGTTGTCCACGGTGATCCGCAGGCACAGGTCGGTCGGGTCGGCCTTGGCGTAGTCGACTGTCACCGCCCAGTACCGATCTTCGGCGAACACGCCGGTGTCGACCAGCTCGTACTCCGGCGCATCCCGGCCCCTGCGGCGGTTCTGCTCGACCAGGTCGGCGTAGGGGAAGGGCCGCTGCGGGTAGTGGTAGCGCCAGGTCATCCAGGAGTGGGTGGGGGTGGAATCCAGATACCACCAGTAGTCCTTGACGTCCTCGCCATGGTTGCCCTCCGGTCCGGTCAGCCCGAACATCCGCTCCTTGAGGATGGGGTCGACGCCGTTCCACAGCGCCAGCGCCAGACAGAACGTCTGGCGCTCGTCGCAGACGCCGGCCATGCCGTCCTCGTTCCAGCGGTACACCCGGGACCGGGCGTGGTCGTGCGGGAAGTGGTCCCAGGCCTGGCCGTTTGCGCTGTAGTCCTCCTGGACTGTGCCCCAGGCCCGCTCGGACAGGTACGGACCCCAGGCCCGCCAGGCCGCCGTGCGCTCGTCGGCCTGTTGAAGCCGGGTGTGCTCCGCTGTCATCCGCCCCATGCTGGTCAGTACACCAGCCCGCGCCCGGCGTTACGTCCGGCCGTCGAGGGGACACTGCTGGAACATGATCCCCCTGCGCATCTCCCTCCACCGCACACTGCCGCCGGCTGCCCGTTCCAGGCCTGGTCGGTCGACGAACTGATCCGCGTCATGCAGAGTGAACCAGTAAAGTCCAGTGCCAGATGACCTCTTGACATCGGTCGATGCGCTCTGCCACCATGAAGGAATTCTTATTCGTGATTCTGGTAAGAATTTGCGCCGGTTATTATGATGCCGGTTTCGAATGACAGCGGAGGTCGAATATGGTCACTGTCCACGATCAGCACGGTCGCCTTGTCAGCGGGCGGATCGAGGAGTCCACTCAGAGCGCGCCGGGCGTGCGCCGGCAGTGGGTGGCGCCGACCTGGGAGCGGCTGGAAACCCCCATGGAAGTAACGATGTACGTGGCTCGGCGTTAAGGTTAGTCAGCTCGCTGCGATGCTTGTTCGCATTCTGGGCTCTGCGGCCGGCGGTGGAGTACCGCAATGGAACTGCGGATGCCCGGGGTGTACCGCCGCACGGTCAGGTTCGCGACCAGTGAGTCGGCGACGTTGCTCCACCGTTGCCGTCGGCGACGGTGCGGGCGAGTGGTTTCTGGGCAATGCTGGGCCAGATCTCGACGCGGCACTTTGCGAGTGCGCCCCGTTATGGCCTGGCCCTGGCGACTCCACTGCACCGATACATGGCGTTTTCCTCACCGATGCCGAGCTCGACCACACGCTGGGGTTGCTGTCACTCCGACAGGCGAGCGAGCTGCATGTCTACGCAACCGCGGCGGTGCGAATCCTGTTGACCCGCTGCGGGGTGCTCCCTACGTTGGAGAGCTACACGGTGGTGCGTTGGCACGAGGTCCACCCTGGTGAGCCATTCGCGTTGCAGTATCGGCATGGCGCGGCGTCGCCGATGTGGTGTGAGCCTTTCGATGCCAGTCGCGGTCGGCTTCCCCGTTACGCTCGGGGTGATGGTCCGGAGAGTGGGGACCCGACCTCCGGAGTGGTCATCGGTTACCGGATCACCGACCAGCGCACCACTGGCTCGGTGGTGTTTCTTCCCTCCGTCGCCGCGTTCGACGACGGCTTCCTCAAGCATCTTGAGCAGGCACATCTCGTCCTTGTGGACGGCACGTTCTGGGCCGACGACGAGCTCAACCAGCACGGGCGCGGCACCGCGACGGCTCGCTCGATGGGTCACCTGCCGGTCGACGGTGCGAACGGTAGCCTGCACCTGCTTCGGCAACTGACCGAGGCACAGGTTGTGTATACCCACGTCAACAACACCAATCCGATGCTGTTCGAGGATGGACCCGAACGAGCGTGCCTCGCCGGCGCCGGCGCGAGCATTGCTGAGGACGGTTCCCAATACGAGCTTTGAGACCAGCGCGAGCTCGGAGAGAGGAAGAGATGGGCGAAAGCCTGCCGGTGTTAAACCGTGACGACTTCGAGGGCATGTTGCGCGCTCAGGAGCGGAGTTACTGGGACAAGCATCCATTTCATCAGCGGATGGCCACCGGTGAACTCGAGCCTTCCCACCTGCGGGCCTATGTGGCCAATCGGTGGTATTACCAGCGAACTCTGCCGCAGAAGGACGCCGCCATCATCGCGAACTGCCCGCTGCCAGAGGTCCGCCGGCGGTGGCTGCCGCGAATCACCTACCACGATGGCACCGCCAACGGTGACGGTGGTTGCGCCCGGTGGCTCGCGCTGGCTGATGCGGTCGGATTGAACCGGGGGGAGGTCACTGACGAGCTGTACTTACTACCGGGCGTGCGCTTTGCGGTCGATTCCTATGTCACCTTCGCTCGGACGAGGCCATGGGTTGAGGGCATCGCGTCGTCGTTGACCGAACTGTTCGCCCCGCAGGCGATGGCGGCGCGCACGGCCGCATTGAAGAAATACTACCCTTGGATCAACCGCGACGCTCTAGGATATTTTGAATCCCGGATAGACCGGGCCCCACAAGAATGCGCAGATGCGCTGGATATCGTGTTGTCGCATTGCCGGTCGAGGGACAGCCAGGATGCCGCTTTACGCGCGCTGGCGTTCAAGACCGAGGTGCTGTGGAGCATGCTCGATGCGATCGAGCATTCGCTGCAGGTGCGTCGGTGATGGAGGTGTTGTCGCTCACCGACCGGCCGCAGCTGCGCCGCGGGGTGCGTGCCGGTACCGATCCGCTCAGTGGCGAGACGGTGCTGCTGTTCCCGGAGGGTGTGCTCATCATGAACGAAACGGCGGCTGCGGTCGTACGGCAGTGCGACGGCTGCCACACGGTGGCTGACGTGCTGCAATCGATCGGTGAGGTGTACGACGACGTGACAGTGGAGGACGTCCTCTCGCTGCTGCAGGACCTGATCGCCCAGGGCCTGCTGGTGGCCAGCAGTGGGTAGGCCACTGGGCCTGCTTGCCGAGCTGACCTACCGCTGCCCACTGCACTGCCCGTACTGCTCCAATCCCGTGGCTGACCTAGCGGCTGCGGAGTTGGCACTACACGAGTGGTTTCGCGTGCTGGACGAGGCTCGGCAGCTCGGCGTGCTGCAACTGCACCTCACCGGCGGTGAGCCGCTGGCCAGGTCTGACTTGACCCCGCTCGTCGCGCGGGCCCGCGATCTAGGTTTCTACATCAACCTGGTCACCAGCGGGGTAGGCCTTGACGAGCGGCGCGGGGCCGAACTCGCGCAGGCCGGGCTCGACCACGTCCAACTCAGCATCCAGGACGCCGACCGCGCGGCCGCCGACGAGGTGGCAGGTGCCCGCGTCTGGGACCGCAAGATGGCAGCCGCCCGAGTGGTCATCGCGCTGGAGCTGCCACTGACGATCAACGTCGTCCTGCATCGCGGGAACATCGGCCGTATCGGGCCGCTGGTCGACCTCGCCGTTGCGCTCGGTGCCGACCGGCTCGAGCTCGCGCATACGCAGTATTACGGTTGGGCGCTGCTCAACCGGTCAGCATTGCTGCCGACACCCGAACAGGTCGTCGCCGCGGAGCAGGCTGTCGCGCAAGCGCGAGCGGCGCACGGAGACACCCTTGAGATCCTTTACGTCGTCGCGGACTACTACGAGCCTTACCCGAAGCCGTGCATGCACGGCTGGGGGCGGCGGCACATCGTCATCACCCCGGACGGGCGGGCGCTGCCGTGCCCGGCGGCAGGTCAGATCGTCGGACTGGATATCGACAACGTGCGGGAGCGCTCGCTGGGCGCGATCTGGCGCCACTCCGCAGCCTTCACCCGGTTTCGCGGGTCAGAGTGGATGCCGGAACCGTGCCGGAGCTGCCCGCGCAAGGAAGTCGACTTCGGCGGCTGCCGCTGCCAGGCGTTCCAGCTCACCGGCGACGCCGCTCGAGCGGACCCGGTCTGCCAGCTGTCGCCCGACCATCATCTGGTCGGGGAGTTTGTCGATGCCGCCGGACCGCAGCAGCCGCTGCGTCCACGGGTGAATCCTCGGCACCACGGGCCACCAACCCAACAATAGATCCACATTACCGGCGGCCCTACCGGGAAAAGTGTCCACAGTCACACGGAAGTCGTAACGCACTGTCATCGCCGGGTGGTTTAAATGTTACTTCGATTTTAATGCCAAGGTGGTTGCACGCTGCGCCGAGGGCGGGCAGGGTGGTCAGTGGACGGCTTATCCAGCATCCCCGAGACCCGGGAGCACCGATACATGCCTACGCATATCAAAACCGACCGGTGGGTAACCGACGCCCGCGACGAGCGAGGCTCTTACCCGGTCCACGACGCTGCGGACCCGACCACCGACCAGGCTCAGACCGCCGCGGACATGACTACGGAGCGGGTGCAGGACTCGATGGTTCAGCTCGTGCGCGAAGGGCTGGACACCTCACTGAAGTCGGTCCAGGTGTGGGCTGACCTGGCCCGACAGGTCGGTCCGAGCACGCAGGACTCCTCCGTCGGCGCGACGATGGCCTGCTGTGCCTACGACCCGTTCGAGATCTTGCTCGCCGCCCAGCGCGAGGTCGTCGGCGAGCTCGTCGCCACCCAGCGTCAACTCACGCAGCAAGTCTTTCACAGCAGCGCCGGCGACGACCTCGCCCGCCGGTAAGACAAACCCCCAAGCGGGAAACCCCACCGAACCGCCGATGCTGGTGCATGAGCAACGCGGGGATATGTAGTGGGGAATTCAGGCTGATGGCACGCGCTGAGGATCCAACCCTCTTTACCTTTTAACAAGGAGGTAACGAGGGATGATGGCATCGTCGGCCAGCCGGTCCAATGGTGGATACACCGATGCGGCTCAATGCCCGCTCAATGCCCGAACGCACCCGTCGAGCTGCGGCTCGACAACAACGACTATCCAGAAGGCGAATCCGCGATGAGCAACTCCCTGCAACTCGCCCACCAGTGGTGGGCCGCGCTCAACCAGGCCGACCGGCAACGGGTCTGGGACAGCCGCCACAGCTACCTCGCCGGCGACCTCGTGGAAAGCATGGCCAACGCCGGCGTGCCCGTCGTCAGCGACGGCCGCTGGTCCTGCGTCAGCGTCGGACCCACCGGTTTCACGGTGCCCACCGCTGTCCAGCAACTCCTCGACGGTCTGTCCCGGCCGAACGGGGACCGCCCGCTCGGCAACACATAGAGCTACAAGTCTCGTGACCAGTTCTGCCCGACGAGGTCATGACCGAAGCTGTGGTGAGCGTTCTCCTGGTCGAGGCGGAAGCCGGCACGTTCATAGATGTGCCGGGCCTCGGTGAGTACGTCGTTGGTCCACAGCGTGATTCGCGAGTAGCCAACGCGCCGTGCAAATCGCAGGCACTCCTCGACCAGCCGGCTCCCGAGGCCCATACCCCGCGCGGACGGCTCGACCAGTAACAACCGCAGCTTCGCGGTCGCCGCGTCGGCGGCGACACAGAACACGCAGCCGACCGGTTCGCCGTCGACCTCGGCGATCCACGCCCGCTCGCGTTTCGGGTCCTGGTTGTCGCCATAGTCAGCTACTACGCGCGCGACGAGAGCCTCGAAACTGGAGTCCCAGCCGTACTCGGCCGCGTAGAGCGCACCGTGCCGGGCTACCACCCAACCCAGGTCTCCGGGATCCGGCGGGCGCAACAGGTAGGCCTGCGGCCGGGAGGCGTGACCGAGCACCTCCCGGATGGTGCTCATGGCGTTGATCAACCGGACCTGCTGCTGGGCTGACAGCGGCTGGAGGAGCTGCTCCACGGCCGCGCCCTGGCGGCTATTCAGTTCCGCGAACGCCGTGCGGCCGTGCTCAGTCAGCCGGATCACCTGCCGTCGCGCGTCGGCGGCCGACTGCTCACGCGACACCAGGCTGTCCGCGGTGAAACGGGCCATAATCCGGCTCAGATACCCAGCGTCGAGATCCAGCAGACGCCGTAGCTGCACAGTCTCGATGCTGTCGCGCTGCGCCAGTTCGTACAGCACCCGCGCTTCGACGAGCGAGTACGGCGTGCCGACCAGTCCGGCCCGCAGCAGCCCGATGACGCGGGTGTAGAAGCGGTTGAAGGCACGTACCTCAGCCACCCGCTCCGAGCGCACGATCGAGTCGGAGCCATTCATTGATGGCGGCAACTGTTTTATTGACACAGTCAAATGATAGCGCCGGGGACCACCTGAAAGCTTCCGGCTCAGGATGGTTGGTGCCTACCCTTCGGGTGTGCCCGCGACATGGCCGCTGACCGGGCGGGCCGAGGAGCTGAGTCTGATCAGCGGGCTGACCCGCCGCCGGGATGGCCCGGCTGGGGTGGTGCTCGCTGGAGCGGCGGGGGTGGGCAAGACCCGGCTGGCCCGCGAGGCGCTGGCGGCCGCCGAACAGCGCGGTGCGCTGACCCGGTGGGCAGCGGGCACGGCCTCAGCTCGGGTGTTACCGCTGGGCGCGTTCGCGGCGACGCTGGGGGTTGTCGGACCGGATCCGGCCCGGCTGGTGCGGCAGGCCAGTGACGCGTTGCTGGCCGGTGCCGGGCGAGCCGGAGTGGTCATCGGGGTGGACGACGCGCACCTGCTGGATGAGTTGTCCGCGACGCTGGTGCATCAGCTCGTGCTGCGCCGGGCGGCGACGGTGGTGCTCACCCTGCGCAGCGGCGAAACCGCCCCGGATGCGGTGACCGCGTTGTGGAAGGACGGGCACCTGACCCGGCTAGAGCTGCAACCGCTGTCGGAAGCCGAGACCGCCACCTTGGTGGAGGCGACGCTGGGTGGGCCGTTGGACAGCGCCGCTGCGCGGAGGCTGTGGACCACCACCCGGGGCAACGCGCTGTATCTGCGGCAACTGGTCGACGGTGAGCTGGAGTCGAGTCGGTTGCATCAGGTCGCCGGGGTCTGGCGATGGTCCGGCGAGCTTGAGCTGTCACCGGGTTTGGTTGAGCTGGTGTCGACCCGCGTCGGCCAGCTGCCCGACGCGCTGAGTGACGTGATCGAGGTGCTGGCGTTTGGTGAGCCGCTCGGTGTGCCGCTGCTGGCTGGGTTGACCGATGCGGCGGCGGTGGAGGCGGCCGAGGCGCGGGGCCTGATCGAGGTGTATCCCGACGGGCGGCGGCTGCAGGCCCGGCTGGCCCACCCGCTGTTCGGCGATGTGCAGCGGGAGCGGATGGGCCGGTTGCGGGCTCGGCGGCTGCGTGGCCGAATCGCCCAGGCGCTGGCCGCCACCGGCGCCCGGCGGGCCGGCGACACCTTGCGCCGCGCGGTGTTGGCACTGGATTCCGACCTGGAGCCGGATCCTGTGTTACTCACCGACGCTGCCCGCCGGGCCACCGAGCTGGGGAACCTCGCGCTGGCCGAGCAGGTCGCGCGAGCCGCCGTGGCCGCCGGTGGTGGCTTCGAGCCGCGGCTGCTGCTGGGCAACGCGCTCACGTGGTCTGGCCGCGGGGCCGACGCCGACACCGAGCTGGCCGAGCTGGGATCCCTGGCCCGCAGCGACGCCGAGCGAGCCCAAGCAGCGATTCCCCGGGTAGTCGCGTTGGCCTTGGGACTGGGCCGTCCCGCGGAGGCCGAGGCGATGCTCGACGCCGTCGCGAGCAGCATCTCCGATGACGCTGCAGCGCTGGAGCTGGCCGGGATGCGCTCCTTTCTCGACGCCTACCTCGGAAGGACTGTCCAGGCCGCTGAGGCGGCCGCTGCAGTGCTCGCCCATCCGGGTTGCTCCCCGCCCGCCGCGCAGTTGGCGACGTGGGGTCTCGCCGTGGCATGTGGGGGACTTGGCCGTCTCGACGGACTTGATGAGAGAGTGCAGCAGATCGACGCCCGCGCCGATGCGTTCGAGACCGGGCTGCACCAAGCGGCCGTCATCGGGGCGGCGTGGCTCCGGGGGCTGCTGTTCGCCGGCCTCCTGGACCGGGCCGACCACGCCTCGCGACGGTACCGCGAGCGCTGCCAGGACACCCCCGGACCCGGGTATGTAAGCACCAGCGGGATGTGCGGTGAGGTGGCAAGGTACCGAGGACAGGTCCAGAGCGCGGCGCGCTGGTTCCGTCAAGCCCTGGCCGGACTGCGGGGCACGGATACCGGCGGCTGGTCATTCCAACTGCTCGTGCACCTCACCACCGTGCTCGGGATGGCCGGTGACGCGACCTCGGCACGCGAGGCCCTCGAGGAGATGACCGCTGCCCGGCATCCAGCGATTGTCTACCGGGAACCGGACGTGCTGCTCGCCCAGGCGTGGGTGGCGGCCGCCGAGGGCTCGGTCAGCGAGGCCGTCACCCGAGCCCGCCAGGCCGCTGAGCTGGCGGCGTCCCAAGACCAACCTGCTGTGGAGGTGTTCGCACTGCACACCGCGGTCTGCTTCGGTGACCGTACGGTGGCCGACCGGCTGGCCGAGCTGGCCACTCAGGTCGACGGGCCCCTCTCCCCCGCCGCCGCAGCACACGCCGCCGCCCTGGCCACCGACGACGGCGCGGCGCTACACGCCACATCGGTCCAACTCGAACAAATGGGCGCCCTGCTGCTGGCAGCCGACGCCGCCGCCCAAGCCGCCGCCGCGCACACCCGCCATGACCGGCGCGGTTCCGCCCAGGCCGCCGCCGCCCGAGCCCACCGGCTCGCCGAGGCCTGTGAAGGCGCCCGCACCCCCGCGCTGGCCGCCATCGCCGCATCTCTACCGCTGACCCGCCGGGAACGGGAGATCGTCACCCTAGCTGCGGGCGGGCTGTCCAACCGCCAGATCGCCGAGCGGCTGGTCGTGTCGGTCCGCACCGTCGAGGGTCACCTCTACCGCGCCTGCACCAAACTCGGCACCTCCGACCGCGCGGAACTCGCCGCCCTACTCCACGGCAACTGACCCCGGTTGCGTACCACCCCCGCCCGATGCGAGTAGTCGACTACTAGCATCGCCGCCTCCAAACGCGCGCACCCTGGTTCCGGATAGCCATACGAGTGTAGGAGGAGGGGACGACCCATGATCCCTCACCAACGGCAGAACCGTCGTTCGCGCCGGCCGAACGGCTACGTCCTGCTCGACAGCGTCTGGGCTGGGCGTCTCGGCGTGCAGCGGACGGGCGGTCTGTACCGCATCGGACGACGCGACCTCGCTGATCGGCTGGCCAGACTGAGCGCGACGATGCCCCTGGCGGACCACGTGCAGGACGACCTGACGGCCAACGAACTCCAGCGTGACGACATCATCGCCCGGGAGCGTCATTCGCATGTCGTCGGATTCTACGAGACAGAAGCCTTCCTCGTGGATTCCGTGCGGGATTTCCTCACGCCGGGCCTCCTCGCCGGCAGTGCTGCCATCGTGGTGGCCACCGCCTCCCACCGGGAATTGTTCGGCCGCGCCCTCATCGAAGCGGGCATCGACCTACCTGAGGCCCAGCGATGCGGCCGGTACATCGCACTGGACGCATCCGAAGGGTTGTCGAAGTTCATGGTGGAGTGCATGCCCGACCCGGCGCGCTTCAGCGCCACCATCGGGGAGCTCGTTTCCCGAGCGGCGGAGGGCCCGCGCGATGTGCGAATCTACGGTGAGATGGTCGCGGTGCTGTGGGACCAGGGGAATGTCGCCGCCGCCATCGCACTAGAGGACCTCTGGAACGACCTGGCCACCAGACGCCCGTTCTCGCTGTTCTGCGCGTACCCGATACGCGCCTTCGATGCAGACGCGAGCGCAGAGCAATTTCAGAGGGTTTGCGAGCAGCACTCGAGAGTGATCCAGACCGTGCGCTGATCCAGGATAACTGATCTGACGAGCGGCCGCGCGCCGTCGCGATGATGGACGAGAGGAGTCCTGGTCATGTGGGCTGCCCGTGAACATGAGATTTCCTCGGACATATTGATGGTCCTGGTGCAGCACCAGCGACTGGCCAGTGAGATAACTTGCAGCGCTCGCCCCTGCGAGAGCTGCATAGCAAACCACCGGGAGCGCGTCGCCCGATTCGTCTCACGAAGTGTCCCTGTCGAATTCGTGCTTCCGGCATTTCCCGGCAAGTCGCCGAACAAGACGAAAGTGATCGGCATTGCTCCCGACATGGCGGAACAACTCTCGCTGGACTTTCTTCGCGGAATCTGCGATCAGATTCAAGGACTTTATGCCCCTGGGGCTCGGATCATCATATGTTCCGACGGCCATGTGTTCAGCGATCTCGTACGTATCGCGGATTCGGATGTTACCTGTTATCAGGCCGGGTTGAGCGGAATGATCAGGGAAGCCGGGTCAGTGTCATTAGATGTGTTCGGCCTTGATCGCGAGTACAGAGGACGCACATATGACAAGATGCGCCTTCGGCTGATGGAGCGCTATGGTGAAAGTGTTGACGAGCTCAAGCGGCAAGTGCGTGAGGGAGGAGACTTACTCACATTATACCGCGGGATCACGAGGTTCCTCCTCGAAGACGCTGATGGGCCCGACTACAAGAAGAGCCGTGCCGCCCTTCAGCGAGAGTGTCGCGAGCGGGCCTATGGTGTCATACAGCGGAGTAGGGCTTGGGGAAGACTGATCGCGGAACGCTTCCCAGAAGCTGTGCGACTGTCTATCCATCCGCAGCCCTGCGGCTCGGACAAGCTTGGCATCAACCTTCTTGATGCCAAGGACAACTGGATCACCCCCTGGCATGGCACGGCGGTCGACGTCGAGGGTCGGTTCGTTCTCATGAAACGATACCAGGCAGAAGCCCTGGGCGCCGATCTCGTTTACCTTCACGGCAGACCGTCACACTATGTTGCGAGCCAGCAGCACGTTTTGTCAAACAGGTCTTCCGGCCTCGTCGCCTAAGGCGTCAAGAGCCTGCCAAGGCCGAACACTGTGGGCCGTGCCGAGTCCGAGAGGAAGAGTCTTATGGAACTGTTGCCCACCGACCTGTCCGGTCAGTTCAACGTGGAAGTCGTCGCTCCCTTCGGCGTTATGATACGTCCAGCTGGAGCCGAGGAGGATGTGACGACGGTCCCGGTTCCGACTGCTCAGGCCATGGTGCGCAGGCATCACCTCCTCATATTTCGTGGCTTTGGCGCCTGGTCAGATCCGGAACAGCTGGCGCGGTACGCCGCATCCTGGGGACAGGTACTTGTCTGGCCCTTCGGGGCCGTGCTTGAACTGGTCGAGCACGAGCGCCCAGCCGACCATGTATTCGACAATACCGGGGTGTCGTTTCACTGGGATGGCATGTTCGTCGATCGGATCCCGGAGTTCCAAATCTTCCAGTGCATCAAGGCTCTCGACGAGGGACAAGGTGGACGCACCATTTTCTGCGACACTACCCGAATACTCGACGACGCCGACGCTGCGACCCAGCAGCTGTGGGAGAGCCTGACCCTCACCTACCGGGTCACGAAGGAGTCTCACTACGGCGGCACAGCGGTATCTCCACTAATTGTCGAACACCCGGCCAGAGGTTTCCCGACGATTCGATATTTGGAGCCCGTTGCTGAGAACATCGGCTACGTCAACCGCCCGCGAGTGACGTTCCATGACGTGCCAGATGAGCGTGTCGCCGAGATCAAGCAGACGCTGCGGGATGCGCTGTACGAGCCGCGTCATTGCTATGCCCACGACTGGCAGACGGGTGATGTCGTCGTCGCGGACAACTACACCTTGCTCCATGGCCGGGAAGCCTACGCCAGCAGATGCGGGCGTCATCTGCGGCGCGTCCATGTCCTTGGTGATCCACCGCTGATCAATCCGGCTTTGCTGAGTCAATTCTAGCGGTCCTCACCGGAGGAGGGACCGGCCCGATCAAGGAGAGACAATGATCGAAAATCTCTATGGCGAAGCCCGCGGCACAGATTCCGAAGACTCCGCCAATCCCAGCGAACTGTCGGTAGTCGCCCAGTTGGCCAACCTCGCCTCGCCGTATGCGATACGCGTTGCGGCTACGCTGCGGCTGGCGGACCTGATTGAAGCGCAGCCACGACGGCTGGACGAACTCGCCGCCGTGGCCGGGGCCGATCCCGACGCACTCGGGCGGCTGATGCGCTTTCTCACGTGTCGGGGAGTGTTCGCCGAACCAGAACCGGGCGTGTTCTCGATGACGGAGTCGGCCCGCGTACTCACCAGCAATCACCCGATGCAAGCGCGGGGCTGGTTCGACCTCGACGGACCCGCCGCCGGGCGCATGGACGTTTCTTTCACTGGACTACTCGATGCGGTGCGCACCGGCGAGACCACCTATTCGAAGATATTCGGCCGCCCGGCATGGGAGGATTTAGAAGACAACCCCAATCTAGCAGCCACGTTTGGTGCGCTGATGGCCTCCCGAGCGGCATCGTTCGCCCCTGATGTGGTCAAGTACTACGACTGGAATAACGTCGCTCATGTCATCGATGTAGGCGGCGGCGCCGGACTTCTGCTCACAGCGCTCCTCCACGCCCATCCGGCCATGACGGGCACTCTAGTGGACCTGCCAGCAATGGCGTCGCTCGCTCAGACGACATTCGACACTGCCGGGCTTTCCCACCGAACCTCAGCGATCGAAGGCAACATCTTCGATCCGCTACCACCCGGCGGTGATCTCTACCTCCTGGCAAGCATCCTGCACGACTGGAACGACCAAGACGCGACCAAGATCCTACGTCGCTGTGCGGAGGCAGCCGGCGCTGGCAGTCACATACTCGTCGTGGACCGGACCAGTGATCATGGAAACCCGCTGACGTTCACCTTCATGAATCTCTTAATGTTGGTGTTCCTCGGTGGGCGGGAACGAACACTGGACGAGTTCGCCGCGCTGGGCACGGTCACCGGACTGACACTACAGTCCGCAAATCCCACCCCAGCTGGTTTGTCCTTACTCACCTTCGTCGTCAATTAGAGGACCACCCATGCAGGACTGTGCGCCGACCCGCAGAGGGCAATACATGTGTTCAGCCGACGATATGAGCGCCCGGCAGCCGCGGCGGGCCGAGGCGATACGACACTTGCCGGGGGTCTACTCGCTGGCCTTGCGCTTGCGCGACGCCGGCCTGACCGACGAGCTGATCGCTGAGTGCCTGGCCGTGGAACGGGAGGCGCTGGAACCACTATTGGATGTCGCCGAGGCGAAGCTGGCCGCGATTCTGGGCGGTGAGCGCGGCGGATGAGATCTTTCGGCTGAGGATGGCGGTCCCTACCATGATGAGCTGTCCGCGACGCTGGTGCATCAGTTGGTGCTGCGCCGGGCGGCGACGCTGGTACTCACCCTGCGCGCCGGAGAAACCGCGCCTGATGCGGTGACGGCATTGTGGAAAGACGGACACCTGACCCGGCTTGAGCTGCAGCCGCTGTCACAGGATGAGACCGCCGCCCTGGTGGAGGCCAGGCTCGGCGGACCGTTGGATTTCGCCGCCGGGCGTCGGTTGTGGTCTATTAGCCGGGGCAATGCGCTATATCTACGGCAGCTGGTCGACAGTGAGCTGGAATCGAAGCGGTTGCGTCAGGTCGCTGGGGTATGGCGGTGGTCGGGGGCGCTTGAGCTCTCGCCGGGGCTCAAGGAGCTGCTGTCCGCCCGGATCGGCCAACTACCTGATGCCCAGCGAGACGTCGTGGAGGTGCTGGCCTTTGGTGAACCACTGGGCGTGCCGCTGCTGATGGAGTTGACCGACGCGGTGGCGGTGGAGCAGGCCGAGGAGCGAGGTCTGGTGGAGGTGTTCCCGGACGGGCGGCGGCTGCAGGCCCGGCTGGCCCACCCGCTCTACGGTGAGGTGCAGCGGGCGCAGATGGGCCGGCTACACGCTGGCCGGGTGCGTGGCCGGATTGCGCAAGCGATGGCCGATACCGGCGGCCGCAGGGCGGGCGACACCCTGCGCCGGGCGCTGTTGACACTGGAGTCCGACCGGCAACCCGATCCGCTGTTGCTCACCGAGGCCGCCAGTCGCGCCACTGAACTGGGCGACCTCGTGCTGGCCGAACGCATCGCGCGGGCTGCCGTGTCCGCCGGTGGCGGCTTCGAGCCGCGGCTACTGCTGGGCAACGCGCTGCACTGGGCCGGCCGCGTGGCCGAGGCCGAAGCCGAGCTGGCCGCCGTGGGCGCCCTGGCCCACACCGACACCGAGCGCGCCCAAGCCGCGATCCCCCGGATGTTCACGTTGGCCTGGATCGGCCGTTTCGCCGAGGCCGAAACCATGGTCGAGGCCGTCACGAGCACACTGTCCGACGACGCTGCCGCACTGGAAGTGATCAGCGGCTGGTCGGTTCTCAATGTGTTCCGTGGCCGGACAGTCCAGGCCGCCGACGCAGCCGCTGGAGTGCTCGCCCATCCGCGCTGCTCCCCGTCGGCGGCCCAGTTGGCGACATGGGGTCTCGTCGGTGCATGTGCGGGTCTGGGTCGCCTCGACGGGCTTGCCGAACGAGTGCAGCGGATCGACGCCCGCGCCGACACGTTCGAAACGGGACTGCACCAGGCGGCCGTCATCGGATCGTCGTGGGTCCGGGGGCTACTCCTGGCCGGCCTGCTGGACCAGGCCGACGACGCCTCGCAGCGGTACCGTGAGCGTTGCCAGGACACTCCTGGGCCCGGGGATGTGATCACCAGCGCCATGTGCGGCGCGGTGGCGCAGTCCCGCGGGCAGGTCCGGACCGCGGCGCGGTGGTTCCGTCAGTCCCTTGCCGGTGGCGCGGACACCGGCAGCTGGGCGTTCACGATGCGAGTGGATCTGACCGGCGTCCTGGCAATGGCCGGTGAGGTCACTTCGGCACGTCAGGCCTTCGAGGAGGACACCAGTGCTCCTTATCCGCGAGGCACCCACCTGGAACCGGAGGTGCTGCTTGCCCAGGGATGGATGGCCGCCGCCGAGGGTTCGGTCAGTGCGGCCGCCGCGCGAGCCCGCCAAGCCGCCGAGTTAGCCGCGTCCCAATCCCAACCCGCGGTGGAGGTGCTCGCGCTGCACACCGCGGTCTGTTTCGGTGATCGCACGGTGGCCGATCGGCTCGCCGCACTGGCCGCCCAGGTCGACGGGCCCCGCGCCAGGGCCGCGGCGGCGCACGCCGCCGCCCTGGCCGCTGGCGACGGCGCCGCGCTGCACGCAGTCTCCGTCCAACTCGAACAGATGGGGGCTCTGCTGCTGGCCGCTGACGCCGCCGCTCAAGCCGCCGCCACGCATGCTCGGCGTGACCGGCGCGGCTCCGCGCAGGCTGCCGCTACCCGCGCGTACCGGCTGGCGAAGGCCTGCGAAGGAGCCCGCACCCCGGCCCTGGCCGCGCTGGTCACGCCCCTGCCGCTCACTGCGCGGGAACGGGAGATCGTCACTCTGGCCGCCGGTGGGCTGTCCAATCGCCAGATCGCCGACCGACTGGTCGTGTCGGTCCGCACCGTCGAGGGTCACCTCTACCGCGCCTGCGCCAAACTCGGAATCTCCGATCGGGCCGAACTCGCCGCTCTACTCCACGGCGACTGACTTACCACACCGCCCGCCGGATCCTTCGATCCTGTGCGGCGAGCGCGGCGGATGAGATCTTTCGGCTGAGGATGGCGGTCCCTACCATTCGGATGTGCCCGCTACGTGGCCGCTGACCGGGCGCGCCGAAGAGCTGAGTCTGATCGGCGGGCTGACCCGTCGCCGCGACGGGCCGGCCGGGGTGGTGCTGGCTGGGGCCGCTGGGGTGGGCAAGACACGGCTGGCCCGGGAAGCATTGGCGGTGGCCGAGCAGCGCGGCGCGCTGATCAGGTGGGCGGCCGCCACGGCCTCGGCTCGCGGTCTGCCGCTGGGCGCGTTCGCAGCCACGCTCAGGGTCGTAGGTTCGGATCCGGCCCGGCTGCTCCAGCAGGCCAGGGACGCGTTACTGGCCGGTGCCGGCAAGGCCGGGGTGATTATCGGGGTGGACGACGCCCACCTGCTCGATGAGCTGTCCGCGCTGCTGATCCACCAGCTGGCGCTGCGCCGGGCGGCGACTCTGGTGCTGACATTGCGCACCGGGGAGACCGCGCCGGACGCGGTGACCGCGCTGTGGAAAGACGGGCACCTGCCGCGGCTGGAGCTACAGCCGCTGTCGGCGGCCGAGACTGCGACCTTGTTGGAGGCGACGCTAGGTGGGCCACTGGACACCGCCACCGCCCGCCGGTTGTTCACCATCACCCGGGGCAACGCGCTGTACCTGCGGCAACTGGTCGACGGTGAGCTGGAGGCCGGGCGTTTGCACCAGGTTGCGGGGGTGTGGCGGTGGTCGGGGGAGCTTGAACTGTCGCCGGGGCTGACCGAGCTGGTGTCGGCCCGGATCGGCCAACTGCCCGATGCCCAGCGAGCCGTCGTGGAGGTGCTGGCCTTTGGTGAACCGCTGGGCGTGCCGCTGCTGGTGGAGTTGACCGACGCGGTGGCGGTGGAGCAGGCCGAGGCGCGGGGCCTGGTAGAGGTGTATCCGGACGGGCGGCGATTACAGGCCCGGCTGGCCCACCCGCTCTACGGCGAGGTGCAACGGGAGCAGATGGGCCGGCTGCACGCTCGGCGGCTGCGCGGGCGAATCGCCTGCGCACTGGCTGC
>JBQTHE010000108.1:0-1907 GCA_052390115.1 Pseudonocardiales bacterium | reverse complement strand
AGGCCCTGGATGACCGGGCCATCCCCGTCCACACCACGACCGAGCCCACCCGCACATCCCTGGGCGAGCACATCCGAGCAGGCACCGACACCTACCGGGGCATGGCCCTGGCCTGCCTGGTCGCCGGCGACCGCCATCACCATCTCGCCGCTGAGATCCTTCCCGCCCTGCGAGCGGGCAAGGTCGTGGTCTGCGACCGTTACCTGCCCTCATCCCTTGTCCTGCAACGCATCGACGGCATCGAACCCGACACCGTCTGGCGTCTGAACGCCGGGGCCTACGTCCCGGACGTCACGGTGCTGCTCAACGCGGACCATCCCGTGATCGCCGACCGGCTGCGTCAGCGTGGGGCGCACAGTCGCTTCGAGCGCCAGCCTGGCGGCAGCCGCGCCGAATCCGACCTCTACCACCGCGCCGCCGCCGAACTACATGCGGCCGGCTGGCCGGTGCTGGCACTGGACTGCACCCTCCGGCGTCCTGAGAGCATCGCGATGATGATCGCGGTCCCCGTCATACACAGTTACCGGGAGCGGAGCCAGACATGCCCGAGCTGAGTCTGCTGACCCTCAACATCGCCAACCCCTCACCCGAACGCGCCGAACGCCAGCTGGGCTGGCTAGCCGCACGCGACGAGGACGTCCTCGTGCTCACCGAGACCAAGGACAGCGCCGGCTGCAGGCTGCTCGCCGACGCCTTCAGCGGCGCCGGCTACCACGTCAGCTACTCGAAGCCCGAGAACGGCGACTACGGCGTCATGATCGCCAGCCGGGTCCAGGCGCGCACCGACAACTTCGGTGACCAGGTCGGCTACCTTCCCTCCCGGACCGCCGCGGTCACCCTGCCCACGCCCAACGGGCCGATCCAGGTCATCGGCGCCTACGTCCCCTCCCGCGATGCCAGCGTCGAGAAAACCGAGCGGAAGAGGATATGGCTGGCCGCCTGCAACGCCGCCCTCGCCACCCGCCACCCCTCGCAGGCCACGGTTTTCCTCGGCGATCTCAACGTCCTCGAACCCGACCACCAACCCCACTACAAGTTCTTCGCGCCATTCGAATACGACTTCTACCGGCAGCTCACCGACGACTGCGGCCTCATCGACGCCTTCCGAGCCCTGCACCCCGAGGACAACGAGCACAGCTGGGTCGGCCGCACCGGTGACGGCTACCGCTACGACCACGTCCACTGCACCGCCGACCTCGCCGCCACGCTCGTGTCCTGCGACTACCTCCACCAGGCGCGCGTCGACCGACTCAGTGACCACTCCGCGTTGTCGGTGCGCCTGGCCATCGAGCCAAGCGAACCGCTGATAACGTCCGCGCCGGCCACCGTCGGCACCCCACCAACGCTGTTCTGACCATGCAGCACACCGCACGCTCGCCGCTGGCGGCCACGACAAGCCGCCGACGCCGTGAGGAGCGCCCGCCCGGATGCCCGCAACCCCCACCGAAGCGCCCACGCTCCGGATCGGCGCCCGCGTACTACTCCTCGACCAACACGACCACGTGCTGCTCATCCACGCCAAAGACCCCGACGAGCCCGATCATCACTGGTGGGAACTGCCCGGCGGCGGCGCCGACCCCGGCGAGGCCCTGCCTGACGCTGCCCGCCGCGAACTCGCCGAGGAAACCGGCATCCTCCTCGACCACCTCGGACCCCGCCTCTGGGACCGCGAGACCCGCTTCCGCTACCGAGGCCACGAACACCACCGCCGCGAGACCGTCTACCTCGCCCGCGTCACCGACTCCGCGCCGACGTTGCTACCCAGGCACACCGCCAACGAGAAAGCAGGATTTCTCGGACACCATTGGTGGAGCGAATCCGAACTCGCCGCCTGCACAGACAAACTCCTGCCACCCAACCTTCCAGCTCTGCTAGCCGACGTCCGCGCAGGAGAACTCCGCCAGCCC
>JBQTHE010000107.1:0-7727 GCA_052390115.1 Pseudonocardiales bacterium | reverse complement strand
GAGATAACTTCCCGCTCCTCGGCAACGATTTCCGTACCCTGCACTGACGATGACTCCTTCTGTTTGCTGACTGGGCGAGCAATAGGGTATCATTCCCGGTGGTGCGTTCACCCTATGACACCAAGCTCCGAAAGTGCGTTATGCTTCGATCGTGTCGACGGTGGATGACCCGAGCAACATGTCGGGCACCGCCGACTACCGATTGCATCGGATCGAGGCCGTGACCGGCGCGGTACTGGCCCACCTGGACGTTGAGGACCTGCTGGTCGAGCTGCTCGACCGGGTGCGCGAACTCCTTGCGGTTGAGACAGCCACCGTACTCTTGCTCGACGCCTTCTCCCAGCAGCTTGTCGTTACTGCCTCCAGAGGAATCGAAGCGGCGGTGCGTCAGGGAATTCGCATCCCGATGGGGAAGGGTTTCGCCGGTCGCGTCGCGGCCGAGAAGCGCGGTACCGTGAGGGTGCATATGGAGCTCCAGCTGCCCGATGTGCTGGTCACTGTCCGCGATATGGGCCGCTGGCGCCAGCCCTGCGATGAGGGCCGAGGAAGAGGGACACTATTCATGCGTAACTGCAGCGACGATCTGCGGATCGATCATGGCCCTACCGGAACCAGCGTCGTCATCCGTCGCAGCCTCGCCGAGTAGGCACCTCGATGACTGCTGCGAGGGTAGAGACCAGCGCCGAGGACGGGTCGATGCGTATCGCTCTCAGCGGCGAAATCGATCTAGCGAACGCCGCAACCGTCGAGGATGAACTCCGCGCTGCGGTTTCCAGTCAGCCGACAACAGTGTCGGTTGACCTGACCGATCTCACCTACATGGACAGCGCCGGAGTAAGGATCCTGTTCGCGCTGGCATCTCGGCTACGGGCGCTGCGGATCATGCTGGAACTCGTCGTGCCGCTCGACTCGCCCACCCGCCGACTCATCGAGCTATCGGGGTTCGAGTCGCTCGCCGCGCTCCAACCCAGAAGCCCTTGATAGGCCATCAGAACGACTCAGTGGCTATAACTGGCGGGGGTGGTAGAAGCCTCCTGAGCGGGGAACCTCCGTTAATTGCGTCACTTGCACAAGGAGTTCGACATGGCCGCTGCCGATGCCTCCGTTCGATCGGCCGCTCTTGTCCGACTCCGAGCGCGGCGCGGGCTGACGGTCTACTTCGGGATGCTTGTTCCGCTCTCGGCAGTGTTCCAGGTTCTCCTCGTCAAGACCGGTAATTGGGTTTGGGTCATCCCGCTCATGTGGTCGCCCGCCGCGGCCTCGATAGTGGCTCGTCTGGTGCTGCGTGAAGGCTTCGCCGATGTGTCCTTCCGCGTCGGCGGGCGCCGTGGGTGGCAGGCGATTCTGATGGCTGTGGTCTTTCCACTGGTCATCGGGCTGACAGTCTATGGCATTGCGTGGATGACCGGCCTGGCGCGGTTCGATCCACGTCCCGGTGGGTTGGCCACCCAGCTCGCTGCGGACAACGCCTCACCCGTCGTGGCGTTCCTGGTCATGCTCGCCGTTGCCGCAACCATCGGCACCGTCGTGGGCACCCTGACGGCGGCCGGCGAAGAGATCGGCTGGCGCGGCTACCTGCTCACCCGGTTGATCGACGCGGGGATCCCGCGGCCCATCCTGGCCAGTGGGCTGATCTGGGGCCTGTGGCACGTCCCCGTCGTCCTCGGCGCCGGCTACGCCGCGGGCCAATCCCCGGCTGCCTCGGCCGTGCTGCTCGTGGCCCTGGCCACGGCGTTCAGCTTCGTGTTCGCGCGTCTGCGCTTGGAGACCGGCAGCGTCTGGCCCGCGATCGTGCTTCACGCCGCGTGGAACAGCATCATCCAGTTTGCCTTCGATCCGGCGAGGAGTGGAGATGACGCTTCGTGGTGGGTCGGCGAGTCGGGCGTCCTGACGTTGCTCGCTATGATCATTGTCGCCGTCGTCTTCTCACAGGGGCGCTGGACGATCCGCAGAGAACCCGAAGTACGAGACGCCGCTGGCACGGCAAGGACTGCGCCTGCGCCTCAATAATCCACCGGCTAATGTTGCGGCGTCGGCAGGGCGATCACGGCGCATCGGCCGATCCGAGCGCGGACACCACCAGCCGGAGCAGGTCCGGGCGAGCCGAGTTGACGAAGAAGTGGTCTCCTGGCAGCAGGTGAACCCGGAAGGGCCCGGTCGTGTGACGCGACCAGGCCCGCACGTCCTCGGGAAGCACCTCCCCGTCCCCCAGCCCGCCGAAGACTGAGACGGGGCAGCTCAGCGGGGCCTGCGGACGGCACACGTACGTCTCGACCAGGGTGCAGTCGCTACGCAACATCGGCAGCATCGTGTCCAGGAACTGGCTCTCCGCCAGCAGCTCCGGCGGGATCCCGCCCAGTTCTCCGACGGCGGCGAGGAACTCCGGGTCGGGCAGAGTGTGCCGGTCCGGTAACCGGCTCGGCAGGTGGGGTGCTCGGCATCCAGAGGCGAACAGGTGCACCGGCGCCACGCCCCTCGGGCGCATCCGGCGGATCAGTTCGAACGCGATCAGCGCGCCCATGCTGTGGCCGAAGAGCGCGAACGGGGGGGTGAGATAGCCGGCCAGCCCGTCCAGCAGCGGGCCGGCCAGCTGCTCCATCGACTCGATCGGAGACTCGTTGAAGCGGTTCTCCCGCCCGGGCAGCTGGACCGACACGACCTCCACGTCGTCGGGTAGGTGCGCCGACCAGTCCCGGTACCTGCTCGCGCCGCCACCGGCAGCGGGCAGGCAGATGAGACGCAGCCGTGCGGCCGGCCGTGGACGGCTGACCTGCACCCAGCACGAGCGAGTCATGGCGAGTTCCGCCGATCAAGACTGTGCTTGATGAGACTGGGCTTGATCAGGACTCAGCGCGGTCCATTTGTTCGCGCAAGCTGCGCGGCCGCATGTCCGTCCACACCTCGTCGACGTAGGCCGAGCACTCCTCCTTAGTACCCTCCTTGCCCACCCGGTACCAGCCCGCCGGTACATCCAGGCCGACCAGCCACAGCGAGTACTGCTCCTCGTCGTTGCGCAGCACCTCGTACCTCGCGTCCTCGTCCATGTCCTCGATCTCCTTTCCTGGGAACATCGGTGATGATCGGCACTACGGACCGCGGTGCCGTTCGGCCTCGAGCTCGGGTTCGGGCTCGGGTTGGGCACCCGGGGGCTCCGCGACGACAGGGTGCCGGGGGAAGCTGCGCAGGGTGGGGCTCAGCGTCGCCACCACCGCGGCGACCACGATGCCGGCTGCGCACACCAGCACCGCGAGGGTGTCGGAAACCGTCGAGGCCAGCAGCCCACCCAGCACCGGGCCCAGCGTGGCGGCGATACCGGTGACGATGCCCAGCACGCTGCTCAGCCGGCCGCGCAGGTCGTCGGGGGTGAGCAGCAGCTGCCGCGTGATGATCGTCGTGTTCGCGGTCGCCGGTAGCAACGCCATGGCGGCCAACAACACTCCCAGGAGATAGCCGCTGTGGACGAAGGCCGCCACCGGGGTGAGCGCCGCCATCACCCAGAACACCGCGATGATCGAGACGTAGGGGCTCACGACTTGGGACAGACGCGACGCGACCAGCGCGCCCAGGAGCCCGCCCACGCCGAGCATCGCCGCCATGATGCCGACCTGCCCCGGGGGCACTCCCCGGGCCACGGCCAGCACGATGACGATGAGGTAGAAGGCGCTGAAGAACAGGTTGAGCACGACCGCGCACAGCGCGGTGACCCGGATGTGGCGGTGCGCCCACACCCACTGGAGGCCGGCCGTGATCTCCCGGCCCAGATGACGGGCCGGCTCCGGTCGTACCTCCCGGGGCGGCACCCGGAGGAACACCAGCAAGACGCAGGCCAGAGCGTGGGCCAGTGCGTCCACCACGAACGGCACGAACCGGCCGACGGCGAAGAGGAACCCGCCCGCGGCGGTGCCCGACAGCTGCGCCACGGCCCCGCGGGCCGCGTTCAGCGCCACCGCCGTGGACAGCTGCTCGGCCGGTACCACCCGAGGCAGGCACGCGCTCTCCGCCGGTCCGAACAGCGCTGCACACGCCCCCATCACCACTGCCACGACAATCAGGTGCGCGACCTGGGCCACGTCCCACCACAGGGCTGCGACGAGGCTCGCCGCCGCGATCACCTGTGTCGCCTCGCAACTCAGCATGATCGTCTTACGATCCCAGCGGTCCGCCAGAGCTCCCGCCGGCAGTCCGGCGAGGAGATGCGCCGCGGCGATCGCCCCTAGCACGAGTCCGGATGCGGCCGCCGAACCGGTGAGCGCGAGCACCAGCAGTGGGAAGGCGATCACCGCGGCGCTCAAGCCCACGCCCGACAGCACCTGGCTGATCCACAGCAGCTGGTAGTTGGGGTTGCGGAACAGCGGAACGCTCTGTCCCTCGGGCGCCGCACTCACTTCGGGTTCCGGCAGTCCCGCGCGATGCCCCGTAGAGCCTCGGCGAAGTCGTCGGCGACGGTCTGCACGGTCGCCTCATAGTGACGATCGGGCTGGTAGAGCCAGGAGAACCCCAGCTGTCCGTTCTGCACCGCGCCCACCACCTGAAGCAGGTGTGGGCCCGGGTCGGCTGGATCGTGAGCCTGCCCCATCGAGCCGTGCACGGCCCGGTAGAGGCCCTGTCCGGGATCCTGGTTCGCGCCGTCGAACTGGCCGAGGTAATTGAACGCGATCTGGGGCCCTGGCCCCGCCACCGTGAGGCGCTGGCGAGCCGCGGGGGATCCCAGGTAGCGCAACGCTCCGAAGCCGAACCCGTTAGCGGGTACGGCGCGCAGTTGCCGGCGCACTGATCTGATCAGGTCCCGCCATCGGGGTTCGGCTCCGTCGGGCACCGTGAGCACGACCGGGAACATGGTGGTGAACCAGCCGACGGTGCGGGACAGGTCGACACCGTCGAGGATCTCCTCGCGGCCGTGGCCCTCCAGGTCGATGGACACCCGGCTACCCCCGGTCCACCGGCAGAGCGCCCAGGCGAGTGCGCTGAGCAGGACGTCGTTGATCCGGGTGCGGTAGGCGGTAGGGGCCGTCCGCAGCAGCGATTCGGTGTCCTCGACGTCCAGGAGTACAGACATCGCCCGGGACAGTGCGCCCGGCTCGCGACTCGCCAGGTCCACCGGCAGTGGGTGCGCCTGCGACGCGTCAGCCCAGTGGTCCAGTTCGTGGTCGAAGCTGCCCTTCGCCACGTATTCGCTCAGCCGGTTCGCCCAGTCCCGGAAGGACGTCGTCTTACCTGGCAGCCGGAGGCTGCTCTCGCCGCGCGCCGCCTGCTGGTAGGTCGTGTCGAGGTCCTCGAGGAGGATCCGCCAGGAGACGGCATCCATCACGAGGTGATGAGCCGCCAGGAACAGATAGCATCCCCGCCCCGCGCCGAAGGTGAACAGCGCCGCTTTCAGCAGCGGACCCTCCTGGAGATCGAAGCTCGCGTGAATGTCGTCGGCGATCTTCTCCACTGCTGCGGCCTGGTCCTCGCCAGTCAGATCCGACAGATCAACCCACTGGAACACCTTCGTTGGGCTTGGCGGGGCGTTGTCCTGCCGCCACTGCCCGTCAACCTGATCGAACCGCATTCGAAGCGCATCGTGATGCACCAGCAACCCATCCAGCGCCAGCTCCAGAGACCGCTCGTCCACGTCCTCGACCAGCTCTACGGTCATCGACTGGTTGAAATGATTCGGATTGACCGGGTGCGTTCGGAAGAACCAATGCTGGATCGGAGTGAGTGCAGCAGAACCGATGGCCACTTCCCGGTCGTCCTGGTCGCCGTCGGCCACGGTGACCACCAAAGCCAGCTCGGCGACGGTCTGGTGGAAGAAGATGTCCTTGGAGGTAAGCCCGAACCCGGCCTTCCGGACGCGGGAAACGAGTTGGATGCTCAGAATCGAGTCCCCGCCGAGCTCGAAGAAGTTGTCGGTCACCCCGACCTGTTCCACTCCCAACACCTCGGCCCAGATCTGAGCCAGGGTGTGTTCGGTCGGTGTCCGTGGGGCGATGTATTCCGATTCCGGTTCGGTGAGCTGGTCGGGGGCGGGCAGCGCGCGACGGTCCAGTTTCCCGCTGGCGTTCAACGGCAGGGCGTCGAGCGTCACGAACACCGCGGGGATCATGTAGTCGGGCAGGATCTGCCCAGCGTGGCTTCGTAGCGCTGCGGTACTGGGTGCGGTATCTGGGGTGGTCTCTTCGGTGGATACCAGGTAGGCGACGAGTCGTTTGATCCCGGGCCGGTCCTCGCGGGCGATGACGGCCACCTCGCCGACCGCGGGGTGGGTGGCCAACACGGCCTCGATCTCACCAGGCTCGATGCGGAACCCACGGATCTTGACCTGCTCATCCGCCCGACTGACGAATACCAACTCGCCATCGGCGGTCCAGCGCACCAGGTCCCCCGTGCGATACATCCGCTCACCCGCCGCACCGAACGGGTTGGCCACAAATCGAGCCGCGGTCAACCCTGCCCGACCCAGATAACCCCGCGCCAACCCAACCCCAGCGATGTACAACTCACCGGGAACACCCACCCCCACCGGCGTCAACCAGCCATCCAGCACATAAACCCGGGTGTTCGGAATCGGCGATCCGATGGGCGGAACCCGACCTGGGGTCAGCGGCCCGCTCCAGGTCGCCACCACGGTGGCCTCCGTCGGCCCATACGAGTTGATCATGCGGCGGCCTGGTGCCCACCGCGCCACCAACTCCGCGCTGCACACATCCCCACCCACGATCACGGTGGAGAACCCGCTCAACCCGGTCGCCGCGACCTGCGCAGGGATCGTGGCCAACGCCGCCGGTGGGATCAACGCATGGCTGATCCGATCCTTTTCCAAGACCTCGACCAGAGTGTCGCCGGCCAGCGGCCCGGCCGGTGGGATCACCCACACCGCCCCGGCCAGCAGCGACATCCCCAGCTCCAACACCGAGGCGTCGAAACTCGGCGAGGACATCGCCAACACCCGATCCCCCGGACCGACCTGGTAATGGTCGATTTCCGCGGCGCTGAAACTAGCCAGCCCGGCGTGGGACACCACCACCGCTTTGGGCTGCCCGGTGGACCCCGAGGTGTAGATCACATAAGCCGGGTGCGACAGCGCCAGCGCACTGAGTCGATCGGTATCGGTGGGCGCCCACCCCGCCATCGTGGCCATCCCGGCCACCGCTACCGGGTCGTCGATCAGCACCCGGATCCCACCGGTGACGGTCGGGACCTGCTGCGCGGCTGAGGTGGAGGTCAGCACCACCACCGGGGTGGCATCGGCGAGCATGAAAGCGATCCGCTGCTTGGGGTAATCCGGGTCGACCGGCAGATACCCCCCACCGGCCTTCGCGACCGCCAACAACGCCACGACCAGCTCCACTGACCGCGGCAACACCACCGCCACCAGCCGTTCTGGACCCACCCCCGCACCGATCAACCGATGCGCCAACCGGTTGGCCCGCTCCTCCAACTCCGCGTACGACAACCGCAACGACCCACAACACACCGCCTCGGCGTCCGGACGCGCCGCCACCTGATCAGCGAACAACTCCGGCAACGTTGCCCCGGGCACCTGCCGGGCGGTGTCGTTCCACCCCATCACCACCTGGTGGCTCTCCACCTCGGTCAACAACGGCAAACCACGTAGCGGCTGGTCCGGATCAGCCGTGATCCCGGCCAGCAACACCACCAGATGATCCGCCATCCGCTGGATCGTCGTCGCGTCGAATAAATCGGTGTTGTACTGCAACGCCCCGTACAGACCACCATCGGCT
>JBQTHE010000106.1:0-30905 GCA_052390115.1 Pseudonocardiales bacterium | reverse complement strand
GGGGGGGGGGGCGCTCCGCGCCCGCGCGGTGGGGCCCCCGCCCCGGCGGGGCGCGTGGGGGGGCGGCCCTTTACACCCCCCCCCCCCCCACTCACGGGAGGGTTGAGGGCATAGCCCTCAACCCTCCTTAGCAGCGACCGGATCCGCCACCCCCACAGCGGGGAGAGCAGGTAGCCGGGAGAAGACGCCAGCCAGCTCGCGCTGCCCAGGCTGACGGCGTCCGCGCCGGCCCAGAAGTACTCGCGGCAGTCGTCGAAGGTGCAGATCCCGCCGGTCCCGATCACCGGCAAGGTGACCCCCGCGTCGCGCAGCTCCGCAACCACCCTCAGCCCGATCGGCTTCACCGCCCGGCCGGACAACCCGCCGTAGCGGTTGGCCAGCCACGGCGTCCCGGTCCGGGGGTCCAGCCGCAGCGCGCGCACCGTGTTGATCGCGGTGAGCGCCGAGACCCCTGCGGCGCCAGCCCGCCGGGCGTGGCCGACGTAGTCGCGGTCCGGCGACAGCTTGAGGATCACCGGGTGCCTGCTGCGGGGCACCGCGTCGGTGAGCACCCCGTCCAGGATCGGCTCGAAATCATGATCGATGTTCGGGCAGGAGATGTTGAACTCCACGGCCGCGATCTCGCCCGCGGGCACCGCCGCGTTCACTGTGTCGACGAGACAGACGAACTCCTCGGCCGCGAAACCACCCACCGAGATGATGGTGTTCTGATCGCGGGTGCGCGGGTAGTAGTCGCGCAGGTAGGCATCGATCCCGACGTTGCACCAGCCGAAGGCGTTGATCCACCCGGCGTCCGCGCGGCGCAACACCGTGGCGTAGCGGCGCAGCAGGCTGGGCAGTGCGCGTAGCGGCCAGTCCGTGCGGTTGGTGAAATGCCCGTCCCGGGGCTGCACCGTCAGGGTGCGGGTGGTGACCGCACCGAACCGCTCCAGCGGCACGAACCGGGAGATCGGGCTCATCCCGTACGGCACCAGTCCGGAGTCGGGGACGCCGTAGCCGAGCAGGCTGGATGAGGTGACCAGCCGGTTGCGCAGCCGGATATCCCCCAGCCAGACCTCGCTCACTGGTCCCCTCCTCACACTCGCGAACCCCAGCCAGGATAGGGCTCCGATCGCATTCAGCAGGCTCAGCGGGGTTTCCAGCGCCGAATAACCCCGCCCAGCCCGCTGAATGCGGTGAGAGGCCTGACTTGACCTCAAGTTTAGTTGGGATTTTAGGGTTCGGTGGAGTGGGGCGAGAACGAGAGTTCGGTGGTGTGCGGATGGATATGGAAGTCACCGCGTGGATGTCGATGTACAACGCGATGCATGCGCAGCAGGACCAGCGTCCGTTCTCCAAGGCCACCCTGCGGCGCATCGGCGCCTTCGCGCGGCCACACCGAGCGCAGTTGGGACGCTTCCTGCTGCTCAGCGTGGCAACGGCGGTGTTGGCGGTAGCGACACCGGTACTCGCCGGCCGGATCGTCGACGCAATCGTGCAAGGCGCGGCACCCGACGTCGTGGTCAGGCTCGCCTCGCTCATCGCCGTCATTGCGATCGCGGAGGCCGGGCTCGGGCTGGTGACCCGGTGGCTCTCAGCGCGTATCGGCGAAGGGCTGATCCTCGCGCTGCGCACCGCCGTGTTCGATCACGTGCAGCGCATGCCGATCGCGTTCTTCACCCGGACCCGCACCGGCGCGCTGGTCAGCCGGTTGAACAACGACGTGATCGGTGCCCAGCGGGCGTTCAGCGACACGCTGTCGGGGGTGGTCAGTAACGTGGTGACGCTGGTCCTCACGCTCGTAGTGATGATCGGGATCTCCTGGCAGATCACGCTGCTCGCGCTGCTGCTGCTACCGGTGTTCGTGTTGCCGGCGCGCCGGATGGGCACCCGGCTGGCCCGGCTGGAGCGCGAGGCGGCGAATCACGACGCGATGATGAGCACCCAGATGACCGAACGGTTCTCCGCGCCCGGCGCGACGTTGGTCAAGCTGTTCGGCCGGCCAGCACATGAGTCCGCAGAGTTCGCCACCCGGGCCCGGCGGGTGCGCGACATCGGGGTGCGCACCGCGATGGTGCAGTCGGTGTTCGTCACCGCGTTGACGCTGGTGTCGGCGCTGGCTCTGGCCGTGGTCTACGGACTCGGTGGGTTCTACGCGCTGCGGGGACAGTTGGAGCCGGGTGCGGTCGTGGCGCTCGCGCTGCTGCTCACCCGGCTCTACGCCCCACTGACCGCCCTGGCCAGCGCGCGGGTAGAGCTGATGAGCGCTCTGGTCAGCTTCGAGCGGGTGTTCGAGGTGCTCGATCTGGCACCGCTCATCCAGGACAAGCCCGATGCCGGGCGAGTGCCGGACGGGCCGGTGTCGGTGGAGTTCGACGGCGTGCAGTTCGGCTACCCGTCGGCGGACAAGGTGTCGCTCGCGTCGCTGGAAGAGGTCGCCAAGCTCGACACCCGAGGCGGTGTGGAGGTGCTGCACGAGGTGTCGTTCCGGGCCGAACCAGGGCAGATGGTGGCGTTGGTCGGATCGTCGGGCGCCGGGAAGTCCACGATCGCGCAGCTGGTGCCGCGGCTGTACGACGTCGAGGGCGGTGCCGTGCGGCTGTCCGGTGTGGACGTCCGCGACCTGTCCGCCGAGTCGATCCGCGAGACGCTCGGGATGGTCACCCAGGATGGGCATCTGTTCCACGAATCGGTGCGGGCGAACCTGCTGCTGGCCCGACCGGAGGCTTCGGAGGACGACCTGTGGGAGGTGCTGCGCCGGGCGCGGCTCGCCGACCTCGTTGCCGCGCTGCCCGATGGGCTGGACACCATCGTCGGCGAGCGCGGATACCGGCTCTCCGGTGGTGAGCGCCAGCGGCTGACGATCGCTCGACTGCTGCTGGCGCGGCCCCGCGTGGTGATCCTCGACGAAGCCACCGCGCACCTGGACTCGACGTCGGAGGCGGCGGTGCAGGCCGCGCTGGGCGAAGCACTGGCCGGGCGGACCGCGGTGGTGATCGCACACCGGCTGTCGACCGTCCGAGCCGCGGACCTCATCCTGGTGATCGAGGACGGCCGAGTCGTGGAACGCGGCACCCACACCGGGCTGGTCTCCGCCGGCGGCCGATACGAGGAGCTGTACCGGACCCAGTTCGACCAGCCATCCACTATGGCCACCATCCGGTGACGTCAGGAGCTGCGCCGCGGCTGCTCGTCGACGTAAGTCTTGCGCGTCGTGGCGGTCCAGCGGCGTCCCGGCACCGTGACGATCTCGGCGGCGGCTAGGTGGTGACGCGTCTCAGTTGTGCTGAGAGGTGCGGTTTCATGGGTAGACCGCGCAGCGCCCGCTCCTCGGCGTAGGCAAGCTCGCCGTTATCCAAGATGCCGTACAACCGAGCAGACGCGGTCGTCTCCCTGGCGGTGTCGGTACGGGCGACGGTGTCAGATTCGAGCTCCCAGGACGTCTCTCCGGCGCGCCCGCCGTAGTAGATCTCGCAGATGCCGAACATGTGCGCGAGGACCAATTCGATGATCTCTTCCTCGTCCACCCGCCACCACCCGACCTCGCGGGCCGCCGGGCGCAGCACCTGGCCGGATGAGTTGAGCAGCCAGGCCCGCGCCTCGTAAGCCAGGAACGGCCTGCCGTCGTGACCAAAGGCGATCTGCTGGCCGTAGCGGAACTCTCCGAGCAGCGATGGGTACTGGGCCAGGCCCTCACCCCGCCACACCCCCAACAGCGGCGCCAGCAGCTGGCACTGCGGGTGCAACTCGATGCCCTGCCCCAGGTTGGCGGTTTCCACGGCGATCGGCATGTCATCGAACTTGGCCAGGTCGTAGTCGGCATCGGCGGGCCGCTCATCGGAGTCCGGTCCGGGCCGGGGAGTGTCACTCGTCACCTCTGAATCCGATCACGAACTCAGTCGCTTGGGAACCCATAACGCCCGACGGGCGTCTCATCAGCGCTCTTCCGGGAACCACCCCGGAAGGCACCGCCCAGGGCCGAACCCGAGGGCGGGCGCCGCGGACCGGCCGGAACCGGACACCCTCCCCGCCCGGGGATGGCCGGGCCGCGCGCGACAAGATAAGTAAAACACTCCAAACCGGACGCTTCGGGGAGTACCCTCACTTCTAGTTACGAAGGGGGACTCTGTGGTACATAACGTCGGTCGTACAGTAATCACGCTGACCATCACTGCCGTGTGCACACTGCTATCCGGGACGGTGGCAGCCGCCGCCCAGTCGGCCGCCGCGCCATGCGGGTCGTCCGCAGCGGCCTGTGTCGACCTCAGTCGCAAACAGGCTTGGCTGATGAGCGGCGGCCGGGTCACCTACGGCCCGACCCCGATCGCATCCGGCATGCCGGGTTACCGGACGCCGCCCGGAACGTTCAAGGTGCTGTGGAAGAACCGCCACCACCGCAGCCGGGCGTTCGACAACGCCCCCATGCCCTACTCGGTGTTCTTCACCCACTCCGGTATCGCGTTCCACCAGGGCAGCCTCAACAGTCAGTCGCACGGATGCGTCCGCCTGGGCCGCAACGCCGCAGCCACCTTCTTCAACAAGCTGTCGGTGGGCCAGGTCGTGCAGGTCGTGCGCTGAGATCAGGGCTGCGTCGGAAGGTGTTGACGCAGCGCGGGCACGAGCGCGCGCAGCGCCCGGCCCCGGTGGGAGACGGCATCCTTCTCGGCCGGGTCCAGCTCGGCAGAGGTGCGCCGGTCCCCGTCCGGGATAAAGATCGGGTCGTAGCCGAAACCATTGCTGCCCCGCGTCGCACGACTCAGCGTGCCGCGCCACCGTCCGTGCACCACGGTCTCGGTCCCTGATGTCTGGGCACCGCCCGGCACGACCAGAGCCGCGGCGCAGACGAACGCAGCGCCACGACGACCCTCCGGCACGTCCGCCAGCTGATCGAGCACCAGTTGCAGGTTCGCGGCGTCGTCGCCGTGGCGGCCGGCCCACCTGGCCGAGAGCACCCCGGGCATACCGTTGAGCGCATCCACCTCCAGGCCCGAGTCGTCGCCGACGGCAGGTAGGCCAGTCGCCGCCGCCGCGTCCCGAGCCTTGGCCAGCGCGTTGGCCTCGAAGGTGGCTGCGGTCTCAGGTGTCTCAGGGAATGGCGCCACGTCGTCCAGCCCCAAGACCTGGAGCCCCAGCCCTCCGGTGGGGTCCGACGACACCAGGATCCGCCGCAGCTCAACCAGCTTCTTCGTGTTCCGGGTGGCCAGCAGGACCCGAACCGGGCTCACCGCCGGGGCAATTCGCCGGGGTAGGGCTGGGCCAGCGCGGTGGTCTGGAGTGCGGTCAGCTCCTGGCAGCCCTTCAGCGCCACGTCGAGCATCTGGTCCAGAGTGGACCGCGCGAAGGTCGCACCCTCCCCGGTGCCCTGCAGCTCCACCAGCGAGCCAGTGTCGGTGGCCACCACGTTCATGTCGACCTCAGCGCGGGAGTCCTCCTCGTAAGGCAGGTCGAGCCGGACCCGACCGTCCACCACACCGACACTGACCGCGGCGACCGAGCAGGACAGCGGTTGCGGGTTGCGCAGCCGGCCGGCGGCTCGCAGCCAGGTCACCGCATCGGCTAACGCCACATAGCCACCGGTGATCGCCGCGGTACGGGTGCCACCGTCAGCCTGGATGACATCGCAATCGAGCGCGATCGTGTTCTCCCCCAGCGCCGCGAGGTTGACGCAGGATCGCAGGGCCCGCCCGATCAGCCTGCTGATCTCGTGGGTCCGTCCGCTGAGGCGTCCCTTGACCGACTCCCGGTCGCTGCGGGTGTGTGTCGACGACGGCAGCATCGCATACTCCGCGGTGAGCCAACCCAGCCCAGAACCCTTGCGCCAGCGCGGTACGCCGTCGGCCACGCTGGCCGCACAGAGCACCCGGGTGCCGCCTAACTCGATCAGCACCGATCCAGCGGGCCACTGCTGGTAGCCGCGGGTGATACGCACCTCGCGGAGCGCCTCGTCGGTTCTGCCGTCGGCTCGTGCCACCGCGTCAGCCTACCCACGGGTGCCCAACCACAGTTGCGCTGTCAGATCTCGTAGTGGGCGCCGGGGCGGACCAGCTCGGTGGGCCCGTCGAAGGCGGCCTTCGCCTCGCTGAGCACCTGCTCGGTGTCAGTCCACGGCGGCACGTGGGTGATCAGCAGCCGGCTGACCCCGGCCGCCGCCGCGGCCTGCCCGGCTTGCTTGCCGGACAGATGTATCCCGCACGGGTTGGCCGGCCCGTCGGGCCAGGACGCCTCGGCGAGCAGGACGTCCGCGCCGGTCGCCAGCTCGACGAGCTGCCGGCACGGGCCGGTGTCTCCGGAGTAGACCAGAGTCCGCCCGGCGTGGCTGATCCGCAGCGCGTAGGCCTCGCAGGGGTGCTCGACCGGCGCGGCGCGCACCTCGAGTTCACCGATCCGGAACGGGTCAGCGACCGAGCGGAAGTCATAGACGTCGGACAGGTCGGTCACGTTGCGCTCGTCGGCGCTGGGGGCATAGGCGGCCGCCAGACGCTCGGCGACCTCGGTCGGACCGTACAGCGCAAGCGCGGCACACGGCGGTGGGTCCGCGTGGTACCGGCGGTACACGGTCATTGCCGAGACGTCGGCGCAATGGTCCGGGTGCAGGTGGGAAAGGATCAGCGCGTCGAGGTGGAAGGGGTCGAGGTAACGCTGCAGCGCGCCGAACGTCCCGTTGCCCAGATCGAGCACCACGGTGGTATCCCCGGCTCGGACCAGATAACCGGACGCAGGGGATTCGGGACCCGGGACACTGCCGGAGCAGCCCAGCACCGTGAGCAACATGTCATCCTCCTACCAACCGGTCCTCCTACCAACCGGCGCTCCTACCACCCCGTGGCGGGCGCTGTCGCCGCCAGCGACGATCCGAGGAAGCGACGGGCCAACCGGGCGAAGGAAGCTGGATCCCCGGTCGCGGTGAACACGTGCTCAGGCTCATCGGCCCCGGTGCGCAGCAGCTCGCTCTCGGTGAGCACCCGCAACACGTCCTTGGCGGTCTCCTCGGCGCTGGACACCAGGGTCACCCGATCGCCCATCACGATCTGCAGCACGCCAGTGAGCAGCGGGTAGTGCGTGCAACCCAGCACGAGGGTGTCCACGCCGGCCCGCTGCAGCGGTTCGAGATACGACTGTGCCAGGCCGAGGACCTGACGCCCTGAGGTCATCCCACGCTCGACGAAGTCCACGAACCGCGGGCAGGCCACCCCGGTCACCTCGACGTGCGGGGCCGCGGCGAAGGCGTCGTGGTAGGCCCGGGATCGGATGGTGGCCCGGGTCCCGATCACCCCGACGCGACCGGAGTGGGTGGCGGCGACGGCCCGCCGCACTGCGGGGCGCACCACCTCCACGACCGGGATCGAGTACCGCTCCCGGGCGTCGGCCAGGCAGGCCGCGGAGGCGGTGTTGCACGCGATGACCAGCAACTTCACCCCGCTTTGCACCAGCTCGTCGGCCACCGCCAGCGCGCGCGAGCGGACCTGTGCGATGGGCAGCGGGCCATAAGGGCCGTGCGCGGTATCCCCTACGTAACACAGCCGCTCGATAGGTAGCTGATCGGCGATGGCCCGCGCGACGGTGAGCCCGCCGACACCGGAATCGAAGACACCGATCGGGGCGACCGGACCACTCACGGGTTGCTCGCCCAGGGTGGACCAGCCCGGGGTCGATCAGCACGGGCGGTCAGCCGGGCCGCGATCAGCCCACCCACCGCGCCGAACAGGTGCCCCTCCCAGGAAACTCCGGGAGTGCCCGGCAGCACGCCCCACAACACGCCGCCCCAGAACGCGAACAGCACCACCGCCAGCAAGATCTGCGTCAGGCTTCGGGCGAAGAAGCCGCGGACGAGTAGGAAGACCAGCCAGCCAAAGATCAGCCCCGAGGCGCCGAGGTGCACCCCGGGGCTTCCGACGAGCCACGTCCCCAGCCCACCGACCAGCCAGATCGTGGCGGTCACCGCAACGAACTGGCCGATGCCGCCGGCCAGCGCTAAAAACCCGAGCACCAGCACTGGCACCGTGTTGGCGACCAGATGCTGCCAGCCGCCGTGCAACATCGGGGCCCACAGGATGCCGTCCAGCCCGTCAAACTGTCGCGGCCGGATACCCTCACGGTCCAATGCGCCCCGGAGCACGGTGTCCACGGCCTCGGTGAGATACAGCAGACCGGTGAACGCGGCAATGATCGTTGCGGCCTGTCCGGGCCGGGCGGGAAACACCCGCGCACGGGCAAGGTTTCCGGAGGGCAGAGCCGGCACGTCCACCGACATTACCCCCGCACCCTGAGAGAATCCTGAAGCTCCCAAGCCCGGGTTGGGTCCCAGGGTTCAGGCCCAGAGTTGGCCGTCTAGGCGGGCGGCGGCCTCTTCGAGGTCGCCGGAGTAGGCGCCGGTGGAGAGGTATTTCCAGCCGGCGTCGCAGACCACGATGACGATGTCCGCGGCCTCGCCGGTACCGGCGGCCTTCTCCGCGACGGCCAGCGCGGCGTGCAGGATCCCGCCGGTGGAGATGCCCGCGAAAATGCCTTCGGTTTCCAGCAGCTCGCGAGTGCGGCGCAGCGCGTCGTAGGAGCCGACGGAGAACCGGCCGGTCAGCACTTCCGGGTCGTAGAGCTCGGGCACGAATCCCTCATCGAGGTTGCGCAGGCCGTAGACCAGCTCCCCGTAGCGTGGCTCCGCGGCGATGATCTGCACGTCGGGCTTGTGTTCCCGCAGGTAGCGCCCCACCCCGATCAGCGTGCCGGTAGTGCCGAGCCCGGCGACGAAATGCGTCACGGTGGGGAGGTCACGCAGGATCTCCGGGCCGGTGGTGCGGTAATGCGCCGCTGGGTTGGCGGGGTTGCCGTACTGGTAGAGCATGATCCAGTCGGGGTGCGCGGCGGCCAGCTCCTTGGCCCGCGCCACCGCCTGGTTGGAGCCACCCGCGGCCGGCGAGAAGATGATCTCCGCGCCGTACGCTTCGAGGAGCTGCCGCCGCTCGATCGAGGTGTTCTCCGGCATCACGCAGACCAGCCGGTAGCCCTTGAGTTTCGCCGCCATCGCCAGCGAGATTCCGGTGTTGCCCGAGGTCGGCTCGAGAATGGTGCAACCCTTGGTGAGCCGCCCGGAGCGCTCGGCGTCCTCGACCATCGCCAACGCCGGGCGGTCCTTCACCGAGCCGGTGGGGTTGCGGTCCTCCAGCTTGGCCCACAGTCGCACGTCGGACGCGGGTGACAGGTGCGGCAACCCCACCAGCGGGGTGTCACCCACCGCATCGAGCAGCGAGTCATAGCGGGCCATTGCGGCTCCCTTCGGTCGCGCTCGTGAGTGGCCAATCAGCGCAGTAACGTTGTTACTGTTTCGCACTCACGAGTGGCGGAGCCGCCGGCAACGGCCGGCAGGATGGTGACGTTGTCGCCGTCGTTCACCGCAGCCTCGAGGCCCCCGACGAAGCGCACGTCCTCGTCGTTGACGTAGACATTGACGAAGCGGTGCAGCGTTCCCTCCTTCACCAGCCGGGCTTTGATCCCCCCGTACTGGTTCTCCAGGTCCTCGATCACCTCGCCGATGTTGGAGCCCGATGCCTGCACGGACTTCTCGCCCCCGGTGTGGGTGCGCAGGATGGTGGGAACGGAGACGGTGACGGCCATTGTCGGATCCTCCTGTAGGTGCGGGCGACTCACCAGTTCCTCTACGCACAACCACCCCCGGTCATTCCGAGGACGGCGCGCTGGTCAGTGCACGTCGGGGACGTCGTCGGCGCCGGTATGGGAGAACATGTACGACTCCACAACCTCGACCAGCTCCTCGGTGACCTCACCGCCGATGATGCGGTAGGAGCGCAACTCGTGGGTATCCGGATCGCGGGTGGAGATCAGCACGTAATGTGCGCCGGGCTCCGATGCGTAGGAGATATCGGTGCGCGACGGGTAGGCCTCGGTGGCGGTGTGCGAGTGGTAGATCACGACCGGTTCCTCGTCCGCGGCGTCCATCGCCCGCCACACCCGCAGCTGTTCGGCCGAGTCGAACCGGTAGAACGTCGGCGAGCGCTCGGCGTTGACCATCTCAACGAACCGCTCCGGTCGGTCGGAGCCCACCGGCCCTGCGAGGACACCACACGCCTCATCCGGATGGTCCCGGCGGGCGTGCCGGACCATCGCGTCGACGAGGTCGAAGCGGATCGTCAGCACATTCTCATCCTACGTGTCGGAGACGGCTTGGATCAGGGACTCCTGAACCCAGGTCAGCCAGTGGTACACGCCAAGGTGCGGCGCACGAGGGTCGTCGGCTGGAAGCTCATCGGGCATGTCGTCGGTGACATCGAGCACGGTGCCCAGTGCCAGCCGGACGTCGTTGAGCGCGGCGAGCCACGCCTGCGCCTGTTCGTCGGACAGCCGCACCCGGCCACCCCGCGCGGGGCAGGTGTCCAGCACAACACCGGCCGCTCCGTCCTTGGCCGCCAGCAGCTCGGGCTCGTGTAGCGCGCGCAGGCCACCGGACAGGGTGGCGTCGTCGCGGTGGAAATCGGGCAGCAACCGGGCCAGCACGCGGTCGTCGGGGGCGAAGGTGGGGCCGGCGGTGATGCCGGTGATTTCGGCCAGCTCGTCGCGCGGAGTCGCCGCAACCCGTGCCCCGAGCATGTCGCGGACCTGGCCGACCAGCCCTCGTAGCAGCCCAGCCTCCCGCTCGGACAGGACGGTCGTCACGAGCCCTCGGCTGCGCCGCCAGCCGTTCACGCGTCCCTCTGCATGGTCGCCCAGAGCCCGGCGCCGTGCAGTTTCGCGACGTCGATCTCCACCTTGTCCCGAGAACCCCTGGTCACCACTGCTCGACCCTTGTGGTGCACGTCGAGCATCAACTTGGTCGCCTCGTCCCGGCTGTAACCGAAGAGCTTCTGGAACACGTACGTGACATAGGACATCAGGTTCACCGGGTCGTTCCAGACGATCGTCAGCCACGGCCGGTCCTCGGTTCCGACCTCGTCCACCGCTGGGTCGACCTGGGTCTGCTCCAGTTCGACGGGTGTAGTCATGCCCCAATGTTCCCACCATGACCAGCCATACGCTCTAGAGATGCCACCGTGCACTCTCAAGACGGCGATGGGTACTCCGGACAGCACCGCGCTGCTCACCGACCAGTACGAGCTGACGATGCTCGCCAGTGCGCTGAATGATGGTTCGGCCTTCCGGCGCTGCACGTTCGAGGTCTTCGCCCGCGGGCTGGGTGGCCACCGCTACGGCATCGTCGCCGGTGTCCCCCGGCTGCTCGACGCCGTGGCCCGGTTCCAGTTCGGAGACGAGCAACTGGCGTTCCTCACCCGCATGCTGGACCCACGCACCCTGGACTGGCTGGCCGGCTACCGGTTCGGTGGCGACATCGACGGTTACCCGGAGGGCGAGCTGTACTTCCCCGGCTCTCCGGTGTTGGCCGTCACGGGCAGCTTCGCCGAGGCGGTGGTGCTGGAGACGCTGGTGCTCTCGGTGCTCAACCATGACTGCGCGGTGGCCGCGGCGGCGGCCAGGATGAGCAGCGCCGCCGGCGACCGGCCGTTGGTGGAGATGGGCGGTCGCCGCACCCATGAGGAAGCCGCGGTGGCGGCGGCCCGCGCGGCCTACCTGGCGGGCTTCACCGCGACGTCCAATCTGGCCGCCGGGCAGCGCTACGGCATCCCCACCACCGGCACCGCCGCGCACGCGTTCACCCTGCTCCATGACAGCGAGGCGGACGCCTTCGCCGCGCAGGTCGAGGCGCTGGGCACCGACACCACCTTGCTGGTGGACACCTACGACATCACTCGGGGTATCGCCACCGCGATCGAGGTCGCCGGTCCGCGGCTGCGAGCGATCCGGATCGACTCGGGAGATCTCGGGGAACTCGCCCGCCAGGCTCGCGATCAACTCGACCGGCTCGGGGCGCCGGACGTGCAAATCGTGGTGTCCGGCGATCTGGACGAGTACTCGATCGCGGGGCTGCGGGCCGAGCCGGTGGATTCTTACGGGGTGGGCACCTCGGTGGTGACCGGTTCGGGCGTGCCGACCGCCGGGATGGTCTACAAGCTGGTCGAGGTCGACGGGCGGCCGGTGGCCAAACGCAGCGAAGCCAAGGCTTCCCGGGGTGGGGTCAAAAGTGCCCTGCGCCGCTACAAGCCCAGCGGCACCGCGGTCGAGGAGCTGGTGTTCCGGCGCGGCCAGCAGCCCGACCTCGGAAAGCACGACCGGGTACTCCCGGTGCCGTTGCTGCGGAAAGGGCACCCGGTCGGCCCGCCGGACACGTTGCAGCAGGGACGCGAGCGGGTCCGAGCTGCGCTGCGCAGCCTGCCGTGGGAAGGCCTCAGGCTCTCCCCCGGTGAACCCGCCATCCCCACCCTCTTCATCTGACCCTTACCCCGCTTACCCCCCGCCGATATGGAGCCATGTCGGGGTTATCGCTGGCCCGTCTGCCCCGACATGGCTCCATATCGGGGACGACGAGATACGACGAGCGCGCGACGCGCTGCGCTCAGGAGGGCGACGAAAGGCGGTAGCGTCTGCCGCTGTGCCCACCCCCGCCACCAAGGTTCCGAACGTCACGGGTCCGAACGTCACGGGTCCGAAAGTCACGGGTCCGAAAGTCACGGGTCCGAAAGTCGCTGTGCCGGATGTCGGGACGCTGCTCGCCGCGGCGGTGCGCGCGGTGGGCGGCACCGACCGGCCTGGGCAGGCCCTGATGGCCGAGGCGGTCGACCGAGCGATCCGTACCGGGGAGCACCTCGCGGTGCAGGCCGGCACCGGCACCGGCAAATCGCTCGCCTACCTGGTCCCGGCGATCCGGCACGCCGTCGCCGCGGGTACCACGGTGGTCGTCTCTACCGCGACCATCGCGCTGCAACGCCAGCTCGTAGCCCGCGACCTGCCTCGACTAGCCGGCGCGCTGAAGCCGCTGTTGGGCAACGCCCCGAGCTTCGCGATCCTCAAGGGACGGCGCAACTACCTGTGCCTGCACCGGCTGAACACCGGCCCTGACGACGAGGCCGAGGACCTGTTCGACGCTGCCTCGGCGGCCTCCCCTTCGTCGATGGTTGGTCGCCAGATCGCCCGTCTACATGAGTGGTCCACCGGTACCGACACCGGTGATCGCGACGAGCTGGTACCCGGAGTCACCGACCGGGCTTGGCGGCAGGTGTCGGTGAGTGCCCGGGAATGTCTGGGCCTGTCCCGCTGCCCCGTCGGCATGGATTGCTTCGCCGAGCAGGCCCGGGCCCGGGCCGGACGTGCTGAGGTGGTGGTCACCAACCATGCGCTGCTCGCGATCGACGCGATGGGCGAACACCAGGTGCTGCCCGAGCACGGGGTGGTGGTCGTCGACGAGGCACACGACCTGGTCGACCGGGTCACCAGCGCCGCCACCGAGGAACTCACCGCGGCGATGGTGGAGACCGCGTCGCGACGCTGCGGGCGGCTGATCGACCAGCAGATCGCCGACGAACTGGCCGCGGCAGGCGACGGGCTCGCGCTGCTCCTCGCCGATGCCCCGGCGCAGCGTTGGGACACCCTCGGCGCCGGCGTGGCTGGGGCGCTCACCGCGGTGCGAGACACCGCCCACCGGTGCACCACAGCGCTGGGCAGCAACGGGGGGGAACGCCGCGAGGACCCCGACGCTGCCGCCCGTCGCCGGCTGGCGCTGGCCGCGCTGGAGCAGGCGTATTCGGCTGCGGCCCGCGTGCTCGCGGCCTTTCCGGACGCCGCGTCTGCCCAACCCGAGGCGGACCGGCGCGACGTCGTCTGGCTGGCCGAGGAGACCGTGCGCGGGCGGGTGCTGAGGGTGGCCCCGCTGTCGGTCGCAGGGCTGCTGCGGCAGCGGCTGTTCGACGAGCGCACGGTGATACTCACCTCGGCCACCCTCACCTTGGGTGGGACCTTCGATGCGCTCGCCGCGCAGTGGGGCCTGCCCGCACAGCCGCCGTCCGCCGGATCCACCGCCGTATCCACCGCCGCAACGGCCACCGCCGGATCCGCCGCCGCAACGGCCACCGCAACAGCCACCCAGCGGCCGCCGCCAGCCGATGACGACGAGGGACCGGCCTGGACCGGCCTGGACGCGGGCTCTCCGTTCGAGTTCCGCCGCGCCGGGATTCTCTACACCGCCGCGCACCTGCCCACACCTGGCCGCGATGGGCTACTCCCGGCGTACCTCGACGAACTCCACGCGCTGGTCACTGCCGCGGGTGGGCGCACGCTGGGCTTGTTCTCCTCGATGCGGGCCGCCAAGCAGGCCGCCGAGGCGCTGCGGAACCGGTTGGACCTGCCGATCCTGTGCCAGGGCGACGACGCGACCGGTCTGCTGGTGACGCAGTTCGCCCAGGACGAGCCGACCTGCCTGTTCGGCACGCTGTCGCTGTGGCAGGGCGTCGACGTGCCCGGCCGATCGCTGTCTCTGGTGGTGGTCGATCGCATCCCGTTCCCCCGGCCCGACGACCCGCTGAGCTCGGCGCGGCAACGCGCAGTGGCCGCCCGAGGTGGCAACGGTTTCCTCGCCGTGGCCGCGACGCATGCGGCGCTGCTGCTCGCGCAGGGCGCTGGTCGGCTGCTGCGCTCGACCGAGGACCGTGGCGTGGTGGCGATCCTGGACCCCCGGCTGGCCACCGCTCGCTACGGTCGTTTCCTGCGCGCCTCGCTACCCCCGTTCTGGCCCACCACGGATGCCGCTGTAGCGCGAGCCGCGCTACAGCGCCTCGTGAGTGCGTAACACTGCTATAGCACCCAATGCCACTCACGGGGCGCCGCGCGGCCACTGCGCGGCACACGTAACCGTGCCGGGGGCGACCTCGGTGAACCCGGCGTCACGCACGGCCAGTACGCCGCGCTCCCGCCAGGCCCGGTCCGGCCGATCCCCCGCCGCCAGCCCGGCCCACTGTCGCGCCGAGGCGGTGCGCACAGCGCAGCGGTAGCCGTCGGCCGCCCAGCGGTCCAGCTCGGCTGCCCGGCCGTCGGCGGCCAGCAACGCGGCGAGCAGCATCGTGGCATGCCCGACCTGGGCGGCGGCCTTGCCCGTCGTCATCACCGGGTCTGGCGTGAGCCAGAGCACGGGAAGCCCGTCTGGTGGTGGGCCCGGATCGTCGGCAGGCACATCGGTGCCACCAACCTGCAGCCGGGTCACGGTTGCCGGGGTGTCGGCCACCGGCCAGGGCACCAGCGCCCGCGCCTGAGCGCCGCGGTGCTCGACAGTGATACCCGGCAGGTCGGACACGGCGGTCCAGTGCGCGCCGCGAGCGCGGCGCGCGACCTTACGGATCCGGCCCGCCACCCAGGGCTGCACCTCAGCGTGCCACAGACCGCCGGGCCGCGAACGCTCGTCGAGACACAGCGCCACCACCGCCGAAGCCGCCGCCTCGAGCAGCGCGCTGCGCGGCGGTACCACGTCCCGTTCCACCCGCAGGATCAGCGGCATCGCCCGCACCACCGCAGGGTCCTCGTCGATGACGTCGGCAGTCGCGGCAGCCGACAGGTCCAGCCAACTCGCATACCACGCGACCAACGGGGCGAGGAGGTGCGGCTGCGCCGCTTGTGAGTGGGGATACGAGCTATCGGTCGCATCCCCACTCACAAGGGAACCCTCCGCAGCATCCCGTCGGCGGCGTCGGCGGCCTCGACCTCGTCGCGGGTCACGCCCAGCACGAATAGCACGATGTCCAGGAACGGCTGGTTGATCGCGGTGTCGGCGACCTCTCGCAGCGCGGGTTTGGCGTTGAACGCAACACCAAGACCGGCCGCGGAGAGCATGTCGATGTCGTTTGCGCCGTCCCCGACCGCGACACACTGGGCCAGCGGGACTCCGAAGTGCTCTGCCGCCCGGCGCAGCGCGTCGGCCTTCCCGGACCGATCCACCACCGGGCCGATGACCCGTCCGGTGAGCTTCCCCTCGCGGATCTCGAGCTCGTTGGCGGTGCAGAAGTCCAGCCCCAGGTCGTCGGCGACCGGCCGGACGACCTGGGTGAAGCCGCCCGAGACGGCTCCACAGGTAAATCCCAACCGCTTGAGGGTCCGCACTGTCGTGCGAGCCCCGGGGGTGAGTTCCAGTGCCGTGGTCACCTCGGTGAGCACGCTGGCCGGCAAGCCGGCCAGCAATGCGACCCGGCGACGTAGCGCCTGGGTGAAGTCCAGTTCGCCGCGCATCGCGGTCTCGGTGATCGTGCGCACCTCGGCCCCGCAGCCAGCGCGCTCGGCGAGCACCTCGATCACCTCGCCCTGCACCAGGGTCGAGTCGACGTCGAAGACCACCAGGCGTTTTGCCCGACGGGCGAGACCCACTCGCTCGACGGCGAGGTCGACCTCGCCACGGGCGGCGATCTGTACCAGCGTGGAGCGCAACGCTGTGTCGGCGGCCTCGTCACCGCCGTCGCCGGGAACTGACACGAGTAGCTCGAGCCCGGTGACCGGGTAGTCCGCGATCCGCCGGATGGCGTCGATGTTGATGTCCAACGCAGCGAGTGCGCGGGTGGTGTCGGTGAAGGCGCGGGCCGTGACCGGCCGGCCCAGTACCAACACGACATGCGTGGAGGCGCGAGTGCTCACACCCACCTCGTCAGCGCCGACCTCGACGTCTACCTGCATCCCGATGCTGGCCATGACCTGCTCGGCGGCTTCCTGCAGATCATCCGGATCAGCCGTGGTCTCCACCAGCACGCCGAGAATGATCCGGCCGCGGATCACTACTTGCTCGACGTCGAGGATGTCCACGCCGTGCCGGGTTAGTGCGGCGAAGATCACCGAGACAACCCCCGGCTTGTCCCGCCCGGTCACCGTGACCAGCAGGGTCGTCCGCGGGTTACCGGTCACTTGTCGCGCGGGTCGGTATCACCGGTCTCACCTTGCTGAACTGCCTGCGCCGCCTTCTCGCTCGGCGCAGGCGGGCTCCCGTGGCCGACCTCCGCCTCGGCCCGCATCCGCTCGGACATATGCGGATAGTGCAGCTCGAAGGCGGGTCGCTCGGAGCGGATCCGGGGCAGTTCGGTGAAGTTGTGCCGTGGTGGCGGGCACGAGGTCGCCCATTCCAGCGAGTTGCAATAACCCCACGGGTCGTCGACGGTGACGACCTCGCCGTAGCGGTAGCTGCGGAACACATTCCACAGGAACGGCAGTGTCGAGGCGCCTAGGACGAAGGCACCGATCGAGGACACCATGTTCAGCGTGGTGAACCCGTCGCTGGGCAGATAGTCGGCGTAGCGGCGGGGCATCCCCTCGTTGCCGACCCAGTGCTGCACCAGAAACGTCAGGTGGAACCCGATGAACGTGGTCCAGAAGTGGAACTTGCCCAGCGGCTCGTCGAGCATCCGTCCGGTCATCTTCGGGAACCAGAAGTAGATCCCGGCGAAGGTCGCGAACACGATCGTGCCATAGAGCACGTAATGGAAATGCGCCACCACGAAGTAGGTGTCGCTGACGTGGAAGTCGATCGCCGGAGCGGCCAGCAGCACCCCGGTCAGCCCACCGAGCAAGAAAGTGATCAAAAAGCCGATCGAGAACATCATCGGTGTCTCGAACGTCAACTGACCCCGCCACATGGTGCCGATCCAGTTGAAGAACTTGATACCGGTGGGCACCGCAATGAGGAAGGTGGTGAACGCGAAGAACGGCAGCAGCACCGCACCGGTGGCGTACATGTGGTGCGCCCACACCACCACAGACAGCGCCGCAATCGACAGTGTCGCGAAGATCAGGGTCTTATAACCGAACAGTGGCTTGCGGCTGAACACCGGGAAGATCTCCGAGACGATGCCGAAGAACGGCAGCGCCACGATGTAGACCTCGGGGTGGCCGAAGAACCAGAACAGGTGCTGCCAGAGGATGGCCCCACCGTTGGCCGGGTCGAACACGTGCGCCCCGAGCCGCCGATCGGCCTCGAGCCCCAGCAGTGCCGCGGTCAGGATCGGGAAGGCCAGCAGCACGAGCAGCGACGTGACCAGGATGTTCCAGGTGAAGATCGGCATCCGGAACATCGTCATCCCGGGCGCCCGCAGGCAGACCACCGTGGTGACCATGTTCACCGCACCCAGGATCGTGCCCAGTCCGGCGATGACCAGTCCCATGATCCACAGGTCCGCGCCCGCGCCCGGCGAGTGTATGGCGTTGGACAGCGGGGTGTAGGCGAACCAGCCGAAGTCAGCAGCTCCGCCCGGGGTGAGGAATCCGCTGAGCACCATCAGGCCACCGAAGAGGAACAGCCAGTAGGAGAACGCATTGAGCCGGGGGAAAGCGACATCCGGGGAGCCGATCTGCAGCGGGAGCACCAGATTGGCGAAGGCGAACAGGATCGGTGTCGCGTAGAGCAGCAGCATGATCGTGCCGTGCATGGTGAACAGCTGGTTGTACTGCTCGTTGGACAGGAACTGCAGGCCCGGTGTGGCCAGCTCGCCACGCATCAGCATGGCCATGCTGCCACCGATGAAGAAGAAGGCCATCGAGGTGACCAGGTACAGCATGCCGATCACCTTGTGATCGGTCGTCTGGAACAGCCCCAGCAGGGTCGAGCCCTTGATCGTGATGCGCGTCGGGCGCGGACGTGTGGCGATCGGCGGGGGCGCAACGGCCGTCACAAGTTGCCTCCTGGCTGCCTGGTGGTGCTGCGTCGTAGCAGTCCGGGCGCTCACCGGGCACGCTACCGGCCCGCGACGACGTCGTCATCGTGGGCTCCCATAGATCGTAGCGGCAGGGTCGCTGCGCTCAGCAGTGCCCTCAGGCCGTCTTCCCACGTGCGGCGCGCTTGCGGCGCACCTCGTCCATGTCCAGCGCGCGAGCGCGGTCCACCAGATCTTCCAGAGCCTGCTGCGGCAGGGCACCCGACTTGGCGTAGAGCAACAAGCCTTCCCTCATAATCACCAGGGTGGGGATCGACATCACGCGGAACGCGGCCGCGAGTTCGCGCTGTTCCTCGGTGTCGACTGTGCCGAACACGGCGTCGGGGTGATTCTCCGATACCTGCTCGAAGATGGGCCCGAAGGTGCGGCACGGTCCGCACCACGACGCCCAGAAGTCGATGAACGCCAGTTCTGCCCCGCCCACGACGTCGGTGAAGTTCTCCTTCGTCAATTCAATCGTCGCCATCATCACCTCCGCCGGATATTTCCAGGATTCCCCAGGTATTCTCGTATCCGAACACCGGCTGCACCGCAGGTATTCCGGCGCCGCCAGCCGTCCTGGCCGGGGTCGCGGTGTCTCGGCGCCGCTGTCCATCCACAGAGGTCGTCACCTGTGCACAAATGTGGATAATCGCCGTGGACGACCTACCTCTACGGTGTCGCCGTGAGCCAGACACCGATCTATGACCAGCTCCGCGGCCAGCGAATCAACAATGCCGGCCACCCCGCTGGGGCCGACCCGCAACGGATCGGTCACCTCGGACCACACTCCCCCGGCGGCCCGCCGGGTGGGCAGGCCGGCCAGGACGACACCGCGGGTGAGGTACACCTTCCCATCTGGACATACCCGGTGGGCGGCGAACGAGGAGCTGCCGGGCAGGGACCGAGGGCAGCTGCCCCGCCGACAGCCCACGCGCGGCGAATGCAGGCACCGAGGCAGCAACGCCGGCCGTGACGACCAGTCCCCGCGCTGGGGGGTGCGTCAGCGTCGGCCGGCCATCCACTCCCCTACCGTGCGCTTACCTCGTTTCCGCGCCGATGTCTGCCGGTTACGGCTGGCTTGTCGGTAGCTCCCGCGCCCAAGTCGCGCCCAGTGAGCCTCGACGCCGCCGACATCGAGGACGTAACCGCCGTGAACTCGGCGCCACCGACGTTTCCACCCACTTGGGACGTCGGTCGCGTCGAGTTCACGACCCAGCTTGGAACGTGCCCGGCCGGCTTCAGCTTGGCGCCGCGCCAGAGGCGAGACTCATGCTGCCGGCGTCCAGCACAGCTCGAGCTGGATGTTGTCCGGATCGCGCAGGACGATGACGGAATACTTGAGACCCTGCTCCTCGACGTCCACGACCGGCGTGAACGTGACGCCGAGCGACTCCAGCCGCGCCTGCCAGGCGTCGAGGTCCTCGCGCTGCGGCACCGACCAGCCGATGTGGTCCAGGCCGGTGCGGGTCTCGGAGAAACGCTCACCGGAGTTGGCGTCGTGCCGGTGCACGGCGAGGATCACCTGCGACCGGGGCTCGATGAGCAGCACCGCGTAGCCACCGGGGTGCGGGCCCTCCATGAACTTGGTGAACCCGAACACCTGCTCGTACCAGGCGATGCTGGCATCCAGGTCGGTGACGGTGATCGCGGCGTGATGGGTGGCGGCGAGCTCGGGGATCGCGGACATGGCGGTGCTCCTCAGGTGAGTGCGGCACACAGCCGCTGGTTGTAGTAGTCGGCGACGGAATGCAGGACGGCGGCGCCGTCCCCGGCATAGGACGAGCCATGCATGATCGCAAGGACGTGCGGATCGAGGTCGGCGAGGCGGCGCAGGGCCGGTGCGGTGTGCGGGCCGAGCGAGGTGGAGCCAAAGGCGTCCTCCGCTGCGATCGCGGCTTCCAGGATGTCCCTTTCCGTCACCGCAGCTCCGTCGCCGACCTGGCTCAGCACATCCCCGCAGAGCAGCGTGCCGGTCGTCTCCTCGAACAGCACCCGCGAGTCCCAGCCGTGCGGAGTGTGCGGGGTGTCGAGGTGGCGGACGCGCTTGCCACCGAGGTCGATCACCTCTCCGTCGGCCAGCGCCCGCGGCGGCCGATCGGCCAGGTCGTTGATCGACACTTCGCAGCCCAGCGCGCCGTGGGCGATCTGGGCGTGCGGGGCAGCCGCCAGCCACTGGTTCATCGACCCGGACTCGTCGGACTCCAGGTGCGCGAACCCGATCCACCGCAGCCGTGCAAGCGGCACGATGCGTTTCACCGCCACGGACACCAGCGGGAACAGCGACCGCATGCCGCAGTGGTAGAGCAGCGGTTCCTCGGCGTCGATGAGGAACTGGTTGAAGGTGAAGCCGGCCGGCGCCGCCACATCAGGCAGGTAGGTGGACAGCCGGTAGACGCCGTCGGCGATCTCGTCGACCCTGGTCTGCATGGGTGCCTCCGTTTGCTGGGTGCCGGTCCAGCATGCGCAGGGGCGGCGCACCGCAGAATTGGTGGATCTACCCATTTCTCACCAGTGCACTCACCCGGTTAAGGCTTCTCACCGGTGCACTCACCCGGTTAAGGCGCGCTGCGGGCGGCCAGCGCGGCGAGCTGCGCCCGGCTACGGGCGCCCGTTCGCGCCAGCAGGCTCGCGACGTGCTTCTCGACTGTGCGGGGTGACAGGACGAGTGACGCCGCGATCTCGGGATTGGACAGCCCCTCGGCCACCAGCAGCAGCACGTCCATCTCGCGGGTGGTGACTCCGCGGCTGCGCAGCTCGTCGGGCACGGTCGCGTCCCCCCGGCCCCGCCGTGGCACCGCGACACCGGCCTGCCGCAGCAACCTCCGGCAGGACGACGCGGCCTGTTGCTGGTTGTGTGCCTCGAACCAGTCCAGTGCCTGCCGCACCCAGGTGACCGGCTCACCCCAGCCGTCGCGCAGCGCTGCGCCGCCCACCAACCGGAGGACGTGCTGGTGCTCGCGGACGCCCGGCGTGGGGCCGGCCGCGGTTGCATCGGCGAAGGTGTCGGCGGCCTGCGCCGCATGCCCTGCCCGGCCGAGTGCCACCGCATCGGCGTGGCGCAGCAGCACCCAGTTGGCGCGGCTGGTGAGCTGCGGTCCACCACGCACTTCAGCCCGGGCGGCCGTCCCGTCACCCGCCACGGTGTGCAGCAGCGCCCACATACCCCGGAACGGGAACGGCAGCTCCGGATGCCCGCGGTAGATCGCCATGGCGCGGTCCAGGGCGCCGAGGGCCCGCGCGTCCTCGCCCCGTGCAAGCCAGTACGCCCAGCGGATGTGGCCCCATTCGGCCGCCTCCACCTCGGGATCGTCAGGGGCGGCGGCATGCGCGGCCTCGATCCCGGCCTCCATCTCCTCCCGCCGGTCGAACTGGCCGTGCGCGCCCGCCAGGTACAGCAGGGCCATCGGCAAGATGGGCAACCGCAGCCGCCGGGCGACCTCGACACAACGGGTCGTGACGGCGAGCTGAGCGTCCAGCTCGTAGCGCCCCCAGTGGATGCCGGACAGCTGCAGGTCCACTACGGCGGCGGTGGCGAGTGCCCCGGCGGCGAGGGCTTCCTCGCGGGCCGCGACCAGCCGGTCGCCGCCCCGGCCGTCGTGCAGGTCGATCGTGCCCAGCTCATGCAGCGCACGGATGCGCCAGAGCACGAGTCCGTGCGCGTCGGCAATCCGATAGGCACGTTCGAACGCCGCCTCCGCCTCCGCCAGATCGCGCAGCCTGGCCGCGCGGCCGAGCACCTCCAAGGCCTCGCAGGCGGCTTCGTGCTGACCGGCCTGCTCTGCGGTGGCGACGGCATGCTGCCCGAGCGCCACCGCATCGGCCAACCGCCCCTCGCCGATGGCCACCTGCGCGCGTAGCGCGTCAACCGCCGGATCGGTGTCGACTCGGGCGGCAGCTTCGACATGGGCATCCGCCTGCCGCCAGCGGCCGGCCGTCACAGCGGCTCGGGCCAGGCGCAGGTGTGTCCGGGCGGCACGGGGTACGTCCTCGGGCACACCCGCCAGTACCCGGGCACCCGCGGCGAACGCTTCGTCGGTCCTTCCAGCGAAGGCCAGCACCTCGACGAGCGATTCGTCGAGCGCGATCTGTTGCTCGTCGCCGGCCAACTCGCGTGCCTTCTGCAACGTGTCTTCGGCGGTGGTGAGCGCACCCCGGGTCATCGCCCGGTGCGCCGAGATGTGCAGCAGGTACGCCGCTCGATCTCCCTGACCAGCTTGCTCGCGTAACTCGGCGGCGAGCTCGCAGCGGATGTCCGGGAGCTTCGGGTCGGCGGCTTCGAGCGCATCCGCGGCAGTGGCGGCGAGGCGGGCCCGCTCCGGAGGGAGCAGCTCGGCGAGGACGGCGTCGCGGGTGAGGGCATGCCGGAACCGGAACCCGTCCGGCTCGCCAACCACAAGCTGCGCGTCGATCGCAGCCCGCAGCGCCACCAGCACTTCGTCGTCGGCCAACCCGGTCGCGGCGGTGAGCAGCGCCCAGTCGAAGCGCCGCCCGATGACCGACGCGGCCTCCACGACACGCCGGGCATCATCGGGCAGCGCAGTCAAGCGCCGGGTGACCGTCTCGCGGAAGGTGAGTGGGACGCGGGGGGTGAGCCGGCTGCGCGCCACCCACCCGCCGCCCTCCCGGAACAGGGCACCCGTCGTGGCCAGCCCGGTAAGCAGCTCCTCGACGAACAGCGGCACGCCCTCGGCGCGCGCCGCAACGAAAGCGTCCACCTCGGGTGGCGCCGGCTCGTCGCCCAGGCAGGCCCGGACCATCGCGGTGACCTGCGACCGGTCCAGCCGGTTGAGATCCAGCACGGTCGCGGCGTCTCGCACCCGCAGGGTATGCGCGAGCCGGACCGCGGGCCGCTCCTCTTCGGGTCGCAGCGTGGCCAGCAGCAGGGTCGGTTCCGCACCGAGGTTGTCGGCGAGGAACTCCGTCACCGCGAGCGTCTCGGGATCCGCCCAGTGCAGGTCCTCCAGCACAAGCAGGCACCCGCGGCGCTGGCACAGCACCCGGGCCAGGCGCAGCACCGCCTCGGCCAGCAGGATCAACGACGGATCGGCGGCGACGTCCCCGGCACCCCACTGGGGCACCAGCCGGGCCAGGGTAGTGCGGTACGGGTCCAGGTCAGGATGCTCGGGCAGGCCCCCACCCCGCACCCCGGAGAGAACGGCCTCAGCAACCGGCCGGAGCGCAGTCGGACGTTCAGACTGCACGGCGCGGCCGCACAGGACGGTGAGCCCACTGTCCCTCGCGCACCCACGGGCCTGCGCCACGAGTCGTGACTTGCCGACACCCGCCTCCCCGAGCACCAGCACGGTGCCGCCCGCACCCCGGCGAGCGGCCTCGACTGCGTCGCGGACAACGCCGAGTTCGTAGTCCCGCCCCACCAGCACTGGGCAGCGCACGCCGCCCAGTATCGCCGTCGAATTCTCCATGCGGAACAAGCGTCACGTTCGGCTGACCGCTGACGAGGGAAGGCGCTTCCGCGCCGGCACAGATACGGTTCGGTCTTGGTGATGGCCGCAGGTCTCACCGTGATCGATTTGGGCGAGCCACATCAACGCCGCCGGTCGCAGCAGCGAAGTCGGAGCTGTGTCGGTCCGCCTGGTTCGAGGTCCGCCTTATACTGCCGCGGGTCCGCAAGGGGGCGCGGCGGACACGTCGGTGTGAGATGAGCAGATCGGGGGCGCCCATGACCGGATCGGTGCGGTCGTGCTGAGGTATCTCGTCAGGAAGTCGCTCGGCTGGCTGCTCATGATCGCGGTGGCCACCAACCTGACCTACTTCCTGGCCAACCTTTTCCTGGACCCTCGGGCCAACTACCTGCAGCTGCGTCCCCCGCGCACGCCCGAACAGATCAACTTGTCGCTGGCCCAGTACAACCTCAGCCCCGAGACGCCGCTGCTGGAACGCTGGTGGCACTGGCTCAGCGGCATCGTGCTGCGCTGGGACTGGGGCTCGTCACCGATCGGGGAGAGCGTCAACGGCCAGATCAGCTTCCGGATCGGGGTCAGTGCACAGCTCGTGTTGTTCGCGCTGATCCTGTCCACGACGATCGGTATCGCACTCGCCGTGTACACCGCCTCCCGCCAGTACCGCTTCGCCGACCGGTTCCACCAAGGCCTGTCGACCATCACCTTGAACATCCCGATGGTGGTCGCCGGCTTGGCGGTCGTGCTGCTGGCGATCGCGCTCAACCAGTCGCTGGGCACCACCTTGCTGTTCGTCGCCGGCGCCCAGTCTCCCGGGGTGAGCGGGTTCTGGCCGCTGCTGGTGGATCGGCTCCAACACCTGATGCTGCCGACGGTGGCGCTGGTCGTGACCAGCTACGCCGGCTACCACATGCTGCAACGCGCGCTACTACTGGACACGATCAACTCCGACTATGTGCGGATGGCCAGGGCCAAGGGTTTGACCCGGCAGCAAGCCATCCGGCGGCACGGCTTGCGCACGTCGCTGATCCCGGTCGCCACCTCCATCGCGTTCGCGATCCCGGCGCTGTTCACCGGGGCCGTGATCACCGAGGCCATCTTCGCGTGGGAGGGCATGGGGCGGTACTTCATCACCACGATCAGCAAGAACGACGTCCACGGCGCGGTCGCCGTCGCCGCCTTCGGCGCGCTGATGACCGCGATCGGCGCGATCCTGGCCGACATCGCCGTGGTGGCGCTCGATCCGAGAGTGCGGGTGAGCAGCTGATGGCCACCAAAGTGCCCGGGATGCATGCCACGCTCATCGACACCCCGGCGAGGCCGCTGCCCGGCGAGCAGCGGGCCGGGCGTCGCGACCGGCGTCTGTCCCGGCGGCGGCTCTACCTGCGCCGCTTCCTGCGCAACCGGGGCGGGGTGACCGGGCTGGTCATCCTGGTCCTGCTGGTGCTGTTCGGCCTGTTCGGTGGGCTGTTCACCCCCTACACACACACCGACGTCGACTTCACCAACCTGACCGCGCCGCCGTCTGGCGAGCACTGGTTCGGCACCAACGGCACCGGCAACGACACCTTCGCCCAGGCCGTGCACGGCCTGCAGCGGTCGCTGGTCATCGCGGTCACCGTGTCGCTGCTCACCACGGTCATCTCGGCGTTCGTGGGTGCGGCCGCGGCCTACTTCAGGGGTACGGCGGAGAAGCTCATCCTCGGGATCGTGCATTTCCTGCTGGTCGTGCCCTCGTTCCTGATCCTGGCGCTGGTCTCGCAGCGGGCCGGCGGCGATTGGAAGGTGCTCATCCTCGCGCTGACCGTGTTCGGCTGGATGCTGAGCGCACGCGTGGTGTGGTCGCTGGCCGCGTCTCTGCGCGAGCGGGAGTACGTGCAGGCCGCCCGGTTCATGGGCGTCGGCTCGGTGCGCGTGGTGCTGCGCCACCTGATTCCCAACATCGGCTCGCTGTTGATCGTGTCGTTCACCCTCGGGGTGGTCGCGACCGTGCAGGCCGAGACCGCGCTGTCGTTCATCGGTTTCGGCGTCCAGCTGCCCGACGTCTCGCTGGGTACGATGCTCAGCGACGGGGCCAACACGATCACCAGCGCCCCATGGTTGTTCTACTTCCCAGCCGGGCTAGTCACGCTGCTGACCATCTCGATGGCGCTGATCGGTGACGGGCTGCGTGACGCGCTGGACCCGACGTCGCAGTCTGGGGGGCGAGCGTGACCGAACCGGTGCTCGCCGTCCGCGACCTGCGGGTGTCCTTTCCCTCCGAGGCCGGCCGGGTGGACGCGGTGCGCGGCGTCGACTTCGACCTGTGCCCGGGCCGGACGCTCGGGATCGTCGGCGAGTCGGGTTCGGGAAAGTCGGTCACCGCGATGGCGGTGATGGGGCTGCTACCGGACTACGCGGCGGTGTCCGGGTCGGTGACCGTAGGCGGCCGCGAGCTGCTGGAGCTCGACGACCCGACGATGTCAGAGATCCGCGGCCGGGAGCTCGGCATGATCTTCCAGGACCCGCTGTCGTCGTTGACCCCGATCTTCACCGTGGGCCGCCAGATCGTCGAGGCGCTGCAGGTGCACCAGGACCTGGACCGCGACGTGGCCTGGAAGCGGGCGGTGGAGCTGCTCGACCTGGTCGGTATCCCGGAAGCCTCGGAGCGGGCGAGGTCGTTCCCGCACGAGTTCTCCGGCGGCATGCGCCAACGGGTGGTGATCGCGATGGCGATCGCCAACGACCCGAGGGTCATCGTCGCCGACGAGCCGACGACCGCCCTGGACGTCACGGTTCAGGCTCAGATCCTGGAGGTCCTCAAGCTCGCCCGGGCCGAGACCGGGGCAGCGCTGATCCTGATCACGCATGACCTCGGCGTGGTGGCCGGTGCCGCCGACGAGGTGATGGTGATGTACGCCGGGCGGCCGGTGGAGAAGGCACCGGTCGACGAGCTGTTCAGCCGCCCCCGGATGCCCTACACGATCGGCCTGCTCGGTGCGGTGCCCCGGGTGGACGCCGCCGAGCGGGTACCGCTGGTGCCGATCCAGGGCAACCCGCCGCTGCTGGTCGACCAACCGCCCGGCTGCCCGTTCGAGCCGCGCTGCCCGATCTCCATCCCGGAGTGCACCGACCGGGAGCCCACGCTGGCCCCAGTGCCGGCGCATGCCGAGCATAGTGCGGCGTGTATCCGCGCCGACCAGATCTCCGACGGTCGGATCGAAGGCGCACCCGTGTACCCGCTGCCCGCGGCCCCCCGTCCAGTTCAAGCGCCGGCGGGCGCGCTGCCTCGCGCGCAGCGCCCGCCCGTGCTCGAACTGGACGGGCTGAGCAAGACGTTCCCGCTGCTCAAAGGTGCCCTGCTGAAACGCAGGGTGGGATGGGTGTACGCGGTGTCCGACGTCGATCTGGACATCCGGGAGGGCGAGACACTCGGCCTGGTCGGCGAGTCGGGATGCGGCAAGACAACGACCCTGATCGAGATCATGAACCTGCGCCGGCCGCAGCACGGCGGCATCCGGGTCGGCGGCGTCGACGTCGCGAGCCTGCGCAGCCGGGGGGCCGAACGCGAGCTGCGCCGGCGGCTGCAGATGGTGTTTCAGGACCCGACGGGCGCGCTGGACCCGCGGCTGACGGTCTTCGACATCCTGGCCGAGCCGCTGCGGGCAGTCGGCGAGAAGGACCGGTCAGTGATCAACAACCGGGTAGACGAGCTGATGGAGCTGGTCGGGCTCGACCCCGAGCACATCGACCGCTTCCCGACCGCGTTCTCCGGCGGGCAGCGTCAGCGCATCGGGATCGCCCGTGCCCTGGCCACCAACCCGTCGCTGGTCGTGCTGGACGAACCGGTCTCTGCGCTGGACGTCTCGATCCAGGCCGGCGTGATCAACCTGCTCAACGAGCTGAAGGCCAAGCTCGGGCTGTCCTATCTTTTCGTGTCCCACGATCTGTCCGTGGTGCGGCACATTGCCGACCGGGTGGCGGTGATGTACCTGGGGCGGATCGTCGAGGTCGGGGCGGTGGACCAGGTGTTCGACCACCCCCAGCACCCGTACACCGAGGCCCTGCTCTCGGCGATCCCGGTGCCCGACCCGCAGGTCGAGCGCGCGCGGAAACGGGTGGTCCTGCGTGGCGACCTGCCCAGCCCCACCGACTCCACCCCCGGCTGCCGGTTCGTCAGCCGTTGCCCCCTGCACCTGACCCTGAACGACGCGCAGCGCGCCCGCTGCACGGACGAGACACCCAGGTTGACCGGAGGCGGGGTCTCCGACCAGCGCAACGCCTGCCACTTCCGCTGACGCTGGCTACCGGCCGCGCCCCCGCCATACGGCATGATGCACTGGCCCGGAAAGAGAGAGCAGAGGATGCACGTCGTGAAGAGTCCCCTGGTGAAGGGAATCACCGCCCTCGCGGCGACCGCTGTGTTGTCGGTGGCGCTGGTCGCCTGCGGCGGCTCCGCAACCGGCGGCGGCAGTGGCGACACCGCGCAGTCGCTGTCCGAGCAGGCCCAGTTCAACCCCCAGTCGTACGAGAACATCAGGGACGGCGGCACGCTCACCACTTCCGTGCCGGAGATCACCCCGCAGTTCAACACCTGGCAGGGCGACGGGACGCTCTACAGCCTCACGCTGTGGCGGTGGTACAACCCGATACTGATCACCTTCACCGCCGAAGGGGACGCCGTCTACAACCCCGACTACCTGACCGACGTCAAGCAGGAGCTGGTCGACGGCAACACCCGGATCACCTACACGATCAACCCGAAGGCCACCTACAACGACGGCACGCCGATCGACTGGCGCTCGTTCGAGGCCGTCTGGAAGACCAACGGTGCCACCAACCCGGCGTACATTGTCGGCTCCAGCGACGGCTACGACCGCATCTCCTCGGTGGCCCGGGGGGTGGACGAGCGGCAGGCGGTGGTGACCTTCCGGGGCGTCAACCTGTGGTGGCAGAGCCTTTACAACAACCTGATCCACCCGAACGCGGTCGACCCGGAGGTGTTCAACCAGGGCTACATCGACAATCCGCACCCGGAGTGGGGCGCTGGCCCGTACCAGATCCAGAACTTCGATAAGCAGAACGGCACCATCACCTTCGTCCGCAACCCGAAGTGGTGGGGCAAGCCGGGCAAGCTGGACTCGCGGACGTTCCTGACCCTGGAGGACACCGCTTCCATCAACGCGTTCAAGAACGGCCAGCTCGACGCGACTGGAGTGGCCACCAAGGACCGGTTGGCTCAGGTGCAGGGCATGAGCGGGATCGACATCCGAAGGAGCATCGAGCCGGCGCTGAACTACTTCACCCTCAATGGCCAGAGCCCGATCCTCGCCGACCCGGCGGTGCGCAAGGCGGTGTTCGAAGGGATCGACCGCCAACAGTTGCAGGAGATCCGCTTCCAGGGCCTGAACCTGACCGCACAGCTGCCCGGCTCGATGGTCCTGCTGCCCTTCCAGGACGGCTACCAGGACAACTTCGCCAAGGTGATCACCTTCAACCCGGAGCAGGCCAAGCAAGACCTCGAGGCGGCCGGCTGGGTGCCTGGTCCGGACGGGGTCCGGGTCAAGGACGGCAAGCCCCTGGAGTTCACCTACGTCAACACCGGCGACGATGCGACCGGCAAGGCCATCGCCAGTGCCACCGCCGCCATGCTCAAGAACATCGGGGTGCGGCTGAACATCCGGCAGGTCCCGTCCAGCGAGTTCTCCACGATCGTCACCGGCAAGCGGTTCGACATGTTCTACTCCGGGGTCTCTCAGACCGACCCGTACGGCATTGCCTACATATGCCAGCTCTACTGCTCGGACAGCACGCTGCTGAAGTCCGGGGTGAACAGCCCGGCGCTGGACGCCCAGCTGCGGGCGATCAACCAGCTGCCGACCCCGCAGGAGCAGTACACGGCGGCCAACGAGGTGGAGACCGAGGCGTTCAAGACCTACGGGATCATGCCGGTGATCAGCCGGCCGGCCATCGTCGCCACCAAGCAGGGCCTGGCCAACTACGGCGCCGGACGCTTCTTCGTGGCCACGCCGGAAACCATCGGCTGGCAGAAGTAGCCTCAGCGGGTGCCCGGGGTGAGGTCGCGGTCGTTGGTGCGCTCGTTCAAGACCCCAGGGAGTGACTTGGTCAGTCGATCAGAACGGCGTCATGCGTTGCAGGTTGGCGGACTCTGCGAGGATCGCGGGTTGGCCACCGTTCATCGTTGTGGGGCGACCGTTCGTCGCATTCCGCAGTTCGTTTCTCGGGATGCTCCCCACGGGGCCCGGAATTGTCGGGGGCGCCCGCGAGAATCGTGTCGTGACCATGGTGGAGGAGGATCGCACCCAGGCCCGCATTGACGGGTTGCTGCGGGTGCTGCGTGCCGCCGAGGCCGATTTTCGGCGGTCTTATGCACGTGTCCTTGAGGTGGTCGCGGAGTTGGACGCCGAGCGGGCCGGTGCGGTCGCCGGATTCGGTACCACGACCCGATTGCTGGCTGGAGTGCTGAATCTTTCCAAGAGCGAAGCCAAGGCACGGGCAGACCAAGCCGAGCTGCTCACACCGCGCCGGTCGCTCACCGGTGAGGTGCTGCCCCCGGCGTTGCCGGCTACTGCGGCGGAGCTGGCCGCCGGTGCGGTCGGGTCCGCGCACCTGCGAGTGATCACCGCCATCATGCGCCGCATCCCGCCGTCGACGCATCCGGAGGTAGCCGCCCAGGCCGAGGAGACCCTGGCACACACCGCGCGCCGGTTCGACCCCGCCGCCCTCGCCCGCGTCGGCGAGCGACTCCTCGCGCACTTGGACCCCGACGGGAAGGCGCCCACCGAGGAGCCCGAGACCATCCGTGAACTGCGGGTCCGTGCCGGTTCCGACGGCACCGTCAGCCTGGCCGGGAAGCTCGACCCAGAAGGCGGCGCCCGGGTATTGGAAGTCCTGAACTCCCTCAACGGCCGCCGCCCACCCGCCGATGGGGTGCCTGACACCCGCAGCCAAG
>JBQTHE010000105.1:0-11001 GCA_052390115.1 Pseudonocardiales bacterium | reverse complement strand
GATCGAGACGAGCCAGTACCGGGATCGGTACCTGGGGTGGACATCCGAGCGCGAGGACGTGCGCGGCGAGGAGGTGGCGCTGTTCGAGAGCTACAACTGGCGGTACGTGACCCGGACGCTGCGGGTGCATATGGCCGCGCATTGGGCCTACATCTCCGTGGATCTGTTCACCTTGACAGCCGACGAAGCGCGGCGGGTTCGATACCGGGAGGTTTTCAGCAAAATCGACCGGGACCTGCCGAACTACTCGTCGTCTCTTCGTGATCAGCTGCAGATCACCGGATCCGACCCGCCAGCGTACTTCTGGAGCGCTGTGTGGGGCGGTTCGGGTTCGAGGTACACGAGCTCGGTAGGAACACGGCGTTCAGAACGCGCGCTACTACGCCAACATGGCCCTCAACGCGACAGTCCTGCACATCAGCGGAAGCTGAGGACGCGCGTCAACCAGTAGCTCGCCGAGCGGTCACAATCAGTTCGTTACCCCGTCCGGACCGTCCTTCGGCTCTCCACAGGGGCCGCCCGAAACGATGAGCGAGAGACAAGACTTTCATCTGGCGACGGCCAGGCGGCGCTCCGGTTCCCTTCGTCAGTGACGGACGCTGTTGCTTGACGACCCGCTTCACACCGCCCAGCCATACCCAGGCGCCACCCTCCGTGCGGAGGCTTTCGAGGTGCCAACCCGACGCGGAGAGAGCGGTCGTGATTGAGTGGGGCGTGAAATAATGAAGATGCTCGGCGAGGAAATCCGGCCACGCTCCGCGCAACACCTGGGCGGCCGCGCCCGCGTAGTTGGGAGTGCGGAGATAAATAGTTCCACCGTCCGCCACCAGCGACCTGACATCGTGAAGCACATCGATCGGACTCGGCACGTGCTCGATGACGTGCATCATGAGCGCGGCGTCCACGGGTGCGTCCAGGATGGGCGTGGCACCAACCGTGAAGCCGACCTGTGGAAACCGGGCACGGGCCTGCGCTATGGCGGCCTCCGACGTATCCGTGCCCCATCCTTGAACGCCCCGCTCGGCAAGCAATCCGATGGTTTCGCCGGTCGAGCAACCGATTTCTACGGCGGTCCGCGGTTGGTCCTCCACCAGCTCATAGAAATCGGTCAGGTATTGCTCGGCTCGCCGACGTGTTGCGGCCTGGTTCTCGTGGCGCCAGTTCACGTAGTGGCTGGTGTCGTAATGCTTGTTCTCCTGCTGCAAGTCGATAAGCCAGCCGTGCCCGCAGTGTGCGCAACTTGCCACCACCAAGTCACCGACCGATCGAGACTGCTTCGCGCTACCCTGGCAAATAGGGCAAACTGAAGTCGAGGGCATGGGCGGACCGTACCTGACCCTGCATCCCACCCGAGCAACCCGATGAAGCAGCGGATCGACCATCGTTTTCGTATCGCTCAGGTTCTCACGCTCCGCCGCCCGTCAGTCCTTGCCGACCCTCGTGGTCGACTGAGCATTGTGCACAGTCGAACGCCGACGTACCTTACCGACGGTTCCGGCGGAGAGACCGGTAGCGATGGCGATATCCGAACCTTCTACCGATGGGACAAGGAGCCAACAGGCATGACGGCAACCACTGAAAACCCGGTTCTCGCCCTCCCCGAGTTCGGCATCACGCCGCTGGCAGGGGTGGACACCACGGTTGAGGTCCTCGGCTCCAAGAGCTACACTAATCGGTTCCTCGCCATCGCTGGTCTGAGTTCGGAGCCGACGACACTCCACAACGCGCTGCTGTCACAGGACACGATCCTGCTCGCACAGGCGCTCCAGGCATTCGGCCACGTCGAGGTGAACCTTGATGAGGTCTCGAACACCATCACGGTCATCCCCAACGGCCGGCCTATGCAGACCCCGGCGAACGACATCCACATGGGCAACGCCGGGACCCCAATCCGCCTGCTCATCTCCATGGCGGGTCTGGTCAATGGCCGGACGGTGCTGACCGGGAACGCGCGTATGCAGGAACGGCCTATGGGCCATTTGCTCGAAGCACTGGCCCTGCTCGGTGTCCCGGCAACCGCTCTGCGCGGCAATGGATCACCGCCCATCGCGATCGAGGGTCCCACCTTTGTGGGCGGCCCTACCGAGATCCACGGAACGGTCAGCAGCCAGTTCACCTCCAGCCTGCTGATCAGCGCCCCCTACGCCCAGAAGGACGTCGACGTGACACTGCTGGACAACCTGCTGTCCAAGCCGTACGTCGATATGACAGTCGCCGCCATGGAAATGGCCGGGGCGTCGGTGGACCGGCGCGGGTACGAGCGGTTCTCCGTCGCGGCGGGACAGCGTTACCGAGGCGGCGACATCACCGTGGAGCCCGACGCGTCGGGGATGTCGTACTTCCTCGCCGCCGCCGCCATCCTGGGCGGGCGGGTGCGGATACCGGGCATCAACGGTGACTCGGCGCAAGGGGATATCGGCCTGGTGAACGCCTTAGTCCAGATGGGATGCAGCACCGGATTCGTCTCCGACAGCATCACACTGGAAGGCGGCCCGCTGGCGGGCATCGTCATTGACATGTCGAACATGCCTGATGTCGTCCCCACGCTCGCCGTCGTTGCCGCGTACGCCACAGGGCACACGCACATCACCGGCATCGGGAACCTCCGCTTCAAGGAGTGCGACCGCATCGAGGCGGTCAGCAACGAACTGCGCAAGATGGGCGTCACCGTCGACACGACCATCGACACGATGACCATCCACGGCGGGACGGATCCGCAGGGTGCGGTGATCGATACTTATGACGACCATCGCATCGCGATGGCCTTTGCGATCAGCGGGCTGCGCACGCCGGGGATCGTCATCCGCGAGCCAGGCTGCGTGACCAAGTCTTTCCCCACCTTCTGGCAGCGGCTGGACGGCCTGCGTCGGGGGGGCTCGTGACCCTCAACCCCGGGACCCTGCTGATCCTCGATGGCTGGGGACACGCTCCACCGGGGTTGGGAAACGCCATCGCGGCGGCGCGGACGCCGACCCTGGACCGGCTGGCGGCCACATATCCCGGGCCTTTGCTCGCCGCGTCCGGGGCGGCGGTCGGCCTGCCGGACGGCGTAGTCGGCAACTCCGAGATCGGTCACCTCGTCATCGGAGCCGGACGGCCGTTGGAGTACGACAGCCTGCTGGTGCAGCGGCAGGTCGACTCGGGCGAGCTACCCGATTGCCCACTCCTGCGCGAGGCGTGCGCCACGCTCGCCGCCACCGGCCGGGCGCTGCACCTGGTCGGGCTGTGCTCCGACGGGCGGATCCACTCCGACATCGCCCACTTCGGCGAATTACTGCGCGCCGCGGCGAAGGCCGGCCTGCGCACGGTGTGGATCCACGCCATCACCGACGGCCGGGACGTCGCCGACGGCACCGCCGCGCAGCACCTCGCCCGGCTCACCGCGATAGCAGCCGAAGCGGGCGCCGGCGCCGTCGGCACCGTCGTGGGCCGCAACTACGCGATGGACAAGAGCGGCAAGGCGGAGTTGACCGCCAAAGCATGCGCTCTACTCCTCGACGGTGTCGGCGAGCACTCCGCGCGCGACGCGGTCTCCGCCGTCCGCGAGGGTGGCGGGGATGCAGGGTTGGCGCCCACCACCGTCGCCGAGGCCACGTCTGTGCGGGATGGCGATGTGATCCTGTTCGCCAACTTCCGCAGCGACCGGACCGCGCCGCTGGTCGACATGGCCTGCGACCGGCTGGCCGCGACCGGACGCGCGGGAGTTCGCTTGCTCAGCCTCACCCAGTACGACACGCGCGCCCCCGTGCCCGCGCTGTTGTCGCGCACGGATGCCTCCGGCGGTCTCGCCGACGCGCTGGAGGTCGCCGGCGCCCGCTCGGTCCGGATCGCCGAACAGGAGAAGTTCGAACACGTCACCTTCTTCATCAATGGCCGAGATTCCCGGCCGAGGCCGGGGGAGGAGCACGTTCAGGTGCCCACCGCCGCCGGTGATCGCTACGCGTACCAGCCGGAGATGAACCTCGCGAAGGTCGCTCGACACGTGGTCGCGGCCGGCGCCACCGACGATGTCGACCTGGTTGTCGCCAATCTCGCCAACATGGACGTGGTCGGCCACACCGGCGACTACGCCGCGACCGTCCTGGCCGCCGAAGCGGTCGACCGCGCCGTGCAGCAGATCTGCGCTGCCGCCCGCAGGGTGCGGCGCTGGGTGCTGCTCGTCGGCGACCACGGCAACGCCGAGCAGATGTACGCTGCGGGCGGTGCCGGCCAGCCTTACGGCGGGCACACCCACAACCCGGTGCCGTGCGTGCTGGTCCCGTCCGGCGACGAGCACCTCATCACCGACCAGTCCGTGACGCTGCCCTCGGTGGGTCCGACAGTGCTCCACCTACTTGGTGTCCCGGTGCCCCGAACGATGTCAGCGCCGTCCCTCCTGGCGCGGGAGTCCTGTCCAGCGATGCATCCATCAGGAGTTGGACACTGATCGCGGCGGTGAGAGTCTGGGGCTGCACCTTCGAGGCGACCGTCGGGCACCGGAACAGTGGAGCATAGCTTGCGTAGCTATCTGCGAGTATTGGCCCGCTACTGGAAGATCGTCGCTGCCGGCTTGGTGCTCGGTCTGGCCATTGCCGCCGCAGTCACCGTCACCGCCACTCCGACCTATGCCTCGCAGGTGACGTTCTTCCTCTCCGTGCCCGGTTCCTCCGATCCCACGGACGCGGCAGAGAAGGCCAGGTCCTACGTCAAGCTACTCACCAACGAGCGGCTCAGCGCCGATGTCGTCGAGTCGCTCGGCCTTGACCAGGAGCCGAGCGTGCTGGCCAACCGGATCACCGCGCGGCTCGAGGCGAATACGGTGCTCATCACCGCTCGGGTCACGGACACCTCACCGGCCGGGGCGCAGGAGATCGCGGGCGCGCTGAGCGCTGCGTTCGTGGCCATCGTCGCAGAGCTCGAGCAGCCCGCCGCCGCTGCTGCGCCGGCGTCACCGGGTGAGCAGCAGCCGCCACCGGTCGTTGCGGCGCCATCAGTCACCGTCACGGTGTTCCAGCCAGCCACCCTGTCGCCGTCCCCGGTCTCGCCCGTGCCGGCACTCAACCTCGCACTCGGAGCGATTCTCGGCGTTCTTGCCGGAATCGGTGGTGCTCTAGGCCTGAATTCCGCGCGGGGCCCGATCCGGTCCTTGGACGAGCTGGCCGAGGTGACCGGCGCCGCGGCCCTCGGCAGTATCTGGAACGACCCTGGCGCCGATGCCAAGCCGCTGGCGATCATCGGCGATCCCAACGGCAGCAGGGCGGAGGGTTACCGGGCGATCCGCACGAGACTTCTCTCGTCCGGAGTTGCCTATAAGACCGTGGCCGTGGTGAGCCCGCACGACGCTGACGGCAAAACAGCGACGGCGTGCAATCTCGCTGCCGCACTCGCCCAGACCGGCCGGAAGGTCGCGCTGGTGGACGGCGACATCCGTGGCCCCGGAGTCATGGACTACCTCGGGCAACATGACCGCAAGGTCGAATCGGCCGCTGGTGGGTCTGCGGGTCTCTGCGGCGTCCTCACCGGGGCGTTGCCATCGGCGGCCGCGATGCGGCCGCTCGGTCCCAAGGAGTTCGATGTTCTCGAGGCCGGCCGGTGGTTCGTCGGCTTCAGTGAGCTCCTCTCCTCGCCCAGCATGGAGTTGCTGCTCGGGGAACTGGCTGATTCCTACGACACGGTCATCGTCGATACTGCCGCCCTCCTGCACTGCAGCGATGGGCCCACCCTGGCGGCGCTGTGCGACACGACGATCATGGTCGCCCGGCACGGCCAGACGCAGCGCAAGGACCTGCAGGCCGCCACCGATCTGCTGCGCTCCATGTCCACCGCGATGATCGGTGGACTCCTCAACAGGTCACCGCGTTCCGGCGCACGACTTTCCGGCGTACGGCCCGGTCGTGCCGCCGAGCGGGTTCAGCGGGCTGCGGCGCCGCCAGAAGCCGCCGCGAACCACCCCGGCATCGCGGCCGCCGACGAGCCCACGACCGTGATCTCGGGGTTCGCCCAGGAGCCGGCGAACGGGGCGGCGGCTGCACCCGGCAAGAAGCCGCCCCCGAACCGCGGCGGAGCTCACGGCCGCCGCTCGTGAGTTCCATCGCGATCAGCTCGACACAGGTGACGGCCGGGTTCCGGATGCCGGCCGTCCTTGTGTTGGGCCTGTTCGGCGTTGCGCTGATGGGTCAGTTCACCCTGGACCGTCTCGACATCGAACAGTTCGGCGAGCTCGATCTGCGGCTCGTGGCGTTCCCAGCGCTCGTAGCCGCGGTCGGGCTGTGGCGCTTCCAACCTGGGCACCGCGACTACCGGCACGTCTGGCCTCCGGCATCGCTGTGGGCCATCGCGACGGTCGGCTACCTTGCTCTGACGGCATTCTGGGCACCCTACGAGGCCCGGATCAGCGAGACCTTGACCGACCTCGTCTTTCTGGGGTTGCTGATCGTGGTGGCCACCGTCGTGTCGGCGCCGGACCCCGCGCGCGCCCGCCGCCTGACACTCGCCGCGATGTACATCGTCGCGGTTGTCTATGCGCTGGCCGGCGTGCTCATCGGCGAGACGGATGCGCAGGGGCGGACCACGGCCTTCGCTGGCGGGCCCAACGTCTACACCCGCGTCATCCTGCTCGGGGTGGTCGCTGCGATCGCCTTGACGGCCCTGTACGGCCAGCGGCTGTTCCTGGTCGCCATCCCGCTGCTGGCGTCGGCGGCGCTGCTTCCGGCCTCGCGTGGGGCGATCGTCGCCGCGTTGGCCACGGTGGTCCTATTCGGTGCGTTGACCTGGGGGCGCTGGTCATTTCGCGCGGTCGGCCTCGCGGTGCTCGTCACCGCCGGCACGTTGATCGTGACCTGGAATCTGCTGCCCTCCTCGGCGGTCGCCGTCGTCCGGTACCGCTTCGTCGATCAGGTCTTCGAGCGCAACGAGCTGTCCGGCCGACCCGAGCTGATCTCCCAAGCACTGACGATCTTCGTCGACGACCCGCTTATCGGGGCGGGTCTGGACAGCTACTTCGTGCGGTTCGGGCTCGGGGCCGGTCTGGAGTACCCGCACAACCTCGTCCTCGACCTGGCGGCAACTGGTGGAGTAGCAGCCCTCGCGATCTTCGGAATGTTCGTCGTGGCGCTGGTCCGCGACTGCCGGCCGGTGCGGAGAATGACCGCCGACCAGCTCGCGATGCTGCTGTCCGCCTGCTATCTCGGCGCCGCCAGCATGTTTTCCGGCGAGTTCTACGACAGCCGGTTCTTCTGGGTTTTCGCCGTGCTGGCGGTCAACTACCCGGCGGTCCGGTACCGCAGCAGTAAGGAGGCACCTCGCTCGCGGCTGGCACGACGCCCGCCCCTGCCGTCGCATACCGGCACCGTTGCTATGGGAGAGCGTTCGTGACGGCGACTCAGTCGGAGCGAAGATGTTAGCGGTGATGGCAAGCGCACGCCGCATAGTGGGTGACCCCGCATCGGTGTTGCTCACCTGCCAGCTCATCGTCGCGGCGGTCGCCTTCGTTGCCAACATCCTCGCCGCCCGAACACTGGACCCGGCTGGGCGCGGCGAGCTCGCGCTGCTGCTTCAGATCGCGTACATGAGCAGCCTGGGGCTGGTCCTGGGCACCGACCGCAGTGTCGTCGTCGTGTATGCCGGCACCCCGGTCCGGATCGTGACCCGCTCGTTCGTGCGGCTGCTGCTGACCCCGTCGGCGATCTGCCTTGCACTCGTCGTCGCCGCTCTCGCCGTCCCGGTTCCGGGCATCGAATCGTGGCGCATCGGCCTTGCTCTCGCGCTGCTGTTCACCGTGACGAACGCCTTTGCCCGCGCGGTGCGCTCCATCGCCATCGCCGCGGGGCGGCAGCAGGATTTTCTCCGTTACACCCTCCTCAGCAATGGCCTTCTGATACTGGCGATCGTTGCGCTGTTCGTGCTCGAGGTCGACAACAGCGCCTTCTGGGTGCTCGCCTACCTCATTGCCGGCACCGTGTCCGCAGCGGCGTGCCTGGCTCGCTGGGCGTGCAGCGGTCGGCTTGCCTCGCACGCCGGCGTCATACCGGAGGACGGCCCGCGGCAGGCCCGGCGCGAGGGCCTGCAGCTGTTCCCGTTCGCACTGGCCCACAGCGGTGTTCTCCGGCTCGATCGCTTGCTCCTCGCCGGCTTGGCCTCAACCGCGGCACTCGGAATCTATGCAAGCGTCGCCACGATGACCGAGCTGATCGCGTGGCCGCTCCTGGCGTTCGTCAGCTCCCGGCTCGGCGCCTGGCGCAAGGCACACGACAGCGGCGCCCTCGCACTGCGCAAGCTGTTCGTCCTGGCTGCGGCCTACTGCGGTAGCGCCGCGGTCCTGATGGGAGTAACCACCCATCTGCTGCTGTTGCCGCTGCTCGGGCCCGCGTACCGATCGGCCGGAGAGCTCGTGCTGCCGCTCGTCGCCGCGGCTGGGGTGTTCGGGATGGCACACGTCGTCGTCAGCGTGCTGATCGCGATCCGGCGGAATTCGCTGGCGTCCGTCGCCGAGGTGGTCGCGTTAGGCGTGAGCATTGTCAGCTATGTAGTGCTCATCGGTCACTACGGTGCGCTCGGAGCCGCCTACGGTTCGCTGGTGGGTTACGTCACGTCCCTTGCTGTTGCGGGGGGGATCCTGCTGGTATGCGTCCGGAGGTCACGTCGGCCAGCGCAGTACGCCAGCGCCGGACTCACCGGGGGAAGCGCTTAGACATGGAACCACGATATCTCTCTGCGGTCCGGCGCCTGCGTAGCCGGACGCCAATCTCAATCTCGTCGTATAGGGTGCCACATATGGATATCGTCTACATTAGTCAGCACTATAGGACGCCCGCGATGAAGGGCGGTAGTCGATCGTATGAGTTCTCCCGTCGCTTGGTGGATCGAGGACATCGAGTAAATATGCTCGCCGCCGCACCGTTAAGGCAATCCGTGAAGAACGAAGGTGTGTGGTGGACGACCGAAGAAGCCGGCGTGACAGTGCATTGGTGCGGTGTCCCTTACTCAAAGTATATGGGATTTCGTGAGCGAATTCAGGCGTTCAGCAGATTTGCGCTACGTGCGACTTCGCGCGCAAGCGCACTACCTCAGGACGTCGTCTTTTCGACGAGCACGCCATTGACCGTGGCGATACCGGGAAGCTACGCGGCGCTCCGGAATCGAGTTCCAATGGTGTTCGAGGTGCGCGACGTCTGGCCAGAGGTCCCGATTGCCATGGGAATACTGCGCAACCCGTTCCTGCAACGTGCGAGCTTTGCCCTGGAAGCCTGGGCCTACCGAAGCTCCGACTCCATCATTGCGCTATCACCAGACATGGCGAGAAGCATCACGTCAAGATTCCCAGGGGCGCGTGTCACGGTCATACCGAACTGTTCCGACCTGTCATTGTTCGCAGCCCCGAACGGTGCCGAGGTCACGGCGGTACGCAGCAGCCGACCGTGGCTGGGCGATCGACCCCTGCTGGTGTACACCGGTTCCCTTGGCGCAGCCAACGGTGTCGGCTACCTGGCGCAGGTTGCGGATGTGCTTCGGTCGATCGCTCCGGAGGTCCGGATTCTGGTGGTCGGGGACGGCAAGGGCAGGGACGAACTCGGGAAGCTAGCACGGCGGTTGGGGGTGTGGGAGAAGAATCTTTTCGTCGAGCGGTCTATTGTCAAGCGAGACGTACCAGCACTGCTCGCCGCCGCGGATATGTGCTTATCGGTATTCGCTGACGTTCCGGCACTGTCGGCGAACTCTCCCAACAAGGTGTTTGACGCCTTTGCTGCGAGCCGGCCAGTGGTGATCAACAACGGCGGCTGGCTGGCGGAGGTGCTCCGTGAATCTGGGGCCGGGATCGCGGTTCCTCCGGACGATCCAGTGGCTGGAGCGAAGATGATCGCGCAACACATTATGGACTCCGAGTTTTTGGCTCGGGCGCGGTCGGCCGCTGGGCTGCTGGCACGCGGACAGTTCAATAGAGACGTGCTGTTCGAGAAGTTCGAGGAAGTATTGTTGTCAGCCGTGAGTCGCGGTGCGCGTCGAGGTACTCGTCGCCGCTACAGTTCTCAAAACAGTCAGGAATAGTACCTGTGCGACCGCAGGGAAGTCACCTTCTTCGCCGGTCGGTTGCCGGCTTTCCTTGCGCGGCGGTCAGGCGCAGGCTGGAGAGAGTCAGTTGGCGCCAGTACGTTGCGATCGTCGGTACCGGATCGCGCCAGGACCAGGTGACGTGCACGTCGGCGAGCACCGCGGTCCGTGCGATCCGACCGAGTTCGACGAGCGCGCCGGCGGGAGTGATCTCGCCCTGACCGATCGCGTATCGGAGCCCGGCAAGATCGCCCGACGTCCAGGCAAAGGTGTGGCCGTCGCGTCCCGTTGGCGCTGGAATGCGACGGTCGACCGGCACATCGGCCGTCAGGTCCACGGCCAGGTTGGCCAGATCGAAGCCAACGTGGTCGGCGATCACGTAGTTCGCATCGAGGCGGGGGTTGAGTTCCAGGAAGGCGCCGTCCTGCGCGCCCGGCTGGACCAGGAACTGCCCGCAGCCGACGCCGGCATAACCCAGGCGAGCCACCAGGGCGGCCAGTTGCTCCCGGAGTCCGATGCTGACCGGGCGGGTGTGACCGGCAACCCCGAGGCCCGTCCCGTCGCGGCGGTTCGTCCGGACGATCAGCACCTCCACCACGTCGATCAGCTCGCCGTCTCGGGCCGCGAAGTTGAGGTTGTGGCGCAGACCGTCCGCCCAGCGCTGGACGAGGAGCCGGTCGTGGCCGGTGGGCCAGATCGGGATCTGGCGGGCAAGATCGCTGCCGTCGCGGCAGAGGATTGCCTTGCGGTCGTTCAGTAGGCGCGAATGCGGCCACAGGGGTTTGACGACCACGGGTGCGGCCGCTCGACCGGCGGTGGCAAGCAGCTCCTGGTATCCGCCGACGACTTCCCACGGGGGCACCGACAAGCCGGCTGTGCGGGCGGCGTTCAGGCATTGCTGCTTGTCCAGGCAGGTGACGACCGTCTCGGTGGCCGGCACGGCCAGAGATGTGTTCGCGGGCAGCCGCGAGCGCT
>JBQTHE010000104.1:0-8464 GCA_052390115.1 Pseudonocardiales bacterium | reverse complement strand
CCGTGCCGGGTCAGCCGCTGCGTCCCTGCCGCCAGTAGCCCATGAAGGCGACGGCGGTGCGCGGGACGCCGTGGTCGTTGACCATCAGCCGCCGAAGTTTCTTGATCAGCCCGGCTTCCCCGGCCAGCCACGCGTAGAGCTCGCCGCTGGGAGCATCGGGCTGGCAGGTCGACCTGCCTGGTACGTCCCACAGGATGGATGTGTCGACGTCGACGTCCTCCAGGTCGGTCCCGGCCGCTGGTGGATCCGGCTCGCACAGCTCGTCCAAGACCTCGGACACGGCCGCCTCGAGCAACGAGCCGTGGGGGGCCGATCCGGCCGCACACCCGCGTACCAACCACCGCACCTCGACCCGGTCAGGCACATCCCAGCACTGCCGGTCGCCTACTGTCGGCACTTCGACGCAGACGACGCCACGGGCATCCGGCGGGAGCGACTCGACGATCGATGCCACCGCAGGCACAGCGGTCTCGTCACCCGCGATGATCAGGCGCTTCGCCGTCGGGGGTGGGCACCACTCGCACCCCCACATCCGGCCTGCGCCTGGCCGGTCGGGACCGGCCAGCGCGACACCATCACCGGGGCGGGTCGTCGAGGCCCATGCCGAGACCGGGCCACCGTGGCCACCGTCCGCGCCGTGCAGGACGAAGTCGATGTCCAGCTCGCCCACCTCGGGCCGGTGCGCCCGCACGGTGTAGCTGCGCATGGTGGGCCGTATCCCGGCCGGCATCGCCTGCCACGCCGCGTGCCAGCCGGGCCCGCTCGGGATGTCGGCCACCGTCCGGCCAGGCTGCGGCAGCAGGAGCTTGATCCGCTGGTCGAGGCCACCAGAGCCGAAAGCCCGCAGGCACTCACCGGTGAACGTGACGCGCACAAAGCTCGGCCCGAGGCGCTCCTTGCGAGCGACCTCGACGAAGTACATCCGGTACTCGGGCACTCGCTCGCCGTTGACTCGCCCGGCCGTGCGTGTCGTCGCCATCCCCGTCTCCCCACCATTAGGTAAGGCTAACTATATTCACGGAAGGCTCGTTCCGGTAAAGATAATCGTTGACAGCGCGCGACACGTCGACCGGGACTGCTACGTACTGTCCACCGAGCCTGCGACCACCACCCCGTCCACGAAGGTCGAGACGACCTCGATGTCGGCGATCCGGTCGGGCGCGACGGCGCACGGGTCGTCGGCCAGCACGACGAGGTCGGCGTGCCGCCCCGGGGCGATCGACCCCACACTGTCCTCCCGATGGCACGCTCGTGCTGCCTCGACGGTCCAGGCGCGCAGCGCCTCGCTGACCGTGATCGCCTCGTCAGGTCCGACCAGCTGCCCGCTCGACGTTGCCCGCTGCACCATGAACTGGATCGAGCGCAGCGGTGCGGCGGGCGTGACGGGCCGGTCCGAGCTGCCGACCAGCCGCACGCCGTGGTTGAGCAAAGACCGGCCGCGGTAGAGCCACGGGGCGCGGTCCGGCCCCATGATCTCGGCGTAGTCATCGCCGAGGTACCACAGGAAGCTGGGTTGCACCACGGCCGTCGCACCGAGAGCGGCGAACCGGGGGAGCTGGTCGGGGCGGACCAGCCCGGCGTGCTCGATGCGGTGCCGGGCCGCCGGACGCGGGTGTTCCCGTTGGGCCCGTTCGAGGGCGTCGAGCGCGAGGTCCACGGCGCGGTCGCCGATGGCGTGCACGGCGAGCTGCCAGCCGGCCCGGTGCCCGTCGACGATCGCCGCGGTCAGCGCCGCCGGGTCTGCGTAGAGCTCGCCGGAATGGTTCAGCCCGCAATAGGGCGTGGTGAGGGCGGCGGTGCGGGCCATCATGCCGCCGTCGGCGAAGACCTTGAGCGCCCCGATCGAGAGCCGCTCACCGCCGAAGCCGGTGCGCAGGCCCAGGTCCATCCCGCGTGGGATGCCGTCGTCCGGGTGCGCGCCGAGCGGGCGCAACAGGTCCGCCGCGACCATCACCTGGACCCGGACCGCAAGCCGGCCCCGCTCGACGGCCCGCTGGTAGGCGGCGAACTCGACCGGGCTGTGGCTGATCAGGCCGCCGCCGATCCCGGCCTCGACGACACTGGTCACGCCCTCGGCGAGGCAGGTGGCCGCCGCCGCGGAGATCGCCTCCACGAGCTCGTCGACGGCGTAGGGCTGGCGCAGCGCGCGCACGGCCGCCATCCCGGCCTCGGCGAGTACGCCGTTGCCGTGCGGTGTCCCGGCGGGGAGCTTGCTGAGCACGGCACTGCCGACGACGCAGGCGTGCCCGGAGTCGTGGATGACGAACAACCTGCGCCCGGCGGCGACGGTGTCCAGCTCGGCCGCGGTGAGATGACGGCCCAGCGGGCGCTGGTCGTAGCCGACGACGTCCACCCAGGACCCCGGCGGGCGCTGCCGGGCGGCCGCGCCGATCGCGGCGAGCACATCGCCGATGCCGCGGCAGTGGGCCACGCTGGCGCTGCGGGCACGCAGGCCGGCCCAGGCCAGGTGCACGTGCGCGTCGACGAAGCCGGGCAGCACGGTGGCGCCCTGCAGGTCCACCACCCGGGCCGCCGTCAGCGCCGCGGCGGCATCGTCGAGCGCAACGACGCGGCCCCGCCAGACGCCGACCTGGTGCGCCACCGGATGGCGCGGGTCCATGGTGTGCACGGTCGCACCGGTCAGCCGCAGATCCAGCATCGTCAGCGCCGGTCAGTCCCGCGGGTATGAGGTCAGGTACCCGCCCATCCGCCTGAAGTACTCGGCCGCGTTGAACTCTTGACCGTCGTCGGTGCGAACGCGCTCGATCAGCAGCCCGGGGCAGCGCCCGCGCCGCGCGTCGGCACCGGCGACGATCACCACCCCGGTCCCCCGGCGGATGACGATCCGGCCCGGCGTCCCGCCGATCGCGTCCTCGCTCACCGACGCCTTCAGGATCCGCAGCCGCTCGGTGCCGTGGAAGCAGTAGGCGTTGGGGTACGGATCGACCTGCGCGCGGACCAGGTTGAAGATGTCACGCGCCGGCCACCCCCAGTCGATCCGGTTGTCCTCGTCGCAGCGGCGGTGGAAGTACGACGCGGCACGCCGATCCTGCGGTGTCCAGTCGGTGCGGCCGGACCCGACGAGCTGCAGCGCGTCGACGGTGATCGGTCCGAACATCTCCAGCGTCCGGTCGAACAGATCGGCGATCGTGTCGTCGTCGGTGACCGGGGTGCAGCGCTGCAACACGATGTCCCCGGCATCGAACTCGGCGTTCATCATGTGCGCGGTGACGCCGACCTCGGGCTCGTCGTTGATCAGCGCCCAGTTCAGCGGCGCGAAGCCGGCGTAGCCGGGCAGCAGCGCATCGTGCACGTTGAGCGTGCCAAGCCGCGGGATCGAGAAGATCTCCGGCGGCAGCCAGGTCCGCCAGTTCGACACGACCATGACGTCCGGGCCGGCCGCGGTGATCGCCTCGCGGACCTCGACGTCGTCGGCCCGGTTGCGGACCAGCAGCGGGATGCCGTGGTGGGCGGCGAACTCAGCCACTGACTCGTTGAAGATCTTCTCGTAGGCGTTGTCGCTGTCTGGATGGGTGACGATCAACGGGACCTCGTGCCCCGCCGCCAGGACCGCCTCAATGGTGCGCCGGCCCCATGTCATGTATCCGAACGCGACGATGCGCACGCAGGTCCTCCTCGTCCCGGAGAGGGCGCCGAGTAAGGATAACCTTACCAACGTGAGCGCGGGTGAGATCACCGGAGGGTCGGTGCTGCGCGGCTCCATCGGCGCGTACCGGCGCTACGTCGCGGTCGCGGCAGTGTTGCTGTGCGGGCACCAGACCGGCGAGGCACTCGTGCCGGTCCTCGTCGGGGTGGTGATCGACGCGGCGGTGACCACCGGGAACCCGCGGGCGCTGATCGGCTGGCTGCTGGTGCTGGGCCTGGACTTCGCGATGTTGTCGTACAGCTACCGCTGGGGTGCACGGTGGTCGTGGCTGGCCGACGTCCGCGCTGACCAGCGATTGCGACTGCAGCTCACCGACCGGGTGCTCGATCCGCGCGGCGGCGCCGAGGCGGGACGGCTGCCCGGCGGCCTCGCCAGTATCGCGACGTCCGACGCCAAGCGGGTGGGCATCGTCAACTTCGCCCTGCCGCTCGGCCTCGGCGCCGTGGTCGCGCTGGCCGTCGCCACCGTGGCGCTGCTGCGCATCTCGATCCCCTTGGGGCTGCTCATCCTGCTCGGCACACCGCCGCTGCTGTATCTGGTCCACCTGCTCGGCAAACCGCTGGAGCGGCGCAGCGGGCCGGAGCAGGAACGCGCCGCGCAGGCCTCCGGGGTGGCCGCGGACCTGGTGTCGGGGGTCCGGGTGCTCAAGGGCATCGGAGCCGAGCCCGCCGCGGTGCGCCACTACGTCGGGACCAGCCGGCAGGCACTCGACGCCACCCTGCGCGCCACCGGCGCCCAGGCCTGGTACCAGGGCGCCGTGCTCGCGGCGAACGGGCTGTTCCTCGCGCTCGTGGCGCTGGTCGGCGGTCGGCTGGCGGCAGCGGGCGAGATCAGCATCGGCGGCCTGGTGGCGGCTGTCGGGCTCGCGCAGTTCCTCATCGATCCGCTACAGATCTTCGGATGGGTCAACGGGCGGCTGGCCCAGGCCCGCGCGTCGGCAGCGCGGATCGCCGAGGTGCTCGCGGCCGCACCTGCCGTGCGGGCGGGTACCCGGGAAGTCCCCGGTGACGTTCGCGGCGCGGTACGGCTGCGGGACCTGCACTACGGCCCGCTCGACGGCGTCGATCTCGATGTCCCGGCTGGCGAGCTGCTCGGCGTGGTCGCCCGCGACCCCGCCGCGGCTCGCGCCCTGATGCACTGCCTGGGCCGCGAAGTCGAGCCGGCCTCGGGCACAGTCGAGCTCGACGGTGTGGCGCTGGACGAGTACGCGCCCGCCGATGCCCGCCGGGCGGTGCTGGTCGCCGCGCACGACGCGGAGCTGTTCTCCGGCACCGTTCGCGACAACGTGCGGGCCGGTACGCCGGTAGACCGGGATCTTGCACCCGCGATGGCCGCCGCGCAGGCTGACCAGGTGGCCGACGTACTGCCCACCGGCTGGGACACCGCAGTCTCCGAACAGGGCCGCTCGCTGTCGGGGGGCCAGCGGCAGCGGGTGGCCCTGGCCCGGGCGCTCGCCGCCGATGCCCCGGTCCTCGTGTTGCACGACCCGACGACAGCCGTCGACACCGCCACCGAGGCCCGGATCGCCGCCGGCCTGCGGGCCCTGCGTCGCGGCCGCACCACGATCGTGCTCGCCACCAGCCCTGCGCTGCTTGCCATCGCTGATCGGGTTGTGGTGCTCGACGGCGGCCGGATCACCACCGCGGGCACCCACGCCGACCTGCTGCACACCGACGCCGGTTACCGCGCGACGGTGCTGGCGTGACCGTGCCGTCGCCGGCCCCGTCGCGGGCCCTGCTGCCGGTTGCCCCGCGCCCGCGGCTGCGCGCTGCCCTGGGCGAGCTGCTGCGCCCGCACCGGGCTCATGCCGTGGCCGCGGTCGTCGCGCTGGTCGCGGGGGCGGCCGTCAGCGTGCTGGTCGCGCCGCTGCTGGGCCGCATTGTCGATCTCGTCGCCCAGGGCGAACCGCCGGATGCCGTCACCGGGCCAGCCCTGCTGCTCGCCGCCGTCGCGCTGGGTCAGGGGCTGCTGGCGGTGCTGGGCATCATGCTGGTCGCTCGAGTAGGCGAGAGCATGCTCGCGCAGCTGCGCGAGCGGTTCGTCTCCCGCGCTCTGGGCCTGCCACTGGAACGGATCGAGGCGGCCGGCGCCGGCGATCTCACTTCCCGGGTCACCGCAGACGTCTCGCTCGTCGGCGAGGCCGTCCGCGAAGCGATCCCCCAATTCGCCCGGGCTGCACTGATCATCGTGCTCACCTTCGTCGGCCTCGCGGTGCTGGACTGGCGGTTCATGATGGCCGCGCTGCTCGCCGTCCCGATCCAGGCGCTCACGGCCCGCTGGTACCTACGCCGCTCTACCCCGCTCTACACCGAGCAGCGGGTGGTGGGCGGCATCCAGCAGCAGCAGTTGCTGGATACCGTCGGCGGGGCCGCCACCGTTCGGGCGTTCCGGCTCGCCGAGCAACACGCCTCCTGGGTCCGCGCGCGGTCGGAGGACGTGGTGAACCTCGCGCTGCGCGTGGTGCGATTGCAGAACCGGTTCTTCGGCCGGCTCAACTTCGCCGAGTTCGTCGGGGTGGCGGCGGTGCTCACCGCCGGATTTTTCCTGGTGCGCGCCGGGGCAGCGTCCATCGGCACCGCCAGCGCCGCGGCGCTTTACTTCATCAACCTGTTCTCTCCGATCAACCAGGTGCTGTTCCTGCTCGACACCGCCCAGTCGGCGGCGGCGAGTCTGGCCCGCATCGTCGGTGTCGCGGACCTGCCCGCCGAACGGCAGCCGGAGCACCCGGTGCGCCCGGCCGATGCCGCGGTGCGCATCACCGGCCTGGGCCACGCCTACGTCGACGGGCACGACGTGCTGGACGGCGTCGACCTCGATATCGCCCCCGGTACCCGGGTGGCGCTGGTGGGCGCCAGCGGGGCCGGCAAGACCACGCTGGCCAAGCTCGTCGCCGGTGTGCACCGGCCGACCCGGGGCACGGTCGACATCGGTGGCGCCGTGCTCGACGAGCAGGGCCCGGCCGTGGTCCGCGAGACCGTCGCGCTGATCACGCAGGAGGTGCATGTCTTCGCCGGAAAGCTGGCCGGTGATCTGCGGTTGGCCAGACCAACGGCGACCGACGAGGAGCTGCGGGCCGCGCTGGCAGCCGTCGACGCGCTGGGCTGGGCGCAGGCCCTGCCCGACGGGCTCGACACCGTGGTTGGGGCCGGCGGGCACTCGCTGACCGTGGTGCAGGCCCAGCAGCTTGCGCTGGCCCGGCTGGTGCTCGCCGACCGTCCGGTCGCGATCCTCGACGAGGCCACGGCTGAGGCCGGCAGCTCGGGCGCGCGGGTGCTGGAAGCCGCTGCGCGGCGCGCGCTGGCCGGGCGGACCGCGCTGATGGTGGCCCACCGGCTCACCCAGGCCGCCAGCGCGGACACCATCGTCGTGCTGGACGCGGGACGCGTGGTGGAGCACGGCACGCACGACGAACTCGTGGCGGCGGGTGACCGGTATGCCCAGCTGTGGGCCGCCTGGTCCGACCACCGTTGACCGGCGCGCCCAACTGTGAGCCGCCTGGCGCAACGTCTGGTACGCCATTTGGACGGAATGCCTGTTTCGGGGGGTTGAGCACTTGAAGCCCGAGTATGGATAGGCAAAGCTAATTCAGCCAGATGCGCCGGCGCGTTGCGGGGCACGCCTTGCTCGAAAGGAACATTCATGTCCAGCACACCCGTCACCCGTGCCAGGAGTCTGGTACCCGGTGCAGCTGCGCGGCGGCATCGCGCGAGCACTCCGTTCCTCCTAGTGCTGGTCGCGGCACTGGTCATGACGGCGTGTGGCCAGAGCGACACCGCTACTCCCGCCGGGACTCCCTCCGGGGAGGCCCCCGCGCCGGGATTCCCGGTGACCATCACGCACGCGCTGGGTTCCACCACGATCGACAGCGAGCCAAAGCGGGTCGTCACGATCGGCTGGAGCGATCAGGATCCGGTCCTCGCGCTGGGGGTGACGCCGGTCGGCACCACCGAGTGGTTCAACGAGCAGCCCGGTGCGATCTTCCCCTGGGCGCGTGCGGCGGCAGGCGATGCGACGCCGGAGATCATCGCCACCGCGGGCGAGATCAACTACGAGAAGGTCGCGGCGGTGCAGCCCGACCTGATCCTGGCGTTGTACGAAGGCCTCGACCAGACCAAGTACGACACCCTGTCGAGGATCGCTCCGACGGTGGCGCACTCAGCGGACTTCGACCCGTTCGGCGCCACCTGGCAGGACATGACGTTGACCACCGGGCGCGCGCTGGGCCGCGAGCAACAGGCGAAGGATCTGATCACCGACGTCGAGGCGAGGTTCGCCAAGATCCGCGCCGAGCACCCGGAATGGGCGGATCAGACCATGCTCGTGATGGCCACCGTGAGCGAAGGCAGCTACCAGGTGTTCTCGCCCCAGGATCCCAAGGCGCGGTTCTTCGCCGACCTCGGCTTTGAGACGACGCCGCCGTGGATCTCCGGTCGCGTGCAGGACAATCTGGCCACGGTCAGCGCCGAGGAGTTCAAGCTGCTGGACGTCGACCGCCTCGCCTGGACGTCTGACCCGGACACGCTGGCCCAGCTCGAGGACGACCCGATCTACAACCGCCTCGACGTGGTCCGTGACGGCCGGGTGTCCTACCTGGACTACACCGAGCTCCCCTTCCCCGGCGCCGCGATCTCGTTCAACAGCGTGCTGAGCATCCCCTACGCGTTGGACCTGGTGGTGCCGGAGCTGGAGAAGTCCGGACCGAACTAGGCGCCGTCCCGCAGGCCCCGTCCCGGGTCAGATACCCGAGCCCGGGTGCTCTCAGCCTCCCGAACTCAACAGCAGTGCTGTTCAGTCGCC
>JBQTHE010000103.1:0-23965 GCA_052390115.1 Pseudonocardiales bacterium | reverse complement strand
GGTGGCCACCACCGAGTTCACCGTCGACTTCCTCGCCCAGGTCTGGCCCGATGTCGCCGAGGAGTTCACCCGTCGGGAGATCCAGCTAGACATCGCCCATGTGCGCACCCGCGACTTCTGGTCGCAGCTGGACTCCAAGGGTGTTGACCTCGTCTGCGGCAGCGTCGCCGCCGCACCTGGCCGCGACCCCGCACTGGCCGATTATGACGTGATCGAGTGGCATCGCGAGGACCTGGCCCTGATCACCAATCTGCCGGTGCGGGAGCTGCCCATGGCGGCCGTGGGGCAAGACCGGCTGCCGGAGATCCCGCTGCTGGCGCCGTCGGCCGGGCTGATCGCGGAGTTCCTGCGCCGCTGGTACGGCCCGGACTTCACCACCCGGCTGCGGATCGTGGCCGAGGTGGACAGCATCTATTACGGCCTTGCGCTGCTGCGCTCCCAACTCGTCCACGGCGCCCTGATCTGCGCCCACGCCGCCGCGGACGCAGCCCTTGAGGGACGACTGCCCGGTGGACCCGACCTTCGTCTGATCCCCCTGTCCGACGACTACCACCCGCCGCTGCAGCTGCTGGCCGGGATCTTCGCCCGTAAGGCCGAGCGCCAACTTTATGACGGCGCCCACCCCCTCAACCTGCTCTGGGACGCCTTCACCGCCCATGCCCAGCACCGATCAACGTGACGGTGGCGGTCATCGCTCGCGAACTTGTTTCGTCGCCGTGACGTGCGCACTGACTGGACGATGCGCGACGACGTGCGAGCCAAGCTGCGTTCGTCGATCAAGCGGCTGCTTGTCAAGCACGGCTATCCCCCGGACAAGCAACCCCGCCGCGATCAAACTTGTGTTGGAGCAGATGGAATCGATAGCCCCGCGATACGCAGCGGACCGCACCTGAGCCGTGCCCATGAATCCGATCGCTCCTTACCCGGCGATCACCAAACGCAGAGTTTGGGGAAGTGGCGGGTCAGTGTGCCGTCCTTGGTGAGCAGCGGCAGCCTCAATGCCTGAGCGGTCGCGACGATCGTACGGTCGAATGGGTCCCGAACCTGAGTCCGGTTGACCGAGACGCGACGCCGTCGAGCCACAATCCCTTCTCGGCGATTGCGTAGACTTGGTTGACCAGTGCGGTGAGCCCGTCGACGAGCATCACATCGCCGCTCGCCGACGCAGGGAGGAGCCCGACCTCAGCCTCCGCCGGCCGTAAACCGTCCATCTGACCTCCGGGTGGTGCTCGCCCGTCGTGGGGAGGGCTCATGAAGATCATCACTCGGCAACGACTGGGAGCGTAACGGCGCCTGATAGTTCAGCGCCCCGACCCGCTGGATGGCGACAGTCCTCCCCTCGATCTCACGGATAGTGACATCACCACTGCTCAGTGGCCGAGCAGACGGACGGGCAGGCCCGTCGCTGCGGTGTGGAGCCGCTCGTCGGCAGTCACGAGCACGGCGCCGAAATCCCTCGCCAACAGCACGTACAGCGCGTCGTAGGCTGTGATCCCCCATTCCAGGGCGGCCGGCAGGCATTGAAACCACCGCCCTGCCCCACCCACGAAGGTCAGCTCGAGGTGCGCGATCGCGTCGAGTGCCGCACAGGCGTCCTCGACGGTCAGGACGTGCTGGGCGACTCTCTTTCGCAGCCCGTTAGCCACCTCTCCGATGAGGTGCTCCGGTGCCAACAACGCCACCGCGCCGACCGCCATCTCGTCGAGCAACGCGGCTGCTTGCGCACTGCCGGGTTCGGTGACCACCCACTTCAACGCGACCGAGGCGTCGACGACCAGAGACCGGCTCAACCGGATCGCTCCCGGTCTTCACGGATCAGCTCCTCGGCGAGAGGGGCATCTGCACCAAGATGCGCTCGTTGCCGGATCGTTCGCAGCCGGTCGATCGCCTGGCTGCGTCCGGCGTCGGACTGCGCGCCCTGCAGCGCAGCGCGCAGAATCGCAACAGCTTCGGCGGACATCGACCGCCCCTGCTCTGCCGCCCGCTGACGCAGCCACAGGTGGACTTCCGGAGGGAGGTTGCGTACGTGGAGCTCGGCCATGGGACCAGTCTAGTCCCATATCGGTACCAGCCCTGATCGTCGACGCTCTCAGCTCGGGAGCAGGAGGACTGATCACAAACCCGAAGATCCGCGGAACGCCCTAGCGCCTTAGGTTTGCTCTTTGATGAGCGTCGATCAGCCTCTCGCGAAGACGCTTGCGCGAGGCTGCAACCCGATGATCATGAAGTTGATCAGCAAGCGCTTTCAGTGCTCGCGAGTCGCTCCAGAGCCGCTCCTCAGTGACGACGGATGACGTTCCAGCCCTACTACGCTCGCCCGCGTGACCGGCAACGCGTGCCCTGGCCCGCGCTTGCAGCCGCTGAGGTTCCTGCTCGAAGGACCGCCGAAGGTCGGTAAGACGGTCGCGATGCGACGCTTGGTGGAGCTGTTGCGGAAACATGGCGCGTCGGTCAGTGGCTTTGTGACCGATGAGATACGTGAGCGGGATCGGCGAGTCGGCTTCGTGGTGCGCGATGTGGCCGGGCCGGAAGCGGTGTTGGCCCACCAGGACTTTCGGACCGGTGTGCAGGTCGGTCGATTCGGAGTGGACGTGCCTGCCTTCGAGCGGGTGGCCTTGGCAGCCTTGCGTCGCGCGCAGGAAGCCGGGGGTGCGGTGATGATCGATGAGCTGGGCCGTATGGAGCTGGCTTCCGCGCCATTTGTGGAGGCCGTGACCACCCTGCTCGCTGGTCCCTTGCCAGTCGTGGCCACAGTGCATGTGTACGAGCACCCCGTTACCGATGCCCTCAAGAGACGCGCAGATGTACACCGGGTCGCGGTCACCGAGGCCAACCGCGATGAGTTGCCCGCTCAGTTGTTTCTGCAGCTCACGGGCTCGGCAGAGCGGGCCGGCTGAGATTGGCGGCCAGGACAAGGCTGTGTTGATGCACGGTGCGAGTCACGTCCAGCTGTGGGTACTTGCGGTTCATCGTGATCGCAAGGTCGCCCAGCCGGCTCACCACTGAGCCGGTCAGCCGTTCGGAGGCAAGCGCGACGTCGACCTCCTGCGCCGCGTCGTCTGGTGCACCCAACTCGACGTACGCCAAGGCGAGATCGAGTCGCGCGATCGCCTCCCGGGTGGGAGTGGAGTCGCTTTCGGCGTAGTCGGCGGCGTTGCGGCCGGTGCTTGGTGGCGGCGCCCGAGGTCAGGGTCTCGGCATCGATGCTGGCGACTGGCTACTCAAGCCCTTTCACTCCATGTGGCCGGTACCGCTCCTCGAGCCGGTGCAGGTCTGTGTCGGTGAGTGTGACGTCGAGTGCGGCTAGCGCATCGTCAAGATGTTCCGCCTTGGTGGCTCCAACGATGGGCGCAGTCACGCCTGGCTTATGCAGGAGCCAGGCCAGGGCAATCTGCGCTGGTGGCAGGCCGCGTTCAGCGGCTAACGCGGTCACGGCTTCGATCACGTCGAAGTCAGATTCGGCGTAGAGCTGGCTGGCAAAGTCATCGTTGCTGGCGCGGGTCGTCTGACGCTCACCATGACGGCTACGGCTGCCGGTGAGCCACCCGCGGGCCAGCGGGCTCCAGGGGATCACGCCAACGCCCATGTCCAGGCAGAGCGGGATCATCTCGCGCTCCTCCTCGCGGTACATCAGGTTGTAGTGGTTCTGCATGGAGACGAACTGGGTCCAGCCGTGACGTTCCGCAGTGTGCTGAGCCTTGGCGAACTGCCAGGCGAACATGCTGGAAGCACCGAGGTAGCGCACCTTGCCAGCTCGCACCAGGTCGTGCAGAACCTCCATGGTCTCCTCGATGGGTGTCTCGTTATTCCAACGGTGGATCTGGTAGAGGTCCACGTAGTCGGTGCCGAGGCGTCTGAGCGAATCGTTAACTGCACTCAGGATATGTTTGCGGGAGAGCCCACGATCATTGGGTCCAGGCCCCATGGGTGAGTTGACTTTGGTCGCAAGAACGTAGTCGTCTCGACGGGAGAAGAATTTGCCGAGCAGTCGACCGGTAATCTCTTCGCTCACGCCATTCGAGTAAATGTCGGCGGTGTCGAAGAAGATGACGCCGCGTTCGACTGCCCGCCGGACGATCGGCTCGGCTTGGTCTTCATCGAGCATCCACTGGCGCCACTGCCGATCGCCGTAGCTCATCATGCCCAGGCGGATATACGGCATCCCAGGGATTGGATGGACCCAGTTGGATGTACTCCACAAGGCAGCGCTTCACGAGACAGACAGGTGGCGCAGTTGATCATCAAGCTCGCTGACAGTGGGTAGGGCTGCCCAGCGTGGGTCGAAGCGATGGCGTACGCCGATTGCGCGTTGGAGACCCATGGTGTAATGATCCCGCGCCGCAAGCTGTATCGAGCGGCTGAGCGCACCGCAGGAGCGCTCTGGCTCATCGGCGGCGGCGCTGACCACGGCCAAATTAGCCAGCGCGCACACCTGGTGTCGCAAATTCGCGGTGGACGACATCACTTCCGAAAATGCGTGGTCGAGGTTCGGTCGCTCACCGCTGAGTGCCAAGGTCATCGTTCTGAGCCTGATCAGATGACCTTCCATGCCATAACCGTATGTCGACCGGGAGAAGAACCCTTCTAGCTGGCTGTGATCTGCAGAGCTGAGACCACGCTCGGCCGCCTCCAGATCCGGAAGTGCTGCGGTCAGGTTCCCCAGGGTGGCGTGCTGGTCGGCTCGCCAGGTGGACAGCCATCCCCGCGTGAAGGGATCGGCTCGGCGCGCAAGGCTGAGTGCCTCGTCCAGGAGGTCCAAGCAGTGCTGAGGGTTGCCACCTCGCCCTCCCCGGGGGGCCGACGAGAACAGGTAACTCAATGCGGCAAGTGCACGGGCATGCAAGGGCGGATCACCTGTGGCGGCGGCGACCTCGCGACTGGTTGCGAGATACCGGTACGCCACTGAAGGCCTGTGCATGTGACATGCCCACAGGCCGGCCTGTGCATGGACTCCAACCACAATGGTGTTCAACGCGGCGCGGTCGCTGTCACTCATTGTCGCGTCGAGCAAGTCAAGCAGTTCATCAGCATACGCCGTCATCAGAGGCAATACAGAACGCGGATCGGCACTGCGATATAGTCCAGCCAGTACCTGGGAAATCTCTTGATGTGCGCTCACGAGTTTGCTGTCAGCTCGCCCTCGGTAGCTTCCAACCCCGGACCGCTCAATGGCTTCAAAAAAGACAGGATGGAGGGCGACTGCCAGTGCTTTACCGGTGAACGCTATAGCTTCTCTACGCTTCGTGGCATCCTCCTGACCCTGACCGTCCTGCCCTTCTGCGATCCTCATGATACTGGCGTCGGTCGCAGTCCGCCGCCGACCGGTAGGTAGGTCGAACCACAGCAGGTCGGGCGGTATCCGCAATACCCGCGCCCAGTAAGCCAAGGTATCGAGGTCGCGGATTGGTGGGCCGGTCTCTATCCGGCTGATTTGTGGTTGTCGCAGGCCCAGCCACTGGCCGAGCAGTGTTTGGGAGATGCTGCTGGGGCCGTAGACCGTGTGGTGGTATGGGTGGAGGCGGTAGGCATGGGCTACCCGGCCGATGTGCTGGGCAGCGAAGGCGTCCCGGAATTGCTCGGTCGCCCAGAACTCGGGCGGCACCTGGGGCGGGGCGATGAGCTTGTCTCGCGCGGCTCGCTGGCAGCGGGCGCACTGGCGCTCTTTATTGTCCGCGGCTAAATGCGTGCCACAGCGGCAATAGCGGTTTCGCGCTGACCGTCTCATGGCGTCCCTCCGGTGCTGACCGATTGTGGGTGAGTCTAACGGGCGTCGATCACCTGTGATTCGGCGTCTTACGAGCCGTGATTGCCTGACCGGCCGTTGGTGGATATGCCTATCCGTCGTTGGGCATACACCAGGACTTGGCTACCCGCTTCGATGATCTTCCATGGCCCCAGGGCCGGGTTGTCCCGATCCGCCGGATGGGGATGGTGCTGCCGGTCCGCCCCGAAGACGCCAGCCGCTATGGGTGGCGGACCGGCCGGCAGTGCCGCGCACCCCGCACCGCCTCCGGTGGTCCGACCGGCCAGGGGTGCCTCCTGGAGGTGTTGAGACGAGTGGGGTTGAGCACGTGGAGGGCGAGGGCGAACCGGCAGGCCGGGACCTGGGCGCGGCGCGTCAAGGGGAGCCGCGGTGATCCGGGAAGACCGCGAACTGCTGGCCGAGCTGGCGCGCCTGAACACGGATATGGCGTCGCTGGGCTTGCGTGTCATGGAGGGCAGTGCCAGTAGTGCCGAACAGCGGCACTATGCCAAGCGGCTCATTGCCGCAGGTGAACGGTTACAGCGCCGGGCGGACGGGATGGGCGGCGCGGTCATTGACGGCGAGGTTGTGACCGGAGTATCGATTGCACTTCCGGCGCATATGGTGGAGCCCGAGTGGGAGCAGTGAGTTTATGGGAAACGCGATATCGGCAGATCTTGCAACAGCTTGAGGAACTCGCAGATCGGCTCAGCGGTGCGAAGCCCATGGCGCCAACAGCGCTTGAAGAACGGACCGTCCAGCTGCTGGCCACCGTGCTGACGCTGCTGCGGCAGCACCCCGTCAACAAACGCGGGCAATGCCGGTTGTGTGGCTGGACGAGGTGGAAGTGGCGGTTCTGGCGTCGGCGTCGGCGGTGCACGGTGTATGCGGCGCTGGATCATGTGATGGGCCAGAGCCTGGATGTGGTGTGGTGGAAAGTCTTCGGGGGCTTGGAGCAGGAGGTGAGTCTTGCGGACGTGCGCCGGTGGCATGGGGACCGGCGAGAAAAGGATCGGAGTACCCGAGCCGTGAACTCGACGTTACCGACGTTCCAGGTCCGTTCAGACGTCGGTCCCGCCGAGTTCACGGTGCCGACCCTGGGGCATCGACAACCGACTGATCAACTTCGCGGCGGCCCTGGGTGATGAGCAGGGTTCGGGAACGATCAACGCGGCGCGGATATCGGCTCACCGCGGGCGGGCGCCGTCGAGGAACAGCGGCAGCACTGTCTCTGCGGGATCGCGGCGGCGTGGTGGCGTGCTGCTCATGGCGATGGCCTGACTCGCCGCATTGCTGGCCGGCGCGAACGAGCTCAACCAGCGGGCGCTGACCATGATCATGGGGATCGCGCTCATTGCGGCGGAGTGGTGGTCATCGAGATCGGCGCGTGCAGGTGGCCTGACTGCGCTTGCGCCGGTGCAGCGTGCTGGTCTGGCGCCCCTGCCCTGGTCGCCGCCCGCGGGCTACTGGGGGATCACCGCCGGATTGTCACCGACCCCACCGACCGCACGGGGTAGGTGGCCGGATCCTGGGTGCTCTCAGCCCCCCGAGCTCGACAGCAGAGCTGTTTGGCCGGTTTCGGACAGCTCTGCTGTCGAGCTCGGGAACGGGAGGGCTGTCACCGCCCGAAGGTCTGTGGGGCGTGCACGGTTCGGGACCGGCAGGGGACCTGCAGCCGCTCCGCTGCGGGAGGGCAGGCCTCAAACGGGCCTCAGCCGGGCTGGTGGCGGCCCTGCTCCGCCTGGGTTAGCGCGGCGCCTTCGACGAGCAGACCCTGCCGCTCGTAGCGCTTGCGGCTGCGGCTGAAGCGGACCATGACAGCGGACAGCTCGCTGGCCCGGTGGGCGCGGCGGGTGAGTCCGGCGTCACCTGAGGGTAGGAAAACCAGGTGGTCCATGCTCGCGCAACGCAGGCATGTCGGGCCGGCGTCCTGCATGATCAACAGGTCCCCGGTTCCGGAGCAGGTCGTGCACGTCCAGTCCTTCAGCGGCGAGATGACAACGAGGTCCGGCGGCCGGCTCTGGCGCTCCGCCAGCCGTTCGCGCTTGGCGGCGGACAGCTCGGGGGAGACCCAGTGCGTGCGGTATGCGCGCTCGATTTCGGTCGCTCCGCTGACGCTGAAGCGCAGCGACCTGCGGTCGCGAGTTCGGGCGACGTAGCGGGTCTCGCTCGGCACCAGACCTCGCCCCTGGGCCCAGCGGCGGAACAGCTGCATGGCATTCGACAGCTTGGGCAGGCCGACCTGCAGCACCTGTTCCAGGTACTCGACCCGGCCCTGCCGCCACTCGTCGAGGTGCGACGGCGCCAGCCAGCCGAGGCCGAGTAACACGTCGATCGCGCTGACGTACCGCTGTTCCGCGAGGACCGCCTCGGCCGTCCGCTCGACGCGCAGTTCGAGCGCTGTGCCGCCCCCCATGCTTCCCTCCCGCGTCTCGCGCCCTGCAGACCCCCCGCCGGTTCTGATGGGCCCCGAGTGCGATCGTCGACATGATGCTCGACGATGATCTGCGCGGCCGGAACCAGACACGACCCTTCTTGCACCGGGTATTACCCTACTTTGGTGCGTAAGAACAACGTCTATCTCGACGACGCCGACGCCCGCTTGCTCGAGATGCTCGCGGAGCGAGAGGGTGTATCCCAGGCATCGTTGCTTCGCAAGGCCATCCGGTCATACGTGCCGCAGCGGCGAGAAAGCCGCGGTGGCTCGGTGGCTGATGCGGACGCGGCCGCACTGCTCAAGAGCTTCGGCGGCTGACCCAAATCTGCCAGACTCGCAGAGACCGGACGGCAGAACAGAGCCGGAGGGAACCCGATGGTCGATGAGCGTGACCTGCTGGGTCGTATCCGCGAGCTGGTTGAGGCGGAGCACCAGCTGCGGGAACGCCTGGGTCGGGGTGAGCTGAGTAGCGACGAGGAGCACTCGCAGCTGGCCGCGCTGGAGGTGCAGCTCGACCAGTGCTGGGATCTGCTAAGGCAGCGTCGTGCCCGGGCGGCCGCCGGATTGGATCCTGATCAGGCGCAGGTCCGGCCGGCCAGCGAGGTCGAGGGCTACCTCGGCTGAGCGGTGCGCTAGCTGCGGGGGAGGGGTCAGCGGTGAGCGATGTCCAGGCACGGTCCAGACACGTTGAGGGGTGGCCGGCTTTGCGGGTGCAGGAGTGGGCCGACACTCGCGACACGCTGCACATGTGGACCCAGATCGTGGGCAAGATCCGGTTGATGAAGGCTCCGATGGTCAACCACTGGTGGCAGGTTCCGCTGTACCTCTCCGCGCGGGGGCTGACCACCTCGGCGATCCCGCACGGCGCTCGCATTTTCGACATCGAGTTCGACTTCTGCGATCACCAGCTGCGCATCCGGTCCAGCAGCGGCGAGCAGCGCTGTGTCGCCCTGGAGCCGAAGTCGGTCGCGGTGTTCTACACCGAGACGATGGCTGCGATGCGTGACCTCGACCTGGAGATTGTGGTCAGGACCACCCCGACGGAGGTCGAGCGCGCGATCCCGTTCGAGGACGACCACGAGCATGCCTCCTACGACCCCATCAGCGCGCAGCGTTTCTGGCGGCAGCTGCTGGCGGCGCACCGGGTGCTGACCGAGTTCCGGTCCCGCTTCATCGGCAAGGTCAGCCCGGTGCACTTCTTCTGGGGAAGCTTCGATCTCGCCGTCACCCGGTTCTCCGGCCGCACCGCGCCGACCCATCCCGGTGGGGCACCCAACTGCCCGGACTGGGTCATGGTGGAGGGTTACTCACACGAGCTCAGCAGCTGCGGTTTCTGGCCTGGGGGTGCGGACGAGGGCGCCTTCTACGCCTACGCCTATCCCGAACCCGAGGGTTTCCGGGACTACCCCATCCGTCCCGACGCGGGCTACTACAGCAGCGAAGCCGGCCAGTTCCTGCTGCCCTACGAGGCGGTCCGCACGGCACCGGACCCGGACCGCACGCTGCTGGAGTTCCTGCAGACCAGCTATGAAGCCGCCGCCGAGCGAGGTGGCTGGGATCGCCTTGCACTGGAGGACGACCCCGCCCGACGAGCCGGTCCCCGATGATCCCGGATCAGGTGTAGGCCCGCTGCGCGCGCGGATTGATCGCTGGGACGCGGCGATCGTCGGCTATGCGTTGGTCGCCGCGGTCTTCGAGCCGCTGACTGCGCCAGCCGCGGTGGCCGTACTGGTGCCGGGTGTGTTGCTGCTCGCGCTGCGTGCGACGCGCCCCGTGCGGCCGTTACCATCCGGCGCCGTGTCGCCGGGGGTGGGCGCGGTGTGGCTGGCGTTGGTCGCCGCCGGCGCTTCGTGGTGGCTGGTGGCATTTCTCTGGGGTAACGATGCGAATCACCCGACGCTGAGCCTGCTGCTTGACCCGGTGCTGGCGACCTACCCGGCACGGGTGCTCGGCTACGCCGCCTGGCTGGCGGTCGGGCGCTGGCTGGTGACCCGGTGACTCCGTACGGCGTGATCGCCACCGGGTTCGCCGTGGTGGTGGGCGCGATGCTGGCCGCGCAGCTCCTCGGGGTGACCGGTCGGTGGCCGTTGCGGCCGCTCGGTGATGTGGTCCACACGGCATTGCGCCACCGGGCCGGCCGGTGGGTAGTGCTCATGCTGTGGCTGTGGATCGGATTTCACTTCCTCGCCAGGTGAAGCTCGCCAATTACCGTGGCCGGTCCGCCGCCCCGGTCGATCTCGGCTCGGCGCAGACCCGGATGTGGCACAGTACGGGCAGTCACCAGAGGTTGGAGATGCTCGATGGCGGTGCAACCAGTCGAGGGCGGCGAAAGTAGTGCGACGTGGGACCGGCTGGAGGATCAGCTCGGCTGGTACGACCGCAAGAGTGTGGCCGCCCAGCAGGCGTACAAGCGGGTCAAGCTCAGCCAGCTCATCGTCGGTGCCGCCGTGCCGGTTTTCGCCGGCCTCCAGGTGTCCGCCGCGCTCACCGCGACGCTGGCCGCTTTCGTGGTCGTCGCCGAGGGTGCCCAGCAGCTGTACCAGTGGCAGACCAACTGGGTGCTCTACCGCTCCACCGCGGAAACCCTCAAGCACGAGAAGTACCTCTACCTCGCCGCTGCTGGCCCTTACAGCACCGACGACCGGCATCGTGTTCTCGCCGAACGTCTCGAAGGTCTGGTCTCGCAGGAGCATGCCAAATGGGCGGAAGGGCAGCAAAGAGACAGCCACACTTCTCCAGCTCAGCCAAAGCCCAGCTAGTCGTGGCCCACATCTTCATCCGCAGCGCCTGTACCGCGAGTTGCGCGGTACAGGCGCGCGGCACGCTGACCGACACGAGGTCACGACTTGGTCCGGAGCACGTTGCGGCGCTGCCGCAGTTCGTCCTCGCTGATCTCACCGCGGGCGTAGCGCTCCGCGAGCGTCCGCTCCGCTGAGCTTCGGGCCTGCTGCTTCGGTGACCTGCGGTAGATCACGTACCCGATTGCCGACAGCACCAGGACCCAGAACAGGATCGGGAAGATGAGCCACCAGCCGGGTCCGCCTGCGCCGGGGCCGTGTCCCCAGCCCGGGTATGCGTACGCCACATTGCTCACCAGTTGTACCAACATCACGATCTCCCTCGTGCGTTTGGCCGGACTTTCGGTGTCCTGGCCGGGTACCTCGATATTCCGCCGCGGGTATCGGGATCGTCGTCGGCTCGGCAGAGATATTCGGGGTACGCCAGGCGGTGCAGCCACCGTGACTGGCCTACCCCTGCGGGGGTACACCGGACCGGACTCGTGACGCGGTGGCCGGTCGGGCTACCGTGCCTCGGCGGCCGGTTACCGGCCTGGAGACCACCTGAGGAGGCCGCGTGCGCGTCGTGACCACGTCGCTGAACCAGCGGATCGCTGACGAGCTGGGCGTGCCCGAGCGGCAGGTCGGTGCGGCAGTCGACCTGCTCGACGGCGGGGCCACCGTGCCGTTCGTCGCCCGGTACCGCAAGGAAGCGACCGGCGGGTTGGACGACGCGCAGCTGCGCACCCTGCAGGAGCGGCTGCAGTACCTGCGCGAGCTGGAGGAGCGCCGGACGGCGATCCTGAATTCGATCCGCGAGCAGGGCAAGCTCGACGACGCGCTCGAGGCGCGGATCATGGCGGTGGAGTCGAAGGCGCGGCTGGAGGACCTCTACCTGCCCTACAAGCCCAAGCGCCGGACCAAGGCGCAGATCGCCCGGGAAGCCGGGCTGGAGCCGCTGGCCGACGGGCTGCTCGCCGATCCGATCCAGGACCCGCAGGACGCCGCAGCGTCGTACGTCGATCCCGAGGCAGGCGTGCTCGACGCGGCGGCCGCGCTCGACGGGGCGCGCGCCATCCTGGTCGAGCGCTTCGCCGAGGACGCCGACCTCATTGGGCCGCTGCGCGAGCAGATGTGGTCGCGGGGCCGCCTGGTGTCGCGGGTGCGTGACGGCCAGCAGGAGGCCGGCGCCAAGTTCGCGGACTACTTCGACTTCTCCGAACCCTTCACCAAGCTGCCCTCGCACCGCATCCTGGCGCTGTTTCGCGGCGAGAAGGAGGGCGTCCTCGATCTCTCGCCCGAGCCGGAGCCGGAACCCGAGGACGCCGCGGCCGCGCCGGTACCGAGCCGCTACGAGCAGGCCATCGCGGCGCGTTTCGGCATCGACGATCGGGGCCGTCCGGCCGACCGCTGGCTGGCCGATACCACGCGCTGGGCCTGGCGCACCCGGATCCTGCTGCACCTGGGAATCGATCTGCGCATGCGACTGCGCCAGGCCGCTGAAGAGGAGGCGGTGCGCGTCTTCGCCGCCAATCTGGGAGACCTGCTGCTCGCCGCGCCGGCGGGCAACCGACCGACGATGGGACTGGACCCCGGCTACCGCACCGGAGTCAAGGTCGCCGTCGTCGACGCCACCGGCAAGGTGGTGGCCACCGAGACCGTGTACCCGCACGTGCCCCAACGCCGCTGGGACGAGGCACTGGCCGTGCTCACCCGCCTCGCCAAGGCGCATCACGTGGAGCTGGTCGCGATCGGCAACGGTACCGCCTCGCGGGAGACCGACAAGCTCGCCGGGCAACTCGGTATCACCAAGGCCGTGGTGTCGGAGGCCGGTGCCTCGGTGTACTCCGCCTCGGCCTACGCCTCCCAGGAGCTGCCCGAGCTGGACGTGTCGCTGCGCGGCGCGGTATCGATCGCGCGCCGGCTGCAGGATCCGCTCGCCGAGCTCGTCAAGATCGATCCCAGATCGATCGGCGTCGGCCAGTACCAGCACGATCTGCCCGAAGCCGCGTTGTCCCGTTCGCTGGACGCGGTGGTGGAGGACTGCGTCAACGCCGTCGGTGTCGACGTCAACACCGCATCCGCTCCGCTGCTGCGGCGGGTGTCGGGCATCACCGGTGGCCTCGCCGAGAACATCGTGGCGCACCGCGACGCGCACGGGCCGTTTCGCACCCGGCGAGCCCTGGCCGACGTCGCGCGCCTAGGCCCGAAGGCGTTCGAGCAGTGCGCCGGCTTCCTGCGCATTCCCGCCGGTGACGACCCGCTGGACCGCTCCGGGGTGCACCCCGAGTCCTATCCCGTGGTGCGCCGCATCCTCGACACCGCCGGTTGTGACATCACCACGCTGATCGGCAACACCGCCGTGCTGCGGGCGTTGCGACCGGCCGACTTCGTCGGTGTCATTTCCGGGGTCACCATCGGCCTGCCCACCGTCACCGACATCCTCGCCGAGCTGGAGAAGCCGGGCCGGGACCCGCGACCGGCCTTCGCGACCGCGACCTTCGTCGAGGGAGTCGACAAGATCTCCGATCTGGCGCCCGGCATGGTGCTCGAGGGCGTGGTCACCAACGTCGCGGCGTTCGGCGCTTTCGTCGACGTGGGGGTGCACCAGGACGGCCTGGTGCACGTCTCGGCGATGGCCAAGACGTTCGTCAAGGACCCGCGCGACGTGGTGAAGCCGGGCGACGTCGTGCGGGTCAAAGTGCTCGCCGTGGACGTGCCGCGCAACCGCATCGGGCTCACCCTGCGGCTCGACGATGCCGCTGAGACCAAGCCGTCACCCGGCGCGCCCCGCAAGGCCACCAAGCGAACGCAGGCGGGGGGCAAACCAGCCGGCGGCGCGCTCGCCGAAGCGCTACGCCGCGCCGGCTACGAACGATCGTGAACTCGACCCCACCGACGTCTCACGTAGCGCGAAACGTCCGTGGCGTCGAGTTCACGGCATTACCCCCAGTTCTCCGGTCATCTAGCGGCTAACCGCTACCAGGCCTGCCACACATCCAGGTTGTAGAACTTCGGCGGGCCATCGCACAGCTTGGCCATCTGAGCGGAGAACTCGCTGGTCTCCGGCCGGTTGGAGTTCTCCATCGCTGATTCATACGAGTCGAACTCGATAATGCTGAGGTAGTAACCAGGGCGATCCCGGTCGGCGGTGGCCGTGATCCGTCGCGCCGTGCTGCCGGCCTCCATCTGGGGCCGACTCTCGTTGATGAAAGCCTGCAGCTCTTCGATCCGCGATGTCTTGAACTCGACTATCTGCACGAACCCGGCCATGAGGCCCTCCTACCTGTCTGAAAGCTCCCGTCTGCCGGGAACCGCCCCCCACCCTCACCCCCCACCATCCCCCCACACAAGCGCCCCACCGGGTGGTCGCTCCCCGCATTCAGCGGGCTCAGCGGGGTAACCGGCACCCCGATAGCCACGCTCAGCCCGCTGAATGCGGGTTGGGGGCCCAGGGTGGGGGTGGACTTGGGGGTCGGGGTGGGGGCAGGGTGGGATGATGCGGGCGATATGGAAGGGCGCACTGGCGTTCGGGATGGTCAGCATCCCGGTTCGGCTGTATTCGGCCACCGAGGACCGGGATGTGTCCTTTCACCAAGTGCACGCCGATGACGGCGCGCGGGTGCGCTACCGGCGGGTGTGCGAATCCTGCGGCGAGGAGGTCGCCTACGCCGACCTCGCCAAGGGCTACGAGCTGCCTTCCGGTGAGACGGTGTTGCTGACCGACGAGGACTTCGCCAACCTGCCACTGCCGAGTGCCAAGACTGTGGAGCTGCAGGCGTTCGTGCCCGCTGAGCAGGTCGATCCGCTCGCCCTGGCCCGGGGCTACTACCTCGAACCCGAGGCCGCCGGTCGCAAGCCCTACGAGTTGCTGCGCGCTGGGCTGGACCGCACCGGGCGGGTGGGCCTCGCCAAGATCGCGGTGCGGACCAAGGAAACGCTGGCCGTGGTGCGGCCCCGGGGAGACGTGCTCGTGCTGCAGACGATGCTGTGGCCCGATGAGGTACGGGAGGCTCAGTTCGACGTGCTCGACCGCGAGGTGGCGGTCAGCGACGCAGAGCTGGCGATGGCCGACACTCTCATCGAGGTGATGGCCGGTGACTTCGATCCCGGCGCTTACCACGATGACTACCGCGAGGCGCTGCTCGCCGTCGTCGAAGCCAAGAGCAACGGGCGGGACATCGCTGCTCCCTCGACGCCGGCGGAGCCGGTGCCTTCGGTGGACCTGATCACCGCTCTGCAGGCTTCGGTCGAGGCGGCCAAGGCAGCTCGTGGCGAGCCGGTGGACGTGCCGGACCAGCGCAAGGGCGATAACGGGCGGCCGGCCTCAAAGAAGTCCCGCACCTGATCGGGAAGGAAGCAACCGTGTCCGACCTGGTCCTGCCGATGTTGCCGACAGCGGGGCCGCTGCCGACCGGGCCGGGCTGGGCATTCGAGTTCAGCTGGGACGGGGTGCGCTCGCTGGCCAGCGTCGCGCCTGATCGGATGTGTCTGTTCAGCGGCACCCACCGCAGCATCTCCGCTGCCTACCCAGAACTCGAAGCGCTCACCGGACGGCGTCGGATGCTGCTGGACGGGAAGATCGTGGCGCTGGACTCCTGCGGCCGGCCGAGCTTCACCCAACTCCAGCTCCGGATGAACGTGCAACGCCCAACACGCGCGGTGCTGCGCCGGTCGCCGGTCGCCTACTACGTGTTCGACCTGCTCCGCCTTGACGACCGGTCCACCGTTGGGCTGCCCTACCGGCGCCGTCGTGAGCTGCTGGAGGAACTGGGATTCGCCGATGGGCCGGTGGTGTTGCCACCCTACTTCCTTGATACCGACGGCCAGGTCGTGCTGGACACCGCCGCCCAGTATGGCCTGCATGGCGTGATCGCCAAGCGCACCGACTCCAGCTACCAGCCCGGTCGCTCCCGGAGCTGGGTGCAGACCACGCTGCGCCAAACCCAGGAAGTGATCATCGGTGGGTGGCTGCCTGATCGCCGCCACGCCGCCACGCTCGGCGCCCTGCTCGTCGGCGTGCCCACCGAAGGCGGCCTCAGGTACGCCGGGCAGGTCGGGACGGGTTTCAGCCAAGCGAGCCGCCAGGAGTTGCGGGACCTGTTGACCGAGCTGGAACAGAATCGGAGCCCCTTCGCCGGCGAAGTCCCGCGAGATCCCGATCGGGTCGTGCACTGGGTGGCGCCGCGGCTGCTGGGCGAGGTCTCCTACCGGCAGTGGACGCCCCGTGGCCGGCTCGGGCATCCCACCTGGCGCGGTCTGCGACCCGGCAAGCATGTGGCGGCGGTCCGGGGGCCCATCGTGTTGAGTGGGCGAGAAAGCGGGCGTGAGGTGACCGACCAGCAGATGCTCGACGACCTGGAACGCGCCGTGCAGCAACTTCGCACCGAATTGCGGACGCTGCGCGACCAGATCTCACCGCACTTCCTGAACAACACGATGAGCACCATTGCTGCCTTCGTCAGCACCGACCCATCCCGGGCCCGTGATCTGCTGATCGTCTTTGCCGAGTTCGCCCGGTACTCTGTCCGGTCTGTCACCGAGACCACCCTGGCCGAGGAACTGGAGAACATCGAGCGTTACCTGACGCTGCAACGGGCTCGTTTCGGCGAACGACTTCGAATGCAGCTGCACGTCGCGCCGGACGCGCTGCCGGTCGTGTTGCCGTTTCTGGCCGTCCAGCAGCTGGTGGACAACGCGGTCCGCAACGGCATCGAGCGCAAGCAGCTCGGCGGCACTGTCACGGTCACCGCCGGCACTGCCGATGGCGACTGCCTGATCACCGTCGAGGACGACGGCCCTGGCAGGGAGGAGCCTGATCTGCGGGCGAACCTTCGTACGATCGATGACCAGCTGCGCTCCCAGTTCGGCGATGACCATGGCTTGGTCGCCGACATCGTCCCGGGCACCGGCACCAAGATCTCCATCCGGGTGCCAAGATCCGGGCGCCAAGGGTCGGGTCAGACCTGACCGGCGAACAACGCGACGCCCTGTGGGGTGTTCACGGCGAGGGTGAACTGGCCGCCGCCCCCGAGGAACACCTTGCTGAGGGTGACCGAGGTGTGCGGGACGATCGGGGTCGAGTATTTCCAGTCGCCTTCGCTGGATTCCGGTAGCGTCGCGCGGTCGAGCGTCGCGCCGAACGTGGTGAAGACCGGACTCCACTCCTCATCGCTGTTGTTGGTGAGGGTCACCGCGACGCGGATCACCGACGCGCCCGGATGCAGCGCGGAGTCGGAGGTGCCCACCTTGGGTTCGCCGGCGACGACCGTGTTGCCGTTGCTCGCGGTCCAGACCTGATCGAAGGCCACGGTGGCGCCCGGCGGGGTCGGTGCCGGTGGCAGCGCATGCACTTCGGGGACGGCGGCGACGTGCTGGCCGCCACCGATGGCCACCCCGGCAATGGCTACCCAAGCTGCCCACATCATGAGTCCGATCGTGGCCAGCAGACCGAGCACGACGTGCGCGAAGCCCCCAGGGCGACGACGGAGGCGGTACATCGGGCGCGACGGGTTGGGCAGCGGCGCGGAACCGTACGGCGATGCAGGCACGGACACAGAAGCCTCCCATGGAGTGAGTGGAACAGCTGCCGCAACTACCCCCGTGCCGGTTACCGCACGTACCTATCACTCTGGTCTTCGCTGCACTGGCCACGCCTGTTACCGCCCCGAAGGAGTGGGTTTGTCACTTCTTGTAGTCGCCGCCCACCCACCCCCGGCGTGTCCGTCCCTGGTGCACAGTGTGTCGCCCCGTGGTGCCCGCCCTGTCGTGTCGGCGTGTCTTCCACAGATCAACTATCTGTAGTTGTACGGTCACACTCTGTAAAACCGCAAGATGGTGGGGCGTCCTGCGGGATGGGGGGCAGACGTGGACGGTGCTGCGGGTCGATCGGCCCGGTTGAGGAGTACCCGCGGGTTCAACGGGTGTCGTCGAACACCGTGCGCAAGGAGGCAGGATCACCACACCCTGCGGAGCAGCTATCGATCGCGTCCTTCGCACAGGAGGTGACCCGATCTTGCAACGCAGGAACATATTGAAGTTTGGTGCGCTCGCCGGAGCCACGATGGCACTGCAGGCTGGATTCCGATTCCAGGCCGCCGGCGCGACGCCGTTGCCGATTGTGCCGTTCCAGGTGCCGCTGGCGGTGCCGCCGGTGGCCCGACCTGTCAAGTCCACCCGCTACACCGACACCTACCAGATCACCATGCGGCAAGCTGATGTCGAGATCGTACCCGGCACTCGCACCCGGATCTGGGGCTACGACGGGATCTTCCCCGGACCCACCATCAAAGCCCGCACGGGCAAGCGGGTGCTCGTGCTGCAGCGAAACGAGCTCGACGTCGACACGTCGGTGCATCTGCACGGCGGAATCCAGTCGGCCTCCAGCGACGGCCACCCAACGGACGTGATCAAGCCGCAGAACGCGAAGTCCTATTACTACCCGAACGCCGTACCCGCGGCGTCGCTGTGGTATCACGAGCACGCCCACCACAACGAGGCCCGCGGCGTCTACATGGGACTGGCCGGGGTGTACCTGATCTCCGACGAGCTCGAGGACTCACTGCGGCTACCCAGCGGAGACTATGACGTGCCGCTGGTCATCACGGACCGACTGTTCGCCCCCGGACGGCTCGCTGGTCTTCATGCAGGACGACGTCCTGCAGCTGCGCAAGACGATCCTGGTCAACGGCCGTCCCCAGCCCTACTTCCAGGTCGCCGCGCGCAAGTACAGGTTCCGGCTGGTCAACGCCTCTAACGAACGCACCTACCAGCTGCGCTTGAGTACCGGCCAGGAGATGGTCCAGATCGCCTCCGACTCCGGCCTGCTCCCGGCGCCGATCGCGATGTCGAGCATCGAGCTGGGGCCGGCCGAACGGGCCGAGGTCGTTGTCGACTTCTCCCGGTACAAGCTCGGAACCCAGCTCGTCCTGCAGAACGCAGCCAGCCAGGACCTGCTCACCCAGACGGTGATGCGGTTCGACGTGGTCCGCACCGCACCCGACGACAGTCAGGTCCCCGACACGCTGCGCCCGCTGCCGCCAGCCGGCAAACCGGTCGCCGAACGCGACTTCGTCATGAGCCTGAATGTGCGAACGCTCCGGTTCGAGATCAACGGCAAGCCGTTCGACCCGAATCGGGTCGACGTGCGGCCCCGGCTGGGTAGCACCGAGATCTGGCGGATCCACAATGCCGACACCGCGCTAGGCATCCCGCACAACTTCCACACCCATCTCGCCCGGTTCCGTGTGCTCGACCGCGACGGCAAGCCTCCAGGACCGGGTGAGTCCGGCCTCAAGGACACCGTGTCGGTGCGACCGGGCGAAACCGTGCGGATCCTTCCGCACTTCGTCGACTTCACCGGCCGCTACGTCTACCACTGTCATTTCCTCGGCCACGCGGATATGTCGATGATGGCCACCATGGAAGTCGTCCCCTGAGGGCGTGAGGTGGACTCCTCCGGCCGATTCGGCGGAGCGCGGCCAGTCATAACGTGAAGCTGCGCGCTGCGGCGAGGAACGCCTCGTTGTCGGCTGGGCTGCTTACCGTGACTCGGGCGCCGGCATCGGGAAACGCGCGGATCACGATCTTGTGCTCCAGGCAGTGGTTGTCGAAGGCGGTGGTCCGCTCACCCAGCGGCAGCCAGACGAAGTTGGCCTGCGAGTCCGGTACGGCATAGCCCATCGTAAGCAGCACGGCCCGTACCCGATCCCGCTCGGCGGCGATCTCCTGGCAGCGGGCCAGCAGCTCGTCGGCAACGTCGAGGCTGGCCAGTGCGGCGACCTGGGCCAGCGAGTTGACGCTGAAGGGTACGTACACCTTGCGCAGCGCAGTGGTGATCGGTTCTGGCGCCACGCAGTACCCGATCCGCAGGCCGGCCAGTCCATAGGCCTTGGAGAAGGTCCGCAGCACCGCAAGGTTGTCTCGGCCCAAGTTGTCCCGGTTCAGCGCCACGCCGTCGGGTACCGCGGGATCGGTGACAAACTCGTGGTAGGCCTCGTCGAGTGCGACCAGGACGCCGCCGGGCACCGCGTCGAGGAACGCGACCAGCTCGTCGCGCCGCACCGCGGTACCGGTGGGGTTGTTGGGATTGCACACGAACACCAAGCGAGTCGCTGGGGTGATCGCGTCGAGCATTGCAGGCAGGTCGTGAGTGTGGTCCGCGCGCAGCGGGACGGTGCGCTGCCGGACCCCGGCAACCAGCGTGATCAGTGGGTAAGCCTCGAACGACGGCGAGGCGAAGAGCACTTCATCGTCGCGGCCGCAGGTCGCCTCCACCAGCTGCTGGCACAGCGTCACCGATCCGCAGCCAGTGGCGAGATGGGACTGCGGCACGTCCAGCCGGGCGGCGAGGCGGTCCACGAGTGCGGTCACCCCGTTGTCCGGGTAGCGGTTGATGCCTGCGGCGGCGTCAGCGATCGCCGCGACGACGCTGGGTAACGGGCCTTCGGACACCTCATTACTGGCCAGCTTGATCGATCCCGGGATGTGGCGACCGGGGACGTAGACGCGCAGCGATTCGAGGTCGGCCCTGGTGCGCGCGGTCATCACTCCTCCTCGCGGTGGCGTGGTAGCAGGCTGCGGCGGACTTTCACCCTAACTGCCGCATCAGCTCATCCGACGGGTGATCTTCTGGGGCATCCTTCGATGAGCCGGTACGCTGCCCGCTCACCCGGTGTTCACCGTCGAAGAGTTGGGTGAGCAATGACGCAGCGTAGCCTTCAGCAGGTCCCGCTCCCCGACGGCAGTCAGCTGCGCCTGACTGTCGCTGCACCGGAAACCACGGTCCGTGGCGGCATCGTCGTCGTGCCTGAGGCCTGCGGCGTCACCGACGCCGTCTGGCAACTCGCCGAGGGCCTGGCCGGTGAGGGCTGGCTGGCCGTGATCCCGCACCTCTACCACCGAGACGATGTCGACGAGCTGCCCCGGCACAGCGGACCGGAGCAGGTGCGCAACTACGTTGAGCGGCTGTCCGCGGAGTCCGTCGGCGCCGATACCGACGCCTCGTTGCGCTGGCTGGCGCAGCAGGGGGTGACCGCCGACCGGATCGGTGTGATCGGTTTCGGGCTGGGAGGTGCCGTGGCGCTCATCGTCGCCGCGCTGCGTGATCTCGGTGCAGCGGTGACCGTCGACGGGATCGGGGTCGTGCAGCCGGTGGCTCCGACGTTGCCTGCGCTGGTCGAGGCCGCTCCCGAACTGCGCTGCCCCTGGTTGGGGCTCTACGGACCGGGCAGCGAAATTCCCGACCCGGAGGTACACAAGCTGCGCGACGCGGCGCACTCCGCGCAGGTGGCCACCGACCTGGTGCACTACTGCCTCGACACCGACCAGTCGACCGCCGAGGAGACCTGGGCTCGCACGCTGAACTGGTTCGACTGCCATCTGCGCTGACGCGCTGGTGAGTGCGTAACAGGGCTAGAACAGTGCTACGCACTCACAACCCTGCTAGGAACGGAGTATGAGCGAGCCGCGGATCCTCTGGCAGCCCGATCCTGCCACCGTCGCTCGCTCGCGGATGGCGGCGTTTCGCGGATGGTTGGCGGCCGCCCGTGGCGAGGTCCTGGCTGACTACCACGCGCTGTGGCGCTGGTCGGTGGCCGACCTGGAAGGGTTCTGGGGAGCGTTCGTCGAGTTCGCTGGGGTCCGGTTTCACGCAACGCCGCAGCGAGTGCTCGCCGACGCCTCGATGCCGGGGGCGCAGTGGTTTCCTGGTGCGACCCTGAATTACGCCGAGCACGCCCTGGCTCCCGGCCCCGGCAAGGGCGACGACGATACCGCGGTGGTGGCCTGCCGTGAGGACGGTTTTCGGGATCAGGTGAGTTTCGGGCAGCTGCGGCAGCGGGTGGCCGCGGCGCGCTCGGCGCTGGCATCGTTGGGCGTGTCGCGGGGTGACCGGGTGGTCGCGCTGGCGCCGAATTCGCCGGACACCCTGGTGGCCTTCCTCGCCACGGCCAGCCTGGGGGCGGTGTGGGCGTCGTGCTCGCCGGACTTCGGGACCCGCGCGATCACCGACCGGTTCAGCCAGCTTGCGCCCACCGTACTGATCGCGGTGGACGGCTACCGCTACGGCGACCGGTACTACGACATCCGATCCACTGTGGACGTCCTGGGTCAGCAGATACCGTCGTTAACCGCCACCGTGACGCCAGCGCGATGGGACAACCTGCTCGCCTCACACTCCGGCGCCGAGCTGACGTTCGAGGCAGTGGACTTCGATCACCCGCTGTGGGTGCTCTACTCCTCGGGCACCACCGGCCTGCCCAAGGGCATCGTCCAGGGCCACGGCGGGATCGTCGTGGAGCATCTCAAGTCGTTGCTGCTGCAGTCCGATCTCGGGCCGGGGGACCGGTTCTTCTGGTTCACCACCACCGGCTGGATGATGTGGAACCTCCTGATCAGCGGGCTTGCCGTGGGCGCAACGATCGTGCTCTACGACGGCAGCCCGGTGCAGCCCGACATCGGCGCGCTGTGGCGGCTGGCCGAAGCCGAGGGCATCACCTATTTCGGTACCTCCGCGCCATTCATCCAGTCCTGTCGCAAGGCTGGCCTGCGCCCGGGCTCGCAGTGCGACCTCACCGCGCTGCGGGCGATCGGTTCGACCGGGGCGCCGCTTTCTGCTGAGGGGTTCCGCTGGATCGCTGATGAGGTCGGCGCGGACGTGCAGATCTGCTCGGTGTCCGGAGGGACGGACCTGTGCACGGCATTCGTCGGGTCCGCGCCGGATGTGCCGGTGTGGGAGGGCGAGATCTCCTGCCGTGCGCTCGGGGCCGCGGTGGTGGCCCTGGACGAGGCCGGCGCGGAGGTGCACGACGAGGTGGGCGAACTGGTGATCACCAAACCGATGCCCTCGATGCCGCTGTTCTTCTGGAACGACCCGGAGGGCATCCGGCTGCACGAGGCGTACTTCGACGTGTACCCGGGCCGGTGGCGGCACGGTGACTGGGTCAAGATCACCCCACGTGGTTCGTGCGTGATCTATGGCCGCTCCGATGCCACGCTCAACCGGGGCGGTGTGCGGATGGGCACCGCCGAGTTCTATGCGGTGGCCGAGGGCCTGGATGAGGTGCTCGACTCGCTGGTCATCGACACCTCCGGCGCCGACCGGGAGGGCGAGTTGCTCTGTTTCCTGGTGCTCGCCGCCGGGGTGACGTGCGATGACGTCGAGCCACTGCTTCGCGCCAGGCTGCGGGAGAATCTGTCGCCACGGCACGTGCCCAACCGCTTCATCGTGGTCGACGAGGTGCCCCGCACGCTCAACGGCAAGAAGTGCGAGGTGCCGGTGAAGAAGATCCTCGCCGGGGTCGACCCTGCCCGCGCGGTCAGCTATGACGCATTGCGCAATCCGAAGGCGCTGGCGCCCTTCGTGGCGCTGCGTGCTCCGTGATGCCGAGGTAGGTTCACCGCAGTCCGAGGGCGGTCCGCAGCGCGGCGTCGAGCCCTGCCATTTCGTGCAGCGAGAGCCGGCCGACGCAGGCTCCCAGCCGTTGCGGGTCGACGGCTGTGGTTTGCTCGGCGAGCACCAGCGCCGTGGTCCCCTCAACGTCGATCTCCGGTCTGAATGATGCAGGTCGCGCGGCGGTCGAGGTCGGCGCAACGAGCCAGGTCGACAGCGGAAGTAGGTCGGACTGCACGACGACTGCGTAACGCGCACCCCGCTGCTCATGGCCTCCCGCGTCCCGTGGCGCCCGCAACCGGTACACCTCACCACGCACGCAACGGCTCCAGGTCCTCGATCACCCGACGGGCCTCCGCGACATCATTCGGGTCTGCGGCGAGAGCCACGGCCTCGGCTCTCAGCGTGATCGTGGGCGCGTCCCGCGGATCTTCGGGTTTGTGATCAACCCTAGGGTTCCCGAGCTCAACAGCAGTGCTGCCGAAGGGCGGGCGGATTCAAGGAGCGCTCGCAACACCCTGACTGAGTTGGGGTGTTGTGATGGCTGGTCCACCGAGGGTTGCTCGTGAGCGGGTTCGGGTGTTTTGGCGGGCGCGGTTGGAGGGTGTGTCGCACGA
>JBQTHE010000102.1:0-27779 GCA_052390115.1 Pseudonocardiales bacterium | reverse complement strand
TGACTCAGTGCCCCTCCTCCATGTAGCGGCGTACGTAGAACTTCAACACCTCTTCTGGAATCTCAATCAAACCCTCGTGAGGAGGAACAGGGCCTACGTCTGCGAGCGCTTGCGGGTCGGTCACCCTCCACCCCTGCGCGATGTAAGTCTTGCGGTCCGTCCGGTCCGTCGCGAACAACATAGGCGAACCGTCAATATGTGACTCAGGGTCTTTGCCGAGGAATCGAGCGTGCATCGTGCCTCCCCGTGTGAAATTTCGTGAACGTTCCACTATCGTGACGTAGCGCGCTCGAAAGGTCAACAGGGAGCAAGAACTGTGCGGTCGTAGCTCGACAGGTGCACCGATCGCCTGCGCATACTGCTCGGCCAGCAGCAGTGCGGCCGTCAGGCAGTAACGCCCCTGCTCCACCAGTTGCTCCCGGTACACCTCAGCGGCTGACTGGACATACAGTGACGACGGAGTACGGGGCGTTGGTGGGGGAGGCGGTGGGAACGCCGGGGCCTAACTAGGAAGCGAGTTGGACATCGTCCCGGTCTTGCTCGGTCTCGCTGAGCACTCAAGTCGGAGCAGCAAACACAGCACCACGGTGAGCGACCCCTTGGATCGACCTCGCCCGAGCCTGGCTGCTCCACGGAGATCGACGGCGGACACTGGATTCGTTGCAGCAAGCCCGGCGGATCTCTCCAACTCACCCGCTACCACCCACAAGTCCGTGAGACTGTGCACACTCTCGCCACCCAGGATGCTCGATACACCGGCAGCCTCCCGCACTTCGCCGTCTGGTGCGGCATCCGACTCTGACGAGGCAGCGACCATGAACGACCACGGCCAGCCAGTCCTCTGCGCAAGGCGATGGGTGGGACGTGTGCGTGATCGCCAGTCCTAACGGCTACCAGTTCATCGATGCCGGCATCCTCGCCGCCAAGATCGGCCACACCGTGCGCCACCGATACAAGCACCCCGACGCTCCTGACGTGCTTCCCCCCGCCGACGCCATGGTGGTCGCGCCGATCACCTGCAACTCGCTATCCAAGTGGGCGGCCGGCATCTCCGACACACTGCCACTCGGTCTCCTCGTGGAAGCTGGGCACCGGTGACAACTACGTTCACCTGTTCCCCTGGCACCTCGCCTGGCAAGCGCTCCTCCGACACCCGTGGCTTGACCTCAGCCCGGTAAGAGGAGAACGCCATTTATGAGGTCTCGATCAGTGACCGCAGCTGGTCGAACAGTTCCTTGCGGCTGCCGACGCCGAGCCGCTGACGGATTCTCGCCATGTGATGCTCGACGGTCTTGGCCGAGATGAACAATCGCTCCCCGATCTGCTTGTGGGTCAGACCGGCGAGGATGAGCTGGCCTACCTCGAGTTCCCGCTCACTCAGGATCGATCGAGCCGCCACCGGTCCACGGCCGGCTGCTGCGCCAGTCACCAGATACGGGGCGTTGGTTTGGGCAGGTGCTGCGCTCATGCTTCGACCCTGCGAGCAGGTCTCAGAGTCCAACTCCTCTGCCGACCCGGAGGAGCTGTCCGAGCCACTGGGCAGGCTGCTGTACAGGGCGCGGGCGCAGGTGAGCAACGTCGCCATCACGCGGCGATCGGTGGTCCGCGTCGCAGCCTGACTGGCGAGCTGGGCAGCGTCCCACGCCAGGCCGACGCCGTGCAGGCGCCGTGCGGCAGCCTGCACCGCCTCCGGATCGATCTCACCGGACAGCACCTGCAGCCAGCTGTTCGCAGCCGCCGCCAGTACAGCGGCGTAGGGACTGCTCGATGCGGCGTCGGTCAGTTTGGCCGCGTGCCGCTGCGCTTCCGAGAGTTGGGCTTCCGAGAGTTGGGCTTCCGTGAGCTGCTGGGTTTCTGAGAGTTGCTGGACGACGATGGCGGTCTGTAACTCGTACCAGTACAGCGGCACTGCCCACAGCGCTGGGTTGCCCAGCTTGTCGAGCAGGTTCTCGGCCTCCTTGAGGTGCGGCGCGACCGACTCCAGCTCGCTGGACCGCGCGGCGGCGACGGCCAGCTCGCCCAGCGGCTGCAGCGTGTAGAGATCGATCGGGTACCGGACGAGGGCGCCGCGAGCCCGTCGCCACGCCGAACCCAGCGCGGCCGAATCGCCGTCTCGCCGAGCCAGGCCCACCGCCAGGGCAGCAGCGACCACCTCGTCGCGCGGTTCGAGCTGGCTGTTCTGCCGAGCAGCCCGGTCCAGCGTGCGGTGCGCGACGTCCAGCTTGCCGCGGACCATCGCCATCCACCCGTGCAGCAGCAGGTGCCGGGGATGCGCTGGACGGCCGCCGAGCTTGGCGGCGACGGCGCGCCGCAACGTGGAGTCGGCGGTCGTCAGCTCACCGCATTGCAGTGCGACCACAGCGGTCAGCGCCGCTGGCGTGTCGGGCAGCAGCACGGTCTCGCCTGCCGGCTCCAGCAGCACCGTAGCCCTGGCCAGCTGCGAGAGCGCGGCAGTGGATGTCCCGGTGACGGTGGTGAGCATCCCGCGTGCCATCAGGAGCTCCGCGCCGGCCATCAGGGTGGCGCCCCGGGCAGTGCCGGCATCCGCTGCGTCGAGCACCGCACGGGCTTGCGCCAGTGCTCCGGTTCCGATCAGGGCGGGTACCGCAAGCGCGGCACCCCCCGCCGCATCGGCAGGCAGGCTGCAGTACAGCTGTGCACTGTGCGCCGGTAGCCCGCGATGTGCGAGGACTGCGGCGACCACCGCGACCGCCCGCTCCCGATCCGGAGCGGACGGATCCGAAACGACCTCGTCGGCCAGCCTCAGCGCCTGATCGAGATCGCCGGCAAGCGCGGCCGCCTGGGCGCGCCGGGCCGCCAGTGCTTTCGGCGAGGCCCCAGCGTCGATGGTTCCTGCGTAGAGCTCGGCGGCCAGCGCGGGGGACTGCCGCAGTGCCTCGTCGCCGGCCTGCTCCAGGACGGCAGCCACCCGGGTTCCGCTTGCGCCGGTGCCCAGCAGCTGCCGGCCGGCAGCGAGCACGGACCCACCCCGGTCGAGCTGGATGGTGGCCAGCCGCCGCTGCATCTCCCGGCTTCGCAGCATCGGCATCAAGCGCAGCACGATGTTGCGGATGAAGGGGATCAGCTCTCCTCCGCCGGTGATCAGACCGGTTGCCAGCGCCGCTTCCACCGTGTCGGTCAGGGCGGTCGGATCGGCGTCGAGCAACGGGCCCAGTAACTCGGCGTCCAGAGCCGCACCGACGGCCATCGCCTGCAGCAGCTGGTAGATCTCAGGATCGAGTGCCTCCAGCTGGTAGCGGAGCCGTTCGGCCAAGCCCGCGGAGACGTTGACCCGGTCAGGGCGCCGGAACTGTTCGGGGCGCCGGGGATCGAACCGGCCGGTGTCCTGGAGTGCCTGGGTGACGAGATCGACGAGCGAACCCAGCCCGCCGGTCTGCTCGAGTACCAGGTCGATCAGCGGGTCAGGGGGAGCGCATCCGACCCGCCCCGCGATCCGGGCCCCTACGGCCGCGCGAGCCAGGTGTCCCACAACCACTGGCGATCGGCGGCGAGCCAGGCTCACACCAAGCGCCGAGAGCTCACGAGACCGCGGCCATGGCCGGTAGGCGACGACCAGCCGGGCGGTCTCTGTCTCGGCGAATGTGCGCAGCCCTTCGAGTACCGCCTGGTCCAGCCGGTGCGCGTCGTCGACCAGAACGGGTCCGTTCGGGTCGAGCGTGTCGAGCCGCAGGCCAGCAGCGGAGCTGGCGCGCACTACCGTGGCACCAGCCTTCTGGTACTCGCGGGCCAGCGCGTCGAGCAGCGTCGACTTCCCGGTACCTCCCGGACCGACTATCGCGGCGGTGAGGGGGGCCGAAGGAGAGGCGGCGATCTGGCGAAAGATCCAGGCTGCTGACGGGATCGCGAGATCTGGCGGTGCCCCGTCGCTGAGCCTGGAGTGCGGACGACCCATTCTGGCCTCTCGGAGAGATTGCTCTCGTACGTACTACCAACGCGTCATCGGTACCGGGCCGCGTCGCGTTACGTTGCGGAATGTCGCGACCAGGACTCGCGGCGGCCACACCCAGCTCGATAGCCGTCACTTAGCGTGATCATTGGGCAAATGGGACTTTCTGGTCATGATCGGAGTTAACAGTCGGCTGCTACGGAGCGATGTAGCAGCCACGGCACCACTATTCGGTGGGGACCTTAGCCGTGATCGAAGGGTCGTGGTCTGGTGAGGTACGCACTGGGTGTCGATGTCGGGACGAGCTTCACGGCGGCCGCAATCTGGCGGGCGGAAGAGCAGGACAAGGCCGAAGCCGTTGCTCTGGGTAGCCGGATGCAGTCCGTGCCCTCGGTGCTCTTCCTGGGCGCGGATGGCTCCGTGGTCGTCGGTGAGGCCGCCGAGCGGCGCGCCCTGACCGACCCCGACCGCGTGGTCCGGGAGTTCAAGCGCCGGATCGGTGATGACACGCCGCTGCTCGTGGGTGGACAGCCCTACGCCGCACACGACTTGGCGGCGATGATGGTCCGCTGGGTTGTTGATCGGGTCACCGAGCGTGAGGGCGGGGCCCCGGATCGGATCGCGATCACCCACCCGGCCGGTTGGGGTCCGTACAAGAAGGATCTGTTGTCTCGCGCGCTGAGTGCGGTCGGCCTGGACGATCTGACCTTCCTGGCGGAGCCCGAGGCCGCGGCGGTCAGTTACGCCGCGCAGGAGCGAGTCGAGGCGGGTACCACGATCGCGGTGTACGACCTGGGTGGCGGGACCTTCGATGCGGCCGTGGTGCGCAAGACCAGCGCGAGTTGCTTCGCCCTGCTGGGCTCGGCCGACGGTCTCGAGCAGCTCGGCGGCGCGGACTTCGACGAGGCCGTATTCACCCATGTGCAGGCGCACACAGCCCACTCGAATCCAACACAGTGGGACGCGCTCGACGTCGAGGACCCCAACGTGCTCAGCGGGCTGGCGCGGTTGCGCCGGGAATGCATCGAGGCCAAGGAGGCACTCTCCTCGGACACCGAGGTGTCCATCCCCGTGCTGCTACCGGGGGCCAGCGCCCCCGTCCGTTTGGTGCGTAGCGAGTTCGAGGAGATGATCCGTCCGGCCCTCGATGACACCGTCGACTCGCTGTCCCGGGCAATCCGCTCGGCCGACCTGAGTACCGAGGATCTCGGGGCGGTGCTGCTGGTCGGTGGATCCTCCCGGATCCCGCTGGTGTCCCAGCTGGTGTCCGCTGCGCTGGGCTGCCCGGTCGTGGTGGACGCCGACCCCAAGACCACGATCGCGCTGGGCGCTGCCCTGTCGGTGGCTCCACCGGCCCAACCGGCTCCCACGGCCACCGTGACCATCGCAGTACCGGTTATCGACCCCGAGTCCTTCACGAGCCGTGAGTCCCAGCCCAGCCACGCGCCCGACCGGCCACCGATGGTTCCTACCCAGCGCAGATCCCTCGAGGACCAGGAGCCCACCGAGGATGATGCGTCCCGGCGACGAAGGATCCTGACCGGACGCGTGCGCCACGTCGTCGGGGCCGGAGTGCTCTCCGGCGTGCTCCTGATCGCGCTTGCCGTCGCAGCGCCAGGGGATGGCCTGCGCTCTGTCACCGGCGGTCCGAGCGACGCCGCACCGGCCAGTGTCGCGCCACCGGGTGACGCGGTCGCGGCCGGCGACTCCGGTGGCCTCGCCGTGACGGACGATGCCGGGTCATCCGACGTCGGGGGCAACGGGAAGAAAGCGACCAACGTGGCCCAGACCAAGGCTTCCACACCACGAGCGGTGACCTCCGGCGGCCAGCCCGCAGTCGTCACCTCGGGTGCTCAGGACGGGCAGGGTGCCTCCCCGGCACCGACGGATCCGGTTTCGAAACCGAGCCCAGAGCCCAGCCCAACTCCAGACCCCACCCCGACCCCGGAGCCCGACCCGACCCCAGACCCAGACCCCACCCCAACCCCAACCCCAACCCCGGACCCCACCCCAACCCCAGACCCCACCCCAACCCCGGATCCCACCCCCGACCCGCAAAACCCGCCGAGTCAATCGACGGTGTAGACGAGGTATTCAGCGGGCTGAGCGTGGTTATCGGCGTCACAATAGCCCCGCTCAGCCCGCTGAAAGGGCTGCGTGCCGGTCACGCCGAACGCTCGACGCTTCCGATGCGGGGGAACGGGGTGGTGGAGAAGATGATCTCCACTGACACCTCGAAGTACTCCGCGATCCGCAGCGCCAGGTACAAGCTGGGGCTGTACTCGCCCCGCTCCAGGTAGCCGACGGTCTGGTAGTGGACCCCGAGTGCCTCGGCGAGCTGGCGCCGCGAGATTCCCCGTTCGGCTCGCAGCATGGCGATGCGGTTGTGCACGATCTCGCTCATCGCTGCGCCGATCCCCCTCAGCCGATCCTTTGGGCGGCCTTGAGCCGGCCCGCCTCGACACTGGCTCCGGACTCGCGGCGAGCCATCCGGCGCAGCACTATGGGCGCGAGGACGAGGCCGGCCACTGCCCACACGCCGAGCACGCCGACCGTCTCCAGATGTTGCCAGGATCCGGAGAGCTCCACCGCCGCTGCGGCGTCGGGCAGCAACGCCGAGCGCATACCCAACCCCAGCCAGTAGAACGGGAACACCTGGGCGATCGGATGCAGCCAGTCCGGCAAGGCGGAGATCGGGTAGAAGATCCCGGAGATCGCGATCAGGCCTGCGCTGACCAGGCCGACCCACTGCGCGACAGTACGGGGATTGCTGGCGAGCGAGCCGAGGACCATCCCCATCGGCAGGGTGGCCAGCAGCCCCAGGGCGAGCACCCACAGAAACGTCACCCATCCACCGATCCCCGCGCCGGTCAGCCCGTCGAAGAGGAACAGCCCGGGGACTAGCACCCACAACAGGCTCAGGACTGTGGTCAGGGGGAGTCGCACCACCTGGCCGGTGAGGTACCCGACCACACCGAACGGCGCGGCCTTGGCCCGCAGCAGCGTCCCGTCCTCGCGTTCGAAGGCGACCACGAACGCTCCGCCGAGGGCGGTGTTGTAGGCGACCAGCATGCCGACCACGCCCGGCAGCACCAGCGTCGCCAGCGGCAGCGACGTCCCGGCGACCGTGTTGTCGCGCTGGAAGTATAAGACAATCAGGATGACCCCAGCGGTCAGCACGTTGTACACGTGCTCGTCCGCTCGGGTCAGGGAGTGCCGGAATTCGGTCCAGCCGCGGCCCAGGCCGATGCCGACCGCGGACAGGATCGGGTTCATCGGGCCACCTCCTCGAACGTGACGGCAGCCGCCGGCAGGTCGCCCGACTCCTGGCGGTAGATCATCGCCATGTAGGTGTCCTCCAGCGAGGCGCGGCGCACCTCCAAGTCGGCGATCTCTTCGCCGTGCTGGGCGAACAGCTCGCGGACGAACCCGGTGGCATCGGACGTGGCGTGCACGAAGTGCTCGCCGCCGCGACTCCAGCGCACCTCGGCCCGGCCGGACACCCGGCGGGAGAGCGCCTCGGCGCTGCCGTCTGCGACAATCTGCCCGCGGTCGAGGATCAAGATGCGGTCGGCCAGCTTCTCGGCCTCGTCGAGATCGTGCGTCGTCAGCAGGATCGTGGTGTCCTCCAGGTCGGACAGCCGGTGCACCAGATCATGGAACCCGCGCCGCGCCACCGGGTCGAGCCCCGCGGTGGGTTCATCGAGGAACAGCACCTGTGGGCGGCCGATGATGCCGATCGCGACGTCCAGCCGCCGGCGTTCGCCGCCGGACAGGCTGGCGATCTTCGCTGACGCGCGGTCACCGAGGCCGACCGTCTCGATCAGCTCGTCCACGTCGCGGGGGCGTGGGCGCTGCGGGGTCGAAAACGGTGCGTAGTAGCGGCCCAGGTGATGCAGCAGTTCGCGGATCTTCCACTTGCCGTGGTCGCGCCAGGACTGCAGCACGATCCCGACATCGGCCCGCCAACGCTCCCCGGCCCGGGCCGGGTCCATCCCCAGCACCCTGACGTCCCCTCCTGAGCGCATCCGGAAGCCTTCCAGGATCTCGATGGTGGTGGTCTTCCCGGCTCCGTTGGGTCCGAGCAGCACGAGGACCTCGCCGCGGGTCGCGGTGAAATCGATCCCCTCGAGCACGTCCACCGATCCGTACCGCATCCGCAGGTGACGAACATTGATCACCTCGGCCTCACCCGCTGGCTCGGGTTTCTGAGCCAACCCGCCCCTCTCGTCCACCACAGCCATCCACGTGCGCCCTTCTCCATCCGATCCCTCGGCCGGATGATAGCAAGACTGCTATTGAAGGCCATAGCTGTGCTTCTGGCGGGCGTCCGCGAGGATCGAGGTATGAAGGGGATCGAAGAGTACGACTACGTCGTCGTTGGCGGTGGCTCGGCGGGGTGTGTCCTTGCGGCCCGGCTGTCGGAGGATCCGTCGGTCACGGTCTGCCTGGTCGAGGCGGGTCCACCCGACGTCGACGACCGGAAAATCCTGCGGCTGGAGCAGTGGGTGCACCTGCCTGGTTCGGGTTACGACTGGGACTACCCGATCGAGCCGCAACAAAAGGGCAACAGCTTCCTGCGGCACTCCCGGGGCAAGGTCCTCGGCGGCTGCTCGTCGCACAACTCCTGTATCGCCTTCTGGCCCCCTCGCGAGGATCTCGACGAGTGGGCCGCGATGGGGTGCGAGGGCTGGAGCGCCGAGGAGTGCTGGCCGCTGATCGAGCGGCTGGAGAGTAACGACGGCCCGGGTGACCACCACGGCCGCTCGGGCCCGGTGACGCTGCGGCAGATCCCGCCGCATGACCCGTGCGGTGTCGCCGTGCTGCAGGCCGCGGCCCAGGTCGGCCTCCCCACCGTGCGCTTCAACGAGGGCATCACGATCACCGAGGGCGCCGGCTTCTTCCAGATCAACGCCGACGACGGCAACATCCGCATGTCCTCCTCACGCGCGTACCTGCACCCGATCATGGGCCGGCGGCGCAACCTCGCCGTCCGCACCGGCGCCTGGGTCAAGCAGGTGCTCTTCGACACCGATCACCGGGCGACCGGGGTGGCCTACCTCGACTCGGCGAGCTTGCAGTACGGCACCGTGCAGGCCCGGCATGAGGTGGTCCTCTGCGCTGGGGCGATCGATACCCCCAAGCTGCTCATGCTGTCCGGCATCGGACCAACCCAGCACCTGCGTGACGTCGGCATCGACGTGCTGGTGGACAGCCCCGGCGTCGGGTGCAACCTGGACGACCACGTCGAGGGCCTGGTGATGTGGGAGGCCTCGCGGCCGATGGTCAGCCACTCCACGCAGTGGTGGGAGATCGGCCTGTTCACCCGGACCGAACCGGGCCTGGACCGGCCTGACCTGATGATGCACTACGGCTCGGTGCCCTTCGACCTGAACACCTTGCGCTGGGGCTATCCGACCACGTCGAACGGCTTCTGCCTGACGCCTAACGTCACCCGTGGCCGATCCCGTGGGACGGTCCGGCTCCGGACGCGTGACTTCCGGGACCGCGCCGCGGTGGACCCGCGCTACTTCACCGACCCCGACGGCCACGACATCTCAGTGATGCTCGCCGGGATCAAGCTCGCCCGCCGGATCGCGGCGCAGCCGGCATTGCTGGGCTGGATCGAACGCGAACTGGCGCCCGGCCCGGACGCGGTCACCGATGATGCGCTCATCGACTACGTCCGCAAGACCCACAACACCGTCTACCATCTCGCGGGCACGGCCAGTATGGGTGCCGCGGACGACCCGCTGGCCGTGGTCGACCCGCGGCTGCGGGTCAAGGGAGTGACCGGGCTGAGGGTCGCCGACGGCTCGATCATGCCCTTCCTGCCCGCCGTCAATCCGAATATCACCACGATGATGATCGGGGAGAAGGCCAGCGATCTCCTCGCCGAGGACGCGCGTCAGCCCCGGCCCTGAAGTGCCGCCACGAGACGGTCCACCGCGGTGCCCAGGCCCCACTCGCGTTGCAGCGACGCCAGCGCGGCGGGGTCAGCCGGTGCCGAGGGCAGCGTGTCGTCGCGGTCCTGCCGCACCGGGGCGTCGGTGGCTACCCGCACCACAGTGGGGGCCACCTCCAGGTAATCCCGGGCGACGCGCAGCTTGACCCGCAGCCCCGGGGCGATCGCCGATTGTGGATCGTCGAGCGCAGCGAGCAGACCTTCCACCGAGCCGAACCGGCTGATCAGGGTGGCCGCGGTCTTCTCGCCGATGCCGGGCACCCCGGGCAGCCCGTCGGAGGGGTCGCCGCGCAGCGCGGCCAGGTCCGCATAGGCCGGGCCGGCGCCGGTTTCGGGCAGCCCGTAGCGGCTCGCGAGCTCGGCGGGGCCGATCACCTCCGCCTTGGCCAGCCCCCGCCCGATGTAGACCACCCGCACCGGCGTGGGCTCGGTACGCACCACCTGGAACAGGTCCCGGTCACCGCTGACCACCTCCACCGGGTCGCGGCGCTGCGCCGCGGCCAGCGCGCCGATCACATCATCGGCCTCGTAGCCCTGCGCGCCCGCGGTGGCCAAGCCAGCCGCGGCCAGCAGCTCGAGGATCAACGGGACTTGCGGGTTCAGGGTGTCGGGCACCTCCTCGACGTCGGTGACTCCTGGTCCGGTCTCCTGGGCGACCCGGTGCGCCTTGTAGGAGGGGATCGCGGCGACCCGGAAGGCCGGCCGCCAGTCCAGGTCCAGGCAGGCGACCAGCCGGGACGGGCGCCGCAGCTCGATCAGCCGGGCGACCATGTCGGTGAATCCCCGCACCGCGTTTACCGGGGTGCCGTCCGGAGCGGTGATCGACTCCGGGACCCCGTAGTAGGCCCGGAAGTACATGCTCGCGGCATCGAGCAGCAGCAGGGGTGCACTCATGAGCGCAGAGCCTGCCAGCTCCCGGTCCGGACCGGTCCTAAGCTTCGGGTATGCCCGACCTGCTCGACACACTCATCTCCCGGCTGGACCGGGCGCGCCACGCCACCCAGGTCGCTGGCCTGGACGCGCTGCTGGTCACCCCGAGTTCGGACCTGCGGTACCTGCTGGGGGTGGTCGGCGAGACCCATGAGCGGCTGACCTGCCTGGTGTTGCCCGCTGACGGTGACCCCGTGCTGGTGGTCCCGGCGCTGGAACGGCCCGGTCTGGACGTCACCCCGGTGCCCCGGCTCGGCCTGGAGATCGCCGAGTGGCCTGACGGTGAAGACCCCTACACCCTGGTAGCCGACCTGTTGCGGCGCCCCGGCCGGTCACCGTCGCGCGCCGCGGTGGGGGACTCGATGCCTGCGGCGCACGTGCTGCGGCTGCGGGCCGCGCTGCCGGCCTGCGAGCAGGAGCTGGCGTCGACGGTGCTGCGGCAATTGCGGATGCGCAAGGACGCCGCCGAGATCGCCGCGCTGGCCGCCGCGGGCCAGGCCATCGACCGGGTGCACGCCCGGATGGGGGAGTGGCTGCGGGTCGGGCGCACTGAGGCGCAGGTCGGTGCCGATGTGGCCGCCGGGATCGTCGCGGAGGGGCACACCGCGGCGGCGTTCGTCATCGTCGGTTCCGGTCCGCACGGCGCAAGCCCCCACCACGACGTGTCCGACCGGGTGGTGCAGCCCGGGGATGTGGTGGTGGTCGATATCGGCGGGCCGACCCCGGAGGGTTACTTCTCCGATTGCACCCGCACCTACAGCCTGGGTGAGCCGGCCGACGCCGACGTCGCCGTGACCTACGCGGTGCTGCAGGCCGCGCAGGACGCTGCGGTAGCTGCGGTGAGGCCCGGAATGACGGCGGAGCAGGTCGACGACGCCGCCCGGGTCCCGATCACTGACGCGGGTTTCGGCGAGCGGTTCATCCATCGGACCGGGCACGGTATCGGCCTCGAGGTGCACGAGGAGCCCTACATCGTGACCGGCAACGACCTGGTGCTCGAACCGGGGATGGCGTTCAGCATTGAGCCGGGCATCTACCTGCCCGGCCGCTGGGGTGCCCGTATCGAGGATATCGTGGTGGTTACCCAAAACGGCGCTACCCGGCTCAACCACCGACCGCGCGAGCTCGCGGCATTACCGGCATGACGACGCGCGTGGCGGTCCGCTGTGGCGACCACCACCGTCTGTCGCCGGATGTTACCTGATTCATAAGCGCGCAACGGGATATTAACCAGTCATGGCGATTGGTCACATGAAAGAAGCTGCGACGTAACGACTGGATCGTTAGTCTGGAGAAGGTGATCGAGGGGGCTTGCCTTGGCGCGCGGTCACCCAGGAAAGCGCCATCTCAGTGACGAGAGCCGTGCGGTCGACCTCCAATCGCGACCGGCGCCATCAGTCCGCCGCAGCCGCGGCAACGCAGAGATGGGAACAGGTCATGACGATCAGCAATGAGACTGCAGAAGCTCTCGAGTACGACCTTCTGGTGACACCGGGATTCGCTCCGCTCGCCGAATTCGCCGGGTTTGGAGCGTACGAAGCGGTGGCCGTTCAAGAGACCGGTAAGGCAATTTCGGGTTTCACCGATGATATCGCAGAGGCAGCATCCGGGTACCTTATGGCGCGCCCGGAATCTGCCCCGCTGATGAGCGGATCGGACCGTTCGGTCAACCCGCTACTGATGAAGGAGTGGCTGGAAAGAACGATGTCCGGGCCGTTCGACGGTGAGCTGTCAGCCTTCCTCCGGGAGGCCAGCCAAGTCGAGGGCAAGGGGGTGACCTTTCCGGGCGTGCAGGTGCCGCTGCCACCCCAGCTGATCCTCGCTCTTACTGCGTGGATCCAGGGACAGATCCTCAAGGTCTTAGGGGAGACCTGCGACGTCGCCAATGTCTCGGCGGCCGGGGGAGCATGGATGAACCAGTTCATGCTGCAGCTGGGGATTATCCTTGAGCCCCACCTGGCTCAACCGGACGGCCCCCTTGGCCGTCACGAAGCCGCCGAGTTTCATCCCTACGCGGAGTTCGCGGGGTTTGGCCCCAAGGAGACGTTGACTCTCCGCAAGACCGGCCCGCTACTGGAACCAGCGGCCGGTGGCGTGATCACCCTTGCTTATGATTACCTGCTGTCCCGCCCAGAATCGGCTGGATACTTCCAGGACGCCTCGCATCTCACGCAGCGTAAGATGACACTCAAGACGTGGTGGTCGAGGAGCACCACGAAGCCGATGGATGGCGATTTCCACGCCTACATGTCCAGGGTGGCCGATGCCCATGTCAAGGGCGGTGGGACGCACCCCCACGTCATCATCCCGGCTGATCTGACCATTGCCCTCATGGGGTGGGTCGAGATGAGAGTCATGACGGCGTTGAACACCATCGCCCCGGGGGCCGACGGTGAGTATGTCTTCGGGATGACTCCTGAGCCGGCAGCGGTAGCGGCGATGGGTCAGGCATGGATGCGGATGCTGACCCTGCAGCTGGGCATCCTCCTCAAGCCTTACCTGGCATAGCCCGCCGCGCCTGCGGTCGCCTGACAAGGTCACCGGCTCTCGTTCCGAGGGGTGCGGGGACGCGGTGACCAGCGCGAGGATGCCGGCCAGCAGGCGGAGGATCCAGCCCGGGCGTTGTGGCCGCCGCGATCGTGGCGACCACAACGCTGGACGTGTACTTGGGCTCGCCGCACGTCCCGCGGATCTTCGGGTTTGTCATCAACCCTAGATCGTGCGCTGCCGTTCCTCGCCGCGCGGTGACTGTTCGTCGCATTTCTGGCTTTGTTTCCGGTGGGTCGTCTCGCGGGCCCGAAACTGTCAGGGATGCCCGCGACAATGGGCGGTGACCACGGTTGAGGATCGCACGCAGGCCCGCGTTGACGGGATCCCCCCGTCGACGCATCCGGAGGTGGCCGTTCAAGCTGAGCAGACCCTGGCACGGATTGCGTGGACTCTCCTGGTAGCTGAGTCCACTCCGGGGCCGTCCCTGCTCGGGCACCTGCGCACGCGGCTCCAACCAGCTGATCAACGCGAATCTGCGGTACAGCTTTGGGCAGTAGAGACATTGACCTGCACTTGGGTCGAGGTTGCAGGCTGGTGGTATGAGCGCTGCGCCTGACGCTGGATCCGTGGCTCCGGTTCGCTCGGAGCTGTTCGGTCCGAGACGCCGTAAGACCACGGTCGGCGTGCTTCTGCTGATCAGCATGGTGGCGTTCGAGGCGATGGGTGTGGGTACCGCGATGCCGGCTTTGGTAGCCGACCTCGGCGCGCTGCCGCTGTACGCCTGGCCGTTCGTGGCGTTCATGGCGGCCGGGGTGATCGGCACCGTGCTCGGCGGGCGGTGGTGCGACCTGGCCGGGCCGAGGATCCCGCTGGTCGCGGCCCCGGTGCTGTTCGGGGCGGGCCTGCTGGTCGCGGGCGCCGCGGCCGGCATGCCACAGCTACTGGTGGGGCGGGTGCTGCAGGGTCTGGGCGCCGGCTGCCTGACAGTGGCGGTCTACGTGCTCATCGCGGTGGTCTACCCCGAGCGGGCTCGTCCCGCCGTCTTCGGGCTGATGTCCGCGGCGTGGGTGCTGCCCTCGCTGATCGGACCGCCCGTCGCCGGGGTGGTGACCGAACGGCTGTCCTGGCATTGGGTGTTCCTCGGCCTGGTGCCGGTGGTGGTGCTCGCGGTCGGGCTGGTGGTGCCCTCGGTGCGCTGGCTCGAACAGCCGGACCCCGGCCGCAGCACCCACCGCCGGCGCGGACTGGTGTTCGCGGCGCTCGGCGCAGCGGTCGGGGTCTCCGCACTGAGTTGGGCCTCCCAGCGTCCGAGCTATACCGCCGCGGCGGTGGCCGTCGGGGCGCTGGTGTTGCTGGTGCCGTCGATGCGCCGGTTGCTGCCGGCCGGGGTGTTCCGGGCGTGCCGTGGAATACCGACGTTGGTGGCTGCCCGAGGGCTGCTCGCCGGGGTGTTCTTCAGCGCCAACTCCTACTTGCCGCTGATCTTGACCAGCACCCATCGCTGGTCGCTGGCCGCCGCTGGGATCCCGCTGGTGGTCGGCTCGCTGGGCTGGTCGGCGGCTTCCGGATGGCAGGGCCGCCACCCGGACCTGTCCCGCCCCCGGCTGCTGCGGATCGGGTTCAGCCTGCTTGCGGCGGGCGCGGGTGGGCTGCTGCTGGTCGCGCCGTCCTGGGGTACGCCATGGTTGGCCCTGCCGCTGTGGGGCGTCGCCGGGGTCGGGATGGGGCTGGGCTTCTCGTCGGTGTCGTTCCTGCTGCTGCAGCAGTCCGACGCCGGTGCGGTGGGATTTCATTCGTCGGCGGCGCAGATGTCCGACCAGCTCACCACGGCGACCCTGATCGGGGCCGGCGGGGCGCTGCTGGCGCTGCTGGGCTCGGCGGCGGTCGCGCTGCCGGTGCTGCTTGCGGTGCTGGCCGGTCTCGGCGTACTCGGCGCGGCGATCGCCGGCCGCGCCGCCACCGTGGGCTGATTGCGCGCGACGTGCGCTCCACCCCGAGGCCGTTGTCCGGGTGGCTCCGGATTCGATCCGGGGGACACCCGGATGCGGTGGCAGCGTCCGGAGGGCAGAGTGGGGAAGGGCAGGCAAGAGGAGGATTCGATGTCACTAACCCGGCCCCGCGAAGGCGCGGTCATCGCAGGGGTGTGTGCTGGGATTGCTGAGCGGTTCGGCTGGAGCGCCAACATGGTGCGGTTGGCGTTCGTGCTGTCCTGCCTGTTGCCCGGTCCGCAGTTCGTGATCTACCTGGTGCTCTGGGTGATCATGCCCAAGCGGCCGTACTGAGCCCGATTACGGGAGGCGCGCACGCAGCCAGCCGTACCAGTCGCCGATACCGTCGCCGGTGGTGGCCGACAGCTGCAGCACCTCCACACCCGGGTTCGCCCGGCGCGCTCCCTCCAGGAAGGTGGCGACGTCGAAATCGACGTACGGCAGCAGATCGATCTTGTTGAGCAACACCAGATCCGCCGCGCGGAACATCTGTGGATACTTCCGCGGCTTCTCCGCGCCCTCGGTCACCGAGGTGATGACGACCCGCGCCTGCTCCCCGAGATCGAACAAGGCCGGGCACACCAGGTTGCCGACGTTCTCGATCAGCACCACCGACTTGTCCGGCGGTTCCAACGTCCGCAGGCCGCCGGCCAGCATCTGGGCGTCGAGGTGGCAGCCCGACCCGGTGTTGATCTGCACTGCTGGGGCACCGGTGGCCCGGATCCGGTCCGCGTCAAGCACCGTCTCCTGATCACCCTCAACGACCGACACCCGCAGTTCGGCGCCCAGTTCCCGGATGGTGCGCTCAAGCAGCGTGGTCTTACCCGCCCCGGGTGAACTCATCAGGTTCACCGCCAGGATGCCGTGCTGCGCGAACCACTCGCGGTTGAGCTCGGCGAGCGCGTCATTGCGGGCCAGTACGGCCTGTTCGAGAGTGACGGTGCGGGTGTGCGGCTCCTCGTGTCCATGCCCATGGCCGTGTTCGTGCCCATGCTCGTGCTCATGTCCATGATCGTGCTCAGGCACGAGAATGGTGTCCCCAGAGCAGCCACAGGTCGCGCACATCAGGCCAGCACCTCAACTTCCCGGATTCGTAGTTCCTCCCCGGCGAGGAGTTCTCGATTCGCGCTGCCGCACGCACAGAGCATCAGCAGGTCATTCATCGCGAACTCTACGCCGCAGTCGCGGCAGCGGGCCTTCCCGGAGGGTTGGACAATCTCCAGCGATGCCCCCTCCAGCGTGGTGCCCATGGTCACGAGGTCGAAGCAGAACCGGACTGAATCGGCCACCACACCAGAGAGCGTGCCGATCTCCAGGCAGACCCGTCGTACCGGCGCATCACCCATTCGTGTGCAGACCGTGTGGACCACGCTCTGGGTGATCGCCATTTCGTGCACGAGCCCTCCTCTGCTTGAACAACCAGTGCAGTGCCATGCTGGGATCTTGTCAAGGGCGGGAGAATCCTCCGGTGCAGCAATCTATCCGAGTTGAGGTGCGGGTCGAGGGTGTCGTGCAGGGCGTGGGGTTCCGGCCCTATGTGCACGGCCTGGCGGGCCGTCTGGGTCTGTCAGGCCGGGTCGGCAACGACACCGCGGGGGTTTTCGTGGAGGTGGAGGGGGCCGAGCAGGCGGTCAGCGAGTTCCTCGCCATGCTGCCGGCGCAGGCTCCGCCGCTTGCCGTCGTCGAGCAGGTGCGGACCAGCCCGCTGGCTCCGACGGGGGAGCAGGGTTTCCACATCGTGGCCAGCAACGCCACCGGCCGGCGCGACACCCTGGTCTCGGCGGACAGCGCAACCTGCGCGGACTGCCTGCGCGAGCTGGCCGATCCCACCGACCGCCGCTTCGACTACCCGTTCATCAACTGCACCAACTGCGGTCCCAGGTTCACCATCGTGCGTGACGTGCCCTACGACCGTCCGTTCACCACGATGGCGCCGTTCACGATGTGTGACGCCTGCGCCGCCGAATACCACGATCCCGCCGACCGGCGGTTCCACGCTCAGCCGGTGTGTTGCCCCGCCTGCGGACCCCGGCTGCGGCTGCTCGGCGTCGACGGCACCGAGCTGCCCGGCGACCCGCTGGCCGAGGCTGCGGCGTTGCTGACCGGCGGGGCGGTGCTGGCGGTCAAGGGGCTCGGTGGATACCACGTCGCGACACTGGCCGCTGATGCCGACGCGACCGCCATGCTGCGCGCGCGCAAGCACCGCGAGGACAAGCCGTTCGCGGTGATGGTGGCCGATCTGGACGCCGCCCACGAGCTGTGCATGATCGACTCGGTGGGGGAGCGGGTGCTGGCGAGCCGGCGGCGGCCTGTTGTGCTGCTACCTCGCCGCCCGGAGGCTCCCGTCGCCCCGGCAGTCGCGCCCGGCAACCGCTCGCTCGGCCTGATGCTGCCCTACACCCCGCTGCATCACCTGCTGCTGCGCGCCACCGCCGCTCCCATCGTCCTGACCAGCGGCAACATCTCCGACGAGCCGATCGCCTACCAGGACGACGACGCGGGTCGCCGGCTGACCGGGATCGCCGACGCCTTCCTGACCCACGACCGGGCGATCCACATGCGCACCGACGATTCGGTGGTGCGGGTGTTCCGCGGTGCCGAGCTCCCGGTGCGCCGGTCCCGCGGCTACGCACCCGAACCGCTGATGCTGGCGCAACCGGTGCCCCGGCCGATTCTCGGCTGTGGTGCTGAACTCAAGAACACCTTCTGCCTGGCTCGCGGACGGCACGCGTTCGTGTCCCACCACATCGGCGACCTGGAGAACTACGAGACCCTGCGCTCGTTCACCGAGGGCATCACGCACTTCGGGCGGCTCTTCGACGTGGTACCGGAAGTGGTTGCCTACGACCTGCACCCGGAATACCTGTCCACCAAATATGCCCTGGATCGCGCTGACGTGGAGCTCGTCGGGGTGCAGCACCACCACGCGCACATCGCGTCCTGCCTCGCCGACAACGGCGACGCCGGCCCGGTACTGGGCGTGGCCTTCGACGGGTTGGGCTACGGCAGTGACGGCACCTTGTGGGGCGGCGAGTTCCTGCTGGCCGACCTGACCGGGTTCCAGCGGCTGGCGCACCTGGTTCCGGTGCCGATGCCCGGCGGCGCCACGGCCATCCGGCAACCCTGGCGGATGGCCGCCGCCTACCTGGGCTCGGAAGCGCCGGAGGAACTCGTACGGCGCAACGCTGAGCAGTGGGATGCCGTGCTGGCGATGGCCGCTCGCGGTGTGAACGCGCCGTTGACCTCCAGCGCAGGACGGCTGTTCGACGCCGTCGCGGCGATCCTCGGGGTCCGTGACTCGATCAACTACGAGGGCCAGGCCGCGGTGGAGCTCGAGCAGCAGGCCGACCTGACCGAAAGGGGAAGCTACCCGGCCGCGGTGACCGAGGGATCCGCGCTGCACTTGCACGGCGCGGATCTGGTGCATGCCGTGGTGGCTGACCTGCGAGCGGGGGTGCCCCGGGAGGTGATCGCCACTCGGTTCCACCATGGCGTCGCCGATGCGATCGTCCGGGTGTGTCTGATGCTGCAGGAGGCCACCGGGGTGGGTGTCGCGGCTCTGTCCGGCGGGGTGTTCCAGAATGTGCTGCTGCTCGAGCGCACCGTGGCTGGGCTGGAACAGGCCGGTTTCCGGGTGCTCACGCACTCCCGGGTACCGCCCAACGACGGTGGTATCAGCCTTGGCCAGGTCGCTATCGCTGCGTACTCGAGGCTGTGACCAGCAGATCTTGGCAATCGTGGCCCTGGTCACAACAGCAGGTAAACCTGTTCACAACCACTTCTGACCGGACCCGCCCTCGGGGTATATATGGGCATGGCAGCCACAACTCCCAGCAGCCTGCAGCCGGGCAACGCGGCTGACCTGATGCCGTTCACCTTTGATCTCACCGCACATGAGATCCGCAGGATGACCGCAGTCCTGGAAGCTATGCCGGACTGGGATCCTGCCACCGTACTCGCCGCAGAAGTCGAGGCGCATTCGCTGCTGTACTCGGGTTTGAACGCCGAGCAGCGCTTCGTTTACGACCTGCTCTGCGAAGAGGGTGTGCTGGATGCTTGACCCTGACGCCGACCTGGGCCGCCGCGCGTGGCTGCCCTGTCCCCGCTGCTGCCACGACGGCTGTTCGGCCTGTGCCGGCGGGACCACCTCCGATCTGCACTGGCGGTACCTCTTGGCCAACGAGACGCGGCTGGTGTTCCTCCAGTGCCCCGGCTGCATGCACCGGTGGTGGCACGATACCGAGTTCGGCGCCGGACACAACCAACCGGATCCGCCTGACTTCCTCGCCGCCTGATTACCGCGTTCTGGAGCCAGAATGCTGTAATCGACTGTTCGGAAACCGCGTTCTGCATCCAGAACGCGGTGATCCTCACTTTCGGAGGTCGAGGACGCTCCCGTTGTCGGTGCCCCGGTCGATCAGTGCCCAGATCTGGCCGGCCACGTGCAGAGGATCACTGAGATTGCCCTGCTCATGGAGATCGAGGAACTTCTGGCGACTCGGGAAGTCCACTTCCCGCGTCTGGCGCAGTTTCTCCTGCATGGCGGTGTCGACCGTCCCCGGCGCGATCGCTAAGACCTGCACGCCCCCACGCACGTCCTGTTCGGCGCCGACGTTGCGCACCCACTGGTCGACCGCAGCCTTGCCGGCTCCATACGACGCCCATCCCGGGTAGACACTCCTGGCAGCACCCGACGTGAGCATGACGAGGTGGCGGTGTGCGCCGAGCGAGCGGGCGGCGGCGAGGAATAGCTGACCGAGCACCTGCGGGGAGGCGCAGTTGAGGAGCACGTTGCGCAGGTAGGCGTCGCTATCGACCTCGGCAGCGTAGCCGGTCGGGTCGATGGTGCCGGCGGCGTGGACGAACGCGACGTGCTCGCCGTCGAAGTCTTCCATTTCCCGGTGAAACGATGCACCGATCGTGGGCCACACCGACGGATCGGCCAGATCAGCCTCGAGGTGCTCGATGGCGCCCTCTGGACGCCCCCGGCCTATCCCGAACACCCGAGCGTCGTCCCAAGGAACGGTCTTGGCCAGCGCCTTTCCGATGCCTCCGGACGCGCCTGAAATCCACACGAGAGCAGTAGTCATGGGGGGCTGTCACCATCGGGGCGGTGCGGCACCGCGGTTCATCGACCATGTCACACCGCCGAGCCGCCCCTCCTGGACCGACTCGGGCGCGCGCTGCCGGTAGGACTTCGACAACTCGGCGGTGGCGTCATCGCCTTGGTTCAGCACCAGGCATGGGGGACGGTAGGAGCAGCGCGCACAGATCCCTGGCTCCGGGCTGGGATAGATCTCGAGGTCCGTACTGGTTGCGGCGCTGACCTCGGCGGCCAGGCCTGCGCCGGCCGCCGCCAGTTCGGCGTCGCCACGCCGGATTCGGGTGCGGCGAAACTCGTCGGTGCCCTCGGCGTGCAATCGTTCACCCTGGACGGGGCCGCTGCGGGCATACATCCGCCGGTGATGCACCTGCTGATGCCCCGCCCGCGGCGGGGCTGCCGGGCCCGGCTCGCTCATGCCTGGCCCGCCGGCGTCGGCGTGGATCTCGTTGTAGACCGTGCCCGAGATCCGCATCCCGAGGTAGAACAGCGGCCACGCCCAACACCACGCGATCGTCTGCTCGTCGAGCTGCAGGGCGTCGTGATCGGCCCAGCCGTCGGTGACCAGCCGGTGCTGGATCACCCAATAGGCGTTGTCGGAGTCGATGGCGAGCAGGTCGACCCGGTCGCTGTACCGGATCTCCTCCCCGCCCGGCGTCAGCAGACTTGCGCCGGGCGCCGCCGGGTCGGGGATGTTCACCTCGAAGTCGGTTTCGACGCGAATCGGCGTGAAGTCGTCTACCGCCGGGGCCCACGCCGCGTAGGCGTCGAGCAGCGCATGGCCCCGGGTCAGTGCCTCCTGCTGGGATTGTTCATCGGCCACTTCGTCGGCCGCGACCTCCAGCTGGCCGCGCACCGCCCGTTCCAGGGCCTGATGCACCAGGGGCTGCACGATGGTTCTGTCCCACTCCCACATCCCGGGGAAGTAGTACACGGCAAGAGCAGCACGCAGTGCCTGGTTCAGATCGATCAGGCCCGGCCGCGGCTCGGGTTCCAGGTTCTGCCGGTTGGGTGAACTCAGGTCCCATTCCCGGCGGCAACGTTTGAAGGCCGCCCGGTCGGACGTGTGGATGCGGTAAACCATCGCACCTCGACTCAGTGCCTGTGACTCAGTGCGCGTGCGGCCAAGGGTCATCCGCCGACCAGCGGCAACGATCATGACCCCCGGCCGCCGCCTCCATCTCGGCGAACAGGTCTTCGAAGAACGCCGGTGCGTCGTGCTGGTGGTGCGCCGCCCAGCCGCTGTAGTAGATCCAGGCGTCGGGCAGCGCAGCATCCGGTGCCGGCGCGGCAAAAGCCCCGCTGGCGCCAATGCGTTGCACCGTGTAGCTGTTGCCCCGGCGTTCGATGTAGACCATGTCACCGTGTTCCGGCCAATCGGCCAGGAGCTCGGTGATCAGTTCACTCTTATTCAGCGAACCTCCCTGGAACGGGGTCAGCAGATCCGCGGCAGCGGGTCGCCGACCAGCAGATCGATGATCCGGGTGCCACCGAACCCGGTCTTGAGCAGCACCAGCCCGGGCGGATCCGCGGCGACGCGACCGACCACCGCGGCCCCGGCGCCGAGTGGATGCGCTTGCAACGCGGCCACCGCGGCGTCGGCCGCATCCGGGTCGACGATCACCACGATCCGCCCCTCACAGGCGACGTAGAGCGGATCGATGCCCAGCAGCTCGCAGGCCCCACGGACCTCCGCGCGCACCGGGACGGCGTCCTCATCGACCACCACTGCCACGCCCGCCGCCGTAGCCACCTCGTTGAGGATCGTGGCGACCCCGCCACGCGTGGCGTCGCGCATCGCCCGGACGTCTGGGCCCACGGCGTCGAGCAGCCCCCGCACCAGGCCATGCACCGGCGCGGTGTCAGAGACCAGATCGGCTTCGAGGTCCAACTCACCGCGCGCCAGCATAACGGTGATGCCGTGGTCGCCCACCGGGCCTGAAACGATCACCAGGTCACCGGGACGGGCGGTGGCCACCCCCAGGGTCAGGTCGTCGGTGAGCACTCCGATCCCAGCTGTGTTGATGTAGCAACCGTCGCCCTTGCCCCGCTGCACGACCTTGGTGTCGCCGGTGACGATAGAGACCCCGGCCGCCGCAGCGGCCGCAGCCATCGACGCCACGATCCGCCGCAGGTCCTCGACCGGGAAACCCTCCTCCAAGATGAACCCGGTGGACAGATGAGCTGGCCGTGCCCCGGAGACGGCCAGATCATTGACGGTGCCGTTGACGGCAAGGTCGCCGATGTCACCGCCAGGGAAGAACAGCGGTGACACCACATAGGAGTCCGTGGTGAAGGCCAGCCGGGTATCCCCGGCGACCACTGTCGCGGCGTCCTCAAGAGGCTCCAGCTGGGGATTGCGGAAGGCGTCCAGGAAGATCGCCTCGATCAACGACTGAGTGGCCTTGCCGCCGGCGCCGTGCGCGAGGGTGATGAGTTTCTCGCGCACTCGGGGCCGGGCCCGCCGGGCCCGCTCGATGCGTTCCAGCACCAACTGCTCCCGGCCGGGGTGCTCCGTCCCGGCCGGGGCATGCCCGGGGTGCCCGGCGTCATGTTCGACGGCGTGCTCACGGTCGTGCTCGGCGACGGCTTCCTCCGCCCAGTCCGCCCGGTGTTGCTGGGTGGTGTCCTGGTATCGGGTCATGCCCGGCTCGCCGGCTGACTCGCCTGGATCTGATGTACCTGGGTAGCCTCCTGGACTCGTTGGCGGCTGAACCGGCCGAAGTTGTAGTAGGCCGCGCAGGCCCCCTCGGAGGAGACCATGCAGGTACCGATCGGGGTTTCCGGCGTGCACGCAGTGCCGAACACCTTGCACTCCCAGGGCTTGAGCACACCCTTGAGTACCTCGCCGCATTGGCATGCCTTCGGGTCGGCGACCCGAACCCCGGGCAGCTCGAAATGCCGCTCCGAGTCAAAGGCGGCGTAACGCTCCCGGACCCGCAGCGCCGAATGCGAGATGAAACCCAGCCCACGCCACTCGAAGAAGGGGCGCAGCTCCATCACCTCACCGACCGCTCGCAGGGCGACCGTGTTGCCATCCCACGGCACCACCCGGGAGTACTGGTTCTCCACCTCACAGCGTCCCTCGGCCAACTGCTGCAGCAGCATGTAGACCGACTGCAGGATGTCCAGTGGCTCGAATCCCGCCGTGACCAGCGGCTTGCGGTACTCCGAGGCGATGAACTCGTAGGGCCGGCAGCCGATGACGGTCGAGACGTGGCCGGGGCCGATGAATCCGTCCAGCCGCAGGTCGGGGGAGTCGAGGATGGCCTTGATTGCCGGGATGATCGTGACGTGGTTGCAGAAGATCGAGAAGTTCTCGATGCCCTCAGCAGCCGCCCGCAGCACGGTCATCGCGGTGGATGGCGCGGTGGTCTCGAACCCGATCGCCATGAAGATCACATGTTTGTCCGGATTACGCCGGGCTATCTTCAGTGCGTCGAGCGGCGAGTAGACCATCCGAATATCGGTGCCGGCGGCCGAGGAGTCGAAGAACGATCCGCGCCCGCCCGGCACCCGCATCATGTCGCCGAAGGATGTCATGATCACGTCTGGCTGTTCGGCCAGCGCGATCGCGTCATCCACCCGGCCCATCGGGATCACGCACACCGGGCATCCCGGCCCGTGCACCAGGCTGATCGACTCTGGGAGATAGTCCTCCAGCCCGTGCTTGTAGATCGTGTGCGTGTGCCCGCCGCAGACCTCCATGAATTTGTAGTGTCGCCCTGGTTCGCACAGTGCCGCAATCTTCGCGGCGAGCGCACGGGCCTTCTCGGCATCCCGGTACTCATCGACGAATCGCATACCGCTCACTGCCTTTCGTCAACCCGCGATTCGAGTAGGGCGGCGATCTCATCCTCGTAGGCCTGCCCGATGCCTATCAGGAAGTCCATCGCTGCCTTGGCCTCCTGTTCGTCGATCTTGGACAGCGCGAAACCGACGTGAATCAGAATCCAGTCGCCGGGAGCAGGCGGGTCATCAGTCAACAGGCCGATGTTGATCGCGCGCTTGACCCCGCTGACGTCGACCATGGCGAGGTCGGGTTGGTCACGCAGGATCTCGATCACTTCGCCCGGGATGCCGAGGCACATGGGCATTACCTCCGTGGTGGGATTGAAATCACATCTCGCTCATTTGCTTATAGCGAGCCACGTCTTTGGACACCTGTACTGCTATGGAGGCCAGGCCGATCACTGATCCCCAGAACACCAGCCGACGCAGCAGACCGAACATCCGTTTCACTTCCTTCCTTGTCGGTGAGCAGATCCAGAACGACCCCGACAGCCTTGTCGACGGCTGCGGCGACGGTCGTGGACAGCCCGATACCTTCCTCGGTATTGGCCGGCTCGCAGCCGACCAGCAAGGTCCGTCCCGCGCTGCCGCCGAGGTTGTCCAGCAGCGCGAGTACCGCGTCGGGAGCCATCCCGTGCGCGTCGACGGTTGACGGCTGGATGTCCGGCACGTCCCCGGGCCGGATGTCGAGCACGTAGACCGTCCCCGGCTCGCCGCCACGTGTCACGGCGTCGAGCAGGATCGTGGTGTCCGGGGCAATGCCGAGCAGGTCGTAGGCCAGGTGCATTCCGCGAATCCCGTAATCCGCGACCCGCACGCCCTCGGGCAGCGTCTCGGTGCTCAACCGTCGGGCGAGTTCGACGCCGAACGCGTCGTCGCCGAAGAAGATGTTGCCGATGCCGGCCACCATGGTTGTCGTCGCGGTGGTCATGACGATGCTCCTCCCTGAGCCCCGAGCGGCTTGAGCTCGTCAGGGGAGAAGTAGCGGAACCGCCCGTGCGCGGCCGAGATCTCGGCGCCCGGGTCATCGTCAATGGTAACCGCGACGTGGGTGTTGCCGTCGACGTCGAGCAACACCGCGGCGACGGTGGCGGTGCGCCCGGTGAGGAACATGTCCTGTGCGTCCGACCGGCGTAACCCCGGCATGAGCACTACCTGACTGCCCTTGGCCACTTCGACTCCGGCGATGATCACGCTGTCGGTCTCGGGGTCGACCGAGGCATCCGCGCCGGGATCCCACCACGGCGTACCGGGGGTGGTGATCGTCTCGATCGGGTCCGGCTCCTTGCGGGTGCCATGGGTCTGAATACCAGGGGTCTCGCCCAGGTAGCGGATCGCGCCGTGCAGCTTGTCGAGCATCTCGGGGGGCATCGAGTCGACGCGGTCCATCAGCTTGCGGGCCCGCTCGTCGGTGGCCCGTACCTCGGCCTTCTCCTCATCGGTGAGCGTCATCGTGCGCAGCGTGAGGATCTCGTCGATCTCGGTGCCATCGAACAGGTCGCCGGCACTCTCCGGCGCGATCACCGGGTAGTCATAGAGGATGATCGGCGAGGCCAGGATCACGTCGCGGCGCCCCTCGTCGCCGATCATCACCGGCCAGACGCGTTCGTTGTGACAGACCGCGGCGGCATGCTTGGCCCACTCGGGTGGGTCGGTCAGCGAGATGAACTCCCCGTCGGTGACCGCGAGCACGGTGTGCGCGGCGATCAGCGAGTGCCGCAGCGCCAGGTACCGAGCGGCCTCCGGGTCCGCCCACTGCGCCGTGTTGACAACCTCGACGGTGAGTTGCACCAGGCCGTAGGGACCTTCCAGCCGCTGCGCGGACAGCCGGATCTCGCCGTTCAGTGGCCAGCGTTGCCGGGTGAGTCCGTCGTCGGTGGTCTCGGTGCCACCCGGGACCACCACCGGGACCACCTGCTCGGTGTCCAACAACTCCGTTACCGATGTTACCGAGTCGATCTCGTGCTCCACCGCCTCGTCGAACTCGGGCACCGATCCATCGCCGCCGCTGCGGTGCTGCAACTGCAAAAACCGCAGGCGGACGTGCAATACCGGGTCAGTGCCGGGATCCAGCAGGCACTCGGTGTGTGAGGTGTCGTACTCACCGTGCCCGGCGGCTGCATAGGCGGGGGGCACGAGTACCCCCCACTGCCAACGGATCTGGTTCTTGCGAGCCGAAGCGCGGTAGGGATACAGCAGGTACCCCTCGTAGAGGACGGCGTCGGCCACCTGCCGGGCGATGTCCATCTGGGCCGTCATGATCCCCCCTCCGCAGTGCGTTCGCGGGCCGTGTCCAGCACGGCGATGACAGCGTCGTCCCAGGTGGGCAGCGCGCGGCTGGCCCGGAACTCCGCCAGGGCGTCGATCGTCTCGCGGCGCAGCCGTAGCCACCCACTGTCGGGGAAGTGCTCGTCCATCATCTCGCGCCAGCGCGTTACCGGCATCCGGTACCGGCACTCGGCATGCCAGGGCACCTGCTCGATCCACAGGCTCTTCTCGCCGTCGCCGAATACGGTCCCGCTGAACAGCAGGATGAACGGGATCTCGCCATCCTCCAGGCCGTGGAAGTACCGGCCTGCCGTGACCTCCATGTCGTAGCTGCACGGCACCGACACGTCGACTTCGATACTGCCGGTGAAGCTGGCGACCACCGTCGAGGTGTTGGCGAACTGGAACGGTTTGACCGTGTCACCCCAGCGTCCGCGCTCACCGAACAGCTCGAGCAACCCCCTGGCTTCCTGCTCGGTGTACCCGCGCCGCTGCGGTTCGATCCTGATCTGGCAGCGCAGCGCGACGGCTCGCACCCGCTGCTCGGCAGCCGCGTTGATCTGCAACCGGAACAACAGTGTCGGCGTCATGGCATAGCGCTCGGGCTGCACGTCGAGGCAGGTGAAGGAGAGTTCAGCCATCTTCGGGCGCTCCTTCGCTGCCGACCGCCACGGGCTCGCTACGCTCCCGCAGGTCGGCGAAGAACTTGTGGATCGCCGTCCAGGCCTCCTCCCCCCCGTCGAAACCCTTCCAGTGCATTTTGACCAGACCGACCAGCTGGTAGCAGGCGTCGATCGGGATCGCGAAACACTCGAACCCGCTTTCGCGCTTGTGCACCAGCAACGCCTCGACATCGGGTCGCAGGTCGGCCAGTGTCGGGGTCGCAGCGAGCAGGTCGGTCCAGGCCTCCAGCGGCAGCAGCGATTCCGTCGCCCCTGCCGGGCTCGGGTAGAAGGCGACCGTGTTCCCGAGCTCGCTGTTGGTGAAGAAGAACGCCATCGCCACCGGGATCCCGATCGAGTCCCAGGTCGCCGCGGCGAGCGGCACGTCGGCGGCGTACCGGTAGCGTTCGGGAACTGCCCGGAACCGCCCGCCACCTGCGCCCTCTTTGGTGAACAGCAGGGCGCAGGGGCGGCAGGTGCACATCAGACCGCGGCCCTCGAGGTCGACCACGTGCCCATGCCACTCGCCGATCGGCACGGCGCACATCTCGCAGCGCTCGACCTGCTCGGCGCGGGGTGGCGGGGGGGGGGGGGGGGGCGCCCCCCCCCCACACCCCCCCCCCCCGCGGCCCGGAACCCCCCCCCCCGGGCCCCCCCCCCCCCGCCCCCCCCCCCC
>JBQTHE010000101.1:0-35831 GCA_052390115.1 Pseudonocardiales bacterium | reverse complement strand
GCCCGATCCTGCATGCCTTCCAGATCTACGACGAGCGGGCCGTCATGCTCAGCACCGAAACATCCGTGGCGTTGATCACTGACACACGCGACGTCGCGGACTTCGCTACCCGGTTCGAGATCCACGCAGGGTTCGCTGACTACGGTGACGCGGCACGCGCAGCGTTCGATCGGATCGCCAACGAGTACCGAGGTGTGGTCTGAACGGCCCACAAGGGCACAGCGCCGCCGAGGCTAGCCAGACACTCGACCGACTTGCGGCGCGATCTTTCCGGGTTGAGGAGCAGAGGTGCTTGAGGTGGCGCGCACCCAAGTTTACCTGCGGGGCTCCGTCCAGCCCCGCTGCACCTGGTCACCCTCAATCTGCCCGTCGCGCATACGCAGGACCCGCTTGGCGAACTGGACGATCTCCTCTTCATGGGTGACGATGACGACCGTGCGACCGGCGTCGTTGAGTGCACCGAGCAACTTCATGATCTCGAGGCTGGAGGCGGAGTCGAGGTTGCCGGTGGGCTCATCGGCAAGCAGGATCGCGGGATCGTTGATCAGCGCCCGCGCGATCGCCACCCGCTGCTGCTGACCACCGGATAGCTCATTTGGCATGTGCTTCTGGCGTTCGCCCAAGCCGACCTGTTCCAGGGCCAGGCTGGCAGGATTGCGCCGGTCCCGCACCCCGGCGTAGACCAAAGGAAGCTCGACGTTGCGGATTGCGTTGGTGCGGGCAACCAAGCTGAAGGACTGGAACACGAACCCGATCTTGCTGCTGCGGATCTTGGCCAACCGGTTGTCGGACAGCCGTCTGACGTCGATGCCGTCGAGCAGATAGCGCCCGCTGGTCGGGACATCGAGACAGCCCAGGATGTTCATGAGCGTGCTTTTGCCTGATCCGGACGGGCCCATGATGGCGACCATTTCACCGTCATTGATGGTCAGGTCAACGCCGTGGAGCACTGGTACCTCGACCTTACCCATCTGGTACGCAGTGCTGACATCCTCGAGCTGGATCATGTCACTCCTCAGTCAAGGCTTGGCGAACTGGCATCTCGAGCCCTTTGGTCACCGCGTTGGTGGGGTCTTCAGGGGTGGGAGCCCTTCGGTGAGATGCCGGGGCGTCAGTTCCTGGATCGGTATGTAGTGCGCCGCAGCGGCCGATGCGATCGTGCAGGCGTCCATGCCGGTGACCGAGAGCCCACGACCGGGTTCGGGGCGCACTGTTGCACCCATGCCGGTCAATACCCTGGCCAGCCCGCTGCGGCGGGGGGAGCGCACGAACACGTCGCACCGGACCTGCTCGGTCAGCTCGGGTACCTCGCTCATGCCCACGATGTTGCCGCCTGCGGGGCGGGCGCACATCGGAGCAGGGTCCGAGGTTGGGGATCGGACCCTGCTCCGATACGACACTTCCCATGGCTCGGCCACCCCTCGGTGTGGGCGAGCACGGGGGCGCCCGGGTCGTGGACGGCAGGAACCAAGAACAAGTTCGTTGCGAAAAGTTGTTGGTGACACGGGGCGCGGCGGCTCTCACCGTTGAGATCGGGCAGCGGGTCCGGTCGTGCGAGTAGGGAGTTCGCCATGTCACAACGCATCGTCTGTCGCGCGGGTATCGCAGGTATCACGGTCGTGGGACTGCTGTTGATGGGAAGCGGCGTCGCGAGCGCCTCGGTAGCGACGCCAGGCCCTGCTTATGCGCAAAATGAAGCTGACGACGAGTCAGTCGACGTGGTCAACTCCGGAGGCGAGTTCTCCGCCAGGCCGTGGAAGTGGCCTCCAGGAGGATGTAGACCCCCTAAAAAACCACATCTTGAGTGCGTGGTAACTCCAGATGCGGTGATTTGTCGGAAGGGCTGTATCTAGCTCATCTATTCACGTCGGTCACCTGCCGGACCCGATGACCAGGACCCGTGGGGCCACGAGCCATGCCACGGCCGTTGTCAGTGGAGCCTGGGTGCACTCAGGCTCCCGAACTCGACACTAGAGCTGTCCACGGTCGGCCGAACAGCTCTGGTGTCGAGTTCGGGAACCTGAGGGCTAGCCACAGGCCAAGATCCGCGGGTCGGGGGACGATATCTGAGGTCCAGGCCGAATGCTTGGCGCGAAACCGGGGGCGGGCTGTGTCAGCGTATCTTGTTTATAGGGGTGGATCATGACCCGTGGCGTCGCTCCCATGGACGATCGGCAGATCGTCGCCGCCCTGTGCGCCCAGAACGCGAGCGGATGGGCGGCGGCCTATGACACTTACGCTGAGCGGCTTTATGCCTACTCCCGGTCGATCCTGCGTGATCACGACGCGGCCGCCGATGCCGTGCACGACGCGTTCCTCATCGCCGGGCAGCGGATCCGTGAGCTGCGCGATCCGCAGCGGCTACGGCCATGGCTGTATGCGATCGTGCGGCGCGAATGCCTCCGGCAGCTGCGCACCCGCCGCCGTCACGTCGAGTTGGCCGAGGCCGGGCAGCTGCTCGATGAGAGCGTCGACCTCGACGCTGGGCTGCGTGCCGAGCAGCATCGCGAGTTGATCTGGACTGCCGTGGCGGGGTTGAACCCGCGGGAACGCGAGGTACTGGAGCTCTCGGTGCGCCATGGCCTGGACGGCGCCGATCTGGCCGCCGCGCTCGGGGTGTCCGCCAACCATGCGCACGCCCTGGTATCCAGGGCCCGCCGGCAACTCGAACGGGCCCTGACCGTCGTGATCGTGGCCCGCACCGGCCGCCGCGACTGCGCCACCCTCGATGGGCTGCTCACCGGGTGGAATGGGGTGCTCACCGCGCTGTGGCGCAAACGCATCGCCCGCCACATCGATCACTGTGTGGCGTGTGGTGGCACCAAACGCCGCGAGGTGCGTGCCTCGGCGCTGTTGGCCACCGTGCCGTTGGTGGCCCTGCCACTCGCGCTGCGCGACCGGGTGCTGACCGCGGCGGCCGATCCCCAACGGGTTGCCCAGCACACCGAGCTCGCCACCCGAGCCGGCCGGGTCAACCGCGACGGCTTCCCGCGCTCCGCAGCGGGCGCCCGCAGGGCAGGCCTGGCCGCTCCTCCCCGGCTGGCTGTCCCCGGCGCGGCCGCGGTGCTGATGCTGGGCGGACTGCTGCTGTTGCTGCCCGGCCCAGCCGGCGACCTGTTGGCGGGGTCGAGCGGGTCAACCACGTCGATCGCCCCCTTACCCACAATGTCGGCGGGCGACCCCCGAACGCCGACGACCACCGGGGCGGACACCCAACCTGCACCCCAGCCAACCAGCCAAGCTGGACCCCCCAGCCCCGCCAGCAGCCAGTCCGGATCCCCCCTGGTCGCGGTGCCCAACGTGGTCGGCCTGACCCAGCACCAGGGTCAGCAGAAGCTGCAGGCGGTGGGGTTGACGGTCGGTGCGGTGTCAGTGCGCAACGGGGTGTCGCCGGCTCAGGCCGGTGTCGTTCTCAGTCAAGCCCCGAGTTCTGGCGCGACGGTGCAGCCGGGCAGTGCGGTGGCACTGACCGTGGGTGGTGTTCCCGCTCCGTCCCTCGTCACCGTGCCCACGGTCGTGGGCCTGGCCTTTCAGCAGGCCTGGCAGAGGCTGCAGGCGGTGGGGTTGACCGTGGGCGCTGTGTCATTGAGAGACGGTGTGCTGCGGGTTGAAGACGGTATTGTCCGGAGCCAATCTCCGGCTGCCGGCAAGACAGTTGAACTGGGCAGTCCGGTCGCACTCGCGGTGGGCGGTATTCCCGCTCCGACCTTCGTCCGCGTGCCCAACGTGGTCGGCCAGAACCTGCAGGAAGCCCAACAGAAACTCCAAGCAGCCAGACTCACCGTCGGCACCCTGGCCCCCAAACACGTGCTACAAAGTCAAGTCGGTCTGGTTCAGGACCAGCACCCGATTGCCGGCACGACAGCTCCACCCGGCAGTCCGGTGGTGCTCACCATCGGTGTCCCCCTCGTCATCGATGAAGAGTGACCTCGCCGTCGACTTCGCCAGCTCGGTCGAGGGAATGCCTCGCGGGACGCTGCCTGGATGATGGCTGGGCAGCGTCCAGCCTCAGCGGCACCATCGCGGTGTTGCAGCGGAGGATGGTTCACTGAATTCGTGAGTTGCACGAATCGCAGTAGTACGCTCTGGACAGTATCGACGTGTTCTGACTGACTGGTTTGCAGATAAAGCTGGATTTCCGCTGGTACCGTTCGACGGCGCCTTTGACGACCTTACTGCCAGAGCCAAGTTGCCGCCACTTGCTTGCTTTATGGTTGGGATTTTTCACGGTTTCTCCTTAGCGGATGTGATGATGGCGAGCGTGACCTGCCACGACGACGTTGGTCCACGGCATCCGGCTGCCGGCGCCGTTGCCGGTGAGATCGACCAATCGCGGCTGCTTGCGCGTGGGCGCCACAGAGTGGCGTTTTCGGTGTGAGTACTCACGGCGGGCACTTTGCGGTCCAGGCGGCATCAACCGCATCCACCGACGCAGGCCCAGGTATCACGCCAGGCGGATCTCCGTCGAAGCGGTCGGCGCCGGAAGCCCGTCGGGGTCGTGAACTCGGCGTTACCGACATCTCCGGTCATTGCAACGTCGGTGGTGTCTAGTTCACGGCGCGCCCAACCCCTGCGCAGGTAGTGCCGATGCTTGAGGATGCGCTGTGGTGGCGCTAAAAGCTGGTGGGGAGCGCGTCAACACCTGCCGGGTTTCCAGCGACGGCTAAGACGCGGTGACGGATGTCCTGGCCGCTGGAGGCGGGGACGCCGGGGCGGGGGGCAGCAGGCTGGGACTGTCGGATTCGCCCACCGGCGTCGACGCCATCGAGGTCAGCACCGACAGCAACGCGGCCATGCCCGCGGTAGACAGTGCAGTACTCCACGGGGCGGTGAGGAGCCCGACGCCGGTGGCGCTCAAGATCGCCAGCAGGCTCTGCGCGAAGGTCTTGACGGCTCGCTCGCTCGCCAACTGCCAGAACCGGTACGTGAACATCGCGCCTTCCCTTCTGGGAGCGAGGTGTGGTGTGAGTAAGAGCACCGCCGAGACCTTGCTGATACAGGGCTGATACGGCTGGTACGGGGTCGCCTGTGGACGCAGCTGCCCCGGCGACGGCCGGTGCTGCGGGGTCCCGTTCTGATCGGAGGCGCTGGCTTGGGTACCGGCGTACTACTCGTATCGGAGAGCCTCGATAGGCCGCAGCCGTGCGGCCCGGTTAGCCGGGTAGCCGCCGGCGATGAGCCCGATCGCGAGGCTGATCGCGAACGAGACCACGATGGCGGGGATGCTCACGGCGGGGGCGAACGTTTCCAAGGTGGGGCCCAAGGAGGGCGCGACGGCGGCGCCGAGCAGCGCCAGGCCGACCCCGAGGGCGATGCCGATGAGCCCACCGAGACCGGCCAGCACGATGGACTCGATGAGGAATTGTTGGAGGATCGCGCGGCGAGTGGCGCCGATCGCTTTGCGGATGCCGATCTCCCGGGTTCGCTCGGTGACCGAGACCAGCATGATGTTCAAGACGCCGATCGCGCCGACGATCAGCGAGATCGCGGCGACGGCGGCGGTGAACAGGGTGAGGAGGTCGAGGATCTGGTTAAAGGTGACGAGCCGGCTGCGCAGGGATTGGACCTCGAAGTCCCTGTTGGCGGTGTCTTTGATCCGGTGCCGGTCGCTGAGGATGCGGGTCACCTGATCCTCGGCGGCCGGCACGGCGGACGCCTGGGTGGCTTGCACGATGATCTGGTTGATCACGTCGCCGCCGCCGAAGATGTAGCGGCGCGCGGTGTCCAGCGGCATAACCGTGAAACTGTCATTCGGCTCACCTAAGGACTCCAGCACCCCGATGACCCTGAAGGTCTGCCGGTTGATCCGGACCGTCTCGTTCAGCGCGGCTGCGGGGTCATCGCCGAAGAGAAAGGTCGCCACGGTGGGCCCCAGCACCACCACTTTCGCGGTGGAGCGGACCTGGGCCTGGTTGAAGAACGATCCCGCGGAGATGAATTGGTTGTTCACCTCGAGCCAGCGTTCGGTGGAACCGATGATGGACGCACGAAACTGGAGGGCCTCGGTCTCGACCAATGCCGGGCCGGTGATGACGGGAGTGGCGCTGGCCACGTCGGGGGCCCGGTCCGGGTCTTGCAGCGCCGCGACGTCGGCGTCGATCAGATCCCTCGGGGGGGTACCGCCGGGGACATTGCCGACCGTCGGCACGATGGTGATGAGATTGGCCAGTGGTTCGATGCGCTCATTGACCGAGGATTGCACCCCGTTGCCAACAGCAACCAGCAGGACCACCGCCGCAACCCCGATGATTATCCCGAGCATGGTCAACGCGGAGCGCAACCGGTTGGCCCGCAATCCGCGCAGCGCGATCCGCAATGCCTCCCGCAGGTTCATTCGCTGACCTTCGCCCCCCTCTGCGTCAAGGACACCCCCAAGACGTAACCGGTTATCGGCGTTTTCCACAAGGGGTTTGACAAATACTGTCCGTTAGTGATGGCGGCGATGCGTTCTGCGACCACGGGCGTCCTTCTACGGCCACTTCGGGGTCGCAAGCCGCTGTGCGATCGCTTCGGCGGCCGGTAGCGTGTCCCCCAGATGGCGGAATGCCGGCACACCAGCGGGCCGCTGCGACCCCGAACGGCGAGCGGGATACCCTCACTCCCCGTGGCGCGAATGGTGACAGATCTGGAGTCGGGATGAACGAGAGGAAAGCTCGCATGCACCACCGCATCGTGGATGGCCCCCGCCGCGCGATCGTCACCGTCGTCACCGGCGCCGCGGTCGCCTTGGTGGCTATGCTGCTGCCCGGGGCCGGCACCGCTTCGGCCGCCGCGGTGCCGGCCTGGGCACCTGCCGCGCAGGCCGCTGTTCACCCCGGGGTGATGACCGACACCGAGGGCGGCCAGTGCACCTCCAACTTCGTCTTCTACAACGCAAGCGACGTCTTCATCGGGCAGGCTGCGCACTGCGCTGGTACCGGAGCCGCGACCGAGACCAGCGGCTGCACGTCGGAAAGTAAGCCGCTGGGCACGCCGGTCGCCATCGAAGGCGCCAGCAAGCCGGGCACCCTGGTATACAGCTCGTGGATCACCATGGCCGAGCGCAAGGAGCAGGATTCCAACGCTTGCGCGTTCAACGACTTCGCGCTGGTCAAGATCGATCCAGCCGATCGAGGTAAGGTCAACCCGAGCGTGCCGTTCTTCGGCGGGCCGACCGGCATCACCACCGATCCCCTCGCGGTCGGCGACCGGGTGTTGACCTACGGCAATTCGCCGTTGCGGGGCGGGATCACCCAGCTGTCCCCGAAGACGGGGGTCAGCGCCGGCGACGGAGGCGATGGCTGGTCGCACAGTTGCTACACCGTCACGCCCGGCATCCCCGGCGACTCCGGTAGCGCTTTCTTGTCCAACGACGGCAAGGCTCTGGGTGTACTCAGCACCCTGTCGGTGGTGCCGCTGCCCGGCAGCAACGGGGTCGGCGACCTGTCCCGAGAGCTGGCCTACCTCAACACCCACGGCGACCTAGGCACCGTCTCGCTCGCGCTGGGCACCGAGCCCTTCAACCCAGGGGTGGCCTAACCTCGCGTGGTCTATGGCTCGGCTGCGCCGAGTGAACCTGCCAGTGCTCCGGCCCCGGCGGTGACCACGTCGGGAACTGTGGAGTATGAGTTCGCCGGCGCGGACACCAGCATCACCACCACGTAGCGCAAATCCGCACCGACCAGGCCGGTGCTGTTCATCACCGCTTTGGAGCCGCTGGTTCCCCAGCCCTGCTTGACCGCCCAGGTGGTGTTCGGCATGCCGTCCGGGATGCCGAAATGCTGGTCGAAGCCGTCCGCGGCGCGCTGCGGGATGCCTGTCAGAGCACCGAGCATGAGGTCCCGGGCGGGCAGCGGCAGCTGATCGGTGATGTAGCGGTACACGGTCACCATGTCCTGCGGTGTGATCAGCGTGTCGCCCCACCTGCTGGGATTGTCGGGTGGCTGGGTGCCAGTGAGCCCGAGCAGGCCGGCCATCCTGGTCACGATGGCGGGGCCACCGTTGGCGCTCCACAGGTGGTTGGCGATGTCGTCATCGCTGTCGGCGAGCATCTGGTGCAGTTGCTGCCGCGTCGTGCCGTCCGGGGTCGCCCAGTTGCCGCCGGCCAGCGCGTCCAGTGCGATCAGCAACTTGACCACCGACATGGACGCGAACTGCCGGTCGGCGTCCTGGCTGGTCAGCGTCGTGTTGGCCTGCCGGTCGAAGACCGCGAAGCCGACCTGGGCGTTCGGCAGGACTGCCTGTACCGCCTGTTGGACTTTCGCTGCCGCGGTGGCGGGATCCGGTGGGGAGGGAACCGGGGTGGTCATCGGCGGGCCAGAAAGGGTCACGCTGCTGGTGTCCGGTGCCGTGATTGGCCGGTCCCCGTGCGTGCTCGCCGTGAGGTGCTGGTGCGCAACCGATCGGTAGGCGTTCGATGCGATCGCCGCTGCAGAGGCAAAACCGAGGCCAGCGACGCAGAGTAGCGTCACTGTCACCATTGTCAGCAGGCGCCTCATACCCCATTAAGTCGCTGGCTGGGCTGAATTGAAACGCTGCGTGCAACCTTCTTGAGAAAATCCTCAGGGAAATCTCAGATTCATCCCCCAAGATGTCGCAGAGTGTGAAATCCGCGTACCCGAAGTAGCGGGGACCTCAGCGGTAGCCGGGGTTGGACTAGCACAGCGAGCGCACCCGCAGGTCGGGTAACGCGCTGGCGAGCGCGTCGAAGTCGCGGTCGCGGTGCACCAGCGTGGCACCGGTCCGGACGGCGACCGTGGCGATCAGGCAGTCGATCAGCTTCCGGACCGTCAGGCCGCGACGGCGAGCCGCGCGGTAGATCAGCGCGGCGTCTCGGTAGTCGAGCGTCGCGTCGACGGGAAGCAGCCGCAGCCCGCCGGTCAGCGTCTCGAGCCGCTGTGCGACGCGATCGTCGGCGGCGCCGGCGAGTAGCTCCATCACGACCGGCTCGGTGGTGACCACGCTGGTCGGGTGCTCGTGGAGTAGACGCCGTAGCTCCAGGTTCGCTGGCGAGCCGGTGGCCCGGAGGTACTCGACCCAGGCCGAGGTGTCGATCAGTTCCACTACAGCTCGGGCACGCTCGAGTGGCGCATCTCGTCCAGGTCACCTTCCCAGCCGATGCCCTCCAGGCTCGCCAGGAACTCCGGGGACAGTCGCGGGCCGACCAGGCGGCGTAGCGCCAGATCGACGGCGTCCTTCTTGGTCTTGAGCCCGTACCGCCGCATCGCCTCGCCGATCAGCTCATCATCGATGTCGATGTTGGTGCGGCTCATACACCTACCATACACCACGAGGATCGAGTCGTCCGTAGCTCCAATCTCTGCGGCGCGTGCAGCGCCGTCGACACGTCAGCGGTAGTCGGGGTTCTCGAAGTCGAACCGGCATCCGGCGTCCCATTCCGAGCGCTGGTTGCCGTGTGCGGGGATGCCGCCGACGTCTTTGAGCATCCGCGCAAGGTGTATCAGGTTCCAGGTCATGAAGGTGGTGTTCCGGTTGGTGAAGTCGTTGTCCGGCCCACCCGAGCCGGGGTCCAGGTAGGACGGACCCGGTCCAGCCTCACCGATCCAGCCCGCGTCGGCCTGCGGCGGGATGGTGTAGCCGAGGTGTTGCAGGCTGTAGAGCACGTTCATCGCGCAGTGCTTGACGCCGTCCTCGTTGCCGGTGATCAGGCAGCCGCCCACCCGGCCGTAGTAGGCGTACTGGCCGGCGTCGTTGAGCAGGTGCGAGCACGCGTACAGCCGTTCGATGATCTGCTTGGTCACCGAGCTGTTGTCGCCCAGCCAGATCGGCCCGGCGATCACCAGGATGTCGGCGGCCAGGACCTTGTCGTAGATCGCCGGCCAGGCGTCGGTCGTCCAGCCGTGCTCGGTCATGTCGGGCCACACGCCGATGGCGATGTCGTGGTCGATCGCCCGCAGGACCTCGACCTGCACGCCGTGCTTCTCCATGATGCGGGTGCTCACCTCGATCAGCCCCGCGGTGTTGCTGGGCGCGGGTGAGCGCTTCAGGGTGCAGTTGAAGAACAACGCCTTCAGGTCGTCGTAGCGTGGCTCGGTCATGGCGTCCTCCGTGGGGGTGTTCAAATGCGCTACAGGAGTTCGGCATCCTGCTCGACACACAGCAATGCGGGGCCATCGCAGGCGAACAGTGTGCTCATCGCCTCGTCGAGCTGGTCGCGGCTGGTCACCCGGATTCCGGTGCCGCCGCACAGCTGGGCATAGCCGGCCCAGTCGGGATTGTGCAGCGAGGTGTGCCACACCGGGTAGTCCTCGGCGAGCTGCTCCTTGCTGATCTTGCCGAGTGCGTGGTTGTTCAGCAGCACGTGCTTGATCGGGATGCCGTACTTCACCGCGGTGGTGAGCTCGGTGGCGTACTGACCGAAGCCGCCGTCCCCGGTGACGGCGACGATGGGCCGGTCGGGTTCCGCCGCCCAGGCGCCGAGGGCTGCGGGGTAGCCGAAGCCGATGGAGCCGAGGTAGCCGGACATCAGCACCGGTTGGCCCTTGGACTCCAGGTACCGGCCCAGCGAGTAGGCGTGGTTGCCGACATCCACCGCGACCACGGCATCCGCGGGCAGGTGCTCCGACAGGGCCTCGAACACCGCGGCGGCGCCGACACCCCGGCCCCGGTCGTCCGCGACCCGGCGAGCCTTCTCCGCCCGCCAGATCGCCCAGCGTTGCGCCACATCCGGTCGTTGGTCGGCGGCCTTCACCTCACCCAGGGAGTCGATCAGTGCGGACAGGGTGATTGCCGCGTCGCCGAGGACGTCGGCGGTGACGGCGTCGAAGCGTCCGATCGCGGCGTGGTCGTCGTCGATCTGCACGATCGGCTTGTACGGGGCGATACCGGTGTGGTTGGAGAACGACGCTCCGATGACGATGAGCAGGTCGGATTCGTTCATCAGCCAGCTCGCCACCGGGGTGCCGCTGCGCCCGAGCACGCCAGCACCCAGCGGATGGGTGTCCGGCACGAGGCCCTTGGCTTTGAAGGTGGTCAGCACGGGCGCGGTCAACCGCTCGGCCAGCAGGCGCACTTCAGGGGCCGCGCTCCGGGCACCGTGCCCGACGATCAGCACCGGCCGGTGGGCGTCGCGCACCAGTGCGGCTGCCTTCGACAGCGCTGCCTCGTCCGACCGGATCCGCCGGTCGGAGTACCGCCCGTCGGGTCGTGTTGCGGGCCCGGCCGAGGGCTGCACCTGCACCTCGTCGGGCAGTACGAGGTGGGCCACGCCACGCCCGTCCACCGCGTGCTTCACCGCCAGCGCTGCCAGTTCTGCATGATTGCTTCCACTGTGGACAGTGGTGGTGGACACCGCAACGTCTTTGAACACCGCGGACAGGTCGACGTCCTGGAAAGCGCCGCGCCCCAATACGGTCGATGGCACCTGGCCCGAGATCGCCACCACCGGCGACTGGTCGAGCTTGGCGTCGTACAGGCCGGTCAACAGGTTCGTCGAACCAGGGCCGGCGATGGCGAAGCAGGCGGCCGGACGCCCGGTCAGCTTCCCGTAGGCGCTGGCCGCGAACGCCGCGGCGCCCTCGTGCCGGATCCCGATGTAGGTCAGCTCGCCGCGCTGCTCCGCCCGGCGCAGCGCATCGGCGAAGCCCAGGTTCGAGTGCCCGACCATGCCGAACACCCGCGTCACGCCGTGCGCGACCAACGTCTCCACCATGACGTCGGCGACCGTGCGGACTTCGGCGCGCATCGGTGGGAGCTGCACGTACACGCCGTCGGCGCGCTCGTCGACCGGATAGGACGTGACACCGTCGGAGAACCCCGCGGGGGGCTTACCCGTCAACGGGTCGTAGTCGTATCCGTGCCATGGGCACCGCAACAGGCCCTTCTCGATGGACCCCTCACCCAGCGGGCCGCCCTGGTGCGGGCAGCGGTTCTCCAGCGCACCCAGGGTCGCGCCGCACCGGGACAGCGCCACGGTGCGACCGTCGACCACCACGCTGCGCACCCGCCCGTCATCCGGGACGTCGGCAGGGTCCACCCGGTGCCAGCCGTTCTGCGACATGTGACGCCTCCCTGCCTGCCTACCTACCTCGACACCGATCCTGCCCGAGCCTTGTGCTCACTCCCGCCAAGAGCGTTACACAAAGTTGATCATCACTCTGGTTCCCGAGCTCAACAGCAGAGCTGTCGAGGCGGTCGCGAACAGCTCTGCTGTTGAGCTCGGGAGCTGTAGTGCACTGGCTTGCGCGGTGGGCGGTTTCGGGGCTGGGGGTGTGGATAGGGCGTGCACTGTGGACAAGTCGGGGGTCTGGGTGCGGGGTGAGTGGGCAGGGCGCCCCATCGGGGGCAGGCTGCGTGGCATGAGGGATCTCAGCGCGCCGTTTCGGGGAACGCTCGTGGTGGGCAGCGGGGTACTGACCAAGGGTCAGCTGCGTGGTCCCAAGTTCCGCAGGCTGTTTCCGGACATTTACCTGCCGCGTGACATTGTGCCGACGCTGGCCGTGCGATCGCGTGGGGCGCACCTACTGGTAGCCGGGCACGGCGCGCTGGCCGGTTACTCCGCGGCGGAGTTGCTCGGTGCCAGGATCGCACCCCGGGACGCCGATGCTGAGGTGGTGGTGCCGGGCGGCGAATTCCGGGAGTGCCGAGGACTGCGGGTGCACCGGGAGCAGCTCGCCGACGACGAGGTCGAGACGGTGGCCGGGCTGGTGGTCACCTCGGCGATCCGCACGGCATATGACCTGGCCCGGTGGTCGACTCAGATCGAGGGCGTCGTGGCGGCCGACGCGCTGGGTCGGATCGGAGGCTTCGGACCGGCCGCGCTGCTCGGGATGGCCGCTCGCTACCCCGGCGCGCGGTGGCGCAGCCGGGTTCCGCTGGTCGCAGAACTGATGGATCCGCGCGCGGAGTCGGCCATGGAGACCCGGTGCCGGGTGTCGCTGGTGCTGCGTGGGTTGCCGCGCCCGGAGCTGCAGTACCAGGTGCGCGACGAACTCGGAGATCACGTGGCCCGGTTGGACATGGCTTACCCGGTCGCCAGGGTCGGCGTGGAGTTCGACGGGCAGTACCACCAAGAGACGCAGGTGTTCCGGGGCGATCTGGCCCGGCACAACCGGCTCAACGCGCTGGGCTGGACTGTGCTGCGGGCCAGCGCTGCTGACGTGCTGCGCAATCCGGACGCCTTCGCAGCCCAAGTCCGCGCGGTGCTCGACCAGCGCGCCGCCTGACCCACCGCACCCCGTGACCGACCATACTGCGCTTCCCACTGCACTGCGCTTCCCGAACTCAACAGCAGAGCTGCCAGGTCAGCGCCGGACAGCACTGCTGTTGAGTTCGGGAAGCTGAGAGTAGTTACACGGCTTGGTGCGCTATCGGGAGTACCGGTGCTTGACGCCGGGTGGGAAGTGTTGCGGGTCGCCGGCCTGGTGCAGGGTCACCTGCGGGAGCTGGCGCTCCAGCGGCGTGTAACGGGCGAATTCGCTGTTCAGCCTTCGGAGCTGGCCGGTGATCGACTGCGCGATCGTGCTCCGCATCTCCTCGGTGCCGACCACCCCGGGCGCCAACTCGACCGCGATCGCCAGGTAGCGGTCATGGTCGGCGTCCTCCCGGGATTCCATAACGAACTTGCCGGTAACCCACGCCGCGATCGGGGGCTGCTCCAAGCCGACGGTGATGTTCTCCGGGTAGATGTTCGCGCCGAAGTAGGACACCGTGAACTGCGAGCGCCCGAACACATGCACGAACGGCAGTTCGCGGATCCGTCGACCCGGACCGAGCTCGGCGGCCGGATTAAACCCGTGATCGGCTAAGAAGCCCAGCATCGCGTCGAACGAGGTGAGCCCTCCGGTATCGGCGATGTGGTAGCGGATCAGCGGGATCCCGTTGTCACCGGTGAACAGCAGGGTGCCTTCGTAGGTCTCGAACAGCCGGCTGCGCGGGTCGTACTGGGCGAGGGTGGGCAGCCGCGACTCGCCGAACAGCTCCCGTGCGATGGCCGGGTGGGCCGCCAGGTAACGGCGGATGCAGATCGACAGCGGCGTCTCGGTGGCCAGCACACCCGCATCGGCGGTGCCGTAGAGCGAGGCCGAGCCGAAGCACGGGTCGCCACCGCCCAGGCGTTCCCCCACCAGCGTGCGCCACTCCTCGCTGAACACCTCACCGGCCAGTACCAGCTTGACGTGATAGTCCGGCCACGGCACGCCGCGGGCCCGGCCGGTGTCGACGACGCCCTTGAGGAACGGGGGGTAGCCGAGCAGCACCACCTGCTCGAACTGCGGACCCAGTGCGCTGATCACCCGCAGGATCTCCTCGACGTCGCTGCCCGGAGTGATCACCGTGACCGGATAGCCCTTGGTGGCCAGGTGCCGGCAACAGCTCGCCGTGTACATCCCACCGACCCAGGTGCCCAGCGCGAAGCACACCACGGCCAGCGTCGCGCACCGATCCGCGCCGAAGCTGTCATGGAAGACCTGCTCGAACCGGGTGGCCACGGCGAACTCGTCGGCCACCGACCGCGGCCAGAAGGTCGGTTCGCCGGTCGAGCCGGAGGACACCGCGACCATGTCGCAGCCCACCAGCCGGCCGCCGCGGCACAGCTGGGCCAGCGGATGCCGGCGCAGGTAGTTGTCCTTGGTCAGCAGCGGCAGTGTCGTGAGGTCGTCGACGGTCCGCACCGCTGCCGGGTCGACGCCGTGCTCGACGAGGAACGCCCGGTAGGCCGGCACCGTCGTCACCACGGATCCGAACAGCGCCAGCGCGCGCTGCTCCGGCTCGGCCGGTGCCGGGCGGGCCAGGACCTCGTCCAGGTCCGTTGCGAGGAACAGCTCACGCTCGTCTCGCATTGGTCAGGTGTCCCGCGGAGAAGTCCAGACGTCGGCCAGCTCCTTGGCCGGTCGGGTTGGCCCGCCGTCAGCCGATACCAACCCTGGGGTTGCCTGCGGCGGCCGGGCGAAGCCGGCCGGGGCCGCGGGGGCGGGTCCGGACCTCAGCATTAGGGCCCCCAGTGCGCTCAGCGCGCTGAGCGCGGCGCAGATCAGGAACAGGTTGTTCATCGCCCCGACGAACACCTGCAGCTCGGTCTGCCGGTGGATGACCCACTGACCCATCCACGCCGGGGTGCCGGGGCCGAGGTCCGGGGTGGCGGTGTCCGCGGGCACCAGCGCGGCGCGTCCGGCCATCTGCTGGGCCTGCTGGGTGGTGAAGATCGCGGTGAGCACAGCTAACCCGATCGCGCCGGAGACCCGCTGCACGACGTTGTTGAACGCGCTCGCCACGTTGACCTGGGCCTCCGGGATGACCGCGATTCCCCCGGTGAAGATCGGCATCATGGCCATCCCCAGACCAGCGCCCAGCAGCATCAGCATCCACATGGTCTGCTCGCGGGAGGTGTCGATGGTGATCGTGTGCAGCAGATAGGTGCTGATGGCCACGATCGTCAAGCCGATGGCCGCCGGCCAGCGGGGTCCGATGCGGTCATAGACCAGCCCCGCGATCGGCATCAACACCGCCATCACCAGCGCCTGGGGCAGCAGGGTCAGTCCCGAGTCGAGCGCCCCCAGCCCCTGGACCAGCTGCAGGAACTGTGGGATGTAGAACAGCACCCCGAACATCACCACCATCAGCAGGGCGATCAGCAACAGCGAGTTGGTGAACGCCCAGTAACGGAATATCCGGATATCCAGCAACGGGTTGGTGACCTCCAGCTCGATCACCACGAACAGCGCCAGGCTCAGCATGCCGAAGGTGATCAGACCCAGGATCGGGTAGGAGTCCCACCCCCAGTCCGGCCCCTCCGACGCCGCCAGCAGCAGCGCGAACAACCCACCTGCCACGGTGACGAATCCCAGCACGTCAAACGGTCGCCCCGGCTGCCTGGGGAATCTCGGCAACACGAGCACTGCGGCCAACACACCCAGGATCCCGATCGGCACGTTGATGAAAAAGATCAGCCGCCAGTCGAAGTACTCGACCAGATACCCGCCCAGGGGAGGCCCAAGCGCCGGGGCGGACACCACCCCCAGGCCATACAGGCCCATGGCGGCACCGATCCGGTCCCGCGGCACGATCCGAAACAAGATCGACAGCGTGATCGCCGGCAGGATCCCGCCCGGGATCGCCTGCACGATCCGGAAGATCACCAGGCTGTTCAGGTCCCAGGCCAGCCCGCACAGCGCCGACCCGGCGGCGAAGCTCAACAGCGCCAGGCTGTACACCCGGCTCAACCCGAAGCGATATCCCAGCCACGCAGTGACCGGCACCACCACGCCCTCCGTCAGCGCGTAGGCCGTGACCACCCACTGCGCGTCGTTGGTGGTCTCTCCGAACTCGTTCTGAATGGTGGGCAGCGCCACATTGACGATGGTGATGTCCAGGATCGACACGAACACCCCGACGATCAGCACCGCCAGCGGCAACCCCCACCCTGGTGCCGATCCCTGGGATCCCGACGCCGACGCACCTTGGCTGGCCGCCCCGTCGGGACTCGCCTGCGCTGCTGCGCGGGTCATGCCCTCCACTGTGCCATCGGAACGCCGCGTGCTCTACTCCGTTTTACCCCTTCGAGCGGGGAACTCTTGGTGTTAACTGGAGCACGAGAGGTGTGCACGTTGAGCAGCGTCGGCAAGACTTGCGAGTCCACAAAGGCTGTGGTCGACCACCGGAAGGGGCCGCGACGCCGCGGCGACGCCCTCTACGCGGCGATCTTCGAAGCCACCCTCGACGAGCTGACCGCGGTCGGTTACGCCGAGCTGAAGATGGAACACGTGGCCAACCGGGCCCGCGCGAGCAAGGGATCGCTGTATCGGCGCTGGTCAGGCCGCGCCGAACTGGTGGCCGACGCGGTCCACTACACCCTCCCCGGCTGTGGCGAGCCACCGAACACCGGCAGCGTGCGTGAGGACGTCCTCACCTGCCTGCGAGGATTCGCCAACCTGCTCAACGGCGCCTCCGGCGAGGCGGTCCGCGGCCTGATGGCCGAGTCCATCCGAAACCCTGACCTCATGGAGGTCATCCGGATTCGCTTCATCGACCCCAGCGTCAGCCTCTTTCTCGACGTGCTGCGGCGAGGAGCCGTTCGCGGCGAGGTTCGCACCACCGCGCTCACGCCCCGCATCGCCGGTGTCGGTCCGGACCTGCTCCGCCAGCATTTCCTGGTGCACAGTTCACCGATCCCGGACCGGGTGCTGGTCGAGATCGTCGACGACGTGATCATTCCCCTGATCCGTCCCTAACTAACTCCCCAAAATAGGGTACGGCGCGTAGTCTACGGGTAAGGCTCGCGGTGACGAGCTTGATCACATCGACTCCGGAGGTGTGACCATGGAGGGCCCAGCGCCCGCACCAGCTGAGCCGCCCGATGGGGTGCCAACCGACGGCACCGCGGCCCAAGCACCTGGACGACGCAAGCTCAAACGCTCCACGCGCATCGCGCTGGCCATCATCCTGATCGTGGCGCTGCTGGCCGTCGGCGGTTTCGCCACGAGTTACTTTCTCAACGCCCGCAACTTCGTCAGCACCGACAACGCGCAAATCGATGGCAACAAGATCGTGGTTAATGCGCCTGCCACCGGCATCCTCATCGACTGGCGGGCCACCGAAGGCACCGTCGTGAATAAAGACCAGGTGGTCGGCCGCGTCGAGATCCAAGGCGGGTTCGCCCAACCACGCATGAGCATCCGTGCCCCAGCCGATGGCACTGTCGCGGTGGACAACGTCGTTCAGGGTGCGTTCGTCACCGCCGGCACCCAGCTCGCAGTCGCCTACGACTTCGACAAGATCTTCGTCACCGCTCGGGTCGATGAGACTGACATCAAAGATGTCCGCCTCGGCCAGCAGGTCGACATGACCGTCGACGCCTTCTCAAACGCCGAGCTCACCGGCCATGTTCGCGAGATCCAAGGTGGCGCCGCTGGGGAGTTCTCGCTATTCCCGCAGGCCAACGCCTCAGGCAACTTCCAGAAGGTCACCCAGGTCATCCCGGTGAGGATCGCGATCGCCGACCCCAAAGGTCTTGACCTCGTGCCCGGTATGAACGTCACCGTTCACATCCACAAACGCTGATCAGCTGACCCGATTCGGTCGTCGACCTTTCGGCAGGCCTAGAGCAGCGCCACGTCGACGTCGACGTGGCGCGGATGCTGTGGGAGCTCGTCAAGGAGCTGTCGCCTCGCCAGCACACCATGCAGCAGGCGCTGCCGACGCCTGTTTCAGCCAATCGGGTGATTGGCCGCTCATCGTGTATCAGCGCCGCAGCGTCCGAGCTCTTAATCACTAGTAACAACGAGCACGCTAGTTACTGCCAAGCAACACGCGATAGCCGGACGCAGTCCCACCACGCTTCTTACGTACGAGTCGCGCTGGAGCCACGCCAAGGCCGCTCGGGCGAAGTCAAGCGGGGTCAGGACCATCCGAAGGCGTAGGGGGTTTCCATGGTCGAGCAGTCATTGGCCCAGCTAATCCGGCTTCCGCCGGCCTTGGTGATGAGGGAGAAGCCCTCGCAGGGCTGCTCTGCGCTGCGGTAATGAGCCAATGGTGGCGGTCGAACTGGCGGATGTGTGCCGGTTGTATCTTGTCCGGTTACCTCACATGACTGATAGCTGATCGACCACCCCACGTTCACTGGCTCGGGGTCTTCCCTAGGGCTTCGCGCTCATGCCGTCGGCTGTTTGTCGCTAGCGACGGGGCTGTATTGAGTGTCGCCCCGGAAGAGAAGTTCCAGCAAAGCAAAAGGAGGAGTACATGAAGATCACGGACATCTTCAGCGGTCACAAGAGTGATGGCGGCTGGGGTCATTGGGGTGGTGGCAAGGGCCACTGGGGCGGCCGGGGCCACAAACGCGGCGGGAAGCGTTGGGGCGGCTGGGGCGGCTGGGGTCGTCGCGGCGGCTGGGGCGGCTGGGGCAAGAAGTATTATTAGTCCCACCCAATTGCCCAATCGTTGGCGGTGGCTCCCACTCCCGTGCACGGAGTGAGGGCCACCGCCCACTACGGACCGAGAGGGAGCGAGTTTTGTGCGGGAGGTGTTGCGGTCGCTGCTAGCCCCGGGGTCGGGTGATGACGGGGGTCTGGTGGAGGCGGCTCCGGCGGTGAGTGTGCGGGAGGTGTTTCGCCGGTTTTGGCCTGATGCGCGGCCGTTTTGGCGGTGGTTGTGGTTGTCGTTGGTGTTGGTCGTCGTCACGCCGGTGGTGGACGCGGCGGCGATCTTGTTGTTTGCGGTGCTGGTGGATGACGTGTTGACGCCTCGGGATTTCGGGGCGTTTCTGCCGGTGGCGGCGGTGTTTGTGGGGATCACGCTGGCCGCGGGTGTGTTGAGTTTTGTGGGGGAGTATCTGGGGGCGTGGATCGGGGAGAACTTCCTGCACCGGATGCGAACCAGGGTGTTTTCGCATTTGCACACGTTGTCGGTGAGTTTTTTTGATCGCCGCCGGTTGGGGGACACGCTGTCGCGGCTGACCGGTGATGTGGACGCGATCGAGTCGTTGGTGTTGTCCGGGGTAATCGGGATCATCTCCAACCTGATGAAGATCGTGGTGTTCGCCGGGGTGCTCTTTTACCTGGACTGGCGCCTGGCGCTGGTGTCGCTGATCGCGGTGCCGGTGTTCTGGAGTGCGGCCCGGGCGTTCGCCCGCCGGATCAAGATCGCGTCCCGGGAGGTGCGGCAACGCGCGGGGTCGATCACCGTGGTCGCCGAGGAAAGCCTGGGCAACGCCACCCTGATCCAGGCCTATGGCCGCGAGGGCGCGGAGGTGGATCGGTTCGCGGGGCAAAGCCTGGGCAGTGTGCGCGCCGAACTGGCCGCGACCCGGCTGGGCGCGATGTTCTCCCCTTTGGTGGACCTGGTCCAGGTGATCGGGGTCCTCACGATCGTGGGGGTGGGGATCTATGAGCTGGCCGCCGGGCGCCTGACCCTGGGCGAGCTGCTGGCCTTTTTGGTGTTCCTGGCGCAGCTGTATCAACCGGTGCAGGGCCTGGGGTCGCTGTCGACCCAGCTGTTCGCTGCGGCGGCGGCCGCGGAACGCATCATCGAACTACTCGACCAGCGCCCCACCGTGACCGCCCCGGCCCACCCGGTCCCGCTGGGCCGGGCCCGCGGGGCGCTGTGCCTGGAGCGGGTCAGCTTCACCTACCCCGACACCACCACCGCCGTGCTGGACCAGATCAGCGTCAGCGCGCAACCCGGGCAGACCATCGCCATCGTCGGCGCGTCGGGTGCCGGCAAGACCACCCTGCTCAAACTCCTGCTGCGGTTCTATGACCCCACCGCCGGGCGGATCACCCTTGATGGGCACGACCTACGCGACCTGGACCCCGAGCAGTTACGCGCCAACATCGCCATCGTGTTACAGGAGACCCTGCTGCTGGACGGCACCATCGCCGACAACATCCTCGCCGGCCGCCCGCAGGCGACCCGCGACCAACTCATCACCGCTACCCAAGCCGCCGACGCGCACGAGTTCATCGCCGCCCTGCCCGACGGTTATGACACCCGAGTCGGGCAACGCGGCCGGCTGCTCTCCGGTGGGCAACGTCAACGCATCGCGATCGCCCGCGCCATGATCCGCGACGCCCCCATCCTGCTGCTGGACGAGCCCACCACCAGCCTCGACGCCGACGCCTCGCACCGCGTCCTGCAACCACTGCGCCGCCTGATCACCGGACGCACCACCATCATCATCTCCCACAACCTGCTCACCGTCACCGACGCCGACCACATCATCTACCTCGACCATGGCCACATCACCGAAACCGGCACGCATGCCCAACTCCTGGCCAACAACCACCACTACGCCCACCTCTATCACCTCCACCACCCCCCCACACTCACCGGAACCGGGGCCCAACCCGCGCTGAACGGAGCGTCGACATGAAAATTGTGTGCATCGGCGGGGGACCGGCGGGGTTGTACTTCGCCATCTCGGCGAAGGTGCGCGACGGCGGCCACGACATCACCGTCATCGAACGTGATCCTCCGGGAGCCACCTACGGCTGGGGCGTCGGGTATTGGGACAACCTGCTGGATCTCCTCTACCAAAACGACCGTGAGAGTGCGCAGAAGGTGCGTGCCGCATCGGCCGTGTGGCAGGAGCACGAGGTGCAGTTGTGCGGCGAGCAAACGGGGTACGTCGGTGGGTACGGCTTCAGTATGGGTCGCGCGGCGTTGCTCGATATCCTCGGGCGGCGTGCGATGGACCTCGGGGTCGACATCCAGTACAGCCAAGACGTCGATGGTCTCTCCACGTTTGCCGACGCCGACCTCGTCGTCGCGTCCGATGGTGCCAACAGCCAGGTGCGCCAACAGTTCGGCGACCACTTCGGCACGCGCGTCTACGTCGGCGGCAACCCCTACATCTGGCTTGGCACCGACAAGGTTTTCGACAGCTTCTTCTTCGGCTTCGAACAGACCTCCGCAGGGTGGATCTGGTTCTACGCCTACCCTTCGAACGCCGAGATCAGCACCTGCGTCGTGGAGTGCTCGCCGGATACTTGGCAGGCGCTGGGGTTCGACTCACTCAGCAGCGAGGACAGTGTGCGGCTGCTGGAGAAGATCTTCGACCGCGTCCTCGACGGCCATTCGCTGCTCAGCCAGTCACGCGGGGAGCCGGCGCGGTGGCTGCGCTTCAAGCAGGTGAGCAACAGAACCTGGTGCCACGACAACGTGGTGCTCGTGGGCGACGCCGCCCATACCACACATTTCACGCTGGGGTCGGGCACCAGTTTAGCGATCATCGATGCGGTGGAACTCGCCCAGAGTCTGTACGAGCACGCGGATCGGTCCGATGCGTTGCGGGAATATGACCAGCAACGCCGCGAAGCGCTCCGCCCGATACAGGCCGCGGCGCGCACCAGCGCGGCGTGGTTCGAGCACGTCGATCGCTACCTTGACCGGGATGCTGTGGAGTTCGCCTATTCTTTGTCGGGGCGGGAGGGGGCACAGCCGCCTTGGCGCTACCAGATACACCTCGCCACTCAGATCCCGGCCTTACGCAGAGCCCAGCGCGGGTTCAACTCCCTCCGGCGCCGGTACCTCGCCCTCCGGCGCGGGGAATCGACCGCTGCTCCCGCGCTGATCAGTCGGCGAGTCGCGAGCCGCTCTTGAGCAGCCCTGGCCCGCCACCGCTGCGCCCGGCTGTCGTGAGCTGCCACTGGTCCGCGGTGGCGTACCCCGGCGCGTGAATGGGCTGTGCTTCATTCGTTGAGGTATGCCAATCCTCAGTGTTGATTGAAAATGGTGACAAAAGACCAGAGCTGACACCTCGGACAAAACCGGCAGTCAGGTAACGAAAAAGACAGGCCAGTCGACATGGCATTAGCGACTATCGGAGGCCTGTCATGGAAGTGGACTTTTCGACATTAAGCGGGCGTGACTCGGAGTTGCAGTTTATCGCTAAGCGTGTAACCGGGGTGGAACCACACAGCGTAGCTGTTGCGGGTCCTGCTGGGGCGGGTAGGCCAAGACTTGTTCGGGCTCTCGGGGACGCTGACACGACCACCACTGCGCCCGCCCGCCGAGACACCGCCCGAGCAGCTGCACTCCCGGCGGGTGCCGTGTCCGAGGCCGCGAAACCCTATTCCGCTCGAGGGGCTTGGCATAGCCCGCGCAGAGATCATCACAGGAGTGCGGCGATGCCGATGGCTATTGCCACCAGAAGCTGCACCCTTGATAGCGCCACAGGCAGCCTCGCCGACCTGGCGCCGCGTGCGAGCAACGGCGACATGGTGACTTGGGAAGAAGTCCTGTGCCGGTACGGCAAGGTCGTGTCCGCAGCGGTGCAATCGTTTCGGCTGCAGGACGCCGACGCGCGGGACGCGGTGCAGATGACCTGGCTGCGGCTGGCCGAAAACGCCCACGGCGTGCAGCGGTCAGAACGGCTGGGTGGGTGGTTGGCCACCACCGCCCGCCGCGAATGTCTGCGCATCCTGCGTCAAGCCAAGCCCTATCCAGACCCCATCGAAACGGTGGTGACAACTGTTGCCGACCCCTCAGCGAGCCCCGAGCAGCGGGCCATCGAGGCCGATACCGCACGGATGCTGTGGCACCTCGTCGACGAGCTGCCGCCCCGCCAGCGGATCCTGCTGCGGGCGCTGTTCTGCGACCACCCCCGGCCCTATGCCGAGGTCGCCCGCGCCGTCGGAATCCCGCCGGGCGCGATCGGGCCCACCCGGGCGCGGGCCTTGCAACAGCTTCGGAGCAGGCTCCACGAACACGGGATGGAACCAGCGGACTGGCGATGACGACCGCTACTCAACTGTGACGAGGCTGGAGCACTGTGACGAGGCTGGAGCACTGTGACGAGGTTGGAGCGCCGGGTACTTCCACCCATCCGCTCCAGACCTCTACTGTGATTCACGCCGTAGTCAGTGATCTTGCAGATTTGAGAACCGTGACCGACGAGGACGCCTTGGGAGCTCGCCAGGGGCCGCCGCGGACTTCGTGCTGGAGTCGATCGAGGAGGTGCAGCGGTTCGCGAAGGCACTGACTCGTCGAGCGCAGCATGCACGACTGGGACGACGAGGACTCTGACCATCGGCGTAGACATCGGTGGCACTAAGGTGGCAGCCGGTGTCGTCGACGAGCGCGGGACCACGGTCGCGACAACGCACCGGGACACGCCCGCCGACGACACGTCGCGGATCGAGGACGCGATCGTCGCTGCGGTCCGGGAGCTGACCAGCGAGTACGACGTCGAAGCAGTCGGCATCGGGGCGGCCGGCTTCATTGATGCGCAGCGGTCGACGGTGATGTTCGCGCCGAATCTCGCCTGGCGTGACGAGCCGCTGCAGGCCTCGCTGCAACGCCGGCTCGGGCTGCCTGTGGTGGTCGAGAACGACGCCAATGCCGCCGCCTGGGCGGAGGTCCGGTTCGGCGCCGGCCGCGATGCAGATCACGTGGTGACCCTCACCATAGGCACCGGGATCGGCGGCGGCATCGTCGTGAACGGGCAGCTGCTGCGAGGCCAGTTCGGCGCTGCCGCAGAGGTCGGCCACGTCACCATCGTCCCGGACGGGCGGCGCTGCGGATGTGGATTGCAGGGTTGCTGGGAGCAGTACGCAAGCGGTCGAGCGCTCGTGCACGAAGCCCATGAACTGGCCCGCGTCTCACCCGCGATGGCCGGGGGGCTGCTGCGGCTTGCCGGGGGCCGGCTCGAGGACATTACTGGTGAGATGATCACCCAAGCGGCCGCGGCCGGCGATGTGGCGGCGCTGCAGTGCTTCGAGGTGATCGGAACCTGGCTAGGCCGCGGGCTGGCCGGGTTAGCCGCGATCCTCGACCCCGGTCTGTTCATCATCGGCGGCGGGGTCTCGGCCGCCGGCGAGGTGCTTCGCGCCCCCGCGTCGGCCGCCTTCCGCGAGTACCTGACCGGCGGCGGGTACCGGCCCGTCGCCGAGCTGCGGATCGCCGAACTGGGTCCCGAGGCCGGTCTCGTCGGCGCCGCCGACCTGGCCCGCAGCGTTGGTGGCTCTTCAAGGACCACCAACCCCCCGGAGCGCTGCTCGTAACGACAGCCAACCCCCGCCAGGCGCTGGCGGGGGTTGGCTGTCGTTTAAGACGTCCCGAACGGGGGTTGGTGGTCCTTGAAGAGCCACCAACGCTGAGTTTGCCTGGCAGTCCGCCAAGGAATGGGCAAGCCTTCCCGCTGGTCAGATCTGACTGGTATCGGTCGTGAGCCAGCCAACCCCGGTAGCCGCTACGTGCCGCCCTGGTGGGTGAAAATGGGGGCTGCTGCCGCGCATGACAGCTCTAGGTGCGCAGCAGAGCGGCTCGTGGGTCACCCGTATTTCGAAGTGGTGGTTCTTGGATCACGACGTGATGGGGTCGGGCGGGACTGTTCCCAGACGTTCACCACCAGCGCGATGGTGACGGCCCACGCTGCGCCCAACGCCCAGCCCGCCAGCACATCACTGGGGAAATGCACCCCCAGATAAACCCGCGTTACCCCGACCGCGACGATCATCAGTAGGGCACCGATCCACACCGCGACCTGAAAGGCTCGCCGGCCGATCACCCAACGGCCGACCATCCACGCCGCGAGCAACCACACCACCGTGGTGCCTACGGCGTGCCCGGATGGAAAGGAGAAGCCCTGCTCACCCAGCACCGCGGTAGCCAGCGGCGGGCGATCCCGGCTCACCAGCCGCTTCACCGTCATATTGATCATCCCGATGCCGCCTGCGCCGAGCGCGAAGACCAGTAGCGGCAGCCACGACCGCTGAATCCAGGCCAACGCCACACCCACCACGACGGCCGTCACCGCTGCCCCTGCCGGGCTGCCCATATCGGTGATCACCTGCGCTGCAGTGGTCGCCCAAGGCTCGCGGTGTGCGGCGAGGAACCACACCACCGGGCGGTCGGCCACCGCGATGCCCTCACCATCGAGGACATGGTCCAGCAGCTCCCCGAATCCCATACCCAACCCGAGCACCGTGGCCACGCCGAGCGTCAACGTCAACCCGGCGGCCTCACCCGGCGCGAATCGGCGACCCAGCAACCTCCACTGCCGGGGGTAGCGTGACCGCACCCAGGCCACCGCCGGGCGGTCCGAGACCCAGGCCAGTCCGGCTCGGATCCGTTCCGGATGCCCCACCAACCACCGCGCGGTGAAGCCAGTCAGAGCGAGCGCCCCCACCACAAGAATCACCAGTGCAGCAGCCGCCAACACCTCGCTCACAATCACCTCCCCGCGACTTGGTAGCTCTTCAAGGACTACCAACCCCCCGCAGCGCTGCCCGTAACGACAGCCACCCCCGCCGGGCGCGCCGCCGGGGTTGGCTGTCGTTACAGACGTCCCGAACGGGGGTTGGTAGTCCTAGAAGAGCTACCAACCTCACGCCACGCGGCAGGAGGGTTCGCGGCCTTCCAGGAAGTCTTGCAGGTTCTCCAATACCAGCATGCCCATCGCGGTACGGGTTTCGAGGGTTGCACTGCCCAGGTGGGGCAGCAGCACGGCGTTCTCCAGCTTCCGGAGAGCCTCCGGGACGTCGGGTTCGCCCTCGTAGACGTCCAGCCCGGCGCCGGCGATCGTGCCGGACTGCAGTGCCTTGATCAGCGCTTCGGAGTCGATGACGTCGCCACGGGCGCTGTTGATCAGGAACGCGGTCGGCTTCATCCGGGCCAACCGGGCGGTGTCGATGAGGTGGGTGTTCTCCCCGCCGCCGGGCATGTGCAGGGACACGAAGTCGGCGGCTTCCAGCAGCTCCTCCACAGTGCCGACGCGGCGGGCGCCGGGGATCCCGTGGTCGGGCTCGAAGTCGACCGGATCGTAGAAGACCACTGGCATGCCGAAACCGAAGTGGCCGCGACGGGCCACCGCTACCCCGATGCGGCCCATGCCCACGATGCCCAGCGTCTTGCCGGTGACGTCGGCGCCCATCATGTGAGTGGGTCGCCACCCGGTCCACCGTCCGGCACGGACCTCCCGTTCCCCCTCGCCGGCGCGCCGGGCCACCATCAGCAGCAGCGTCATCGCGGTGTCCGCAGTGGTATTGGTGAGCACCCGCGGGGTGTTGGTGACGACGATCCCCGCCTTGGCCGCGGCGTCGGTGTCGATGTGGTTGTAGCCGACGCCGAAGTTGCCGAGGAACCTGGTCCGCAGCTCACCGGTGAACAGCTCGGCCGGCAGCCGGTCGGAGACGGTCGGCAGCACCACGTCGGCTTGCTCCAGCGCGGCGCGCAGCCCGTCGCGCCCGAGCGGGACGTCGTCGGCGTTGAGCCGGACATCCGGGAAACGCCGGGCCAGCTCCTGCTCCACCGACGCCGGCCACTTGCGGGTCACCACGATCACAGGCTCGGACACGGCGATCCTCCAGCAGCTCAGGTTCCCGGGGTTGGGTGTTCTTAAAGATGATCGACAAGGGGGTTGGCCGGTCTTGAAGAGCTACCAACGAGGCCGTGCTGGGCGAGGACCCGGGCCACGGTGTCCCCCATCGCCGACGGGTTCGGCGCCATAGTGATGCCCGCGGCAGTCAGGATCTCGGTCTTCTCCAGGGCGGATTCCCCGACGGCGGACACGATCGCGCCGGCGTGGCCCATTTTGCGGCCTTTGGGTGCGGACAGCCCGGCGATGTAGGCGATCACCGGTTTGGTCACGTGGTGGCGGACGTAGTCGGCGCCCTCGGCCTCCTGCGGGCCGCCGATCTCCCCGATCATCATGATGGCGTCGGTGTCGTCGTCGGCCTCGAAGAGTTCGAGGTGGTCGCGGAACGATGTCCCGTTCACCGGGTCACCGCCGATACCCACCGAGGTGGACACCCCGATGCCCAGCGCCTTCATCTGAGACGCGGCCTCGTAGCTCAACGTGCCGGAGCGCCCGATGATCCCGACCCGCCCAGGCAGGTAGATGTGGCCGGGCATGATGCCCAGCAGCGAACGCCCCGGACTGATGGTGCCGGCGCAGTTGGGTCCGGTCAGGGTCATCTTCTGCGGGGCCCGGTAGCGGCGCATGTAGCGCTTGACCCGCATCATGTCCTGGGTCGGGATGCCGTCGGTGATGCAGGCACAGAACCGGATGCCGGCGTCAGCGGCCTCCATGAGGGAGTCGGCGGCGAACGGGGGCGGCACGAACACGATGGAGGCGTTCGCCCCGGTCTCGGCCACGGCGTCCTTCATGGTGTTGAAGATCGGGCGGTCCAGCACGCGCTCGCCACCCTTGCCCGGGGTGACTCCGGCGACCACGTTGGTGCCGTAGTCGATCATCTCCTCGGCGTGGAAGCGCCCGATGCGACCGGTGATGCCCTGGACTATCACGCGGGTGTGCTCGTCGATCAGGATGGCCATAACTCTCCCCGAATTGTCCAAGCCCGTCAGGCGTTCGCACCGGCGGTGGCCACTACGGCGACGATCTTCTCGGCCGCCTCGGCAAGGGTGTCCGCGGCGATGATGGGTAGCCCCGAGTCCCGCAGGATCGCCTGGCCCTGCTCGACGTGGGTGCCGGCCAGCCGCACTACCACCGGGATCTTGACGTCGATCTCCTTGAACGCGGCGACGATGCCCTGGGCGACCCAATCGCAGCGATTGATGCCCGCGAAGATGTTGATCAGCATCGCCTCGACCTTGTCGTCTCGCAGCACCGCGCGGAACGCCTTGAGCACCCGCTCTGGCGATGCTGCGCCGCCGATGTCGAGGAAGTTCGCCGGCTCGCCGCCCGCGAGCTTGATCATGTCCAGGGTCGCCATCGCCAGACCGGCGCCGTTGATCATGCAGCCGATGTTGCCGTCAAGGCCGACGTAGGCCAGCCCACGGTCGGCGGCGTGACTTTCCCTGGCATCTTCCTGGCTGCGGTCGCGCAGTTCGGAGATGTCCAGGTGGCGGAACAGCGCGTTGTCGTCGAAGGACATCTTGGCGTCCAGCGCGACCAGGTCACCCTTACTCGTCACGGCCAGCGGGTTGATCTCCAGCATGGTGGCGTCCAGGTCCCGAAAAGCACGGTAGGCGCGGCGAAATATCCGGGTGGCCTCGGCGATCTGCGCCGCCTGCAGTCCCACCGCGAAGGCGATCTCTCGGGCCTGGAACTCCAGGAACCCCACCGCTGGTTCGATGGTCGTGCGCAACAACGCCTCGGGTTTGGATGCGAGCAGGTCCTCGATCTCCACGCCGCCCTCGCCCGAGGCGATGATCACCACCCGCTCGATGCGGCGGTCCAGCACGATGCCGAAATACAGCTCGCGGGCGATCTCGGTGGCCTCCTCGACGTACACCCGGTAGATCAGCTTGCCCTTGGCCCCGGACTGCTTGGTGACCAGCCGCCGACCGAACATGCTGTTCGCGACGTCCTGCACCTCCCGGTCGGAGGTGCACAGCTTCACTCCGCCGGCCTCACCCCGGCCGCCGACGTGCACCTGGGCCTTGACTACCCAGGCCGACCCGCCGATCTCGGTGCACCGGTAGGACGCCTGCTCAGGGCTGTAGGCCAAACCCCCGCGCGGCACGGGCACGCCGAAACGGGCCAGGATCTCTTTGGCCTGATATTCGTGAATGTCCACACCCGCCCCTTAGGCCCGGCTCGCCGCAGCGGCCCGGATCGCGTCGTCCATCGCGATCACGGTCTTGGCCATCCGCTCCGAGGCGGCGTCGATCATCTTGCCGTCCACCGACGCGGCGCCCTTGCCTTGTGTCTCGGCCTCGCGCAGCGCCTCAATGATCCGCTGGGCCCGGTCCACTTCAGCCTGCGGCGGGCTGAACACCTCGTTGGCCAGCTCGACCTGGCTGGGATGGATCGCCCACTTGCCCTCACACCCCAGCGCGGCCGCTCGCCGGGCGCCGGCCCGGAAGCCGTCGGGGTCGGAGTAGTCACCGAACGGGCCGTCGATCGGGCGCAGTCCATAAGCCCGGCACGCCACGATCATCCGGGACAATGCGAAATGCCACTGATCACCGGGATAGTTCGGGTTCAGGCCACCGATACTCACCGTCCGAGCCCGGTTACTGGCGGCGTAGTCGGCCACCCCGAAGTGCAGCGCCTCCAACCGGCCGGCGCTGCTCGCGATGGCCTCCACGTTCGCCATGCCCAGCGCGGTCTCGATCAGCGCCTCAATACCGACCTTGATCTGGTAGCCCTTGGCCTGCTCGATCTGGTCGACCAGCGTCTCTACGCAGTACAGGTCGGCGGGCACTCCCACCTTGGGTACCAGAATGGTGTGCACCCGGTCGCCCGCCTGCTCCATCACGTCGATGACATCGCGGTACATGTAGTGGGTGTCGAGCCCATTGATGCGCACCGACACCGTCTTACCCTTGGCTGCCCAATCGATGTCACGCAGCGCCTCTACGACGTTGCGGCGGGCCTGCTCCTTCTCCGGCGGCGCGACCGCGTCCTCCAAGTCCAGGAACACGAAGTCGGCCGCGCTGTCCGCCGCCTTGTCGATGAAACTGGCGTTCGACCCCGGCACCGCTAGCTCACTGCGCTGCAGCCGGGGCTGACGCATCGGGTAAAGGGTGTGGCTCATCGCCCTGGACTCGCCTCCTCATCCTCGAGCGCGGCGAGCGCGCTGCGGTAGTACTCCTGGGCCGCCGCGACGCCGGCCCCGGGCTCGACCTTGGCCCCGGCGTCGGCCAGCGACATCTCGGCGCTGGCCAGCGCGGCAAGGCACATCACCTCGTTGAGGTCACCGAGGTGGCCGATCCGGAACACCTTTCCCGCGACCTTGGACAAGCCCGCACCGAACGCCGTGCGGTAGCGGTGGTAGCCGATCCGGCAGACCTCCGCACCGTCCACGCCGTCGGGCGTGCGGATCGCGGTGACGGTGTCGGAGTACCACTGCGGGCCCAGCGCGCACAGCGACAGGCCCCACGCGTCCACCCCGCGACGCACCCCCTCCGCGAGCCGGTGGTGGCGCTCGAACACCTGCGGCAGCCCCTCGGCGAACAGCAGGTCCAGCGAGCACCGCAGGCCATGCAGCATCGGCACGGACGGGGTGTAGGGGAAGTAGCCGAGGTCGTTGGTCTTGAGCATGTCCTCGAAGCTGAAGTAACAACGCTCCATCGTCGAGGACATGTGCGCATCCAGCGCCTTGACGCTGACCCCGAGCATGGACATCCCAGCGGGCAGCATCAAGCCCTTCTGCGAGCCGGTCACCGCCAGGTCGACGCCCCACGCCTCCTGCTCGAACGGGATCGAGGCCAACGAGGACACCGCATCGACGTACAGCAGGGCGTGCGAGCCGGCCTCGTCCATCACCCGCCGCACACCGGCGATGTCGGAGGTCACCCCGGTGGCGGTCTCGTTGTGGCAGGCGAAGACGCCCTTGATGGTCTGGTCCTCGGTGAGGTGGCGCGCGTAATCCTCCAGCGGGACGCCCTCACCCCACTCCCGGTCGATGCAGATCACGTCGAGGCCCAGCCGGCGCGCCATGTTGGCCCAGAGGTGGGAGAACAGGCCGAAGCTCGACATCAGCACCCGGTCGCCCCGGTTGAGGGTGTTGCTGATCGCCGCCTCCCACGCCCCGGTACCGGAGGACGGGTACATGAAAACCCGGCCGGTCTCGTTCGCGAAGACCTTTTTCAAGTCGGCGAACAGCGGCAGTGTCAGCTCGGGGAAGTCCGGTGCCCGGTGGTCCTGCATCGGGACGTTCATCGCGCGGCGCACCGCGTCCGGGACATTGGTCGGACCGGGGACATATAAGTGAACAGGTCCGTTGGGCATGCCCGTCACCGCCCTTGCGGGCTCGGCGCGAGCTGCGGGTACAGCGGGTAGCGCTTGGCCAGCACCCTGGTGCGCTCGGTCAGCGAGGCCCGCTTGGCGTCGTCCAGATCGCCGGTGAGCGCTTCGGTGATGACCTTGCCGATCTCCCGGAAGTCGCTTACCTGCAGGCCCCTGGTGGCCAGCCCCGAGGCCCCGATCCGCAGGCCGGACGCGACCGACGGCGGCCGGGGGTCGAAGGGTACCGCGTTGCGGTTGACGGTGATCCCGACTTCGGCGAGCCGGTCCTCGGCCTGCTGGCCGTTCAGCGGTGATTCCCGCAGGTCAGCAAGCACGAGGTGGGTGTCAGTGCCACCGGTGAGCACGTTGATCCCGCCGCCGAGCATCTCCTCGGCGACGGCCCGGGCGGCGGCGCGGGTGCGCTGCTGGCGCTCCCGGAACTCCTCCGACGCAGCGATCTTCAGCGCCACCGCCTTGGCGGCGATCACGTTCATCAGCGGGCCGCCCTGCCAGCCGGGGAAGGTCCGCGAGTTGATCTTCTTCTTGAACTCCTCCTTGCAGAGGATCATCCCGCTGCGCGGCCCACCCAGCGTCTTGTGGATCGTGGTGGTGACGACGTGCGCGTGCGGGACCGGGTTCGGGTACTCACCGCCGGCCACCAGGCCGGCGAAATGCGCCATGTCGACGAACAGGTAGGCGCCCACCGAGTCGGCGATCTCGCGGAAGCGGGCGAAATCCATCTCACGGGGATAGGCGGACCAGCCGGCGAGGATCATCTTCGGCCGGTGCTCCTCAGCCAGCCGGGCGACCTCGTCCATGTCCAGCAGCGAGGTCTCCCGGTCCACGCCGTAGGGCACCACGTTGTAGTACAACCCGGAGAAGTTGATCTTCATGCCGTGCGTGAGGTGCCCGCCGTGGTCGAGCTTCATCCCCAGGAACGTGTCGCCGTGCTCGATCAGCGTGCTGTAGACGATGGCGTTGGCCGAGGCACCGCCGTTGGGCTGGACGTTGGCGTGCTCGGCTCCGAACAGCTCCTTCGCCCGGTCGATGGCCAGCTGCTCGGCCACGTCGACGTGCTCGCAGCCGCCGTAGTACCGCCGACCGGGGTAGCCCTCCGCGTACTTGTTGGTGAGTACCGAGCCCTGGCAGTCCAGCACGGCCTGTGGCACGAAGTTCTCCGAGGCGATCATCTCCAGGGTGTGCTCCTGGCGGGCGAGCTCGTTGGAGAGCACCTCGGCGATCTCGGGGTCGACCTCGGAGACCGGCTTGGTGAAGAAGTCAGCGGGCAGGGCACTCATCAGCGAAACCTCGGCTCGTAGGGCAGTGGCTCTGGCAGGAGCGGGAACGTCAAGGTGGCCCGGCGCGGCGCACCGCCAGGTGCCGATGCAGACCTACCGCCGCCGAGGCTCGTGAACTCGTGACTCCCGAACCCCCGTCCGGGCAGCATATCGGCGGGACGCCTAGATAGACAGCCCTGTCTCGTTGACGCTGCGCGTCGTGCGGGGCCGGCGGCCGGCTACCCGCGCAGCATTCTGCGGTGCGTTCCAGCCCGCCGTGAACTCGGCGGGCTGACGTCTGAAGGGGGCGGAAATGTCGGCGGCGTCGAGTTCACGGGCTCGGCGTGGCGGTGCTGGGGGTTGGCAACTGACGACTATCGCTCCATTCGGCTCCGAATGGCGGTTCCGGAGCGTGCTACACGGCGATTCGGCTCCGAATGGCCGCCTATGCGCGCCTGCGCTTTCGCGGAGCGAGTTCTAGATCGGGAGCGCAGACATGCCATCCATCGGGCTGATGGGGGCATTCGAACACAACGAGGCGGTCTGCGGAGTAGCCCGCGAGTCTGCCGCCTGCCCGCCGACTCAGGATGGCACGTTGGCCACAGGGACCGCATCTCGGTGCCATGCTGTACCACTCCGAGGGGTTCATGCTCTGTGCCGATCCCTCCGCATCCTGGCCAGGCACATCGACCCTACTAGCGCAACCAGCGCAGCGCCGCGCTCAGGTCGGCCACCTCGTGCAGGTGCATTCCGGGGGGCGAGGCGCCGTCATCGTGCGGGCCGTTGTGCGGGGTGCGCGCCGGGCCGCTTTCTGGGGGCACGAGCGCGTGCCGGAAGCCCAGCCGGGACGCCTCGGCCAGGCGCCGGCGTAGCCCGGTCACCTGCCGGACCTCGCCGGCCAGCCCGACCTCTCCGATCGCCACCGTGTGTAGGGGCAGCGGGATGTCGCCGGCCGCCGACGCGACAGCCAGCGCAACGGCGAGATCGGCCGCCGGCTCCACCACGCGCATCCCGCCCACCGTTGCGGTGTACACGTCAGACCCCGCCAGCCGCACGCCCCCGCGCCGCTCGGTGACTGCCAGGATCATCGCCACCCGGGAGGAGTCCAGGCCGCTGACCGCCCGGCGCGGGTTGGCCAGCGCGGACTCCGCAACCAGCGCCTGCACCTCACCCAGCATCGGCCGTTTTCCCTCCACCACGACCGTCACCGCCGTCCCGGCCACGGCACCGTCGCGGCGGGTGAGAAACAGCCCGGACGGGTCGGGCAGACCGGTGATGCCGTCGTCGGTGAGTTCGAAGCAGCCGACCTCGTCTGCGGCGCCGAACCGGTTCTTGATCCCGCGGACCATCCGCAACGTGGAGTGCCGGTCTCCTTCGAACTGCAGCACCACGTCTACCAGGTGTTCCAGTACCCGCGGTCCGGCCACCGTGCCGTCCTTGGTGACGTGCCCGACCAGCACCACCGGTAGCCCGCGCTGCTTGGCGGTGGTGATCAGAGCGCTGGCCACGGCCCGGACCTGGGACACCCCGCCCGGGCTGCCCTCGGCGCCGGGGCAGGACATGGTCTGCACCGAATCGACGATCAGCAGGCCCGGATGGACCGCGTCGAGGTGCCCGAGCACCGCGGCGAGGTCGGATTCAGCGGCGAGGAACAGCTCATCGTGCAGCGCGCCGGTGCGCTGTGCCCGCAGCCGGACCTGGCCCGCGGACTCCTCGCCGGTCACGTAGAGCGCGCGCCTGCCGGCCACCGCGCAGCGGTGCGCGACCTCCAGCAGCAGCGTGGACTTCCCGACCCCGGGCTCGCCGGCCAGCAACACCACCGCGCCGGGCACCAGCCCACCGCCGAGTACCCGGTCGAGTTCGGACACTCCGGTGGCGGTGGCTCGCGCGGAATGCAGGTCGACCTGGGAGATCGGGCGGGCCGGGGACGACGGAACGCCGGCCACGACCCGCGCCACCGGTCGGGGCCCAGCCGCCGCCACGCTGCCCCAGGTCTGGCACTCCGGGCAGCGCCCTACCCACTTGGCGACCTGGTGGTCGCATTCGGTGCAGCGGTGGGTGGCGCGGGCGTTCACCGGGGACCTTGCCATGGTCGCGGACGCTATCTGGCCGGCCTGACGGTGCGACCGCGCGGCTCAGCCGTGCCCGCCGCCGCTCTCCCCGTGACTCTCTCCGTCGCTCTCCGTGACTCTCTCGGGAATTTCTCCTGACGAGGTCGGGGGTGGCGCCATGGGCACCGGCACGGTCACCTGGCCGGCGTCGCGGAACACGAAGGTGACCGGGGTGTTCAGCCCGGCGCGCAGCGGCTGGTTGGTGTTGAGCACGATGTTCAGCTCCCCGACGACCAGCGGGCTCTGGGCACCTGCCGGCGTGGAGCCGGCGGTGCTGGTGACGTTCGTCCCGGGGGGGATGGTGCTGGTGCCCAGCACGAGCACTTGGCTGGCTGCCGGGCTGGTCACGGCGATCAGCTCGTCGGCGCTGGTGCCCAGGTTGGCGATCGTGAGCAGCACCGGCACGCTCGATCCGGCCGGGTAGGTGCCATCGGGGCTGGGCGGGTAGTGGATCAGCACGTTGCGCAGCGCGATGTTGTTCCCGATGTCACCGAAGGCCCCGGGTACGGCGGCCACCTGGCTATCGGTCTGGGTGATCTGGCCTGCACTGCAGCCGGCCAGCGCTGCTGCGGTGGCGCAGCAGGCCGCGATCAGGGCGGTGACAGCGAGGGGGCGCCGCGTAGATCTGTGCCGGCGGCTCACGGGCAAAGTCCTCCTCATGTCCTGCTCGCCGATCGTCCGGCCAGCCTCATCTGACCAGGGTGAATCTTATCCGCAGGCGCAGCGCTCCGGCGCGCCCGGCCCACCCGTTGCCGGTCCGCCGCCGGGCTCGTACCGGGCTCGTGTCGGTCTACAGTGGAGCTACCTTGAGCTGGGGGAGCGCAGCGTTGCCTGGGGGGATCCGGTTGCCGATCCCCTGACCTGCGACGACGCTGCGATCCCCAGCGCCGGAGGGTTTCCGGGCGTGGTAACCTGGGTACATCGAAAGGGGCAGAGGACACATGGTTTTCAAGGTCGGAGAGACCGTCGTCTACCCGCACCACGGTGCCGCGCTCATCGAGGCCATCGAGACCCGGACGATCAAGGGCGAGGAGCGCAAGTACCTCGTCCTCAAGGTCGCTCAGGGTGATCTCACGGTGCGAGTTCCCGCTGAGAACGCCGAGGTCGTCGGCGTCCGCGACGTTGTCGGCCAGGAGGGGCTGGATCGTGTGTTCGAGGTGCTCCGCGCCCCGCACACCGAGGAGCCGACCAACTGGTCGCGCCGGTACAAGGCGAACCTGGAGAAGCTCGCCTCCGGCGATGTGAACAAGGTTGCCGAAGTGGTGCGCGATCTCTGGCGGCGGGAGAAGGACCGCGGCCTGTCCGCTGGTGAGAAGCGCATGCTTGCCAAGGCTCGGCAGATACTGGTGAGCGAGTTGGCGTTGGCCGAAGGCACCG
>JBQTHE010000100.1:0-17214 GCA_052390115.1 Pseudonocardiales bacterium | reverse complement strand
CTTCGGTACGGCAATCGGGTTGCAGTACCAGCTGAGTGCCACGCAGATCTTGGGATCCAGCGTTTCCGGGGTTCGCTCGCGCCACCAATCCACGACACGCCGCGCCACATCCGCCCGCCGTCTCAAGTGTGAGCCGTACTGTCAGAGCTGCAGCCACAACCCTCCGGCGCAACCTCTGCACACGTGGCACGAGGTTGGAGAGGAGGTGAGTCATGCAACCCCGAATCGGTTCCACGTGGCCCGACAAGGGAGGGAGTCGAGCCCTAATTAGGGCTTGACTCCTCGTCGCGGTACTATAGGGTGTCCTGGTCGTTTTGCAGATTTGGGGCGTAGTCGGTCAATACCTTTGACCTGACCAAGGGTCGAGGTTGGGGTAGCCCCCCAGCCTCGACCCTTCCTGTACTGACGGTCCTTCCTGCTCTGCGGTTACGCTATACCGGTAAGTGTCACACACTTTGACACGTAACAGGACGAGGCTGTTACGTGTGTCGCCCTGTCGGTCGAGCCAGTCTCCGTTCCCTCACAGGTCCCCGAGATCGTCCTACGCCGCCTCGCCGGCATCAAGGGCGCCTAACGGCGTCGCTCCGCGATGGCGCAAGCGCCACCCTTGACACCGTCGACGCGACGCAGAGACCGGTCGGGTGTGAGGGAATGGAGGGGAGCAGGGCGAGCCCCAGCACTGGACGCCCGTGCCATTCGTGTGCCACGACGAGGGAGTCAACAGTGGCCACCTGGGGCCTTCCGTGACTCCCATGTTGAGCGTCATTCCCCGTGCGGACGTCCCGCCGCTCCCGGTGCAGACCATCTGTGGACCACTGGTGCCCTCGTGATCGCCTGTCGGCGCCATCAGCGTGACGATGCAGCTGGCGTCGCTCCTCAGGCCGGGCACGATGGTCGGTGGCAAGTCGACCTGCACCGCAGGCGCCCCAGGGCGCCGAGGAGCGGAAGCGGCGCGGCAGCACTCTTCCCTGCCTCCGTCGGCGCGTGCGCTGGCGCCACCCGCAGCCGCGTCAGCGCGACGATGAGGCCGTCACCGTGACTACGAAGTTTGCCGCGACATGTGCATCTTGAACGACGCCTTCGTGTACAGAACGAGCGGCGGGCAACATCCCACCACCAGCCGCGGGTCACTGGTAGAACGCTGGATTCGAAGCGTCACGTCCGGCCGAGTCGAGGGCGCGATCGTGGGCTCATCTTTGGTCTCATTCGCGTGCGTCCGTTCGCGTTCACCGGTATTCGGGTCAATTAGGCGGCGCAGGTCACGGACGTGAGCGTTATACGCCGAACTACTATACCGAGAACAGAAAATCGGAAGGTCGGCGGTTCGACCCCGCCCCTGGCCACCACCTTTCATCAGCCAAACGTCCGTGTTAGGCGTCTTGATCCAAGTCCGTTCGTCTCAGTTGCGCCCGAGTTGCGCCCAGAGGAGCACTCTGAGGCGGCGGTTTTGGTCGTATCCGATCCCGCACGGTCGGTCATCGGCATGGAGGCAGCCTGCGCCATGCGACCCGTGCGCAGTTCGTGGGTGTGGTGCGCTACGCGGCGATGGTGACGGTCAGCAGCTGCGGCATGCCGTGTTCTTCCGGCACCGGCTCACCGTCGGCCTCGAGCCCAGCGATGTGGACCTCGATGGCTTCGGCGGCCCGCTCGCGGCATTCCTCGATGGTTGCGCCCTGGGTGAAGCAGCCCGGCAAGGCGGGCACCGACACCATGAAGCCGCCGGTCTCCTCCGGCTCGACCACGATCGTGTAGGTGCGCATCACTCGCTCATCGTCTCACAACACACTGAGGAATTCGTCCATCGTCAATCCTGCCTGGTGGAGGATCGACCGGAGCAGTTTCGGTCCGATCGTTTCCCCGGCGTGCAGCGGAACGGTGACCCGTCCTCCATGATCCGGATGCTTGAGTTGCGCGTGTGATCCCCGTTGGACGACGACTATCCAGCCACAACGGCCGAGGGCACGGACGATGTCGCGGCCGGTGAGGCGAGGTGCTCGGGGCATGTGCCGTGCACCGTAGCGGTCCCCGTGGCCGTGGTGCGCAGACACCCCAGGATTGACTCCACCAGCAGCGCCGCCATGAGCCGACGCTCGACCTGGCCACCGTGTCACCCGTATCTGCGCGCTCCGCAACGATGGAGCAGCTCACGCTGCCGTCTCCCTTTCCGTCTGATTCGCCTTCGTTCGCGGGCGTCCACCTGTGGCCGCGACCACGCTTCGACGCAGGTCACGGACGGTGCCGACCGGAGGCGGACACTGCACCGGAGTCCTGAAAATCGGAAGGTCGGCGGTTCGACCCCGCCCCTGGCCACCACCCTGACCAGCGGAAACGACTGTCCAGGCCAGCGCCAACCCAACGCCGGGCACGGCAGGCATGGAAGGCCGCATGTCGCCCCGCATACTCCAGCGCCCACCGCACCGTGGCCAGCGCGGTCTCCGCAATCTGAGGGAGCGGCTGTTCGCCCTCGCGGGGGCGCGCCGCTCGGACCCCGATCCCGTGCCGTGTCGGTCGGAGGCGCCATACTCGGCTGATGGCGACGGTGACGATGGTGGCGATCGAGCGATCCGGCCCGGCGATTCGCGCGGCCCTGGCCGAGTATGCCCCCGGCGACGAGCACCGTTTCGCCGCCGAGCTGCGTACCGCGCTCACCCGCGCCGGCGCGGACCTGGACCTGGCCGGCCCGCAGGCCGTCCTCGCCCGCTGGCACGCGCTGGCCACCATGGCCGCCAACCCGTTGACCGCTGAGGAACAAGCGCAGGTCGCCCGCGCGAAGTCCGGGGACTTCACCGGGTTCTCCGTCCGCGACGAGCACGGCACCTGGACCACCCTCTAGCCGGGCACTCCACCCCGTCCGCGCCGGGATGACCCGCCACAAGCTGATCTGGCTGCAGATCGCCGATCAGCAGTATCACGACCTGACCGACCTGCTGCGCGATCTCGTCAACCACCGCATCGCCCAGCTGCTGGAGAACCCCACCATCGACCCGGACGCGGTATACAACGAGCGCTCGGATCAGTGGAGCGTCCCGCTGGGAGATCGCGGGTTCCTGTTCTATGCCGTCGTCCGTGACCCCGTCACGGTGATCATCCTCCGGTTGGTCAGCTTCTTCTGAGGGACCACGAGCGGACTCGAGGCCGATGCCTCGGGTCGGGCTGCGCGGACTCGTGGCCGCTGTGGTTGACGAGGGACAGGACCAGGAGAGAAGGGGTAACGGAGGCCATCGGATTGAGCTGTCTTACCGTCCGTGTTACACCTACCGCTCGGCTGAAGTGACCAGAACGTGTGCGCGAAGATGCGCGCTTAGTGATGATTTGTGCGCACACACCACTCCTTAGCACTACAGCCGTACTTTCACACTGAGTGAGTGCTGACGCCCACGACGGCACCCTCCACGCCACCGTAACCGCCATTCGGCTCCGAATAGCGCTCGACATGACCCGCAGAACCGCCATTCGGCTCCGAATGGCGGTGGCGGCGGGCCGCCTGTCCCGCGATGTGGACGTGCGGCTGTAGTGTGAGGGGAAGATTTTCGGCTCTATTGCCATGGATGTGGATGGGCGGCTTGTGGTAGGCGCGGGCAGCCGTTGGGGTGGGGCGCAGAAGTTTATAGCGCCACGCTGGGGTCGTGCGGTGTCAACCGGCCTGCCACGCCTTCGTACCTGCGCCGATGTCGCATGAACATCAGCTCTCCTAATGGGAGCTGCCGGGCCGCTGATACGGCAGGCTTGGTGGTATTCTGCGTGACCACCAGGGGGATCCCAGGTGTCGGTGGCGCGGTTCTCCACGGCATGTCTGGCTCGGTCCGCTCCGGTGCGGCGAGGTCGGCGCGTGACCACGCGGTGAGTTGCTCGGCGAGTTGGCGCAGCGGTGGCCGGTCGCGGCGATGTCGGTGGGGGGTCACGGTCTCGCGCGGCGCGCGTTGCCGCATCCGGATTTACCACGGCTGGGTCTTCGATGGTGTCGGGCATAGCGCCGATTCCGGCGAGCAGGCCGCGGAGGTCTTGGTTGCCGTCGGTCTTGGGTCCGAAGATGGTGTCTGCTTCGTTGACGAGCATGGTGGGTGGGTCGTCGCTGATCGAGCGGTAGACCGTGGCCGGGGATGAGTTAACCGTGGTGAACGGCGATTGCAGAGCCATCGGCACGATAACAGTCGAGGTCGCAGCCGATCCGTAGTGGCTCCCGTCCGGTAGCCCGGACGACGCGCTGTACGTTCACCGTATGGTGGTCGATGACGGTGCCCGCGGCAGTGAACTGGGCGCGGCACTGCTGGACTGGGCTGCGTGGCGGGCGAGGAAGGCGGGGAAGTCCTGGCTACGGCTCGACGTGTGGAAGTCAAACTCAGCGCTGCACCAATACTATCTCGATCGAGGATTCAGTTTCGTCCGGATGGACGGCAACCCGGCAGATCCATCCGGGGCATGCTTTCAACGGCCTGCCTCGATAGAGCTGCACCTCGGACCTGATGTGATGGAAATCGCCCCGTTGGCAACGGCGTTAAGCCGACCTGGTGTAAGGCGGGGCAGTGGTAGCGGCGAATAATCAGCTTCGAGCGGCACGGGAACGCACCGCTTCACTCACCGGCCCGGACGAGTGCCTGTCTCGGCAAGAACTCGCCGAGCTGGTCAACGCCTGGGTGTGGGACCACCACGATAAGATGGTGGAGCTCAGCGCGAATTATATCGGTCAGCTTGAACGCGGCAAAATCCGCTGGCCTGGTAAGGTGTATCGAGAAGCTCTGCGGGCGATCCTGGGTGTCTCTACCGATGCCGCGCTGGGATTCGTCAACGCCCGTCGCGCCCGCGCGGTAGTGAAGCTGGAGGACGTGGACCGTAAACAGTTCCTCCACACCACCCTGGGCCTGGGCACTCTCGCCGCCCTGGGGCCGGTGGCGGCGCTACTGGAGGGCAGCGAACCCACCCCAATCCCCGCGCGGATCGGCGCGACCGAGATCGAGCAAATCCACACCGCAGCGCAGGTGTTCTCAAGCTGGGACTTCACCTACGGCGGTGGACTGGCCCGGGAGGCTGTCATGGGCCAGCTGCGCTGGTCGGCCGGGTTACTCGACGCTAGCTGCCCAGCCCGGCTACGTCCCGAGCTGTTCTCCGCAGTCGGCGATCTCGCCCACCGCGCCGGGTTCATGGCCTTCGACGCCGGCGCCCACGAGGACGCCCGCCGCGTGCTGGGCTTCGCGCTGGCGTGCGCTGAGCAGGCCGACGACTGGCACCTGCGGGCGTATGTCCTGGACAGCATGGCACTGCAGGCGATTTGGACCGGGCGACCCGACGATGGGCTCACCCTGACTGAGCACGCTTTGGTCCGGGCCGATCGGCTCACCGAGACCGGGCTGGCGATGCTGCACACCGACCGGGGGCGCGCGCTGGCCAAGATGCGCCGGGTCAGCGAGACCCTGACTGCGGTCGGCACCGCCGAGGACCACTTCGCGCACTCCACCCCAGCCAACGACCCGCCATTCCTGGCCAACTACAACGCTGCCTTCCTCGCCGGGAATACCGGACATGCCCTGTTCGACCTGGCGTTAGCCGGCCACAACCTCGCACACGCCACCGACCGACTCACTGCGGCAGCCGCCGGGCACACCGCCAGCCACGCCCGCTCCCGGGCGATCTGTCTGACCAAGCTGGCCAGTCTCACGATGGCCACTGGCGATCCACTCCAGGCCGCCACCATCGGCACCGGGGCCCTGGACGCCGCTGGCACCATCCGCTCCCGCCGCACCACTGACAACCTTCGCGAGCTGGCCCGATACGCCGTCACTCACCAGCACCTCGACGAGGTTGCCCACCTACGGCAACGAATCGCCACCACCCTGGTGCGTACCGATAGCCCGTAGGAGGGTGCGAAATCTCCCCCAATCCACCCTTGACACACACCTGATCACGTCGTCCCCCGCGGGTGTCCTGAGCCGGGAGGGTTACCCAACGGCGGCGGCCGGGTCCGGCGGGGGCGCTGTGCATGACCTGCACCATCGATATCCCCATCGAGATGCCCGGCCCCCCACCTCGTACGCGTGCTCGAAACGCCGGACGGTTGCTAATGCCCGCCGATCCTGCTGGTGTTCCTGGCCTGAGCACCCGACCCCGATCCCAGGGGCGGCTGGTGAGTTCCCCCGCCCCGGGTCCATCGATGATCAGCGCGGAGGCTGCCGCGAGGGCCTTGTGTGAGTTGTTTCTGGCAAACGCCGATCGTGGGGATAACGCCGCCAATGACCACCTCATCGCCGAGATGGTGGGCCGTATCCGCACCCAGCAGGAACAGCTCGGCTCCTGACTCCAGGCTCCGTGCCGGACGCGGGCCTGGTCGCGAGTGCGGATAGTGACGCGGGTTGCGTTGTGCCGCGCAAGGTCCGGTGAGCGTGGTGCACCATTCCCGCGGTGGGACCCGACCGGATCATCCGCCGGCCATCAGCTGGGTGCCAGATCCGCCCGGAACATGCTTCTCACGCCCCGTCTAGGAGCACGTCAGCTCAGCGCACGAACCACGTTGTCGGGCTCATCAAGCCACACCCATTGGCGCCCTTCACGGATCTCGAAGCCAAACCGATCGGTCCCTGGTTCGCCGTGTTCGTACCACCAGTCATAGGCGGCCTCGACCTCGTCCCATAGCTTGCGCGGCCCGAGTTGCCGCACGGTGAATGGGGCCGGGTTGTTGAGATTGGCGTTCAGCTGCGCCCAGGACTTGGTTGCTCCGTCGTCCAGCTCCAGGTTGTGATGGAGTTTGCCGTGCTTGTTCCACTCCATCACCAGGCAGCAGCAAGCTAGCCGCGCACCGATGGCGAACGTGCCTTTGTCCGGGTTCAGCATCCTGTCCAGGTCGCTGCCGCGGCATTGGGTGGTGCTGATCTCTGCGCGCTCGATGTCGCTGTCGGCGGGTTCCCAGCCGTACAGCGCGCGGCGCTGGCCTCGGACGCGCATGAAGGCCAGATCGCCGGAGAACCTGCCGGTGGCGGCGCCGTTCTCGGCCAGGTTGAGGGTCAACATGACCCCGTTTGACCAGTCCGTTCCCCAAGGGGTCACCAACCGGCCTGTGGGCCGGATCTGGTCGAGCCAGGCGCGGGGCACTACTTCGCGGATCGATGCGGTGGAGATCACCCGGTCGTACGGAGCGTCAGCCGAGTATCCGGCCATGCCGTCTCCGGTGATCACGAGCGGGTCGTACCCGGAGTTCGTGAGTGCGTGTCGGGCATCCTTCGCAAGGTATTGATCGACTTCGATCGTGACCACACGGCCGTGCGCGCCGACTCGGCGCGACAGCAGTGCGGCGTTCCAGCCGGTACCGGTGCCGATTTCCAACACGGACTGCCCTGGCCGCGCATCGAGCGCGTCCAGCATGTCCGCGACGATGCTCGGCTGACTACACGAGCTGGACGGGATGCTGCCCTTCTGGCCGGGCTGCACATCACCGAAGTTAACCTGTGTGATGACGGGCGCATTCGCGGACACCACGGCGTTCCAGCCGTTCGGGTCGGTGTGTTTGGACAAGGCGATGAGCGCGTCGCCGGAGCCGTCGTCCACCCAGACCGTATCCGGAATGAATAGTGCGCGCGGTACCTCGGCGAGCAGGGCCTCCCAGGAAGACGGCGCATCAACGACAGTCATTTGTTGTCCTTATCGTCTGTGTCGTTTTTTCCGTGTTTGCCGCTGCTGGAGTCGTTCACATCCTTGGTATTCGAGTGGTCGTAGCGATCCTTGTGCCCATCCGTGTCGGTGTTGTCCCCATGCTTGCTCTCAGCCATCGCAGCGCCCCTACCGTCATGTGAGTTACCTGCGGTATATCACAGTCCAGCTGGTAAACGGCTCGTCTGTTGCCGCGCCCCGCCAGGCTACTGCTGGGCGACTGTCCGGTCACCCTACGATCGCGGGCAGATTCTGCCCCCAGTCCTACCAAGGGCGCCCGGTGAGCTGCCTGCCACGCGGATGCCTCGGGGAATCGCAGGTACCCGCGCCACAGCTCGGTGCCACCTGCACTGCCTGCCAAGGGGTAGGTCGTCTCTATTTCCGTCTCATTCGCGTTCGTTCGCGGACATCCGCCAGCTACCGCGAGGAAGCTCCGGCGCAGGTCGCGGACGGTGCCGACCGGACACGGACACGCCATCGGAGTCCTGAAAATCGGAAGGCCGGCGGTTCGACCCCGCCCCTGGCCACACCTCTGAACAGCCCAAACGTCCCGTATGAAACGATCTTCAGGCGATCTTTGTTTAATCAGCCGTGCTTACGCTCGCCCGCACGAGGATCTGACCGACGTCCGGCAGCGAGGGAGCACGTACCCCGGTGCGCGTGTCTGCGCGGCTGCGTCGGCTGCCGCCAGTGGGCGGTTGGCAGTTGGTGGACTATAATCCTGGTCCATGAGTACGATCCCGCTGTCCGAAGCGAAGGCCCGGCTCTCCGAGATCGCTGACGAGGTCGGGCGCACCCACGAGCGCGTCCACATCACTCGCAACGGTCGTGAATACGTCGTGCTGCTCGCCGCAGAGGATCTCGAGTCCATTGAGGCGACCCTGGAGCTGCTCGCCGATACTCAGGCCCAGGAGCGCATCGCCGATGGCGAAGCCGACTTCGCTCGGGGTGATGTGCTCGACGAGAAGCAGGTGCGAGGCCTGATCGACGAGCGACACAGGACCTAACCCGAGTGACCTACCGGGTACACGTCGCCCGTACCGCGGCACGCCAACTCACCGAACAACTGCCGGAAGCCGTCGCCGCGGCATGCGTGGAGTTCCTCTATGGGCCACTGGCCGAGAACCCACATCGTGTGGGAGCTCCGCTGCGTAAGCCCTTCGAGGGCTACTGGCGCGCTCGCCGCGGGGAGTACCGAGTCCGGTACACCATCGACGACAGCAGCCAGACCGTCCAGGTTCTAGACATCAGCCATCGGCGGGATGCCTACCGTTGACGGCGAAGCCTACGGCCGCGGCTGGCTCATGCTGTCCACCCGGGCCGCGCCCCGCGGGTCGAGTCCTCCAACCGGAGACGACACCATCCCGCCCGGTGCCGTACTCCTCGCCCTGGACCGGGTCGACCATCGGGCGTTCGGCCGCGTCTGACCGACCCGGTCCGGCAGGGGCGCCGACCCTCAGGTGCCGAGGTCGTCGGAGCGTCCGGCGTCCAGGCGGGACCACTGCGCGATGGGACGTCCGTTGGTGCGGAACGGGTCGGCGTTGGCTTCCCAGCACGGTTGCGGCCAGCCTGCGGGCGTGTCTTCCCATGCCTCCCGCCGGCCGTAGACGGTCAGGTCCAACAGCCCGTACGTGGGAGCCATCGGCTCCAGGCCACGGCCGCTTGTCCAGTACGTCTCGAACACCCTGTCCTCGTGTCGTAGATAGCAGACCAGAGGCGCCGGGGATCGTTGGCGATCGCCGAGCAGAGCATCCGCCGCATCCTGCGCGGAGTACCAGGGCACGTCCCAACCCATGAAGTCGCGGTAGCGGACGCTCACGTCGTACGGGCCTTGGCAGAGCGTGGCGTACGTGACGTCGCGGGAGTGCAGGTACGACAGCTCGCGCACCTGGCCGTTGAAGAACGTGCAGCCCTCGCACTGTTCGGCGGTGGAGTGGCCGGCGTGCCACATGTGGAAGTACGCGATGAGCTGGCGGCGGCCCTCGAACACGTCGAGCAACGTGACCGGGCCGTTCTCGCCGATCAGCGTGACCGTGGGGTCGACCTCCACCATCGGCAAGCGTCGCCGCGCCGCTGCGATCGCATCACCCTCGTGGGTGTGCGCCTTCTCCCGAACGAGCAGTGCGTCTCGTTCTGCCTGCCAGGTGGTCCTGTCCACGACGCGCGGCAGGCCGCTGCTCTTCGAGTCATCGTTCATGATCGCCTCCATTCGGCTGTGGATATGCCCACCGACGTTCGGGAGGTGGCGGGATTCGACATCGTCGCCGAGAATCTTCTAGAGCTCGTCGAGCCGGGCCTTCAGGTAGGCGCGCTCGGCGTCGGTGGCGGCGAGTGCGAACGCCTCGCGATAGGCCTCGGCGGCGCGTTCGGAGTTGCCCATCCGCCGGAGCAGGTCGGCGCGCGTCGCGGGCAGCAGGTGGTAGCCGGCGAGGTCACCCGAGACGGCCAGCCCGTCGACCAGCGCGAGGCCCGCCGCCGGCCCGTCGGCCATCGCGACGGCGACCGCGCGGTTGAGCCGGACGACCGGCGACGGCGCGTGGACGAGCAGGTCGTCGTAGAGCGCTACGATCCGCGGCCAGTTGGTCTTCTCGACGCTCTCCGCGACGGCATGGCAGGCCGCGATCGCTGCCTGCAGTTGGTACGGACCCGGCGCCGACGGGAGCAGCCGCAGGCCCTCGGCGATCGTGGCCTGGTCCCAGCGCGTACGGTCCTGACGGTCCAACGTCACGAGCTCGCCGTCGGCCCCGACCCGGGTCGCGCGCCGGGCGTCGTGCAGCAGCATCAGCGCGAGCAGGCCCCTGGCCTCGGGTTCGGGCAGCAGCTCGACGAGCAGCCGGCCGAGCCGGATCGCCTCGGCGCTGAGGTTCTGCCGGATCAGGTCGGCGCCGGCCGTCGCCGCGTACCCCTCGTTGAACAGCAGGTAGAGGACGGCGAGCACCGCCGGCAGCCGCTCGGGCAGCAGGTGCGCGGGCGGTACTCGGTACGGGATCGCGGCCTCGCGGATCTTCTTCTTGGCGCGCGTCAGCCGCTGGTACATCGTCGGTTCGGGGACGAGGAACGCGCGCGCGATCTCCGCCGTGGTGAGTCCGGTCAGCGTCCGCAGCGTGAGCGCGACGCGACCCTCGAACGGCAGCGCGGGGTGGCAGCAGGTGAAGATCAGCCGGAGCCGGTCGTCCTGCACCTCGTCGGGCTCGGCCGGCTCGTCGCCGTCGTGTGCGAGCAGCGCGGCCTGGCGCAGCTTGGCGTTGCCGGTCGCCTCGCGTCGGATCCGGTCGGTCGCCCGGTTGCGCGCGGTAGTGGTGAGCCAGGCGCCGGGGTTGCGCGGGATGCCGTCGCGCCGCCACCGTTCGAGCGCGGTGGCGAACGCGTCCGCTGCGCTGTCCTCGGCGAGGTCCCAGTCGCCGGTGATGCGGATGAGTGTGGCGACGACCTGTCCCCACTCCGTCCCGAACGCCGAGGCGACCGCGGCCTCGACGTCGTCGCGCGACTCCTGCGTCATTCCCAGACAGGTCGGACTTCGACCGTGCCGAACGCGGCGAACGGGTGCCCCGCCGCGACCTCGATCGCCTCGTCCAGGTGCGCGCACTCGACCACGAGGAACCCGCCGATGAGGTCCTTGGTCTCCGCGTACGGGCCGTCGGACACCAGCGTCTCGCCGCCGCGGACCTGCACCTTCGTCGTGGCCATCGGCCGCAGCCGGGCGCCGCCCCGGAAGATGCCGCGGGCCACGAGGTCGTCCATCCAGGCCTTGTGCTCCGGCCAGGCGCCGATCTCTTGCGGCGGCTCCGCGTGCTCCTCGCCGTGCCAGATCACCAACGCGTACTTCACGGACGCGCACCTCCTCCACGATGTCGGACCTGACTGTAGAACCTCGCGGCGACAGCCGCCGATGCCGCCGGGAGAAGGCCGCGGCCGTCGACCCAACAGACCGACTCGCCGTCGACGACGGTCCCGGCGGGCAGTTGCTCGTAGATCGCCATGCGGATGTCGGGGAAGCCGGCGTTGAGCGGCTTCGAGTCTTCACTTTCTGGCGTGGATGATCTGCCGGTCGCGATGGTCCGGCCTGTCCGGGTATTGCTCGGGGTTTGGGGTGGGGTGTGGCCGCCGGGGCCGTCGGGTGGTGCTGGTCGCCGTCGGGGAGATTGTCGTTAGGTGGGGGTGGGCAGGGGCCGGTGGGTGGCCTGGAACAGTCGTTGCCAGCGGGTGGCCCAGGGCCAGTGGGTCGGTAGGTGCAAGTCGATGCCGTGGGCGCGGTGGGCCAGTGGGGCGGGGCTGATCACAACCTTCCCAGCCGGGTTGGTGCCCACCGACGTGCCGATCCGCACCCACCGCGCCAGCAACCCAACCAGCCCGCAGGCCTGGGCCAACCGCATCACCGGAACCAAACCCGCGCACGACACCAGATTCGGATCATCAAAGCTCGCGTGCGTCCGGGACGCACTATGCAACAATCGCATCTACGAGGTGCCCTCTCAGCATAGATGTTGGAAGCGTCAGCAACTCCCATCATCCCAGCTCAGAGGGCACTTCCCCTGTCACGACACGATCAACACGCCACATTCTTCGGTGGATCCAGGCGTAGTGGTCGGCGCCGAAAGTTCGTCGGCGGTCTGCGCACGACGGTGCGTGCCGTGAAGTCGACAATACCGACGTTCTACCGCCCGAAAATGTCGCTGGCGTCGACTTCACGGCTCGCACCGTCGCTGGCAGCGAGTACCCCCGACGGACTTCCGGTGACGACCTCTTAGGGCTACCAACCCAACACTGGTTCGACACGCCGGGACCATCAGGCTGCTGAACAGCTACAGATCAAGAGCTGCGCGGAGAGCGTTGTCAACCGCCTGCTGCTCATCTGGGCTGATGACGCCAGATGGTCCGTCGAGACGGGATTTGATCACTTGTTCGATAGTTGTGGTGATCGCCCAGCCATGACCTTCGAGTCTCACGGACAGAAGGGAGCCAGGGTCGCGGTCGACGACCTGCAGCCCGAGCACCACAGGTAAGGATGACTCGTTGAGCGGGTCCGCGGAGACGATCAAGCGCTGTAGGGATTGGCCGGGACGTTGAAGGACTGGTTTGTAGGGGTGGACCGCACCCCTACGAAGGGACACTCAGCCGGCCTGGTCGAGTGCAGCGGCTGTCTCAGCCAGCGAGTCTTCGACATAGGTGGGATTGTCGGCATACCAACTCGCCATGCTGTCGGCTGCTTCGCGTAGGGCGTCAGCTCGGACGAGGCGCTCAAGGTAGCCCGACGCGCCCCCACGTGTATGAGCGCCGCACTGGCGAACCCGGGCGGCCACGGGCTGGTCCAGAGAGATGGTTAACCGCTCACGCTGGTTCATACGCGGAAGGGTAACGTGATGCGTAAGCGGATGCATCAGGTGTCGCGTACTCCGAGAGCGAGACAGGGGGAGGCTACGCGGCCAGGTTGCTCGACGCCGCGCAGGCCGAGCTCTTTGTAGCGACGGTAGAGCGTCGCGGCGGGATCACCCTGCGACAGCCCGAGGCAAGGGCGCCGAACTCCAGCCGAGGAGAGGATGTCCAGGTCGGCCAATGAGCGGCCGACCTGGACATCGGGATCAGGCGAGGTCGAACCGATCAAGGTTCATGACCTTGTCCCACGCGGCCACGAAGTCACGCACGAACTTCTCCTTCGCATCGTCGCACGCGTAGACCTCCGAGATGGCTCTGAGCTGGGAGTTCGAACCGAAGACGAGGTCGACGGCGGTGGCGGTCCTCTTGACCTCGCCGCTGAGCCGATCCCGGCCCTCGAACACGTCCTCAGCCGAGGCGGATGCCTTCCACTCCGTGCCCATGTCGAGCAGGTTCACGAAGAAGTCGTTGGTCAACGTCTCGGGCCGGTCGGTGAAGACGCCGTGTTGGGATTGCCCGAAGTTGGCGTTCAGTGCCCGCATGCCGCCGATCAGAACCGTCATCTCGGGAGCGGTCAGCGTCAACAGGTTGGCCCGGTCCAGCAGCAGGGTCTCCGCCGGCAACTTCTCTCCGGCTCGGAGGTAATTGCGGAACCCATCTGCGGTCGGTTCGAGCACGGCGAACGACTCCACGTCGGTTTGCTCCTGCGAGGCGTCCGTGCGCCCCGGCACGAACGGGACTGCGATGTCGTGCCCGGCGTTGCGCGCTGCCTGCTCGACGGCCGCGCACCCGCTCAGAACGATCAGGTCCGCGAGCGAGACCTTCTTCCCGCCGGACTGTGAGAGGTTGAAGTCCTGCTGGATCTGCTCGAGGGTCTGCAGTACCTTGGCTAGTTCGGCTGGAGCGTTGACCTCCCAGTCCCGTTGCGGCGCAAGGCGGATCCGCGCCCCGTTGGCCCCGCCACGCTGGTCGGTGCCGCGGAAGCTGGCCGCCGACGCCCAAGCGGTGGAGACCAGCTGGGAGATGGACAGTCCCGATGCGAGGATCTTGTCCTTGAGGGCAGCGATGTCCTGGTCCGCGATCAGTTCATGATCGACCTCGGGGACGGGGTCCTGCCACAGCTGCGGCTCGGGAACCCACGGGCCGAGGTAGCGGGAGATAGGGCCCATGTCGCGGTGCAACAGCTTGAACCACGCCTTGGCGAACGCGTCGGCGAGCTGGTCTGGATTCTCATAGAAGCGCCGCACGATCGGCTCGTAGATCGGATCCATCTTCAGCGCAAGGTCCGTCGTCAGCATCATGGGGGCCTGCCGCTTCGACGGGTCATGAGCGTCGGGCACGGTGTCCTGGGCCGAGGGATCCGTGGGCTTCCACTGCTTCGCCCCGGCGGGGCTCGTCGTGAGCTCCCACTCGTACGTGAACAGGTTCTCGAGGTACCCGTTGTCCCACTTCGTCGGCTCATTGGTCCAGGCGCCCTCCAGCCCGCTGGTGAGCGTGTCGGCGCCCTTGCCGCTGCCGCAGGTGTTCCTCCAGCCGAGGCCCTGCTCCTCGAGGGGGGCACCCTCGGGTTCGGGACCGACGTAGTCCGGACTGACTGCACCATGGCACTTGCCGAACGTGTGGCCGCCGACGATGAGCGCCACCGTCTCCTCATCATTCATCGCCATCCGACCGAAGGTCTCCCGGATGTCTCGGGCGGCGGCCAGCGGATCCGGGTTGCCGTTGGGCCCCTCCGGGTTCACGTAGATCAGGCCCATCTGCACGGCGCCGACAGGACCGGCGAGCTCCCGGTCGCCGCTGTAGCGCTCATCTCCCAGCCAGGTGTCCTCGGGCCCCCAGAAGATCTCCTCGGGTTCCCAGATGTCCTCTCGCCCGAAGCCGAAGCCGAACGTCTTGAACCCCATCGATTCCATGGCGCAGTTGCCAGCGAAGATGATCAGATCGGCCCAGGAGATCTTCCGGCCGTATTTCTGCTTGACCGGCCAGAGCAACCGGCGCGCCTTGTCGAGGCTCGCGTTGTCGGGCCAACTGTTGAGGGGGGCAAAGCGCTGAGCACCGGAGCCGCCCCCGCCCCGGCCATCGGCGATGCGGTACGTGCCTGCGGCATGCCAACTCATCCGGATGAAGAGCGGTCCGTAGTGGCCATAGTCGGCCGGCCACCAGTCATGCGACGTCGTCATCACCTCGAAGATGTCCTGCTTCAGTGCGTCGAGGTCGAGGGTCGCGAACTCTGCTGCATAGTTGAAGTCCTCGCCCATCGGATTGGACGGGGGCGAGTGCTGGTGGAGAACCTGCAGGTCCAGCTGATTCGGCCACCAGTCCCGGTTCGTCCTGGGTCGAGTCGTCGTCGGAGTCGGGGTGGGGATTGCTGGGTTCTCGCTTTCGCTGACGCTGTCAGTCACGTCGGTCCTTCTCCTTCTCGCTGGTTCCTTCTGAGGCTAGTTGCTCGTGAGGTTGGTTGGTCTGGATCCAAGGCTGTGTTGCTCTACTGGTGTCGAGCACTGCGTGTCTGCGATCAGCCGCCGGGCGGGGCAGAAGTTACCGCGACACACTTGGGACATCGGCCCCAGTAGATGACCTCGGCTTCGTCGATCTCGTAGCCCGCGTGGTCGGCGGCCGTCAGGCAGGGGGTGTAGCCGACCGCGCAGTCGGCATCGGCGATGGCACCGCACGACCGGCAGACGACGTGGTGGTGGTTGTCCCCGACCCGCGCCTCGTAGCGCGCCACGGAGCCTGTCGGCTGGAAACGCCGCACCAGACCCGCGGTAGTCAGCGCGCGCAGCACGTCGTAGACGGCCTGGTGGGACACCTCACCGTGATCCGCACGCACGACACCGATGATCCAGTCCGTGTCGGCGTGCGGATGGTCGTGCACCGCGGACAGCACCGCTATCCGAGGGCGCGTCACACGCAGAGCAACCCCGCGCAACATGCGCTCGAAGTCCGAAGTCGTTGGCACGCTCCGAAGCGTGCCTCATTTTCTGGAATCAATCAAGAATCAGGCGCCGGCCCTCGACCTCATGTTCGGCCGAGGCTCACCCGGGCGGCGGCGCGCGGGATCCACCAGACCAGCGCCAACCCATACACCGGGCACGCCAGACATGGAAGGCCACATGTCGCCCCGCATACTCCAGCGTCCACCGCACCGTGGCCGGCGCGGTCTCCGCAATCTGAGGGGATTGGCTGTTCGCCCTCGGGGGCGCGCCGTTGGGACCCCCGATCCCGTGCGGTGTCGGTCGGCGGCGCGATACTCGGCTGATGGCGACGGTGGCGATCGAGCGATCCGGCCCGGCGATTCGCGCGGCCCTGGCCGAGTACGCCCCCGGCGACGAGCACCGTTTCGCCGCCGAGCTGCGTACCGCGCTTACCCGCGCTGGTGCGGACCTGGACCTGGCCGGCCCGCAGGCCGTCCTCGCCCGCTGGCACGCGCTGGTCACCATGGCCGCCAACCCGTTGACCGCTGACGAACAAGCGCAGGTCGCCCGCGCGAAGTCCGGGGACTTCACCGGGCACTCCACCCGTCCGCGCCACCGTAACCGCCATTCGGCTCCGAATAGCGCTCGACATGACCCGCAGAACAGCCATTCGGCTCCGAATGGCTGTTACGGCGGACAGGAGCGGCGGGCCGACTTCGTCGGGCCTAGCAAGCTGGTTGATGGGCTCATCTTTGGTCTCATCCCCTCTTCACTGCACCAAGCAAGCCGACACGCCGCAATCTGGCCCCGACACCGCACGTCGTGTGGCTACAAGGGGCTGTACCCGGTTTCGGCGAGTCCGGTCAGGGCCTGCGGCAATGGGCCCTGGTGCAGGACGCCGAGGCGTTGGGTGGCGCGGGTGAGGGCGACGTAGAGTTCGGCCGCGCCGCGTGGGCCGTCGGCGAGGATCCGTTCTGGTTCCACGACGAGGACGGCGTCGAACTCCAGGCCCTTCGTCTCCGAAGCCGGCACAGCCACCACCGCGCCCGGCACACCCGGTGGCCCGATCACGACGCTGGTGCCTTCGCGACCGGCAACGTCGCGTACGAATTCCTCGATGGCAGCGGGCAGTTCGTCCTCGGTGACCCGCCTGGACCATGGCTGGACGCCGCACGTGCGGACCGACTCTGGTGGCTGGAGCCCGGGTGCGAACTCGGCGAGCAGCGCGGCGGCGACGGTCATGATCTCCGCCGGGGTGCGGTAGTTCACCGACAGCGACCGGTAGACCCAG
>JBQTHE010000099.1:0-29053 GCA_052390115.1 Pseudonocardiales bacterium | reverse complement strand
CGGAGCTTACTTGATCTTGACTGCCTGGTCGTCCGTCCTACCTGCGACGACCGGTTCTGGACGGGTTCCAGACACGCCGGAATGTAGCCAGTAAAAATGATGGACTTCACATGATCGATATGATGGGATGTCCTGGTGAGAAGCACCGCGGGCAGGATGCACATCGACCAGGCCGGTCGCCAGTACACGACGGTCGACGGACAGCGCCGGGCCTACCCATGCCATCTGCTGCGCCGATCATTCCGTGACGAGCAGGGCAGGCCGCGAAAGGAGACACTGGCGAATCTGTCGGCGCTTCCACCCGAGGCGATCGATGTGCTTCGCAAGGTCTTGAAGGGCGCGACCCTGGTGGACGCCGACGCGACGTTCGACACCGAACGATCGGTGCCGCACGGGGATGTCGCGGCGGCGCATGTGATGGCCACCCGGCTCGGGTTGAGAAAGTTGCTGGGATCAGCCAGTCGGGAACGGGATATCGCCTATGCATTGATTTTGTCCCGGGTGGTGAGGCCGAAGTCGAAGCTTTCTACGGCACGTTGGTGGTCAGCAGGAGACACTACCTTGGGTCCGGATCTGGGTGTGGCTGACGCTTCTACCGACGAGGTTTACGCCGCGATGGACTGGCTGGTCGGTCGACAGCAGGGCGTTGAGGCGACGTTAGCCGCCCGACATTTGTCAGCTGGTGGTATCGCGATGTTTGATCTGTCGTCGTCCTGGGTGGAGGGGCGGCGGTGTGACCTGGCTGCCTTCGGGCATTCCCGAGACGGCAAACGCGGCCGGCCCCAGATCGAATATGGACTCCTGACCTGCCCGGCCGGCCGGCCGGTGGCGATCGAGGTGTTCACCGGTAACACCTCCGACGCCATCTCCTTCAAGACCGCTGTAGCACGCGTGCGCGATAACTTCGGGATCGAGAAGATCGTCCTGGTCGGCGACCGCGGAATGATCACCACGACGCGGATCACTGAACTGCGTCAGCTGGAGGGCATGGACTGGATCACTGCGCTGAAGGCCCCTGCGATCGCGGCCCTGGCCAGCGACGACGGGCCGCTGCAGCTGAGTCTGTTCGACACCCACAACCTCGCCGAGATCACCCACCCGAACTACCCGGGTGAACGACTGATCTGTTGCCGAAACCCCGTATTGGCCGAGGAACGCGCCCGCACACGCCAAGCGCTGCTGGCCGCGACCGAACAAGACCTGGCCAAGATCGCCATGTCGGTGCAAGCGGGTCGACTGACCGGTGCCGACAAGATTGGTGAACGCATCGGAAAAGTGATCGGTAAACACAAGGTTGGCAAACACTTCCTCCGTGAGGTCACCGACACCACCTTCACCTACCGCCGCAACGAGGACAAGATCAGCGCTGAGGCCGCCCTTGACGGCATCTATGTGATCCGCACCAGTGTGACCGATGCGACCCTCAACCCCGCGCAAGTGGTCACCGCCTACAAGAACCTCAAATACGTCGAACGGGACTTTCACATCATCAAAGCCGATGACCTGGATCTACGGCCCATCCATCACTACCTGGACAAGCGCGTGCGCGCCCACGTACTGATCTGCATGCTCGCCGCCTACCTCACCTGGCACCTACGCGAAGCACTCGCCGAACTAACCTTCACCGATCAACACATCCCCGATCCCGACGATCCCGTCGCCCCCGCCCAGCGCTCACCACAGGCCAAAACCAAAGACGCCACCAAACACACCCCCGACGGACTACCACTCCACCGCTACAAAGACCTGCTCCAACACCTCTCCACCCTCGACCGCCAAGTCATCAATTTCGGTGGACAGCGAATCGAGAAGATCACCACCCCCACACCCATCCAGCGCCGAGCCTTCGAACTGCTCGGCGCTCCCGTCCCCGTGACCCTCCAGTAGCCAGTAACCACCCGAGTATCCGACCCTGACCGACAGCATTCACCCAGGCCAGCGGCCCACCATGACGACCAAGATCAAGTAAGTTCAGACTAAGGCCGCAGAGGTCTGGCGCGGCGCGGCGGCGCCATCGGCGATACCGTTTCCTTGGGCAACCGTCGACCCGGGAGTGGCCGCGTGCACGTCGTGATCATGGGTTGTGGCCGGGTGGGTTCCGGTCTGGCCCTGGCGCTGGAACGTCTCGACCACGATGTGTCGGTGATCGACCAGAACCTGCAGGCCTTCCGCAGGCTCGGGGCCGATTTCCACGGCCAGCAGGTTCGCGGCACCGGCTTCGACCGCCAGGTGCTCGTCGAGGCCGGGATCGAGCGAGCGGGAGCGTTTGCCGCTGTGTCCTCCGGCGACAACTCCAACATCATCTCCGCCCGGGTGGCCCGGGAGACGTTCGGAGTGGCGCACGTCGTCGCCCGGATCTATGACCCCAAGCGGGCCGCCGTCTACGAACGTCTGGGCATCCCCACCGTGGCCACCGTGCCCTGGACCACCGACCGCTTCATGCGGATGCTGCTCCCCGACGGTACGGCGGCCGCATGGCGCGACCCTTCGGGCACGGTGGCGGTGCTGCAGCTGCCGCTGCACGAGGGATGGGCCGGGAGCAGCGTAGGTGACCTAGAGGAACACACCGGCGCGCGGATCGCCTTCATCGTCCGGTTCGGCACCGCAGTACTGCCCCACCACGAGACCGTGCTGCAGGCCGACGACCAAGTGTACGCCGCCGCCGTGTCCGGCACCGTCACCGACGTCACCACCGCGGCAGCCACCGCCCCCCCGATCGACTGACGAAAGAGTGAGCCGCAACGACTAGCTGGGAGCCGTCATGCGCGTGACCATCGCCGGAGCGGGCGCGGTCGGCCGGTCCATCGCGGCCGAACTGCTCGAGTTCGGCCACCAGGTGATGCTCATCGAACGGGATCTGGGTCAGCTCGACCCACTCGAGGTCCAGGCCGCCGAATGGGTCCTCGCCGACGCCTGCGAGCTGGCCTCACTGGAGGAGGCCGGGCTGGAGCACTCCGACGTCGTGATCGCGGCGACCGGCGATGACAAAGTGAACCTGGTGGTCTCGCTGCTGGCCAAAACCGAGTTCGCCGTGCGCCGGGTGGTGGCCCGGGTGAATGAGCCGCGAAACGAGTGGCTGTTCACCGAGGCCTGGGGGGTGGATGTGGCGGTGTCGACCCCGCGGATGCTGGCCGCGATGGTCGAGGAAGCGGTCTCCGTCGGTGACCTGGTACGGCTGATGACGCTGCGGCAGGGGCAGGCCAACCTGGTCGAGGTCACGCTGCCGGCAGACACTCCGCTGGCCGGGCACCCGGTACGGAACCTTCAGCTGCCCGCCGATTCCGCGCTGGTCACCATCCTGCGCGGTGGCCGCGTGATCGTCCCGCAAGGCGACGACCCGCTTGAGGGAGGCGACGAGCTGCTCTTCGTTGCCGCCGCGGACGTAGAGCCCGAGGTTCGCGCGGCGCTCGTTCGCCGGCTGTCCTAGTTCGCCGCCCGTCCCAGCGGGCTGGTCGGTGCCGCCCGGGCGGCCCGGCGGATCGCCCAGATGGTGACCAATGCGGCAACCGCGGTCAGCGGCAGGCCCATCGCCAGCCGGGCCACCCCCAGCCAGCCGGTCTCCTGCTCCTCGTACAGCCAGCGCTGCACTCCGAAGCGGGCAAGAAAGAACACCGCCCAGACCAGGGTCGCCATCTGGAAGCCGAACCGAACCCGGCGGTCGGTGCGCCAGCCGGATCCGGAGCCGTTGAGCACCGCCCACAGCACGCCGACCAGCGGACGGCGCACTATCACCGACCCCAGGAACACCAGCCCGGCCACCAAGCTGTACCAGATGCCGTACAGGTAGAAGCCTCGTGCCTCCCCGGTGCGGTAGGCGATGAAGGCGCAGACAGCCACCCCGAGCATCCCGGAGACGGCGGGCTGAAGGGGTTCCCTGCGGACCAGTCGCCACACCCCCACCGCCATCGCGGCACCCAGCGATGCCCAGATCGCCGGTAGCAGCCCGATCAGCGGATTCACCGCAACGAAGACCACCACCGGTACCACAGAAGACACCAGTCCCCCGACGCCACCCAGCTGTTCCAGCAGGGTGGGAGCACGCGCGGGCGCCGGAGTAGTCGGGATGGCCGGGATGGCCGGGTGCTCCGGCGGCGGAACGTCCTGACTCATGAACTCCGCTGCAGCTCGTAGTAGGGGTTGTAAAGGACCTTGCGGCCGTCCCGAACGGCGATCCGGCCAGACGCTCGCACAGTGCGACCGGGCTCGATGCCCGGGATCCGGCGCCGGCCCAACCACACCAAGGTGATGCCTTCGGAGCCGTCGAACAGCTCGGCCTCCAGGGTAGCCACGGCCGCCCGGGGGCAGTGTTCCACGGTACGCAGCCGACCGAGGACGGTGACGGCCTCACCGCAGTTGCATTCGCTGGCACGCCGGGCGCCGGACTGCTCGACACGTCGGGACAGGTCATCGGCGTCCAGTTCGGAAGCATCGCTGGTCAGCCGGCGGGCCAGGCGCCGCCAATAGCCGGGAGCCGCACCGCTCATGTCGATCTCCGACCGCGATGGCGGGTACACCGACGAACCCGCTCCAATGCCAGGATAGTCTGACGGCGCCACGATCGCGCTCGGCGCGAGCGATATCGTCCAGGTGAGTCAGACCCAGTTGAGTCAGCCCAGCGGGGTCAGCTCTGCTCAGCGGTGGCCCGCTTGAGCTGCTCGGCCAACGGCCCGGGCAGCTGCAGCGGCAGGGGGCTACGCACCGGCAGCGGTTCCGGACCACGCACCACCACCGCATCCCGGACGACGTCGCGGAGCAGGGCGGTCCGAGCATCGGCGTGCTCGGCGGACCCGGCGGCGACACCGCGCAGCATCCACCGCGGGCCGTCCACGGCCAGGAAGCGCAGCACCCCTTGCGGGGTGACCGCCTCGATCTCCTCGCCCCACTCACCATCCGCCCGACCGACCCGCGCACCGTCGGCCCGCAGCCGGGCCACCAGTTCCCGGCAGACTTCACGCCACAGGCCGCCACTGCGTGGAGCGGCGAAGGCGGTGATCGTGACCTGCCCTAGCCCGGTCATCATGTGCACCGCCCGAACCGGGCCGGAACTGTCGACCTCCACCTGCAATTGGGCACCCTGGGGTACGGGCAGGCGCAACGAACCGAGATCCAGCCTGATCCGCCCGTCGTCGGGCGCCTCAGCGACGTCGTAGGGCCCGAGCGGGTGCTCCTCCTCGACGCGGGCACCGGGCACTTCGGGCACTGCGGCCGCGTCGCCGCGATGCTCCGGCGGCGCCTTGGAACGACGTCCGAACACTGCTCAGCACTCTCCCTGATGCGTGGTTCCAGTCGAGCCGTAACCGCCGGTGCCGCGAGACGAGAACGGTAACGCAGTCACCTCGCGAAACGCGGCGTGCTCGATTCGTTGCACGACCAGTTGCGCGATGCGGTCCATCCGGTGCAGCACCACGGGCTCGCGCAGGTCGTGGTTGACCAGGCAGACTCGCAGCTCGCCACGGTAGCCAGCATCAATCGTGCCAGGCGCGTTGACCACCCCCAACCCCGCCTGAGCCGCCAGCCCGGACCGCGGGTGAACGAACGCCGCATACCCGGTCGGCAGCGCGATCGCGATCCCGGTCCCCACCACGGCCCGCTCTCCCGGCGGCAGCACCAGATCGCAGGTGGTGACCAGATCGGCTCCAGCGTCGTCGGCATGAGAATATCGGGGCACCGGCACCTCCGGGTCCAGCCGGATCAGCAGTACCTCGAGTCTGAACGTCTCGGCCGAGCACACGCCCGGCGAGACTACCCCCATCGAGACTAGCCTCAGTCCCGTGCCCGACCGTCGCGCCCCAGACGGGCAGCCGCCCGTCATCGAACCCGCCGCCGAGCCGGTCTTCGACGAGCGCCTCACGGTGCCGTGGTGGTGGTGGCCGCTGGGGTTGGGAGTGGCCGCGCTGCTGGCCGCCGAGGTGCACATGGGTTACCCGGGAGTGCGGGCCTGGCTGCCATACCTGCTCACCGTGCCGCTGGCCGGTATGGTGCTGGTCCGGATGGGTCGCCGGCGGGTTCGGCTTGCGGGTGGCGAGCTGCAAGTGGGCCCGGCGCACGTCCCGACCCGCCATCTGGGGCAGGTCCAGGTGATCCACCCGAGCGCCAAGCGACGCGCCCTGGGCCCCGACCTGGATCCAGCGGCGTTCATGCTGCACAGTGCATGGATCGGGCCTGTGCTACGGGTCGAACTCAACGATCCGCAGGACCCCACTCCCTACTGGATCTTCAGCGTCCGGCGGGCCGAAGAACTCGCCGCACTGCTGCGGGCCCACACCGGCGAGGCGCCGCACGACAGGCCCGATGGGAGCCCCGACCGCTCCCCCGGCCGCTGAACGATCCGCCCAGGCCCGTCAGGCCGCACAGTCCCGGCAGACCATCCGCCCATTGCGCCGATCAGCCAGCCTGCTGCGATGATGCACGAGGAAGCAGCTCGAGCAGGTGAACTCATCAGCCTGCTTGGGCAGCACCCGGACGGTCAACTCCTCGCCGGACAGGTCAGCGCCAGGCAACTCGAAGTTCTCTGCGGACTCCGACTCGTCGACGTCGACCGCGCTGGACTGCGCCTCGTTGCGTCTTGCCTTCAGCTCTTCCAGCGAGTCCTCGGCAAGCTCATCGGTCTCGCTCCGCCGTGGAGCGTCGTAGTCGGTCGCCATGATCTTCCCACCCCTGAGTCGTACGGGTCGTGCCGCAGCACAACGCACAGGAAGCCTGATTTGTGCCCGAGACGTTGGTCACACTCCACGCTGCGGATGCGGCCCTGGCGACGCCGTACCTTGGGTTTGGGTGGCCAGAGCGGCGAGAGAGTAGCTCACCAGTCGGCGCAACGCGCGGAATTTCCCCGGCGTGTCCCGTCGGTAGCGTGCATGCCATGACCGCCGAGCCGGGGTCCCCCGAGCATCACGCCGCCAGAAGCGATCACGACACCATGCGACGGGCAGCCGATCCCGCCGTGGTCGGGCGGTGGCTGGCCGAGGCGCTGGGCGAGCCTGGCTGGTCGAACTGCCAGGTGAGCCGGATCGGGACCGGCCGGTCCAACCTGACCTTCCGGGTCGACAGCGTGATCGGATCCGTCGTGCTGCGCAGGCCGCCGCTGCACGCTGTCGCCGTCAGCGCGCACGACATGGGTCGTGAGCAACGTGTGCTGCGGGCTCTGGAGCACACCCCCGTGCCGGTTCCCGTGGTGCTGGCCGCGGCCGGCGCCTCCGGACCGCTGGGCGTGCCGTGCTATGTCATGGAACTCATCGACGGTGTGGTCGCCGTCCACGAGTTGCCGGTGGGCTTTGCCGAACGACCCGAGCAACGCCACGACCTCGCGCACGGGCTGGTGGACGTACTCGCAACGCTGCACTCGGTGGACCCCGCGAGTGTGGGCCTGGCCGACTTCGGCCGCCCGGCGGGTTTCCTGGAGCGGCAACTGCACACCTGGGGGCGCCAGTTGGAGACCTGGCGAGAAGGCCGGGCCTGGCCGGTGCTCACCGCGTTGGCCGGGTCGTTGCGGGCGCAGCTGCCCCGGTCCGGACCGCCTGCGATCGTGCACGGTGACTACCGGATCGACAACGTGGTCCTCGACCGCACCGATCCGGGCCGGGTGCGCGCGGTACTCGACTGGGAGATGGCCACCCTGGGCGACCCGTTGGCCGATCTCGGTCTGATGATGGTGACCTGGCAGCATGCCGAAGAGGACGATGAGCGCTGGATGGCCGCCAGGGTGCTGCCGACGCCGACCGCCATCGCCGGGTTCCCCACTCGCACCGAGATCGCCACCCACTACGCGCAGCGGTCCGGCCGGTCGATCCGGGAACTCCCGTGGTATGTCGCTTTCGGCTGCTTCAAGATGGCCGTCGTCCTGGTGGGCATCCTGTCTCGGGCCCGGACCGGTGCGGTGCCCTCCGACACCGCCACCGGGTTGGAGCGAGGAGTGGACCCGATGGCGCTTCTCGGTGACTATGTGTTACGCACCGGCAGGTACTGAGCGCAGGCGGCGCCCGAGTGGGGGAAGCCCACATCGGACATGCCGTATCCGGCTGCGCTGAGCGCCACCCGCACCTACCCTCATGGTTGTGGGCAATCCGTCTCCAGCTCAGCGGCCGAGACGATATCGCACCCGCAGGCCGACGCGCGCGGTCCTGCTGGCGCTGGCTTTGAGCACCTTGGCTGGGCTGGTGTGGGCCTCTGTGCTGCTGCCAGAGGCAACCGCCGGTGGCTGCCAGGATACCGCCGAGGCCGCTGCTGCGGCGGTCACCCCCGGCCAGCGACTCCCCGCCGACGGCTTGGACGGGATTTCACCTGCACCGCCCCAGCAGGTGCGGGTGCAGGTCCTCAACGCCGGCGGCATGCGCGGCGAGGCAGCCATCGTCGGGGGTGGCCTGTCCGAGCTCGCGTTTTCGCCCACCGACACGCCGGCCAACGATCCGCTGTACCCGACCTTCGGCCTGCTCTGCCATGGGGAGATCCGCTTCGGGGTCACCGGGCAGGCCGCAGCCCGGACGTTGAGTTTGGCAGTACCGTGCGCCGAACTCGTCCGCGACGCCAGGCCGGACTCGACGGTCGATCTGGCGCTGGGCACCAAGTTCATCACACTGCGGCCCAATGCTGCGGCCCGCCAGGCCCTGCAGGTCCTGGCCCACCCCGGGCAGCCAGCGCCGCTCGAGTCCTCCCAGGGCGGCCTCGCCGCCCAGTCCGGGCCCCAATCGATGACTCAGCCGGTGACAGAGTCGGTGACACCCGTGGTGGCCCCGACCCTGCTGAGCCAGGCTCGCCAGGTGACGTGCTGACGCGGTCAGACTGCCTCGGCACCGCACTGCATCACCAACTCCGCGAGCGCGTCAGCGATCCCCGGTGTCGCAGCCAGTACCAGATCCGAGCCGAGCCGCGGGGGCAATCGGACCACCGCACCGGCCTCGGCCGCGATCAGCGCACCGGCCGCCCAGTCCCAGCGGTGCAGCCCGTGCTCGGCGAAACCGTCCAACCATCCCGACGCCACCGAGCACAGGTCCAGGGCAGCTGACCCGGCGCGGCGCAGGTCGCGGATCCTCGGCAGCATGCCGGCTACCATGGCCGCCTGCCGGGCCCGGCGCTGCGACCGGTAGGAGAATCCGGTGCCGATCAATGACAACTCCAGCTGAGTGGCTCCGCTGACCCGCAACGCGACTCCGTTGCAGTCCGCCCCGCAGCCGCGGGCTGCACTCCACAGCCGGCCATCAGCCGGCTGCCCCACCGCGGCCGCCAGGGTCTGCCCGTCGCGTTGAACCGCCACCGACACCGCGTACCAGGGCAGCCCGTAGAGGTAGTTCACCGTGCCGTCGATGGGGTCGATAACCCAGCACAGATCTCCCTCCGGCGGGCCGGCGCCCCCTTCCTCCTCGCCCAGTACCGGCTCACCGGGGCGCCACTGCGCGAGCAGCCGCCGGGCCAGCCGCTCCGCCTCAGTGTCGGCAGCGGTGACCACGTCGGTAGCGCTGCTCTTGGTCTGCACCTGCCCAGGACCAGCGGTCCGCATCTGGGCGACGAGGTCGCCGACCTGCCGGACCACCGCCACCGCCGTGGCCCGCAGCTGCTCTCCATCATCCCCACGCTCACTGCCCACGCCAGCCATCCGACCACACCTCACCTCATGGATCGGGGCTAGGGTCGAGTCCGGTCGGCGTCCTTCACCTGAGCGATCAGGACAGCCGGCGATCAGGAGAGGACACGGATGGCCAGAACTCCGGGTTTCGGGGTGGACGTCGGCGGATCCGGCATCAAGGGCTGCACCGTGGACCTGCGCACCGGGTCACTGGAAGAGGAGCGAGTGCGCATGCCCACCCCGCAACCCGCCACCCCGGAAGCGGTGGCGGAAGTAGTCGCCACCATCACCGGCGAGTTCGGCTGGCACGGCCCAATGGGAGTCACTCTGCCCTGTGTCCTCAAGAACGGCATTGCACTCACCGCGGCCAACGTGGACCAGTCCTGGAAGGGCACCGACGCGGCCGGTCTGTTCTCCGATTACTGCCGGGTACCGGTGACCGTACTGAACGACGCCGACGCGGCCGGGCTTGCCGAGATGCGCTTCGGCGCCGGCCGCGACCATGACGGCGTGGTCCTGCTGCTCACGTTCGGGACCGGCATCGGCAGCGCCCTGTTTATCGGTGGGGAACTGGTGCCCAACACCGAACTGGGCCACCTCCAGGTTGACGGTGCCGACGCCGAGGACCGCGCCGCCGCCTCGGCCAGGGACGACGAAGCGCTGTCCTGGCCGGATTGGGCCGCCCGGGTGTCTCGCTATCTGCAGGTTCTGGAAGATCTGATCTGGCCCGATCTGATCATCGCGGGCGGCGGGGTCAGCAAGAAGGCCGACAAATGGTTATCGCTGGTGGAGTGCCGGACCCCGGTGGTGGCGGCGGCATTGCGAAACGAGGCTGGCATCGTCGGTGCTGCAGCGGCCGCGGCGGAGGGACGCGTGCGGTGAGTACCACGGTGCCGGATGTACCCGGCTGAGCCGACCCCGCCGGATCCACCCAACTGAACCCCGATGCTGGGACTCCCAGTGGCGACCAGCGTCGTTAGAATGCAGAGTCGTTACAATGGAACACGGCATCGTCCCCGAGCACGCTGGATCGCACCGCCGGAGTCCGGCAGACCTCAATGGTTCCGGCCCTCGCTCCAGTGGCGAGCTCGCCGACGGGAGCCCGATTCTCCATCAGCGCCCGAACACCGACCGTCTCGAAAGGCCGTCCGTGGCAGCCGCAGAACCCGCGTCCCGTCGCGCTAGCGTCTCGAACTCCGCAGCGTCGAACTCCGCAGCCTCGAAGTCTGGGACCGCCAAAACGCCCTCCTCCCGCAACGGCGCAGCTGGTGACGCCGACCTGACCACCGTTGCGGCCGACTCCGCTACCGGGGAGGGCGCCGCCGCATCGAACCGCGCGAAAGGCACCAGGAGCGGCGTTGGACGGGCCCGCCCGAAAGCCAACAGCAGCACTGCCAAGGCCATCACGAAGCCCGCCGACGTGGCTGAAACCGTCGTCGAGGCCGAGGAGGTCACCGACCTCGAGAGTGGCCCCGCTGCCGAGGACCTCGCCGAGGTCGAAGTTGATGTTGAGGTCGAAGTCGAGGTCGAAGTCGAGGTCGAAGAGATCACCGCGGACCCCGAGGAGCCGGAGACGCCAAGTGGCCCGGGCGCGGAAGACTTCGTCTGGGACGAGGAGGAGTCCGAGGCGCTGCGTCAAGCCCGCAAGGACGCCGAGCTCACCGCCTCGGCCGACTCGGTGCGCGCGTATCTCAAGCAGATCGGCAAGGTCGCCCTGCTCAACGCCGAGGAAGAGGTGGAACTCGCCAAGCGCATCGAGGCCGGGCTCTACGCCGCCGAGCGGGTGCGCAGGTCCGAGGACGTCACCGAGAAGCTCTCCCCGCAGCTGCGCCGGGATCTGCGCTGGATCGTCCGCGACGGCGAGCGCGCGAAAAACCACCTGCTGGAGGCCAACCTTCGTCTCGTCGTCTCACTGGCCAAGCGCTACACCGGCCGGGGCATGGCTTTCCTGGACCTGATCCAGGAGGGCAATCTGGGTCTGATCCGCGCGGTGGAGAAGTTCGACTACACCAAGGGATACAAGTTCTCCACCTACGCCACCTGGTGGATCCGGCAGGCGATCACCCGCGCGATGGCCGACCAGGCTCGCACCATCCGGATCCCGGTGCACATGGTCGAAGTAATCAACAAACTAGGCCGCATCCAACGCGAGCTGCTCCAGGACCTGGGCCGCGAGCCCACCCCGGAGGAGCTGGCCAAGGAGATGGACATCAGCCCGGAGAAGGTACTGGAGATCCAGCAGTACGCCCGGGAGCCCATCTCGCTGGACCAGACCATCGGCGACGAGGGCGACTCCCAGCTCGGCGACTTCATCGAGGACTCCGAGGCCGTGGTCGCGGTGGACGCCGTCTCGTTCACGCTGTTGCAGGACCAGCTGCAGTCCGTGCTCGCAACGCTGTCCGAGCGCGAGGCCGGTGTGGTGCGGCTGCGATTCGGGCTCACCGACGGTCAGCCGCGCACGCTCGATGAGATCGGCCAGGTCTACGGGGTGACCCGAGAGCGGATCCGGCAGATCGAGTCCAAGACGATGTCCAAGCTGCGCCACCCCTCCCGCTCCCAGGTCCTGCGCGACTACCTCGACTAGTTAGTGGCTCTCCAAGGACTACCAACCCCCGCCAGGGTGGCCTCTAACAGCTGCCAACCCAGCGCTGTCACCACCGCATCGAACCCCACCCTCCGGCTCCTGATTCAAGTCCATGTCTGGCTACCGGGAGGAACTCCGCCGCAGTGAGGCGTCCGGCACCCGCTGGTAGGGCGCCAAGTAGCGGCAGACCTGCGACGACAGGCAGATCAGCAAGATTGCACCGGGCAGCGAGGTCGGGCTTGGCGGGCCAAACGCCGATCACCATTCCCACGCACCGCAGGCCGCGGCTGCGCAGCGCTTCGACGGTGAGCGCGGTGTGGTTGAGCGTGCCGAGCCCGGCCGCGACGACGACGAGTACCGGTGCCGCCATGGCGGCAGCGGCGTCGGCGAGCGTTGCACCACTGTCATCCAGGTGTACCAGCAAACCCCCAGCGCCTTCGATCAACACCAGATCATGCTCTGCGGCGAGTTCCCGGGCCGCCGCGACGGCGGCTGCCGGGGTCACCGGGGGCAGCCCGGCGCGGCGGGCGGCGGTCGCCGGCGCCAGCGGGTCGGGGAACCGGGCCAGCTCCCGGCAAGTGATCCCGTCGCCCGCCAGCCGCCGCACCTCGTCGACGTCGCCCGGCTCTCCAGCTCCGACGCCGGTCTGCGCGGGCTTGAGCACCGCGACGCGGCGGCCGGCGGCGACGGCGAGCGCAGCTATCGCCGCAGTCACCACGGTCTTGCCCACCCCGGTGCCCGTTCCGGTCACCACCAGCGGCCCGGCGGTCACCGCGCCGCCTCCGCGGGACAAAGCCCGTCGGCGGTCACTCACGGGCACCAGGGCACGACACGCCGGGCACCGGAGCACGACACACCGGGCACCAGGGCACGACACACCGGGCACCAGGGCACGACACGCCGGGCACCAGGGCACGACACACCGGGAGGGCGTCACCCGCGTGCACCGGCGAGGACCGCGGCGAGTACCCGCGACGCCTGCTCCAGGTCGGCCACGGTCAGCCCAGCATGGGCCGTCAGCCGCAACCTGCTGGTCCCGGCGGGCACCGACGGTGGACGGAAACACCCCACTCGCACGCCGTGACGTAGGCACTCCGCGGCCGCATCGACGGCCCGCGCAGGCTCGCCGAGGATCACCGAGACCACTCCGGACGCTGGCCGGGGCGCACCCGTTACGGCGGCGATGGTCGCTGCGGCGGCGAGCACCCGGCCGGGCAGTTCCGGGTCGGCGCGCAGTACGCGCAGTGCGGCCAACGCCCCGCCGGCTGCTGGGGGCGCCAGCCCGGTGTCGAAGATGAAACTGCGCGCCGCGTCGACCAGATGGTCGACAACCGCGCGGGAACCCAGTACGGCGCCGCCCTGGCTGCCCAGTGACTTCGACAGCGTGACCGTGGCCACCACGTCGGGCGCGCCGGCCAGGCCGCATTCGGCGAGCAGCCCCCGCCCGCAGGGCCCGCGCACCCCGAAACCGTGCGCCTCATCGGCCAGCAATACCGCCCCGTTCTCCCGGCACACCCGGTGCAATTCGGCGAGCGGCGCGAGGTCACCGTTGACGCCGCACACCGAATCGGTGACGACCAACGCGCGCTGCTCGGACCGGGTAGCCAGCGCAGCATGCACCGCCGAAACGTCAGCGTGCGGGGTAACCACAACCCTGGCCCGGGACAGCCGGCAAGCGTCCACCAGCGAGGCGTGGCTGGCCGCGTCGGATACCACCAAGGCGCCCGGGCCGGACAGCGCCGTCACCGCGCCGAGGTTGGCGGTGTAGCCCGAGGAGAACACCAGGACCGCCGCCGCCCCACAGAACGCGGCAAGCTCGTTCTCCAGCTGAGCATGCAGCTCGGTGGAGCCAGTGACCAGGCGGGATCCCGTCGACCCGGCGCCCCAGGTGCGCGCCGCATCTACCGCACCCTCGATGACCCGGGGATCCCTTGCCAGACCCAGGTAGTCGTTGGAAGCAAGATCGATCACCGGCTCGACTGCCGGCCGCGGCCGCAGGACGCGCCGCAACCCGGCGGCCCGATGCGCAGCCGCGACATCGTCCAACCAATCCAGCGCGCCGGTCACGACCAGCGAGCCTACGACGCGTCAGCCGAGGACCCCAGGGGTGGCTGCACCGCGAGCAGCTGGTCGTCGGGCACCGGCACGAAGCGCGCGGCTTCGGGGTCGAGCACCAGCAGCCGGGCCGTGCGGATGTCCAGGAACAGGCCCGTCACCTGCACCCGGCCTGCCGCGATGGCGTCACGAACCGCGGAGTGCCTGCCGATCACCTCGACCTGCCGGGCCACGTTGACCATCGAGAGCTGGTCGACCTCGTCACGCCCCTCCTCGGCGGCTGCAACGCCCGCCGGGTGGCCGTCGCGCAGCGCTTGCAGGCTCGGCAGACCCCAGCGCAGCCATCGGCCCAGCGAGCCATCGATGGTTGCGCCGCCGAGCAGCCCGTGCATCGCTGCGCAGCTGGAATGCCCACATACCAGGATCGACGGCACGTGGAGGTGGTTCACCGCGTACTCCAACGACGCGGCGACCGACGATTCAGACGCGTGCCCGGGTGGCGGCACCAGGTTGCCGAGATTGCGCACCGTGAACAGGTCGCCAGGCCCGCTGCTGGTGAGCACGTTTGGCACCACCCGCGAGTCGGCGCAGGTGAGAAACAGGGCCCGGGGACGTTGCCCGTCCACCAACTGCTCCAGGTGCGGCAACACCTCCGACGCCGACCGCCGGTGGTACTCACGCACCCCGACGAACAGCGGCTGCAACGTACCGTGATCGTGGTCGGCGTGCTGGTCCTGCCACACCCACCACGGCGAGAAGGCGCGCGGCAGAGCAGGCATGCCCACCCGCCGGGCACGACCGTCGCCGTCGCCGTTGCGCCGAGCCGGCCCGACCTCGTCGACGACAACGGTGCCGCCGTTGGCCTCATGCTGTCGCTGCCAGGTGGCAAGGTGGTCATAGGCGGCGTGGTCCAAGAAGTCGACCACCATTTCGACAACGACATGGCTGCCGCCCGGCACCTGGGACAGCACCCGGGACAGCCGGGGGATGGACAGGAAGCTCAAGGTGCCCTCGACCACCACCCGCCAACCGGCCGGCTCGTCATCGGATCCCGACCGTACCTTTTCCGCGTGCACTCCTGACCAGACAACCCGGCGCAACAGCACCAGCAGCGACAGCCCCAACCCGATGAGCACCCCCTCCAGCAGATTCAGGAAGACCACGCCGGTCACCGTGACCAGGTAGATCACCAGCTCGCCCTGCCGGCGGGCCGAACGCAGGTGCGCGAGCCGGACCAGGCGCAGGCCGATCACCACCAGCAGCCCGGCGAGCACGGCCAGCGGGATCAGCTGGATCAGCCCCACGAGCAGTACCGTGAACACAATCACCCAGACACCGTGGGCAACGGTCGACGCCCTGGTGCGCGCTCCCGCGGCGACGTTGGTGGAGCTGCGGACAATCACGCCGGTCACCGGCAGGCCGCCCAGCATCCCAGAAACGATGTTCGCCGAGCCCTGGCCAACCAGCTCCCGGTCGAAGTTGGTCTTACTGCCCTTGCCCATCTTGTCCACCGCCACCGCTGAGAGCAGGCTCTCCACGCTGGCGATCAGCGCGATGGTGAGCACACCGAGGAGCACACCGCCCCACATGCCGCCCGGTACGTCCGGCAGGCGCAACGAGTCCAGCAACGAACCGGGCAGCACCACCCGCGGGACGTCGAGCGCCAGCATCGTGGCGAGCGCCGTCGCTCCGACAACAGCCACCAGCGGTGCCGGGATGTGCGGCAGCGGGCGGGGCAGCCGCGGCCAGATCAGCAGCACTGCGATCACCGCGAGGCCCATCAGCGCCGCGTGATCGTGAATGTCGACGAGCTGGCCGGGCAGGTCGATAACGTTCGTGATCGCGTCAGTGCCGGCCGTCCCACCGAGCAGCACGTGCAACTGACCGAGCACGATGGTGATCCCTATGCCGGCGAGCATCGCGTGCACCACCGGCGGGGAGATCGCCAGCACGGACCTGGCCACCCGGCTGACCCCGAACAGCACCTGCAGCAGACCAGCGGCCGCGGTGATGGCACACGTGACGCCCCAGCCGAACCGCTCGATCAGGTCGGCCACCACCACGGTGAGACCGGCAGCGGGACCACTCACCTGCAGGGGTGACCCGCCGAGCAGCCCGGCCACGATCCCGCCGACAGCCGCGGCGATGAGCCCGGCCATCACCGGTGCGCCCGAGGCGACCGCGATCCCCAGCGACAGCGGCACTGCGACCAGCAACACCACCAGGGAAGCCGGTAGGTCGTAGCGCAGCACAGTCCGCGCACGATGGTGCGCGGCGGGCAGCGAAACGCGAGCAGGGGTTGGGGGTCGCAAGCGACGGCCTCCAGATCGGCGGTTGTGCGAACGGTCCGCCAGCTACCCGGTGCATCGCCGCGCTGCGATACCCCCACGATGACCAGACCGTCCGGGGCGGTGCACGTCGGCGGACGTCATCGACCGTTACGACCTGATCCCTCCCCGTCACCACCCATGCTCCGGTTTTAGCTTGAAATCTAGGTAAGGCTTGGGTGAACTTCCTCGATGATCAGTCTTTCGAGGTTGGCACCATGACATCGAACAGCGGCTGCCCAAGGCAGGCGCGAGCGACGAAGTCGTGCAACGCGCCAGTGGTGGGTGCCATCATCCGAGCGGCGAGCGAGTCGCGGAACCGTCGCTCCACATCGAGCTCCTTGCGGAACGCGGCGTCGCCGCACAGCTGCAGCACGCCGTCGGCGACCTCGGCTGCTGCCTCCGCGGCAACCGCCTTGACCTCCAGCACGCGAAGCGTCGCATCCTCCCGCCCGAGGGCCAGCGCAGCCAGGGTGTCCTGCAGAAACGCGCGCGTGCCATCGGTGCGGATGCGCAGCCGGCCGAATTCCGCGCGGGCTACCGGCTGCTGTGCCAGGGTCTGGTCGAGATGCTGCAGCCGGGTGCGGGCGAGGTACGCGGCGGCCTCAGCGACCAGCGCCTCCATGACGCCGAGCGAGAAGGCCGCGTTGAGTACCAGGAAGGAGGGCAGCGCGGTGGCCAGCGCGATATCCAGCCCCGCACCGTCGTCCCCGAGCCGGGCGCCCGCAGGAACAACCACACCTACCCCGGACACCGGGCAAGAGGCGTTGCCGCGCAGGCCCAGTCCATCGAACCGGCCCACACTCAACCCGGCCGCGTCGCTGGGCACCAGCCACAGGGTCATGGCGCCATCGCCATCCACCGGCCGGCTCGACCATACGTAGCTATCGGCCTGGCCGGCCGAGGTCACCCAACTCTTGCGAGCATCAAGCGCGACGGTGTCGCCGTCGCCAGCGGTGGCCGTGCTCATCGGCGCCCAGAAATGGCTACCCGAGCCGACCTCGGAGAAGGCCAGGCTGCTCACGTGCTCGCCGCGGGCGATCGCGCGGCGGACATCCTGCGGCCCGTGCGCTTCGATCACGGCGACGGCCGCGTAGTGCATCAGCACGACCATGGCCGTCGAACCGCACCTGGCAGCCAGCGCCTCGACGACATGTGCGGCCGCTGCGAGCGGCTCGCCACTACCCCCGACTCCCGGCGCGCTGACCAAACCGAGCAGCCCAGCGTCACCCAGGGCTTGGACGCTGTCGCGTGGATACGCCCCACTGCGGTCGATCTCGGCGGCCTGCGGGCCCACCGTGCGCTCGATGACGGCCGACAGCATCGCCTGGTACCCCGTTGCGGTCACCGGAAACTCTGGAGCAGTGCTCATGCTGCCATCCTTCCGCATCAAGAGGCCCGCCACGTCAGCCGGCGGCGACTGCGGCAAGCATCCCGCGAGTGATCCGGGCGAGGTCATCGTCGTCCGTGACGTAGGGCGGCATGGTGTAAACGAGATCGCGAAAAGGGCGCAGCCACACGCCGTTGGCCACCGCGGCGGCGGTGGCGGCGGGACTATCGACGTTGTGGTCGAGTTGAACCACGCCGATCGCGCCCAGAACCCGGACGTCCACCACCCCGGGCAGCTCCGCCGCGGGAGCCAGCCCGGTCCGCAACCCGGCCTCCAGACGGCGGACCTCAGCACTCCAGTTCTGGCTGAGCAGCACATCAACCGACGCCGACGCGACCGCCGCCGCCAGCGGGTTACCCATGAAGGTAGGCCCGTGGGCGAGCACCGGAACCTCGCCACGTGAGATGCCCTCGGCGACCCGCGGGGTGCACAACGTGGCGGCCATGGTGAGGTAGCCACCGGTGAGCGCCTTGCCCACGCACATCACGTCGGGGCTGATCCCGGCGTGGTCGGCGGCGAACAGCGCCCCGGTACGGCCGAATCCGGTGGCGATCTCGTCGAAGACCAGCAGCACGTCGTGGGCCAGGGTGATCTCCCGCAGTACGTGCAGGTAGCGCGGATCGTGGAAGCGCATCCCCCCGGTGCCCTGCACGACCGGTTCGACGATCACCGCGGCCAGCTCGTCGGCGTGCCGCGCCACGGCGTCGGCCAGTAGCTGCACATACGCCGGGTCCAGCGCAACCGGAGGCGCCGGCACGAACACCTGCCGGGCCAGCACGTCTGACCACAGCGAGTGCATCCCGCCGTCGGGATCGCAGACGCTCATCGCGCCGAAGGTGTCGCCGTGGTAGCCGCCCCGCCAGGTGAGCAGCCGGTGCTTGCCGGGTCGCCGAAGCGAGCGCCAATACTGCAGGCACATCTTGATCGCGACCTCCACCGACACCGAGCCGGAATCGGCGAAGAAGACGTGCTGCAGCGGCTGCGGAGTGATCTCCACCAGGCGGCGGGCCAGCCGGACCGCGGGCTCATGGGTCAGACCCCCGAACATCACGTGGCTCATCCGGCCGAGCTGGTCGAGCACTGCAGCGTCGAGCACTGGGTGGGCGTAACCGTGGATGGCCGCCCACCACGACGACATCCCGTCCACCAACTCGGTCCCGTCGGCCAGTTGCAGCCGGACCCCGGCAGCGGAACGGACCACGAGGGGATCGGCCCGACCCGGCATCGGCCCGTAGGGATGCCACACATGTGCGCGGTCCGCGGCGATCAGATCCTGCACAGGGTTCACGACCCGCAAGCCTACGATCGCCCATCGATCAGAGCAGGAACCGTATACGGAGAGTTATATCGGTAACTGAATGTACTCGAAGTAACACTCTGAGACGAAGCGACGATGACAAGCAGTACAGGATCCCTCCGGGGATCCCACGGGGTGGATTCTCCGGGACCACCCGCAGGGGGCAGCAGGGCGTGGTCAACCGTCTGGGATGGATGCGGATCCCGCGTTCTTCCCTGGCACTGGGGGAGAGGACAGCCCAATGGCAGCACGTTGGCGACCATGCGCATTCCGCCGCACCACCGATCTCGTTCGTATCTCATGATCCCACAACACCGGGCAAGCTCACCGATCCCGCGCAACCTCGCGGCGAGCACCGTTGTTACGTGCGAGGAATACCCCGCCATCCCCGAACAGCCGGGGGTGGCCGGGCGTTGCGTTCCGAACCCGATCCGGGTGTTCCTCGTCATCGATATGAGCCTGCTTCGCGGAGCGCTCGCCGCAGTGCTGTCCAGCGAGGACGACATCGAGGTGGTCGCCGGGATGGGATTGGGCGACCGGGTGATCCCCACCGCGCTCCGGCACCGGCCCGATGTCGTTGTGATGGACGTCGACCAGAGTGGGCCTGACGTGCTCGCGACCACCCAAGCGCTGCACCAGCGGCTACCCGAGTGCCGGGTGGTCGTGCTGGCCACCGCACGACGGCCGGGTCTGGTCCGCCGAGCACTGGATGTGCCGGTGGCCGGCGCGGTGGACAAGGAAGCGCAACCCCGGCGGCTGCTGGCCACCATCCGCCAGGTCGCCAAGGGGAAACGGACGATCGACCCCGCGCTCGCGGTCGCCGCGATCGGTGTTTCGGGTAGCCCGCTGACACCCCGGGAGCTCACGGTTCTCGACCTTGCGTCAGGCGGGGCGTCGCCGACCGAGATCGCCCAACGGCTTTTCCTCAGCCGCGGCACGGTATGCAACTACCTTTCGCGCGTCATGACCAAGCTGGGCGCCCGCACCCGGATCGACGCCATTCGCATCGCCCACGAGGCCGGCTGGATCTGACGGACGAGTCATGACGGGCCGGTGGCGGCAGTGAGCGCCGGCCCGTCATGGGTCCACAGACCAACGAGGTCGCGGTACAGCGGTGCGGTGCCAAGCAGCTCGTGGTGGCTACCTGACACCACTGCAGCACCGTCCATCAGCAGGACCCGGTGGGCCCGCAGCGCGGAGCTGATCCGGTGCGCGACGACGATCAGGGTGCCACCACGTCCCGCGAGGACCCGTTCGACCCGCTCCTCGGCGACCGGGTCGAGGTGGCAGGTGGCCTCGTCCAGGATCAGCACCGGTGCTCCGGTCAGGTGCGCCCTGACCAAGGCGAGCAGTTGCCGTTCACCGGCCGAGAGCATTCCAGAGTCGACCTCGGCGTCGTAGCCACCGAGGCGGGTCACCACGGATCGCAGGCCCAGCGCGTCGACCGCGGCGTCGAGCTCGGCTCGGGTTGCCGCGGGATGCAGGTAGCGCAGGTTCTCGCCGACTGTCCCGGCGAAGACATACGCCTCCTGCGGGATCACCACCCGGTGGCGGGTGAGGGACTGCGGGTCGAGTTCGGCGACCGGCAGCCCGCCCAGGCGGATCTCACCCCGCTGCGGGACGTGCGTCGCGGCCAGCAGCCCGGCCAGGGTGGACTTCCCCGCACCGCTGGGCCCGACGATGGCCAGGTGCTGGCCTTCCGGGATCACCAGGTCCAGCTGGTGCACCACCGGCTCGGCATGGCTGCCATAAGCGAAGGTGACGCCGTCGAACACCAGGTCGTGGCCGCTGGGTGCGTGCTGCTGCCGGGCGCGGGCCGGCAGCGGTTGCTCGCCCGCCTCAACAAGCCGATTCAGGGTGACCACCAGCTTCAAACCCCCGACGCCTAGCCCGTCGACCAGCGCCTTCAGCGCCGGGAGCAGCCCCTGGGTCAGGTAGACCAGACCGCCGGCGATCGTGCCAAGCGTCGCGCCGTTCGCCAGCAGCCAGGGCGCTGCCACGAGCAGACCCACGGTCGGTAGCCAGGCTCCGATCGCCACCGACAACGTACGGACCGCTGCCATCCGGGCCAGCGTCCGTTCCGCGTCCGCGTTCGCGTCCACCTGCTGCTGCACCTGCGCGCAAGCCCGGTCCTCGGCGCCGCAGGCGACCACGTCGCGGAGGCTGCGCGCGACGATGCTGGTCGACTCGGCGACCCCTTCGTCGGTGAGCACGTGGGTGCGCTGCCGGGTCATCATGGACCGCAGGGAGATCACGAAGAGGCCTAGACCGGCCAGTAACGGCGGCAGCACCAGCAGCCCGACGATCCCGGTCAGCGCGGCCATCCCGATCACTGCGGCAACCGCGCTGACCACGAAACTCCTGGTGAGCAGGAGCAAACCGGCGAAGGTGTCCCGCACCACCTCAACCTGATGGGTAAGCCGGGCGACCGCGCCCGAATCGGGCCGCCCGCCGAGCACCGTGGACCGCTGCAGCGCACCTCCCACCACGCGCTCCACCAGGTCGTCGCGGAACGGCTCGACGATCTCGGCGAGGATCCGGTAGATGTGCCGGGTGGCCAGGGCCCCCGCGAGCACCGCCACGGCCAGCACGCCGAGCCACGCCAGCCCCGTCTCAGGACGGCCAGCGAGGAATCCGTCGTCCAACGCTCGGGCCACCCCGTAGCCCGACAGCAGCAGCGGCAGCATCTGTAGCACTGACCAGGCAGCCAGCCTGGCAAGAGCGCGCGGATGGCCGCGCAGCGCTCCGAAGAGGACCCTGGGCACAGTGTTGCCGGCGGGGGTCATCGGGCTGCCACCGATACTGCGGCCAGGCCCTGCGTTTCGGCCAGGCCCTGCGTTTCGGCTGGCACAGCCTCGGAGCCGAACAGGGCACGGTAGTCCGGATCGCGCCACAGCTCGGTGTGCGGACGCAGGCTGCGCAGCTTGCCACGATCGAGCCAGGCGACCAGATCCGTCCGGGCGGCCGTGGCCACCCGGTGCGCGATGATCAATCTAGTTTGTCCCCCACCCCCGGTGGTCAGCGCTGCGCCTACCTGCCGCTCGGTCACGGTGTCCAGGCTGGAGGTCGCGTCGTCGAGGATGAGCACCCGGTAGGGGTGCGCAAATGCCCTGGCCAGGCCGAGCCGTTGCATCTCACCTCCGGACAGTGGGGCCGTGGCCAGCGCCGTCTGGTACCCCTGCGGCAGCCGGTTGACGAAGGTGTCCGCACGGGCGGTAGTGGCGGCCCAACGGACCTTCTCCTGGGTCCGGTTGCGGGAACCGAAGTTGATCACTTCCTCGATCGTGTCGCCGACCAGCGCCGGACGCTCGAAGGCGAAGCCCACCGCGCCGCGCAGCTCTTCCCGGGACAGGTCGGGCAGCGCCACGCCGTCCAGCAGCACCCGCCCCTGCTCTGCATCGGTGAGCCGACCGGCCAGCGCGGCGAGCACGGACTTGCCGGCACCGGACCGGCCGACCACGGCCACTGTGGCACCCGCCGGGACGACGAGGTCGAGCCCGTCGATGACCCACTCCCCGGCGGCGGACACCCGGACTCCGCGGAACTCAAGGCGGCCACCACGTCCGCCTTTATCAGAGCCTTGATCCGATGAGTGGGGCAGCGTCGCGGCGCCGTACCGGGTCACCGGTTCGGTGAGCACCTCAGCCGCGCGCCGGCCGCCGGCCCGGGCTCGGGTGAGTTTGTTGAGGAAACCGACCGCCGAGCCGAGACCGGCGGCCAGCACCGCATAGCGGCTCGCGGCGTAGAGCTCACCGACACTCAGGCGGCCGGCGACCACACCGAGCCCGGCGACACCGACGACGACCAGCGGCAGCAGCGGCCCGATCACGGCGGCCTGGCTGGCGACCCGCACCTGGTTGTGCCACATTTGTGCGCCGTGCGCGCGCAACCCGGACAGTGGCTGCAGGATCCGTCCTCGTTCGAGCTCGATGCTTCCGGCGGCGGCGATCGTGCGGGCCCCGGACAGCGCATCGACCAGCCTCGCGGCGATCTGTCCCTGGCTGTGCAGGTAGTGCCCGATGGTCTCGGAGTTGTCCCGGACGAAGACCCGTAGCAGCCCGGCCATCGCCACGACTCCGACCAGTGCGGTGAGCCCCACCCACGGGTCAATCAAGGCGAGAGCGACGATGCTGCCGACCGGGGCGATCAAGCCGGCACCGACCATGACCGCGGTCACCCCGATCTGACCTGCTTCGCTGGCGTTGCGGGTGACCCGGGTCACCAGGTCTCCGGGTTCGAAGCGGCGGGCGGCTGCCGGGCCGATCGCGACCAGATGCTGGATCAGCGTTGTGCGCAACCAGGCTGTGCAGCGGGCGTTACTCGCTCCGGTGGCGATGTCGCCGACCATCTTGCCACCCACCATGAGGGCGATCAGTCCCGCGCAGGCCAGGAGGGTCCACGTGAGCTGGCCCCCGCCGGGCAGTGCGTCGAGAGCCCGGCCCAATGCGGCGGGGAGCAGGATTTCCGCGCCTGCGGTGACCAGAGCGGCCAGCGCCAGTACCCATGTCCACAGCCCGCCACGGCAACCCGTCGACAGCAGCAGGCGGTCTGCTTGCCTCCACTCTGTTTCTCTTGACACCGGGGTTTCTCTGCACACCGGGGTTTCTCTGCACACCGAATCGGGCGAACGTGCGGGCACCCCGGCCGGATCGCTGTTCACGCGGCCTCCGCATCGTCGCGACGAGCTCATCTGGTCCAGTGGATCATTGGGTGGCCCGGGGCAACGCCGGCTGCCCCGGACCACCCGGTGACGAAACCTCAGTGGCTGCAGAGCAGCAGGCTGATGCTGCTGCTGTCACAGTCGTCGTAGCAGTCGTCGCGGCCGCCGCGAGGGGCGTCGGCGGACAGCTCCAGAGCCTGCAGGTCGAGAAGCGCCATGGTTTTCACCTCCCCCCGTAGGTCGACGCGGACACAAGCCCGTTCCCCCCCGTCAGCACCGCTGGCACGGGGGCAACGTGCGGCGCGGACTGCCGGGATTCGAAGAGGAACGGGAGACCGACGGGGTGCTCATGCACGGCAGCACCCAGCGCAAGCAGGACACCTGCAGCCCCGCTCGCCAGATCCATTGACAGCCTCAGCAGCTGTTCACCGGGAAAGGCGAGATGGCCCCGGTAGTCGACGCGGTGCCAGCCGAGGCGCTGGACCTGGGCGGCGACCTCGGGGTTCCAGATCGCATGCCCGGGCGGGTATGCCCGGCTGAGGTACAGGATGATCCCGGCCCGGCCGCTGAACAGCCCCGGCTGGATGTAGAACGGGACCCGCGCGACCCTACGAATGGCGGCTGCGGCCTGGGCGAATTCCTCATCCGAGCGGTGTGCGAGGTACTCGTCGAGAACCATGCCGATGCCGGCGCTGCCACGATCGAGGTAGGGCATCGCCCGCCAGCCTTCGTTGACCAGCATCGAGCCGTCCTCGCGGATCATGCAGCGACGCAGGTCCTGGCGAAGCGCTGTCGCGGCCAACTGGAGGAATCCGCGGTCACCGGTGTGTTCGTAGAGCCGCAGGAACATCAGGGCGGGCCCCGACGATCCCTGCATCAGCCCGGCGTAGGGGTGATCCCCGCCGCTGATCGTGCCGACGCTGTCTGCGCCACCCTGCCGGTCGGCCACCATCTCGGCGACGCGCAGGGCGTGCTCGAACAGCGTGGGTTCCCCGGTCGAGCCCGCGAAGTGAGCCAGGTTGAGCGCGATACCGGCGAGGCCGCCGGAGAGGTCCGTGCCGAGCTGGTCGCACTGCTCGCTGAGGCAGAAGTCGATCAGGTCGAGGGCAGCTTGGCGATATCCCAGATCCGCCAGCACGTAGGCCACGCCGTGCAGCCCGTCGTAGAGACCTAACCGAGCTCCACGTGCCGCCGCGGCGGCGCGCTCGAGCAGCCAGTGTTCCCCAGCCGGGTACCGATTGGCCCCAGTGGCCGACAGTGCATAGAGCACGCCGGCGGCACCGTGGGCGATGTTGAGACCGCCGGAACTGAACTGAGCGATGTCACCGGGAAAGAGCCGGTCGGCGCGCTTGGGAGTAGCGCTGGCCAGGATTCCAGCCACTATCGAGTCCCGGGCGCGTATCCAGCCGGTTGTCCCGGACGGTAGTGCTGCGAGCTGCCTGGCGCGCTGTCGCGGTGTGTCCGGGCCAGTAGGGCGGGCTCCGGTGATCATCTGGACAGCGTCGGTCAGGAAAGCCGGCGGCACCGGGAAGTGTTCGGCAATGACCTCGACGAAGTCTTGTGGCTTTCCGGCGTCGAGCCTGATCATGGTGGTCAACGGGAGGAACAGCGCCAGGCGCAGACAGGCCAGGGAGTACCGGTCGATATCGAATCCGGTCCGGTCCGGCGGGGATGCGAAGCCGGGGCTGCCCATGGTGGGGCGGCGTGCCTCGTCGAGGCTCGTCGCGACCTCGAAATCGATGAGGGCGATCCGGCCGTCGTCACGCACGATGATGTTGAACAGATGCAGATCACCGTGGATGATCCCGCGGCCATGAATGGCCGTGACGATGTCTTCGACCTGGGCACACACCTGCAACACCCATTCGGTGTGGGCGGCGAAATCGGCTGGCCCGGCAGCAGGGTCGCTCATCGGGTAGCGCTGGGTGAAAACCTTGTTCAGCGGCGTTCCCTCGACGAACTCCAGGGCGAGGAAGTGGTGGTCGCCCAGGGTGAAGTGGTCGTGGACTGCGGGCACCCCCTCGATGCCCGCAAGATGTTCGAGCGTCTCCTGTTCGCGGTGCAGTCGCTCGACCGCGTCGGCGCCGTCCGCGGCGAGCCCGGCATGCGGCCGCGCTTCCTTGAGCACTACCCGGGCTCCGGTCCGCTGATCCCGCGCGTCGTAGAGACCGCCACCGTTCGAGAAGTGCAGGACCTGCTCGATGCGGTAGGGCACGTCTGCGACTGTGGTGTTGTTGCGCGCTGCGAGTTGGGGAACAAGCAGGTCCGGCAACGTCACCCACGGCGGGGGGGTGAACACGGCTTCCCTGCGGTCAGGCACCAGCGCGCCGGTGGGGTCCTCGATGGCCGGGACCATGGCACCCCGCGCCGACAGGCAGTGCCGGAGCGCGAAACCGCCGTAACGGACGTAGAGCGGGCCGTCGTTCCAGCGCAGATCGCTGAGGATGTACGGGCCTGGCTCGCCGGCCAGCCGGTCACCCAGATCGTGCAGGATCATTCCTAGCGCATCGACATCAGCCGGGTAGATCGTGACGAACTTTCCGCTGGATCCCCGCGGTGCGTACTTCGCGTTTCGCATGTGGACGACGTTTCGAGAAGCCAGGAACTTGAAATGGATCTGGCGCGGGATACAGTAGGCCCATACCGTCTCCAGAATGCGTTCCGCGTTGTCAAGGCACGCCGACGCGTGGACCTTCCAACCCTGCTGGGGCACCGAAGTGCCGACCGGATTCATGACCACCCAATTATTGGCGATCCGGCGTTCCCAGCCGTCGGGAACCGGACGTTGCGCGGCATCGAAGGACTCCGAGCGGCTCGGCCCGATCATCGAATCGTAAAACAACGGATCCGCGATGCAGTACACCTCGTAACCGTCGTCCACCAGACCCCCCTTGGCGCTACCGAGCATCGCTATGCACAAATGTTCGTACCGCAGCGACCTTGCGACAAGTGGTTTTCGTCAGGCCTTCGATGTGAAGGAATCACTGGTTCCCCAGTGATGAACACCGGCGTCTTCAGCTCAGGCAGCCGGGGCCGAGCAGGGCCTTGAGGTCTCCCATCAGTGCGCTGCTCGGTGAGACCCGCAGGCCCTCGTCGAGTCTCAGCAGATGCTTGCGGCCACCGTTGACCAGGCTCAGCCGTACCTCCTGGGTGCCCGGGTGGCGGGCCAGCACGTCCTTAAGCCGGGCCACCCGCTCGGGAGTGCAGCGCGCGGCAAGCATGCTCACCGTCACCGGCTGTCCGGTGCTCGCCTGCCCGTTGCCGGCAGGGCCGCTGGCCTGGGCGAGATCGGGCACCACGAGATCGTTGGCGATCAGCGAGATCCGGTCATCCCGTTTGGTCACCCGCGCCTTGACCAGCACGATTGCGTCCTCGGCGACGTTCACCCCGACCACTGAGTAGGTCTTGGGGAAAAACAGCACCTCGATCCCGGCGGCGAGGTCCTCAAGCTGGGCAGCCACCCATGGCTCGCCGTTGCGATTCACCCGCCGGGTCACGCTCGCGAGGATCCCCCCGACGATCACCTGGGCGCCGTCGGCGACGGTGCCGTCCAGGATCGACGCGATCGGGGTGTCGGACTGGCGGGCCAGGATGTTCTCTACACCACGCAATGGGTGCCCGGACACGTAGAGACCGAGCATTTCCCGCTCCAGCGCGAGTTGGTGCTTGGCGTCCCATTGGTCAGGGGGCACCGGCACATCAAACAGTCCAGTACCGCCACCTTCACTGGGCTGGCTGCCGAATAGGTCGAACTGCCCGATCGCCTCAGCCCGCTTGGACTCCATGACCGCGTCGATCGCTTCGCCATGCACCAGGTGCAGGCCTTTGCGGGGGTGGCCCAGCGAGTCGAATGCGCCAGCCTTTATCAGTGACTCTACGACCTTCCGGTTGCAGGCCACCGCGTCCACCTTGCGAAGGAAGTCGGAGAAGTCGGTATAGCCGCCCTTCTCGGCCCGGGCCCGGGTGATCGCATCGACGACATTAGCGCCCACGTTGCGGATGCCGCCGAGACCGAACCGGATATCATCACCGACGGCGGTGAAGTCCCGCTCTGAGGAGTTCACATCCGGCGGCAGCACGGTGATGCCCATCTTGCGGCACTCGGCGAGGTAGACGGCGGCCTTGTCCTTGTCGTCGCCCACGCTGGTCAGCAGCGCCGCCATGTACTCAGAACGATGATTGGCCTTCAGATAGGCGGTCCAATAAGATACCAGCCCGTACCCCGCGGTGTGTGCGCGGTTGAAAGCGTAGTCGGAGAACGGGAGCAGGATGTCCCACAGCGTCTTGATCGCGGCCGCCGAATAACCCGCGTCGCGCATCCCGCCAGAGAATGCCTCGTACTCCTTGTCGAGGATCTCCTTCTTTTTCTTACCCATTGCCCGGCGCAGCAGATCTGCTTTACCCAGGGAGTACCCGGCCACCTTCTGGGCGATCGCCATGACCTGCTCCTGGTAGACGATCAGCCCGAAGGTCTCGTCCAGGATGTCCGCCAGCGGTTCGGCCAGCTCCGCGTGAATGGGCCGCACCTCTTGGCGGCTGTTCTTGCGGTCGGCGTAGTCGTTGTGCGCGTTGGCGCCCATCGGGCCGGGCCGATACAGCGCCAGCACGGCGGAGATGTCCTCGAAGCTGGTGGGCACCATGCGGCGCAGCAGATCCCGCATCGGGCCCCCGTCGAGCTGGAACACCCCGAGGGTGTCCCCGCGGGCCAGCAGCTCATAGGCCTTGGCGTCGTCCAGCTCCAGGTTCTCCAGGTCCAGCGGTGGCTTACCATTGAGCTCGATGTTGTGTAGCGCGTCGTCGATGACGGTGAGGTTGCGCAGCCCCAGGAAGTCCATCTTGAGCAGCCCGAGCGTCTCGCAGGCCCCCATGTCGAACTGCGTGATGATCGCGCCGTCGGAGTCCCTGCGCTGGATCGGGATGATATCGATCAATGGCTCACTGGACATGATTACGCCAGCCGCGTGCACGCCCCACTGCCGTTTGAGACCCTCCAGCCCGCGAGCGGTGTCGATGATCTCTTTGACCTGAGGGTCTGCCTCGTACAGCGCGCGGACCTCGCTCAATGCCGCTAAGTTAGAGGCGCGGTCCGCGGCGTTGGCTCGTTGCTCTACAACGCCATAAATGGCTCGGCGTGTCAACGTTCGAAAACCGCGAGAAACGCACTGAACCCGATATTGTTATCGC
>JBQTHE010000098.1:0-78065 GCA_052390115.1 Pseudonocardiales bacterium | reverse complement strand
ACCAGAAGATCAAACCGCACACCAGCCGATCACAGCGTGATCGACACGCACATGTCGCCGACCGCCGCATCAACACGCCGACGGCACCGCGCCAGACCAGGTCAGCCCACGGGCTGAATGGTTACCTTCTGCGAGGCGGCACTTGCGCCGACGAGGTAAGTCCGAGCTGCCTGTGCCATGCCCCGCGCCGAGTTCCGTCGTCATGCTGAGAATAGATTGATTCAGGTGACGGCAGTGGTAGCCGAGGGGCCAGCTCGGGCCCAGCAGGGGCTCGTCCAGCGTGGCGGTGGGCACCCCGAATGCGGTGGATCTTGCCGAATGCCGTGACCTCGACGCCGAGGGTTTTCAGCGGGCGATCCCAAAGCCGAGCTGCTGCTCGCTCCGGTCTCCGACTCCTTCGACGACGACCCGAGCAGCTCGGCCAGGCGCACGGTGTCGACCAGGTCATCCGTTTCGACCCGGAAGGGCGGCCACGTCTCGTAGCTCGCCGAGCCTGAAGCGAGTCGTATCTCGCGGTGTGCACGCAGCAAGCGGCCTTTCCGCATCCTCTGGCGATCGGCGTGCTCGAGCCTGAACGGAGACCTGGAGGGGCGAGCTGCGCCGGACCGTCGCATAGGGGTCCGATGCCGAGCAGTATTCCGTCCTCGCGGCCGAGGAGCAGGCGATGGCGTGGCGAGAGCTCCTGTATGGGTGGGAGCCGGCCTCTCGCCGCGAGCTCCACGACGGTGGCGAGTCGATCAGATCTCTGCACCGGTCACCGTGTTCAACGTCCACCGCGGGTGACGAGATCCCGACTGCGAAGGAGATGCATCGCTTGCGTATTTGGACCAACCCCCGTAGGCGCCACACGCGCCCTGCTGGGTGAAATGGGGGGCTTTGCTGCCGCGCGTGGACAGCCCTGCGTGCGCCGAGTTCGACACCAGGGCTGCCCGGGCCGATTCGGACAGCCCTGGTGTCGAACTCGACGACAGCAGAGCGGGTCGTGGGCAACGAGCCGCCCTCCAGTCCAGGATCATTCTTCGGGATGAGCACATGCTCAACAGGCTGCAGCCGCGGCCGATCGCACCATGACCGACTTTGTCCTGGAGGTTGTGGTGGTCGAGGCGGAGCGCGTGCTCGCGGACCGACCTTGGTTCCTCATCGACGTGGGCTGACGGTCGACACGGGTTCGCTCGCCGGACTCCAGATTGTCAGGGGTCGATGCTTTGCTGGGCGCCGTCAGATACCGAACTGGAGGTTCACATGCCTACTCGAACAAACCCATGGCCCACCGGCACACCCTGCTGGGTCGACCTGTCGGTGCCCGATCTCGCCGCCGCAAAGGAGTTCTACGGCGCAGTCTTGGGCTGGTCGTTCTTCGACAGTGGAGCGGAGTTCGGCCACTACCAGATCTGCCAGGTCGACGGCCGCGCCGCGGCTGCTGTCGGTCCGCTGCACAGTGAGGGCCAGCCGACGGTGTGGACTGTCTACCTGGCCAGCGACGACGCCGACGGCACCGCAAAACTGATCGGCGAGAACGGCGGGACGGTGCTGGTCGAGCCGATGGACATCCCCGGTAACGGGCGGATGTGTATCGCGCAGGATCCGCTGGGTGCGACCTTCGGCGTGTGGCAGGCCGCCGGGCAGCACGGTGCGGAGGTCTACGCCGAGCCAGGCTCGCTGGTCTGGACCGACGTCCGGCTGCCGGATCCCGACGCCGGCCGCACGTTCTACACCTCGGTCTTCGGTTATCGCTACGAACCCATCGAGGGCGGGCCGCCGGACTACACGACCATCCACTTCGACGCGGCCAGAGACGGCGGGCCGGTCGGTGGCATCGGCGGGATGATGGGCGCCCCGGAGGGCACCCCGGCGCACTGGCTGGCCTACTTCCTGGTGTCCGACGCCGATGCCGCGGCGGCCAGCGCCAGCGCGGCCGGCGGCACCATCCTGGCCGAGCCGTTCGACACCCCGTACGGACGGATGGCAGGAATCACTGACCCTTACGGGGCCACCTTCTTCATCGTGGGGACGATGCCATCGGCGTGATCATGAGCTGGCGGGGATAGCCCGGTCTTGACCGGGCTATCCACATCAGGCGGCGAGGCCGAAGCGCTGTTGCAGGATGCAGGTGCTGACGATCCCCAGGACGACGCCTTGGAACGCGGCCTGGTCGGCGGGTCCCATCGCGGCGACCTGGTCCATCAGCCCGCGAACTCGGCATGGGTCGAAGAACGGCTGGTCCTCGACAGATCGGGAACGCAGGGTGTCCTGGCAGAACACGGCGAGTGGGTCGTCGATCTCGAGAGCCGGCGGCGACAGGAACGGGTGCTTCTGGCGGTCGTACACCTCGGACAGCACACAGTCGCGGACGGCCTCGCGCAGCACGTGCTTCTCCCGCAGTCCGCGGATCTTGTGGTGTACGGGGATCTGCGCGGTGTACTCCGTGACGTGGTGGTCGAGGAAGGGCACCCGGCCTTCCACCGAATGCGCCATCTCCATGCGGTCACCGAGGAAGGTGAGGATGGCGTTGGGCAGCGCCGTTCGGGCCCAGATGTAGAGCGCTTGGTTAACCGGATCGCGGCCGGCGAGGCGGCCGGGCACGTCGAGGGAGTCGAGCAGTTCGGTGTAGGGATCGGTGCGCCGGGCGGGCTCGTGGTAGGCATCGGCGAAGTAGGGATACATCTTGGCGGCGAGGGTGGAGAACGCTTCGATCGCTGAAGGGACCCAGCCCAGACGGACGCCGATCGCGTCGAGTCCCGGGGCGGGCACGCCGTCAGCGATGAACAGCCCCCGCGAGGACTGGTTGGTCGCGTCGAGTCCGGCGAGCAGTTTCTCGACGTCTTCCGGTCGTTGCCCCTCGGTGTTGTGCAGCAGCATGTCCCGGCGGAACGGGGGGTAGCCGCCGAGGATCTCGTCGGCACCCTCGCCGGTGAAGACCACCTTGATCCCCGCGTCGCGCACCGCCTGGGACAGCAGGTACTTGGCGACGCCGTTGCCGTTGGCAACGAGCGTCTCGGCGTGCCACAGCGCGTCAGGGTAGGCCTCGGCCAGGTCGCGCTGGCTGACGGGCACCGGCACAAACGTGGCGCCAAGCCATTCGGCGGTCTGCCGGGCCAGCCCCTCCTCGTTGTACCGCTCGTCCTCGAAGGCGATCGTGAATGCCCGGATCGGACGGTTCAGCTTTCGCTGGGCCAGGCCCAGCACCGCGCTCGAGTCGATCCCGCCACTGAGGTAAGAGGCCACCTCGACGTCAGCGACGAGCCGCTCGGCGACGGCGTTGTCGAGGACCTCCCGGAACCCGGCGACGATCTCGGCCTCTGAGCGTCCGTCGGCGGCGAGGGTCTCGCGGCGGGGGTAGTCGGTGTCCCAGTACCGCCGGATCTCCACCTGGCCGTCGCGGGCGACGAGCAGGCAGCCGGGGGGCACCGCCCGGATGCCGGCGAACAGGGTCCGATCCGCGGTCCGGACGTTGTGACACTCGGCGAAGAACGCTGCCGTATCCCAGCGGGCCGGCACCCCCAGCGCCAGCAGGGCCTTGATCTCCGAAGCGACGAGCACGTCGGCGCCCCGGACGGTGTAGAACAGCGGTTTGATCCCGAAACGGTCGCGCACCGCGATCAGGCGGCGCCGACGCTGATCGGCGATCACCACCGCGAACTCCCCGCGCAGCTGGTGCACGAAGTCGCCACCCAGCTGCTCGTACAGGTGCAGGGCGATCTCGCTGTCGGAGTCGGTGGCGAAGTGCCGTCCCTCGGTCTGCAGGGCGCTGCGGATCGCCCGATAGCCGTACAGCTCGCCGTTGACCACGCAGCGAACCTCGCCGTCCTCGCTGGTCAGCGGCTGGTTACCATTGTCCAGCCCGATGATGCTCAACCGCACGTGGCCGAGCATCATCCGGCGTTCGGCCGAGCACCACCAGCCGGTGTGATCCGGTCCACGGTGCGCGATCGTGGCCAGCGCGCTCGCGATGCGCTCCTGCGTCAGGCACGGTTGCGCCAGCAGCGCCCCGATCAGACCGCACATCGACGCACCCCCTCATGATCAGATGTTACCGCCCCTCCGTCGTCACGGTCTTTTCAAGATCGCATAGAGCGAGAGACAGCACTGATCCTGTCGCGGCAGACTGAGGTTGGCGGGACACTTCATGATCACCGGCTCGGAAGAACGAGCCGCGCTGAGGAGGCTGTTGCCTAATCGGTGGGCGCGCCGTGAACTCGACGCCACCGACCTGTATAGGGCCTGGTCACGTCGGTGGCGTCGAGTTCACGGCGCAAATCGGCAACAGCCTCTGAGCGCGGTTATCGCTTCCGAAACGGTGATCATGCCCCCGGCGCCACGATCATCAAGGGGAGGCGGCGACCTCCCTGATATGGCGGCGCCACTCGACGCGCTCGCCCTTCCCGGGGTGGCTCGGTACCGTCGGTGTGTCCGCTTCTTAGGAGGTGCCATGAGCGACGATGCACTCGAGGAGTTCCGCCAGGCTCCGACGGGATGGGCGCTCGAGCAGGAGCTGGAGGTGGCAGCGGAGGTCTACGGTCCCGAGCCCAAAGGACTTCGCACCCCACCCTCGGAGTTGAGTGACGAGGAGCTCCTCGAGCGATACAAGTCTCTCATGGGGTTCGACCTGAAATGGGAGTAACCGGCGGCGCTATGCCGAATGGCGAAGGCCTCCGCTGAGCAGGATTGGGAGCTCCTTGAGAAGCTCGCCCACAATGTCGTCCTGGTGAATGTGCTCACCTGCCATCTGACGCATGAGCACGTTCGTGCATGCGTTGATGAACACCTCACCCAGAATCTTCGTGGTGGTAGACGCTATGGTCGTATTGATCGTAGCGCCAGTGCCGGGGAAGATCTTGAAGAAGCTCGCCGCCGTTCGGGCCACAGAGGCCACGCCGAGGACGGTCGCGAAGGCGGTAGCGATGGCTTTAGGGTCGACCTTGAATCCCATGATGGTGGTGATCTGGCCCAGCATGCTTATCTGTAGCGCGCTCAAGGGAATGGAATCAACCAGCGGGATCGGACTGGCCGCGATCAATGCAGCCGTGCCCATGTTGAAGTTCACCGAACGCCGTGCCTCGGCGATCTTGAGCTCCAGCGATACCCGCTGGCAGCTCGCCAGCGTATGCCGCTCCGCATCCGGCAGCTGATGGTAGATCGAACTCACGAGATCGGGAAGGCCGAACGCGGGGAGCGTGACGCCGGCGACGTTGTCCTCTTCAGCCAGTGTCATGAAACACTGCCCGTCGAGGACAGGTAGGTCGAGCGAAGTGAGGTAACGGGCGAACTTGTTGGCACGTGCATCATCAGGAGTGGGACACTGCGTGAGCACGAGGGCTACCAAGACGTCCTTCGACAGCGCTCTTACGATGTCCGACTCAACTGTTTCGAAACGCTCGTCCCGGGTTCGGACGCAGTAGAGGCAAAAATGAATTCGGGTGTCGTCGTCTCCCATCTGCCTCTCGATCTCAGTAAGGTAGGTCTTCGCTATCAGCTCAGCCTCCACGCCGAGCTCGATGCCCGGGGTGTCATACACCGAAATCGGGAGATTCGGCCGAACATAACGTTGAATGCTCTGGGTAATTGAACCACCAACGCCGGTCGGGGCGATCGGCGCGCCGAAGATGGCGTTGACCAGCGTGCTCTTTCCGACACCGACACGACCGGCGAGCATGACGTTGAGCCGGGTCTTTCCCCGCAGTGCCTGAGCGAGCCCCTCGCGGAAGAATTTCTCAAGATCGAACTCGTCCTGGCCCTCTGGCTTGAACCGGAGTAGGCCTGTGGAAGATCCATCCATCGGGTCTCCTTATGTCAGCCGCTACAGAGATCAAATTGAGCCCGTAGGTCCAGGTTGGCCAACCACGAGCGTCCGAAGTGCCCCGACGGCCGTTGCCTTGGAGCTCGTCGGGGGCTCGGAGTCGACGATCATGCACCGATCCAAGGCGGCACTGGCCGCCAGTTGAGCGTCGCCGCTCGCCCTTGTGGCTGATCGGGTCGACAAGATCGCGGTCACGCTCTCCTCGCTGGCTTTGCGGCGCTGTTCTAAGACAACGACTTGATGCGGATGACGTTGTCTTTAACCTGATGTCGATCTCCAGGGACCTGACCTGCCCTGCAGATCTTGCCTGCGAGCCCTCCGGTTCCCGAGCTCAACAGCAGTGCAGTCCGCGGTCGCCCGAACAGCTCTGGCGTTGAGTTCGGGAGGCTGAGTGCACTCAAGCTCCAGCTAGCCCGCGTCCGGGTTGGTGATCAGCCCGGGCGCGGAGTAGCTCTGGCATGCCGGCTGTTGCGCCAGCTTCGCTAGCAGCTAGATGGTTGGGGGCCGATCATGCTCGCGCGCTGCGCACCGCTGCCGAGCAGCTTGGTGTGACGGCGCAGCATCTGGGGGCGTCGCGGCGCTGGACCACGACGATGTCACCGAGCTGCACGGACAGCCCCACGGCCGTCGGACAGGGTGAGCCACGGGCTATCCTGCGGCAGCACCGCGCGCACTGGCGGCGGTGATGTCCGGGAGCTTGGGCAGGATGTCGGTTCACCGGCTGGCACCGGATCGCGGCCGTTCAACCCATCTGCCCAGGCCCGATGGCGTTCCGCGGAACCGTCGGAGATTGCTCCTGAGTGGGACGGCTGACGATCGCCTTGCAGGGTGCGAGCTTTGGGGGCCGCCCTCAAGCTCGCCGCCAACGAGGCACGTTGCCGTGGGAGCAGCGAACGATGAACGTCGACCATGGTCACCTGCTGACGGACCTACCGGCGGACGAGGAGCACGCGCCCCGGCGGCGCATCACCGTCGAGGATCTCCGCAGCCGCCATGACGAGATTGTCGCGCTTGGTCAGCGCTACGGCGTGTCCAACATGCGTGTCTTCGGCTCCGTTGCCCGTGGGGACGCCGACGAGCGCAGCGACCTGGACCTTCTGATCGATGTCGCGCCCGGGCGCGGCTACTTCGACATGACCGGCTTCGCTCTGGATGTCGAGCAGCTGATGGGCGTATTTACCCAAGTAGCGATTCCGAACGGGCTGAAGAAGCGGATCCGGGCACGCGTCCTTGCGGAGGCGGTGCCGCTGTGCTTTGGCGATCGCTGTCGATGACCAGTCCGGTTTGGTGCGCTCGATCGTGAAGCCTGGTGCCGAGTTCGATGAGCCGATCGGCGAAGGTTCGCTGTTCGTCGAGGGTGGCGCTGTCGTCCATGATTCGCATTGCCAGTGGCACGACGTCGGAGTTCATCCGCGCGAGCTCTGCGAGCAGCTCTCGGTCGGTGCGGATCACTGATCTGTCCACTGCCGGTGCCGTCGCCGCTGGATGGGGTCGTTGGTCTGGTGGGAGCGCGGGTGGCGGCGGGCACCGGGGTGAGACGTGCCCGCCGCCACCCGCGCGCGGACAGGCTGCGGCGTTTCGGGATCGCGGCGCAGACCGGCCGGGTCGGGGATGCGTTTGCGGGAGTTGCGGCCTACCCAGCGACCGGTGCGGTCGGTGAAGGCGCCGCAAGCGCAGTGGCAGATACCGATGAGCAAGCCGTTGGAGCGGTGCAGCTCGATGGTCTGGGGTCGGCAGGAGTGCCATCGGCGCGGGACCTGCGCCGCGTACCAGGGCAGCCCATGACGGTGCCGCACATCGCGGTCCAGGGAGTCCGGCACCCACGCCTTCCCAGCCGTTGCTCCGCGTCGGGCTGGGTAGCTGGTCGGTGTGAAACGCTGACCGGGTCGTGGGACCGTCACGGCACTCATTTGAGTAAACCGAGCCAGTCCGCGGCAGATGACATTCGATGACATGTTGGAGGGTCCGTGCCGCATGCGGTGACAATCACCGGCTCGCGGCGCACCGAGCATCGCGAGCTTGCTGAGTACGACCTGCTGTTTGACGCCTACCTGCGGCCGTTCGCCGGCGAGGGCTCGCATGTCTATGTCGGTGGCGCAATGGGGATAGACACTCTCGCGCTGCAGTGGCTCGCTGGGCACACTCCGGCTGCCCTGACGGTTGTGGTCCCGTGCACGTTGGCCGACCAACCCGAACAGGCTAGGCAGACCGTCCTGCGCGCCACTCGCCGTGCTCAGCGAGTGTCGCTGGTCGAGCTCGGTGCCCGGCAGCTGGGCGAGGAGGCCTACCACACCCGCAATCGCTGGATGGTGGACCGCAGCGATCTCGTCATCGGATTCCCACATGGCGACGATCCGGGCAGCGGGACCTGGTACACCATCCACTATGGAGCCGATCAAGGCAGACCTCGGCTGATCGTCCCGATATGAAGCCGACGAAGAACGATCGCGGTACCGCATGCCAGCTGCTGCGCCAGCTTCGCGAGCAGCGGGGATGGTCGTGGGCCGATCAGGCTCGGGCTCTTCGTGCCGTTGCCGAGCAACGTGGTGTGATGGCATCGGCGAGCGCCCAGCTGAGCAGCTTGCAGCGCAGCATCGCACGCTGGGAGAGCACCGCCAGCCGGACCGTGCCGGGTGAGCGTTATCAACTGCTGCTCGCGCATCTGTACGCGCGCAACAGATCTGGCGATCTCGCGCTGGGTGCGGGCTCCGATTTCGACACCCTGCTGACTGCGCTGGCCCACTACGGGGCGCCTGCACAGCGCACCCGCGAACTGCGTGACCTCATGGTTCGCTCGACCGGCGTCGACGACGGACAACTCCTCGCGCTCCTCGCCGATCCAACGCGCCGGTTATTGATCAGAGCGCTTCGTGACCCCCGGCGCTTGGACGTCGAGGTGATCGACCACCTCGCCGCTTCGGTGACTGAGGTGGACCGTCAAATCAGCAGCGTGCCGTTCGGGCGCCTGCAGTTGCTGCTTGCCCCGGTCGTCGAGATTTGCCTGCGCCTCCAGGACACCGAGCAGCTACGTGCGCGTCTCGGCGCGCTCCGCTGCGATGCCTACCTGCTGGCCGGGCGCATCGCTTTCGAGACCCGAGACGACGCGGTGGCACGCCGCTGGTACACCCGCGCGGTTGCCGCCACGGGCGATTTCACCCGGCGTGCGACGGCGCGCACCAGCTACGCCATGACGGTGCTGCATTCCACGGGCGATGGCGCAGCGCGCTCGATCGTCGACGCGGCGGTCGCCGACGCCCGACTCGGCTCGGACTTCCGGGTTCGTGCTCGGGCGTACGCGCTGCAGGCGGAGGTGGCCGCGCGATCCGGTCGTTGCCGCGATGCCGCTGCCGCGCTACGGCTCGCGTGGCTCGGCCTGGAATCCGCCGGTGCTGATGGTGGCGGGTTCAATGAGGGACGGCTGCGGGGCTTTGAGGGCGTCTGCGAATTGCACGTCGGTAGACCCGAGCAGGCCCATGACCAGCTTGAACGATGCCTAGCAACCCTGAAGGCGCCGCGGGACCAGGTACAGCGCGGCATCATCGGCACCGACCTCGCGATCGCACGCCTGCGCTCTGGCGACGTCCGCTCCGCGACGACGCTGCTGCACGACTGCGTCGACACCACCGCGGCCACCGGCGGCCGGGTGGCCGCGCTGCGCATCGGCCGCGCCCGCCGCGAACTCGCGCCCTGGCGCACCGAGTCCTTCGTCACCGAACTCGACCACCACATTTTCGACACATTCCTGGCCAGATAGCTTGAGCTGCCCGGACTGCGGCGAGTCGAACAATCCATGGAACGGCGTCGCTAGACTGCTGACGTGTGCGCCTGGCCCACGCAGTGGGGATGGACACCACTCCTCTGGGCGGCGGGCACCGGGATGAGGGGAACCACCGGCCGCCATCCGCGGGCGGAGGGTCTGCGGCGTTCGGGATGGGGGCGAAGACTGGCCGGGTCGGGGATGCGTCTGGGAGGTTCCGGCCGACCCAGCGACCAGCGCGGTAGTGAAAGCGCCGCAAACGCAGGCTGGTGAGCAACCCGCCCTCAGCGGCGCAGCTCGACGGAGCGGACCGGAAGGCTGCCATCTGCGGGGCGCGTGTGCCACGTACCAGGGCACACTGGGACAATGCCGTACGTCTAGCAGGGAAGCTGGTCGAGGCGTTGGCGTGTCAGAATGTCGCTTGCGTGTAGAGCGGCTCGCCCGCTCTTGCGAAGAACAGGGAGGAGGTAGCCAGGTGATCCGGAAACTGAGTTTAAGGAACTTCAAGAGTTTCCGAGATGCGACAGTGAACTTTGGCCCTGTTTCAATTGTTCTTGGCTCGAATGGTGCCGGTAAGTCTAACCTATTCGATGCCCTACGTCTATTGAGGGCAATTGGGGACGGGCGTTCAGTACGCGAGGCTGTCGATGGGCACATTTCTCCTGGAGCTTCGCTTACGACTGTTGCTGGCGTGCGTGGCGGCGCTTCGACCGCGACGCACTTCATGTCTACCTCAGATGTTTTTGAGCTTGATGTGGAACTCCTCGTAGATAAAGAAATAATTCGCTATGCGGTTCAGGTTGACGCCAAGAAGCGAACTATCCGCAACGAGTGGCTCTCATCAAACATGCATCCCGGGCCATATGTGTATAATACTCGGCCGGGCACAGATCCGCTTGAGCAGGATCCGGATTCGCCGGTCGTCACTGCGCGCTTCTACAAGGAAACGCGTGGCCGCAACCCTAGGCGGGACTTCTCACCCAATGAGTTTATTCTGTCTCAGTTTGTGAGCAGGCGAGCTGAGAGCCGGTTGAACGAAGTTGTTGCCGATCGAGTGAGGGATGAATTCGAATCGTTGAGGCCGCTCGAACTTAGACCAGAGGTGCTTCGTCAGTACTCGACGTTGGGTCGCACTGAATTGGGCGAACATGGCGAGAACTTCGCTGCTGTCGTATGGCAGTTGTTAGAGGACACGAAACCGGTCCGCCAGCGAAGACGCCGTCCGAACGGCGAAGTGGAGACAGTTGTGTGGCGTGACGACGATGCTGTCGCTCGACTTGCCAGTATCAACGAGTGGCTAGCCGAGCTGACGCCTCGGCCTGTTGTTTCGATAGAAATTGAGTCTGCTCCGACGGGGGAAGTTATCTTCGCCGTCCATGAAGAGCCCTTTGAAACTAGGGTTGCCGCGCCGTCCCTCTCGGACGGAACACTTAGATTTGCGGCGTTGGCGCTGGCAACCGTAGGTGCTAAAGGGCGACAAACTCTCGTAATTGAGGAACTCGAGAACGGGATCAATCCAGCCCGATTGTCCCTACTTGTCAAAATGATAGAACAGGCGGCACACGCAGATGGTGAGGTGCAAGTGATCGCATCGACCCATTCCCCAGCTGTCCTTGACTATGCGGATCAAGAAACGATAAATGATTCAATTGTAATCGGGTGGGATCATGAAAAGATGGCTTCTCGGCCAGTCAGTGTGGCTCGGCTACCTAGCCTTGCAGAAGCTATGGGCGAACGAACCCTTGGCGAGCTTCAGGCCGAGGGCTGGCTTCAGTTGGCAGCCGAGGCTTAATAGCACGAGATGAGCCTCCGAGTCTTCGTGGCGTGCGAAGATCACACCCACGACCAATACATCCTCAAGCCTGTGCTGGAATGCCTCTTAGCGTCGATCGGACGTGCGCGTGCCCAAGTAAAGATTATTACGGCTCCTCGCATGCGGGGGATCGATGCATTAAAGTCAAACGCTTGCTCGATTCTTACTCTCTACGGACCGTTGTCCGACGCGGTTATTTTCGCTTTCGATGCTGATGGACTGGACGGCAAGGACGGTCGACGGGACCGAAAGTCCTCCTTTATCTCATTGTTAAAGGGCTGCGCTAATCACGCCGATAAGGCCATTGTAGTCGCCGCTAGGCAGGAGTTGGAGGTTTGGGCGCTGTGGGGAAATCGCAGCAATCTCACAGTTTCGTGGCAGGCTGTTCGCAGCGAGCAGCATCCGAAAGAACTGTTTTTCGACACTCTGACCAACACGGCGGACTGGCGGAAGCCGGGCAAGGGGCGCAGTCGGCTCATTCAAGACAGCCTCTCCACAGGTTGGCAGTCATTGAAGCAGGGTTGTGAGGAACTTCAGGAGCTCGAAGAGGAACTCGTGAAGTTACTTAGCTGATAGGTCTTCGGTCATTGCGGGATGTCGCCTTGAGAGATCTTCCGGTTCGGCACGCCCGCAGGCTAGGACTCGCTGTCCACTCGTGGCGAGGATCCCGAGTGGCTCGATTTCTTCGATCCGGCCCGCCTGGCCAGTTTCCTCGGTTATAGCCAGCTCGTCGCCGGTCGGACGGCTGACGCGGTGGTGAGCTTGCACCGCGCGCTGGACCAAGTTGACGACCGGGCGGGCAAGCAGCGATCCGTGGTCCTGCTCGACCTTGCGGCCGCGCATGCTGCCACTGACGCCGAGCATGGCATGGACTTCGCCGAACAGGCCTTCGGCCAGCTGGAACGTGAGCCTTACGGCACTGCCTACGGGCGGATCCCGGCGGTACGGCGCGCGTTGGAAGGCACCCCGCAGGCACGGGTGCTGGACGAGCGGGTGCGCTCGTTACCCGCTCGTCCAGCTAGCCCTGCCGCAGGTTGTGGTCCCGGATCAGGCCGGGGAGTTCGGCGAGCCCACTCAGGCGGAACAGGCACCGGCTGCTCAGGGTCTCGTCCTCGACGATGAAGCCCCACGGCCCGCGGCGGATCAGCGCGGTGCTGATGCCGGCATGCTGTGCTGGTCGGATGTCGTTGTCCAGGCGGTCTCCGACGTAGAGCACCGACCCGGCCGTGCAGCCGGCCTCTTCGATTACCCGGGTGAAGAAGGCGGGCGAGGGCTTCTCCACCTCCCAGCCGTCCGAGGTGCCGATGACGTCCACTGGCAGGTCGAGCGCCTTCAAGATCCGCTCCGCGCGGGCGGTCTGGTTACCGGCCAGGCCGACCCGCAGCCCCGTCTGCTGGAGCTCGCCCAGGCACGGGCGGGCGTCGGGGTAGAGGTTCTCTTCGGCGAAGGTCTCGGGCCGGCCGGCCGCCGCCCGGCGCTCCCGCTCGGTCGCCAGGTCGAAGCCTGGCCGGAAATACTGGAACGTGTCCCGGTAGTCCCCACCGCGAGCGATCACCGCGCCGAAGACCGCCGAAAACGTGTGCCGCGGCACGTCCAGCCAGTCGGCCCACGTGCCGTACTCCCGGCTCTCGTCGACGATCGTCTCTCCGACGTTGAAGAACACTGCCTTGATCGGTAGCACACCGCCTCCTGACAGTCAGTGGAGCATTCACTGCAGTTCGATCTCTGCCTCTGCGAGAAGTTCGAACTGAGCCCGGAGCTCGGCGTACAGCGCCGAGTACCAGGGGCCCCGCTCCAGCACGACAGCGAGCGCGTAGTGCTGCCTGTTGCCGTCGCCATCCCAGCGGTTGGTGTTGCGTACCACGATCACCAGTTCGCTGAGACCATCCTTGAATGGTCGGGAGAACTCACGTGAGGCCCACTGGTTGGCGCCGGCAGAGCGCAATGTGGTACTAGGCTGCAGCTCTAGATGCGAATTGGCAAGTGTGGCTGGGGTGGCATCTGTGTCCTCCAGTGGTGCGGCGTAGGCATTGCGGACCTGTTCGACCGTGACGCTACGGAAGGCCCAGAAGTCCATCCGGCTTGCCAGATAGTCCAGACGCGTCGGCCGGACCGGGGGGTCGTAGGCGAGAGCGACGGTAATGCGTCGCCAGCCGCCGCGCTCGGTGAAGGAGCTCGGGAGAGGAACAGTGAAAACGTGCACGTCATTGACTTGCATGACCTCTTCCGCGAGCAACACAGCCCGGTGGTCGTCGGATGCCTCGGCGCGCTCCGCGGACACCCTGCCGTAGCCAGTCAGCCTTGCCTGCTGCTCCCGCGCAATAGCCTTGCTATCGCTGTCGATCACTGGTGGCGTTGGTTCCGCAGAGGCCAGCAGCAGCGCGCGCACCCCGTTTGAGGTGAGGGCCGGATAGGCGCCAAATGCGCGTAACGCGGCGTGGCTGACGAGCGGAGCGGCGAACGATGTACCGACGCTGGTGGCCAGCAACCTGTCGGGCCGGGACCCGTCAGCGCCGAGCACGTGGACCGCGGGGTCCATGTCGACCAGGCGGTTCGTGCCGTGGTCGTAGCTGAACCCGCCGCCTGGCGCACATAGCTCAGGTTTGATCATGTACATCGAGCCAGGCCCGGTCCGGGTCGCCGGACTTGGGTGCCCCGTAATCCCGAGCGGTCGGCGGTCGATGTTCTCCCGGCCAGAAACTGCGCCCTGGTCGAGGTCCGTACATAGGGCGCCGACGGTGAGGGCGAGTGCAGCCGGAGCGGGGTCGAGGAGCCCAGCCGACTCGTCTCCGAGCATCAGCGTCGGGTAATCGTTGATCACCTGTTCCGCACGCGGATGCTGGGTCAGCGGATAGTTGCCGACGCTGATCACAACAACGAGGCCGAGCCGGCGGGCGAGGTCGTCGATGGCGGCGGCGAGCACAGTGGGTCGTGGCGGGCGGTATGGCCGCCGAGGGTCGCCGAGGGAGAGGTTGACGACCCGAGCCCCAGCGTCCGCGGCACGGCGGAGCGCATCAAGCAGAGTCGTTTCCCACAGCAGCTCATCTGGAAAAAGAAGATCATTGTCCAGCACCCGAATGCTCAGCAATCGACCGGCAGGACGGAGCGGCGTCCGGGAGGCAAGGGCGGCTTCCAACGCGCCGTGCAACGCGAGGCTTGCGACGAACGTGCCGTGCCCGTGGCCGTCGCCCCCATCGCCGGTGCCGATCGCGTCGACCCCATCCACGGCCGGGCTGATCAGCGGATGGGCTGAGGCAACCCCTGAGTCAATCACCGCAACCAGCGGTGCGCCGGGCGTTGGTGGGAGTACCACTGGGAGATCAGCGGGTGTGGTGGCGCGAATCTGCGGCTGAGTCAGTAGGGGCCGGGGCAGCAGGTCGATGCTGCGTGCCCGGTCGGTACGCGCTAGATCGGTCACCGCGCCAGCGGCCACCTCCACTCGCAGCAGCGACAGACCCACCCAGGGTCGGAAGTCGGCTGCGATCAGCCGGCCGCCGGCCGTGTCGACCGCGTGCAGGAAGTCCTCCCTTCGGCGTCGCGCCTCGGCCTCATCTTCGGGGCACCAGCACTGCACGTCGATCTTCATTACGTGGTCGAGGTGAGCGAGAGACTCGAGGTGGTTGCGAAGGGCTGGAGATAGCACATCACCTACCTCGAGTGGCCGGGGCCTGACGATTGCGTCGAAGAGTGCTTCGTACTGCGCAGACCGCTCGGTCCCGCTCTCCTCACCAGGTCGTGGCCCGATGCTGTACGCATCCAGGCGACGAAGGAACTCGGTCAGCTCCGGATCGGAAGCGAACGCGACCATGGCGAACTCACTGGTCAGGTCCAGCACTCGCAGCTCAGCACGTTCGAGCAGCGCTGGATCGAGCCGGTGGGCCAGTTCGATGACCAGGACGAGCTCGGGCTCAACGCCGAGGACGGGGCTGCGGAGGTGATGAGTCCGGATTGAACGAATGGCGTGGTCGCGGACCGAGGCTGCGTGTTCGGCGCGATTCGGGTAGGTCGGCGTGCCGGCACCGCCTCCCTGCCGCGTTCGCCGGGGTTGCGGCGGGAGTGCCGCGGCCAGCCGCAGGTGCCCGTGCGGTGTTGTTGGAAGCGATAGTGGTAGCGGAGCGTCCCCGGCCATGATCGCACCGTAGACGATCAGGTCTGGTTCGGAAGGTCCTCTGTCGCAGCCGACATCCCCGCGGTGGCACGCTTCAGTGCCCTGTTCCTCGATCTCAGGCGTGCGACAGCGGCCGACATAGCCTCGTCATCGACTCGCCGGGAGCCGGCGAGCACCGTCCGGCGCATCGCGTCAACGCAGACCAGCTCGACCTCGGCTGGCGATGCGGTCCGCAACTTCCGAGACCAGCTCTGCGGCGAGATACCGTGTTCCACTGCCCGCAGCCGCAAGCCGATCAGAGTGGCAATCTTGTTCACGTCGAGAGCCGAGAACGGCACTACCTCGTCGAACCTGCGCCACATCGCGACATCCACCAGCTGCGGATGGTTGGATGTCGCGACAACCAGCGACTCGCCCTTCAGGTCTTCGAGCAGTTGCAAGACGACGGCCGCTACCCGCCGGATCTCGCCGTGATCGCCGACCTGGGCTCGCTCCTGGGCAAGCACGTCGAACTCGTCGAAGACCAGGACACAGGGGGTTTGCTCCGCGAATCGTATGACGGCCTCGACGTTGCGACCAGTGTCACCGAGATATGAGGAGCTCAACGCGGCGAGCGACGCGGTCGCGACTGGCAGGCTCAGCTCGGCGGCCACGGCATGGGCACTAGCGGTCTTGCCGGTCCCGGAGGGCCCGACCAGAAGTAGACGCTGGCGAGGACGCAGGCAGTGGCTGGTCAACACGCTGCGACGTTGATTCTCTGCCACTACCTCATGCAGGACCTCGGCGGTATCCGTGCCGAGCACCAGGTCGTCGAACTCCCGCTCGGGCTTGGCCAGCCGCAACAGCGGGCGATCGTCCCTGCTCTTCGGGATCGGGCGCAGGGTCAAGGGAACCTGAGCACCCGGTTTGAGGTCGCGATGCAGGGCGTCTTCGAGTTCAGCTGCCAACAACCGGTGGTTCTTGCGCCGCTCGTCGGTGATGATCTCGGTCGCGGTGCGGCGGAAGGCAGCGTCGTCGCCGCGTGAATAACTGGCGAAGAGCTGCCGAAGGAGATCGCTGCGCGCCATACCGTCCCCTAGCTGCGTGCCTCCACTGTTGCATGACCGTACGACGTTCACGTGTCTTCGGCAGTGTGTGTTTCACCAACGAGCCCGTTGGTGACGTGTAACGATGAGACCTGCCTCCCGGTTCAGATGACTGGAGCCAACTTGCTCAAGAAGTGCATAGTGATCGTTAGTCGGACGCCGTGACCGGTGTGTCGCTGGTCCGTGCGACGCTGCTGCCGTGAACCAGGGGCTCCCGGCAGGCGCTTACGAGTCGCTGCACACTCGCGCGTTGGACCGCGCGCTGGGTGCCGTCCCCCATGCGTCACCTCAGTTCGGCGAGGTCGAACCGGCTGAGGCGCCGGACGTGCTGGCGCGACATATCGCCGATGCAGTGCGCCGGGCACTGCAGGATGAGCCGCATCACCAGCGCCTCGAGAAGATCAACGACCTGCTGGCCCAGGTGAACGACGATGCCAACGCCGTGGTGGCGCTGGAGCAACTACTCGCGCTAGCCATCCCGGAGGCGCCCGGGGTGCACCGGCTGGTGCGACCAGCGACGCCGCTGTCGGACGTCGCACTGCTCACCAACACCCCCGGCGAGCCTTCGCTGGGCGCTGAGCTGCGCGCCGAGCTCGCCAGCGCCGACCAGGTCGACCTGCTCTGCGCGTTCATCCGCTGGCACGGAATCCGGGTACTCGCCGACGAACTCGATGCGCTACGCGCCCGCGACATACCGCTACGGGTGATCACCACGACCTACCGGGGTGCAACCGAACGTCGGGCGTTGGACGAGTTGGTCCGCAAGTTCGGTGCCGAGGTTCGGATCCGCTACGACGCGCAGTCCACCCGGCTGCACGCGAAGGCGTGGCTGTTCCGCCGCAACAGCGGTTTCGACACCGGATACATCGGCAGCTCGAACCTGTCGAAATCCGCGCTGCTGGACGGTCTGGAGTGGAACGTACGGATCTCCGCGATCGCCACGCCAGTGCTGGTGCGCAAGTTCGAGGCTACCTTCGACACCTACTGGAACGACCCCGACTTCCGTCCCTACGACCCGGATCGCGATGCCGAACTGCTGGACCGAGCGCTGGCGACCGAGGGCGGCTCCGGTGGCGCGATCACGTTGTCCGGCTTGGAGGTACGCCCGCGCCCGCATCAGGAGCGAATCCTGGAGGCGCTCGACGCCGAGCGCACCGTGCACGACCGGCACCGCAACCTCGTGGTCGCTGCGACCGGCACCGGCAAGACGGTCGTCGCTGCGCTCGACTACCAGCGGCTGCGTGAACAGGGTCTAGGTGAGTCGTTGCTGTTCGTCGCGCATCGCAAGGAGATCCTCGACCAGGCGCTGCGTACCTACCGTGAGGTGCTGGCCGACGGGACGTTCGGGGAGCTATATGTCGGCGGCCAGCGTCCGCAGCAGTGGCAGCATGTGTTCGCATCCGTGCAGTCGCTGTCCACAGTGGATCAACTGCCACAGTTCGACATCGTAGTGATCGACGAGTTCCACCACGCCGAGGCCTCGACGTACCGCCGGCTGATGGACCAGCTGCACCCTGGCGAGTTGCTCGGGCTCACCGCCACCCCGCAACGCAGTGACGGCGTCGACGTGCGGAGCTTCTTCGACGGGCGCACCGCATACGAACTGCCGCTGGGCGATGCCCTCGACCAGGACCTGCTCTGCCCGTTCCATTACTTCGGCATCGCCGACAACACCAACCTCACGGCGATCGAGTGGAGCCGCGGCGCCTACGACGTTAACGGGCTCTCGGGGCTCTATACCGGCAATGACGGCCGAGCCCGCCTGGTGCTCAAGGCGCTGGACCGCCAGGTCACCGACACCGGCCGGATGCGCGCGCTCGGCTTCTGCGTCTCGGTAGCACACGCCGAGTACATGGCGAGGGTGTTCACCGAGGCCGGGATCCCGTCGCGGGCGCTGTCCGGACAGACTCCGCTCGCCGAGCGAGCACAAGCCGCGACCGCGCTGCGAAACCGCGATATCAGGTGTCTGTTCACCGTCGACCTGTTCAACGAGGGCGTCGATCTGCCCGATGTGGACACTCTATTGATGCTGCGGCCGACGTCGAGCGCGACGGTGTTCCTGCAACAGCTCGGACGCGGGCTGCGGCGCACACCGGGCAAGGCGGTGCTCACGGTTCTGGACTTCATCGGGCAGCACCGCCGCGAGTACCGGTTCGACCTGCGTTATCGAGCGCTGACCGGAACGTCGCGCAGCCGGTTGCGCCGGGAGATCGAACACGGATTCCCTTTCCTGCCCTCAGGATCGCAGCTGGTGCTCGACCGGGTAGCCCGCGACATCGTGCTCGACAACGTCCGTGGTGCACTGTCGCGCTCCCGGCGTGAGCTGGTCGCCGACCTCCGGTCGCACGGTGACCTGCCGCTCGCGGAGTTCCTGTCCGAGTCGGGGAGGGAGCTGGCCGACGTGTACGGGCGGCCGGGTCAGAGCTGGACGGGGCTGCGCCGCCAGGCCGGACTTCCCACGCTGCCCGCAGGTCCGGACGAGGATGCGTTGCTGCGGCGGGTAGTCGCACTGTCCCATGTAGATGACCCGGAGCGGTCGGTGCGCTATACCCGGCTCGCGGCAGCGGACGGGCCGTCCTACCCGTCCCTCTCGCCGGACGAGCAGGCCGTCGCGCGGATGCTGTTCTTCGCGCTGTGGCCCGACCGCGGTGACTTCGCGTCTTACGACCACGGCCTGGCCCAACTGCGCGCACATCCAGCCATCGCGGCCGAGATCGAAGAGCTGTTAGCGCTCACCACCGATCGCGCCCGGCATGTCCCGCGTCCACTCGGGATCCCGGGAGTCACGCTGCTCTCGCACGCCAGCTACCGCCGTGAGGAAATACTTGCCGGAATCGGCTGGGCGAACTGGCAACGCAAACCCCACGGGCGGGCGGCGGGCGTCGCCTGGGCCCCCGAGACCGGGGTGGACGCGCTGCTGGTGACCCTGCGCAAGGAGGAGCGCGACTTCTCGCCCACCACCCGCTACCGCGACTACCCGCTCGCGGCGGACCTGTTCCACTGGGAATCGCAGAACAGCACGTCCCGCGACTCGACCACGGGCCGCCGCTACCTCGCGGGCGGCAGCCGGGTGCTCCTGTTCGTGCGCGCAGCGCGCAACGACGACCTGGGCTCGGCGCCCTACCTGTGCCTGGGAGAGGCAACACTGGTGGAACACCGTGGCGAACGGCCGATCGCGATCACCTGGCGACTGCACCGCCCGATGCCGCCTGAGGTGCTCCAACAGGGGGCTGTCACCTCGGGCTAACCAACGGGAGACTCGGCTGGGTAATATTGTGATATGATTCGATCATGGCAGCGTATGAACGGATCTCGGTAACGGTTCCCGCCGATATCGCCCAGCAGGTGCGGAAGGCGGCCGAACATGCCTCCGAGACCATCTCGGGCTGGCTCACCACCGCGGCCCAGCATCGCCTCCGGCTCGATGCCGGACGTCAACTCCTCGACGAGTACGAAGCCGAGCACGGCGCCGTGACCGAGCAGGAAAGGGCGGCGATCGACGCCGAGATCGCAGCAGCCCGGCGATCCGCCAGGCGGACGGGCCGGGACGGGCGCGGCGCTCTGCATGAAGAGTGACTGGGGATGAGCAATGGCTTCGTCCTCGATGCCGGAGCCCTCGTTGCGGCCGAGCGCGCCGACCGCCGGTGGGTTCTGCTGTGGGACCATCTCGTCCGCTTCGGTGTCGTACCACTCGTTCCCGCTGGAGTGGTGGGCGAAGTGTGGCGCGGGGGCCCGCGCGCGGCCAGGATCGCTCGCGTGCTGGCCGCCAGCGAAGTCGTCGACCTGACCCATCGGAAGGCCCGGGCAGCCGGCGAGCTCTGCGGGCGCGCGGGGACATCGAATCCCGTCGATGCGTCAGTGGTGCTCGTCGCCACGCCACGACGCGCCACCGTCGTGACCTCAGATCCCCACGACATTCGGCGACTCGCCGACGCAACCGGTGCCGAGCTGCCCGTCATCGCACTCTGACTGGCCACGGCTCAGCTGCCCGACGACGAAACCGCCAGAGCAGGCGCCGCGGGCTCTCGGACCGTCGCCTCTACGCGTTATGCGACCAGGGCGTGATCGAGAAGATCGGGCGTGGCCTGTACCGTCGAGCTGATGCAACTATGACGCCGACCTCAACCTGCTCGAGATCGGCCATCGGGCACCGCGGGCCACATTGTGCCTGGCCAGCGCTTTGGCACGGCACGACCTGGCGGTGATCTGACGCTCGCGGAGTTCCTGTCCGAGTCGGGGCCGACGTGTACAGGCGGCCGGGTCAAAGCTGGACGGGGCTGCGCCGCGAGGCCGGCAGCCGGGTGCTCCTGTTCGTGCGCGCAGCGCGCCACGACGACCTGGGCTCGGCGCCGTACCTGTGCTTGGGGCAAGCAACGTTGGTCGAGCACCGCGGCGAACGGCCGATCACGATCACCTGGCGACTGCACCGCCCGATGGCGCCCGAAGTACTCCAACAAGCACTGTCGCCTCCGGCTAACCCTCAGCACATGTTCAGATCTGGGCCATCGCCTGCCGGGATCACCGTGTGTGCGTTGTGAACTCGACGTCACCGACATCCCCGTTCGCTGCAACGTCGGTGGCGTCGAGTTCACGACGCCAACCGGGTGGCGGCGGGAGACATTCGAGAGCGGGGTGTCCTACGCGTTACTCGTGCAATGCGAGCACCATTGCGTCGAATATTGGCGCGTCATCAAATGGTTGGAGTTCGCCGATTTTGTGCCAACCCCACGATCGGTATGCATGGTGGGCCGCAGTGTTGTCCGGTCGCACGAGAAGGGTAGCCCGCTCCTCGTGCCGGTGACGAAGCAACGCGTCGTGCAGTGCACTGGCATAGCCGCGACGGCGCCACTGCGGGCGTACCATCAATTCGCTGAAGGCGAAAGTGCGGCGGCCGGTTTCGATCAGTAATGCTTGGTCGACTTATCCCCCATGCCGCGCCACCAGCCGGATCCGGCTGGGAGCGGGTAACCGAGCGCGTAACCGACCAGTTCAGCATCGAGCCGACCGGTGACGAAGCCAAATCCATCGCGTGAAGCGTAGGCCGCCAAGCGCTCCCAGTAACGCGAGAGCGAGTAGAACGGATCATTCAGTCGGTCAGCGTTGGCTTCTGAATAAACGGAAAGAACGTCTTGTCGCTGCTCGTGCAAACCGCGGGCATCGTGCTGGTGGATAGCCAGTTCGGGCACGATGACGTCCATCGAGGAAACCTCCGGTTTCGACAAACTAGATGCTCATCGCGCCGCGGCGAGCGAGAAAGCGGTCGAAGCCGGGGACTTCGGGATAATGGGCGAGACGGCGGGCGACAGCATCCAGCTCGCTGCTCACCCGCCAGCTCGCCAGCTCGCCGTAGCTCGACGAGCTGGCGGCCCAGCCTGCGCCGAGCCTCGACAATGGTGTGGCGATCGGTCAAGGCATGCCCCGTTCGACGATCGTGAATGGTGCACGAAGTGTCGCAGATCGTGTCGGAGGATGGCCGACACAGCAGAAACACCGCTTCACTTCTGCGCGGCCCCAGCGTCGGGCTGTGCCTGAGCCGGCGCCACGACGGACGCCCCGGATATCCGGCCGGCTTGCTGCCCCGGCGCTGGGTGCCATCCAGCCACGAGCGCACCGGCAGTCATCTCTGGAACGCGGTGCCAGGTGGAGCTGTGATTACGGTGTGAAGGTCCTACGCAGCGGAGGCATCCCACTAACATCGATGATACTAACATTTATGGTAGTATCATCGATGTGACGGGTAAGCGAGCTTTCGTCGGGCGTCAACCGGACCTCAGGCGGTTGCAGCGCCACCTCGATGCCGTCGTCAACGACGGTGTGGGGCGGCTGCTCAGCGTCCGGGGTCGCCGCCAGGCGGGCAAGTCGCGGTTGGTGACCGAGTTCGCCGACCGTAGCGGTCTACCGCAGCTGTTCTTGACGGCGACCCGGCTGGCAAGTCCTGACGAGGAGCTGGCGCGGCTGGCTCAGGTGGCCCGGCGCTCGACGCTCCCGGGCGCGCACCTCTTTGACGGCATCACGCTCGATAACTGGCAGGCAGCGCTGCATCAGGTGGCGTCGGCGCTGCCTGACGGCCCCGCCATCGTGGTGCTCGACGAGTTCCCGTGGTTGGCAGAGTCGAATCCCTCGCTCGAGGGTGCGCTGCAGGCGGTCTGGGACCGCGTCTTCGAGGCCAAGCCAGTCCTGTTCATCCTGATCGGGTCTGACCTGGCCATGATGGAGGCGTTGACGTCTTACGATCGCCCGCTGTTCGGTCGTGTCAAGGAGTGCGTCGTCGATCCCTTCACCGTCGCGGATACGGCGGCGATGATCGGTGTCGACAGTTGCTCGGTCGCGGTGGACGCGCAGGTGGTCACCGGCGGCTACCCACGGCTGTGCCTTGAGTGGCGCGGGGCGCCGGACGTCATGTCCTTCGTCGGCGAGCAGCTCACCGACGAGAACTCCGACCTGGTCGTGATTGGACGCACCGTGCTCGCTGCCGAATTCCCTGCCGACATCCAGGCTCGGCATGTGCTCGGCGCGATCGGTGCTGGCGACCGCACGAACAAGGCGATCTCTACTCGCGCCGGGCTGCAGGCAGCTCCGCTGGCGCGGTCGCTGCACCTGCTGCGAGAAGCCAAGCGTGTCGTGGCAGCCGATCTGCCGGTGTCGACTCGCCCGGCGCGGGAGCCCCGGTACCGTGTCGCCGACTCCTACCTTCGGTTTTGGCTCCGTTTCATCGAGCCCGCATTGCCCGACATCGCCCGCGGCCGGTGTGATCTCGCGCTCGCACGGCTGCGCGAGACGTGGCTCGACTATCGGGGCCGAGCCGTGGAACCGCTGGTGCGCGCCTCCCTGGAACGCCTCGCCACGAGCGATCCGCGACTGGCGGGGACCGCAGTCGTCGGTGGCTACTGGACGCGCACCGGAAGCGTCGAGGTCGATCTCGTCGGGGTGGACCAGTGGCCAGGCGCCACGAGGGTCAGCGCCGTCGGTTCGATCAAGTGGCGCGACCGCAGCCCGTTCGACCAGCGGGACCTGGCCGATCTCGCAGCGCACCGAGCCGAAGTGCCTGGGGGTCGCGACGCCCCGTTGGTCGCGGTGAGTCGCTCCGGCTGCACGGCTCGGGACCTGGCGGCGGTGTACGGCCCCGACGACCTGGTGTCCGCTTGGCGCTAGCGCGCTCGTACTCGTCTACGGCCGTGCTGATTCGGGCCGCGCCCTCCTTGTGGTGCTGTCCGAGAGCGGGGATGGCACGTACTTCGTGGTGACAGCGAGAAACATGACCAAACCGGAGCGGTTGATGTTCGAACGGAACGGTGGGTGATGAACGTGTCTGACCACGAGCGCTGGGCAGAGCTTGCTGACCACTACGACAGCCACGACACCACCGACGAGATGAAAGGGGGTCGCTGGGAAACCGACGTGACCCCGGAACCGATGATCACCACCGCGCTGCGGCTATCCCAGCGGTTGGCCATTTTGCGTGACGAGGCCCCATGGGCCTGGGATGAAGCCCAGTGCGTTGATCCGGGAGATCCTCGAACAGGAGCTCACGGGTGGTGTACCGCGGCAGCGTGATCTTGAGCAACGGGTTGGCGTTCTCGAAGACGCCGCCGCATCTCCAGCTAGGGCACGTCCCGCGGATCTCGCGGTTTGTGATCAACCCTCCTGCTTCCGAGCTCAACAGCAGTGCTGTCGGAGGTCGACCGGACAGCGCTGCTGTTGAGCTCGGGAAGCTGCGAGCACCCGAGATCCGATCACCTGACCCGTTCATGATCTACCGGACAGGGCCTAGTCAGTCTGGGGACAAAACGCTGTAAACCGGCCGCCTGTAGGCGCGTTCTGGGGACAGAATGCAGTTACGGATCGGTTTAGTGGGTCGGGGGTGATGGGGTGCGGATGTCTGATCTTCCCTGGCTTGAGGTCTCCCTTACGGTGGCGGCCCCGCCGGAACGGGTTTGGGCGCTCGTCAGCGACGTTACCCGCGTCGGTGACTGGGGCGGCGAATGTGTGGACGCGCAGTGGGAGGGCAGCGTCGCGGGACCGGAGGTAGGTGCCCATTTCCGCGGCCGGCAGGTGCGGGAGGGCCGCACATGGGGGACCTGCTCGGTGGTCACCGAAGCCGAGCCCGGCGTCAGCTTCGGGTGGGCGGTGGAGGATCCGGCGAACGCCGCCGCCACCTGGCGCTACGAGTTGTCCCCGGACGGGTCGGGCGGCACCGTGCTGCGTTACCGGGCCGTGATGGGTCCTGGCCCCTCGGGCCTCACCGCGGTGATCGCTGAAACGCCTGACCTCGAGGAGCTCATCATCGCCGGCCGCCTGAAGGAGCATGAACGGAACATGATGGCGACGCTGGAGGCGATCAAGCGGGCCGCTGAGCAGGACTGACCCCGTCTGCGAAGCCTGTAGGTGGCGGGCCGAACACGCGCCGGCTGGTGTTCACCACCATGCGTCCGAACGCGCGATTCCCGGCGGCTCCGATCACCACTCCGGCACCGAACGGTGTGACCCTGCCGATCGCAAGGGCTGCGTGCTTGCGCGCGTACCTGGTCAGGAACAAGCGGCCGAGAGTCTTGTTGACCTTGGTGATCGAGGACATCGGGATCACGTCAGGTAGCACATCTCCCCAGGGCTGACCCGTTCGGCCAGCCGCCTTCTCCACCAGCATGGCGCCGCGTTCACCGAGTACGACGGCAAGCACCAACGTCCGGCGTCGCTCGATCTCCTCTACCCGGATGCCGTGTACCTCGGCGACGGCCAGCGCGAATAGCGCGGTGACCTCGAGGAAAACCGCGGTCGCCCCCCCACTGAGCATGAGCGCGACGGCAGTCCCTACGCCAGGCGCGGCCGCGACACCACCCACGGCAGCTCCAGTGCCGATGACCGCCGCCAGGTACTGCTTCTCCAGCACAGCGATGATCTCCGCCGGGGTCGCGTCGGGTCGGGCCCGGCGCAGCCGCGCAACGTAACCGGCGACCGATGACTGCTGACTGTCGATGGCCTTCTCCAGGCCGCCCAGCAGTGCCTCGGGCAGGTCCACATGCCGGTCACCCATGTCCGACCTCCCACCGCCGCGCGAGCCCGCGGACCACGCCAGTATTCCGGCTTTGGGTCAAGCAGCGCGCCCGGTGCGCGGCCTCAGCAGGTCGGTCTCGGCAGCAGGGCGTCGAAATAGCTGCGCATCAGCGACCCTGACGGGCTAGCCGCCGTGTCGGTCTCGACGGTTACTGAGTGTCCCGATCGGACCCCCCGCCGGATGCAGCGTTGGAGTGAAGCACCTTGATCGCACGCCAACCGGTCGGTATCTTTCATCCGGTCGATCATGTTGGCTACCGTGGCTGGACGTGGTAGCGCGCAGCGGCTTGGGGGTGATGCGTGGTAGCTAATGCTTTTGTGACCATGAGATAACACCTCGCTGTATGCGTGTGGATGCTTTGCCCCCAGGCGTGACGCTATTTTTCAGCGAGTCGAGGTTCGTGGAACTGCCACGTTTGATAGTGGTGTGCCATCAGCAAAGGAGCTGCGGCCGAAAATAAAGCGTCTACCAGATAGGCTGGGGGACACGTGATCCGTACCGGAGTGAGTAACCAGGACCGGCATTTCGACATTAATCAGTGCCTTGAGTTGAGTCTTGTTTCAGAGTTTGCACGAGTCAATACTCCTGCGTTTGTGTATCTTGATGCTGTCCTGGAAGCCAATCTTGATGAATATCTGGGTTTCCTCAATCCCCTGGGTGTTGATCTGCTGTATTCGGCGAAGTCGTGCACGCTGGACTTCGTTGTGCGGGCGTGCGCCGAGCGCTCTGTCGGCATCGACGTGTCCTCACCCGCAGAGGCGCAGCTGGTCAGGGAGGTAGTCGGTGGGGCCGTACCACTTCACTTCACCAGCCCAGGCCTATCGGCCCGTAACTGGAGTGTCGTGGCTGATGTCGCCGACTATGTCAACATCAACTCACTGTCGATGCTGGAATGGCTCAAAGCCAACACGATCGGGCCACGGCCCCGGCTTGGACTTCGGGTGAACACGGGTCACTCGATATCCACCTACACCCGCTATGATCCAGCCCGGCTGGGATCGCAGCTCGGTGTTCCGCCGGTGTTCTTCGAGGAGTGGGTCAGCAAGGCCGATGATCCTTCCATCTCGGGTCTGCATTTCCACATCGGGGGTGAGTCCAGCTACCGGGAGACGATCGCCAGCCTGGAATGGCTGATGCGGGTGGCGGCGCCGCTGCTTGCTGGCATGGAGTACGTCAATATTGGTGGCGGATGGATACGGCCGACCACGACGGACGGTCTTGATGAGTTTTGTGCCGTCATCGGAAAGCTTCGCGCATGTGGGGTGCAATCAATTTTCACCGAGCCTGGCGCCGGACTTATCCGCGAGGCCGGCGTCCTCGTCACACGGGTCACCGACGTGATCGACTCAGGAGTAGGAATGGTCGCGGTCATTGATTCGCATGTCGGCCACGCCCCCGAGACATTCGAGTACGATTGGTCTCCCGACCTGTACGCACCCGGCAACGAAGTCGTGGCGCAGGGAGGTTATCAGTACGAGGTTGTGGGCTGTACCCCGCTGGCCGGTGACATCTTCGGGCGGTATCGCCTCCGGCGCCCACTGGAGATCGGGCAGCCACTGTTCCTGAGTCTACTCGGTGCTTACGCGTTCGCGCGTGCGGCTCCGTTCACCGGCGTCTTGTGGCCATCGCTGTACCGCATCACCCCATCCGGCGAACTCTTCGCGGTGAAAGAACCAGAGTTCTCCTGCTACCGTGACTATTGGAGGACGAATGCCATCGATTGAGCATAGGGTCATCGACGTCCCGAAACCCTCACAGACCCTCACCTGGCCCGTCGTGGCAGAACTTATCTCCGACTGCTGCACACCAGACGAGATACCCATCCGCCTCGCCCTCGTCAAACACTCCCAGGGCCAGCTCACCTTCGAACTTACCGCACTGCGCGGAGCCGACCCCAGCACCCAGAAATGGGGTTCTCTTTGGCAATTTCGGCCACGACGCCAGGAACGCACCGAACGCTTCGTCGCCCTGCACGTCGTACCCACCGGAATCCGCGCCGAGATCGGTGGATTCGCCGGCGATGCCACACCAGCCACCAACCTGCTGGCCTCGACCTGCGACTACCTTCTCACCCACCCCAACGTCGTCACCGCATCCGACCTCTACTGGGCTCGCGACAACGTCCTATACCTCGAAGGGAACCTCCTCAGCCGATTCCTAACCGGACAGATCCACCTCCTACCAGGCCAGACACGACGACTTGGCGTGCTCATCGACAAACCTCACAGCACCGATCTCCTCAACAACGTCATCAACGCTATCCACGCCTGCCGGACCGTCGGCGGACTCGCCATCGACCCGGTTTGGGTATCAGAAGAGCCGTTCCGTGCTGAAGTATTCTACAGTGACTCCGGGCGCGCGCTGGGCGATATCACCGGTCTCGAACGGGTATTCGACGTCGTGCGTGAGGCCGAGCAATGCGTCGACGCCCTGGCCATCACCAGCGAAGTCGATATGAGTGCAGAAATTTACCTGGACTACTACTCCGGCAAACTCGTGGCCAACCCCTGGGGCGGCGTCGAAGCTGTGCTCACCCATGCGGTGACCACCATGAGCGGGCTACCCGTAGCCCACGCACCCATGCTCACAGCCTGGGAGCATATCGAGGGAGCCGTCGACCCGAGAGATGGTGCGGAGGCCATCTCGATGACCTACTTCTGCTCGGTGCTACGCGGGCTGTCCGCCGCGCCCCAACCCGTGCCCGCTGACGGACCGACACTTCCCGGCAGCGCCCGGCTCACCCTCGAAGACGTCGGCGCGATCGTGCTGCCCGCCAGCGCGGTGGGCGGCATCCCCGCGTTCGCCGCGCTCGCTCAGCGAATACCTCTCGTCTTGGTGACGGAGAACTCCACCATCAGCCCGTTGTGCCTCGACGACATCGTGGAAAGCCGAGATCCGCACCAGCCAGAGGTCTACATGGTAGCCAACTACCTGGAGGCGGCCGGCGTGCTTACCTCACTTAAAGAACGCCTCAACGTCGATGCTGTCCGCCGCCCTATCTTCCCCTCACAGCCCCGCTGGGTGTGACAACGCAACCGCGGGCTGTCTACAGTTGACGAGGAAAACACATGGCTAAGTGGAGTGAATTCGTCGCAGCGGAGCCTGAATTCGCCGGGCAGGTACGTGCGTGCTTCGGCGCTGACAGATCCGAGACGCTAGCGACAGTACGGCGAGACGGATCACCGCGGATCAGCGGGGTTAGTTTGATGTTCTCGGACGGCGACTTGGTGCTTGCCTTGGCATTTGAAGACTCGGTGAAGGCCGCTGATCTGCGCAGGGACCCACGGCTAGCGGTGCACGGCCCGACCGCGGCTGCGTTCAACGATGACGCGAGCGACTGGCCTGGTGAGGCAAAGATCGCCGGATACGGAGTCGAAACCGTAGTCGGACGAGGCCGAGGGTTCATTGGTTTCCGCGTTGAGGTGACCGAAGTGGTGCGCACCTACATGACCTCCGACCACTTCGTAATCGAATCCTGGCACGAGGGGCGCGGGCTACAGCGACACGAAAAGTGGTATCCACGCGAGTACCGTCTTGCAGATGTCTCCCATTGGACGGAGGTGGATCCCTGGGCGTAGGTGAATGATGTTTGAGACCGCTGGATCCCTCGACCCGGCCGAGCCGATCGAGATTGCCGCGATTTTGTCGACGAGGATGGATGCGCGTCCAGGAACGATGGCGGAACATCTCCCCACGAACGATCTGTTGGAGGCCGACGAGCATGCCTGCGAGTTCTGATGTCATCGTCATTGGAGGCGGGTTTGCGGGAGTGACCGCAGCGCGTGACCTGAGCCGATCGGGCTATTCGACCGTTCTACTTGAGGCCAAGGATCACATCGGTGGACGGGCCTGGTCACGCCCCTTCGCGGGTCGCGACGTCGAGATCGCGGTGGGCGGCGAATACGTCTATCCGGAGCGTCAGGCCAGCATCGCGCGCGAGGTCGAGCGGTATGGTCGTGGATACGAGCAGCCTCCCGATACACGCACCTACGTCAACCTCGTGGGAGGCCAGCGGATCGAAGGAGGATCCCCCGTCCCTTTCGATGAGTGGCCGCAGCTTGAACGAGGTCTCTATCACTGCCTGCGGGCTGCAGAGGGCATCGATCCCACCCTACCGATCGAGATTCAGCTCGACCCCAGTCGAGACATTTCTTTCAACGAGTTCATTGCGCCGCTAGGGCTTCCAGCGGCCACCCGAGACTACCTCGTCTCGTTCGCCCACCTGTGCGGCGGACGCTCGGTTAACGAGTACTCTGTCATGCATCTCGTGAACGACATCGCGCACCTTCGTCACGGCGTGCTAGGGATGCACCTCACCGCGGTCAAGATTGGCGGCGGGAACCGAGCGTTGTGCGAGTCGATTCTGGCCGATAGCGACGCCGACCTGTGTTTAGGCGAGCCCGTCATCAGTGTCAGCCAAACGCCTGATGACGTAACCGTCAGCACCAATAGCCAGGAGTACAACGCGGCGGTCGCGGTGGTGGCGATCCCCGCGAACCTGTGGGGAACAGTCGAGTTTGACCCCCCGCTTTCAGAGGAAAAGCTGAAGGGAAGCGCCATGCGCCCCGGTGGCACGACCCAAAAGGTGTGGGCGGTGGTCCAAGGGGCGCCTCCGGATTTCCTTGGGATCGGCAACCCCGAGCAGGGAGCTGGCATCTCCTACGTCGCGACCGACGCTCATCTCGAGGATGGACAGCTCATGTATGCCTTAGCCCCAGAGCCGAGCCTGTTCGATGGGGAGGACGAGGACTCCGTCAGGACCGCATTCAAGGCATACATGCCAGCATGCACGATCGTCGCCTTCGACGGTCACAACTGGAACACCGACCCCTGGGCTGACGGGGGCTGGGCCGGATATCCGGCCGGCCTGCCGTCGCGCTACCTCTCCCGCATGCGGGAGCCCGAGGGGCGGCTCGTGTTCGCAGGCGCGGATATCGCGTTGATCGCGTGGGGCTGGATCGCCGGCGCGATTGAGAGCGGAACTATTGCCGGTTCCCGCGCCGCGAGCCTCATTGAGTCGCGCCGCGTTGCGGTGACTCGATGATGGTGCTGCAATCTCCTCAACAATGTCATCAACGCTATCTACGTGTGACGCCGCAACCGCGGGGTGTCTACAGTTGACGAGGAAAGCACATGGCTAAGTGGAGTGAATTCGTCGCAGCGGAGCCCGAATTCTCCAGGCAGGTACGCGCGTGCTTCGGTCCTGACAGATACGAGACGCTAGCGACATTACGGCGAGACGGATCACCGCGGATCAGCGCGATTAGCATAATGCTCTTGGACGGCGACTTGGTGATTGCCTTGGCATTTTCGGACTCGGTGAAGGCCGCTGATCTGCGCAGGGACCCACGGCTAGCGTTGCACAGCCCCACCGCGACTGCTCTCAACGATGACTCGAGCGACTCGCCTGGTGAGGCGAAGATCGCCGGATACGGGGTCGAAACTGTAATCAGCTTAGGCCGAGGGTTCATTGGTTTCCGCGTTGACGTGACCGAAGTGGTGCGCAACTATCTTGACTCCGACTACTTCATAATCGAATCCTGGCACGAGGGCCGCGGACTGCGACGACGCAAACAGTGGTATCCACTTGAGCACCGTATTGAAGACATCACCCTTAGCGCCAGCCGCTGGGAGCAATAGAGCTGGCCAGAGGTCGGCGAAGACTTCTGCGGGTTCGGTAGCCCAGGAATACGGCGTGGTCGGTTGAGTTCGGCGGCCACGCGGTCGAGGTAGGTGTGGTCGTCGGTGATCTCGGTGCCGAGCATCCCGACTGGACCCGGGATGGGTCGCGCGTTGGAGTGAACCGCCTTGATGGCGGGCCAACCGGTCGGTATCTTTTATGGATAGCGTTGGGTACTTCGGCTGGACGGGGTAGCGCGCAGCGGTTGGGGGTGGGGGGTGCGTGCGTGTCTGATGATTTTGTGACTCTGAGATAATGCTCGTCCCGTCTGCATGCGTGTGGACGCTGCACCTCAGGATACGGCGCTATTTTCAGCGGCTCGAAGTTCGCGGGAACTGCCCCGGTGTCTTGAGTCGAGTTTCATCCCGGATCTCGCGCCGGCGTCGTGTGGCCATCGCTGTACCGAATCACCCAAACCGGCGAACTCTTCGCGGGGCAAGAACCAGCATTCTCCCACTACCGCGACTATTGGAGGACGAATGCCATCGATCGAGCATAGGGTCATCGACATACCGAAACCCTCACAGGCCCTCACATCTATGGTGGCAGGGGAATGATGTTTAGAAACTTGTTCTTCATGGTATACACTAGCGACATCAATCGTCTGGTCAATTTCTACACTGAGGCGTTCGGATTCGAGCAGAAGTCCCGCTGGCCCGCCGACCCGGCCGAGCCGATCGAGTTCGCCGAACTTGTCCTAGACGGCCACGAGCTCTGGTTTGCTTTGCCAGATGATCCTTGGCACGGGTTGCGACCCAGTGCTTCCGGTGAGCCGATCTCCCACATACTGTGTCTGAAAACTGACGATGTTGTCGCTGAAGTGAGCCGGCTCCGCGCTTCAGGGACCCGCATCCTCTACGAACCCATCGACCATCCCTCTGGAGAGCGGATAGCCTACGTCGCCGATCCAGACGGTCGTCCTATCCTGCTTTACTCGAAGATAGACATCGACGGGCCAGTCTGACCCGAATCCGCACCACGTGGGTCGGCCAGGATGCCGTGGACGCGGTAGTGAGCAGTTGGTGCAGCAGCTGGCCGATCGTGCCCGTGCGGGAGCTGTAGTTGACGGGGGGACCGCTGGCTCGGCTGACCGAACGAACCGGCGGGAGCGTCTTTCGTCAGGACGTCTGCCCCGACCAGTCCGGCAGGACCGTCGACCACGGTGTAGCACTGCGGATCGGGCTACAGTCGATGTGCCTGTTCAAACTATGAGGTAACGATTTGGATGATCCTGAAGATCGGGTACAAGGCATCGGCTGAGCAGTTTGGCCCGCGGGAGCTGGTGGAGTTCGCCGTCCAGGCCGAGGATCTGGGCCTTGACAGCGTGTTGATCAGCGATCATTTCCAGCCGTGGCGCCACGATGGGGGACACGCCCCGTTCTCGCTGTCCTGGCTCAGCGCGGTGGGGGAGCGCACGTCCCGGGTCATGCTGGGGACGAGTGTGATGACCGTGACCTTCCGCTACCACCCTGCAGTGGTGGCGCAGGCATTCGGCACGCTCGGCTGCCTGTACCCCGGGCGGATCATGCTGGGTATCGGGACGGGTGAGGCGCTGAACGAAGTCGCGGTGATGGGCATCGAGTGGCCGGCGTTCAAGGAGCGGTTCGCACGGCTGCGAGAGGCCGTGAAGCTGATGCGGGAACTGTGGCGGGACGAGCGCGTGACGTTCGAGGGCGAGTTCTACAAGACCACGAACGCCACAGTCTACGACCGCCCCGCAGAGGGGATTCCGATCTACATCGCAGCCGGTGGCCCCCTGGTTGCGAAGTACGCGGGGAGGGCCGGTGACGGTTTCATCTGCACCAGCGGCAAGGGAATGGAAATCTATACGGAGAAGCTGATTCCCGCTATCGAGCGAGGCCTTGCCGACAGCGGTCGTGCGCCCGGTGACATCGAGCGGATGATCGAGATCAAGCTGTCCTTCGACCCGGACTCTGAGCAGGCACTGGAGAACACCCGGTTCTGGGCACCGCTGGCCTTGTCTGCTGAGCAGAAACACGGTCTGGAGGATCCGATTGCGATGGAGGCGGCCGGCGATGCGCTGCCCATCAGCCAGGTCGCCAGCCGTTGGATCGTCAGCTCAGACCCGGACGAAGCCGTCACGGCGATCATGACCTATGTCGACGCCGGGTTCAACCATCTGGTGTTCCACGGCCCGGGCCATGACCAAAGCAGGTTCCTCACTAGTTTCGCCGAGCAGGTCATGCCCCGGTTGCGCGCTCTGCAGGCACCGAGCATGCGGACCCTACCTCGGTTGGGTGCTGCGTTGGAGTGAACCATCTTGATTACCGGCCAACCGGTCGGTATCTTTTGAGGATCGATAACGTTGGCTACCTTCGCTGGACGTGGTAGCGCTCAGCGGCTGGGATGTGACGCTTTCGACTTTGCGGGTATGTGGGAGCTTTACTCTGGGGATGACGCCGTTTCCAGCGAGTCAAGTTTCGTGGAACTGTCCTGTTCGATGTGACGTGCCATCAGCAAAGGAGCTGCGCCCGAAAATAAGGCGGCTACCAGATGGACTGGGGGAGCGCGTGATCGGTACCGGAGCGAGTTACGAAGAGCGGCATCACGACATTAATCGGTGTCTTGAGTCGAGTTTCATCCCGGATCTCGCGCGAGTCAACACCCCGGCTTTCGTGTATCTTGATGCTGTCCTTGAAGCCAATCTTGATGAATACCTGGGTTTCCTCGGTCCTGTCGGTGTTGATCTGTTGTATTCGGCGAAGCCGTGTACGCTGGACTTCGTCGTGCGGGCGTGTGCAAAGCGGGCTGCCGGCATCGACGTGTCCTCACCCGCAGAGACACAGCTGGTCCGAGAGGTAGTCGGTGGGGCCGTACCACTTCACTTCACCAGCCCATGCCTATCGGCCCGTAACTGGAGTGTCGTGGCTGATGTCGCCGACTATGTGAACGTCAACTCTCTGTCGATGCTGGAATGGCTCAAAGCCAACACGGTCCGGCCACGGCCCCGGCTGGGACTTCGGGTGAACACGGGCCGCTCGGCGGCCGCCGATATCCGCTACGATCCAGCCCGGCCGGGATCGAAGCTTGGTGTTCCGCCGGCGCTTTTCGAGGAGTGGGTCCGCCAGACCAGTGATCCTTTAATCTCGGGCCTGCACTTCCACCTCGGCTGCGAGTCGTCAAGTTTCACAGCGACAATCGCCAGCCTGGAGTGGCTGATAGACGTAGCGGCACCGCTGCTGGCTCGCCTGGAGTACGTCAATATTGGCGGTGGATGGTTACGGCCCAGCGTGATGGACGGTCTTTTCGACGAGTTCCGTGCCGTCATCGAGAAGCTCCGCGCATGCGGGGTGCAATCAATTTTCACCGAGCCTGGCACCGGACTTATCCGCGAGGCCGGCCTCCTCGTCACACGGGTTACCGACGTGATCGACTCAGGAGCAGGAATGGTCGCGGTGATCGACTCGCACGTCGGCCACGCCCCTGAAGTATTCGAGTACGACTGGGCACCTGACCTGTACGCACCCGGCAACGAAGTCGTGGAACACGGAGGTCACGAGTACGAAATTGTCGGCTGCACCCCGCTGGCCGGCGACATCTTCGGGCGGTACCGCTTCCACCGTCGTCTAGAGATCGGGCAGCCACTGTTCCTGCATCTACTCGGTGCTTACGCGTTCGCCCGTGTGGCCCCGTTCACCGGCGTCTTGTGGCCATCGCTGTACCGAATCACCCCATCCGGCGAGCTCTTCGCGGTGCAACAACCAGAGTTCTCCCGCTACCGCGACTACTGGAGGACAAATGCCATCGATCGAGCATAGGGTCATCGATGTACCGAAACCGTCACAGACCCTCACCTGGCCCGTCGTGGCAGAACTCATCTCCGACCGCTGCACACCAGACGACATACCCATACGCCTTGCCCTCGTCAAACACTCCGAGGGCCAGCTTACCTTCGAACTCACCACACTGCGGGGAGCCGACCTCGGCACCCAGAAATGGGGTTCTCTTTGGCAATTTCGGCCACGTAGCCAGGAACGCACCGAACGCTTCATCGCGCTGCACATCGTACCCACCGGAATCCGCGCCGAGATCGGCGGATTTGCCGGCGACGCCACACCAGCCACCAACCTGCTGGCCTCCACCTGCGACTACCTCCTCACCCACCCCAACGTCGTCACCGCATCCGACCTCTACTGGGCCCGCGACAACGTCCTATACCTCGAAGGGAACCTCCTCAGCCGATTCCTGACCGGACAGATCCACCTCCTACCAGGCCAGACACGACGACTCGGCGTGCTGATCGACAAACCTCACAGCACCGATCTCCTCAACAACGTCATCAACGCCATCCACGCTTGCCGGACCGTCGGCGGACTCGCCATCGACCCGGTATGGGTATCAGAGAAATCGTTTCGCGCCCAAGTATTCTACAGTGACTCCGGCCGAGCGCTGGGCGACATCACCGGCCTCGACCGGGTATTCGACGTCGTACGAGAGGCCGAGCAACGCGTCGACGCCCTGGCCATCACCAGCGAAATCGACGTAAGCCGAGAACTGCGCATGGACTACTACTCCGGCAAACCCTATGCCAACCCCTGGGGCGGCGCCGAAGCTGTGCTCACCCATGCAGTAACCACCATGAGCGGGCTACCCGTGGCCCACGCACCCATGCTCACAGCCTGGGATCACACCCGAGTCGAGGGACCCGTCGACCCACGTGACGCCGCGGAGGTCATCTCGATGACCTACTTCTGCTCGGTGCTACGGGGGTTGTCCGCCGCGCCCCAACCCGTGCCCGCTGACCGACCGACACTTCCCGGCAGCGCCCGGCTCACCCTCGAAGACGTCGGCGCGATCGTGCTGCCCGCCAGCGCAGTAGGCGGCATCCCCGCGTTCGCTGCCCTCGCCCAGCGGATCCCCCTCATCTTGGTGACAGAGAACACCACCATCAGCCCCCTGTGCCTCGATGACATCGTCGAAAGCCGAGACCCCAACCAACCAGAAGTCTACCTGGTAGACAACTACCTGGAAGCAGCCGGCGTACTCACCTCACTCAAAGAACGCCTCAATGTCGATGCCGTCCGCCGCCCTATCTTCCCCTCCCAACCCTGCTGGGTATGACACTGCAACTGCGGACTGAGCGTACTCTGACGACGAAAGAATGGCATACGTGGGTGAATTTCTTTGGACGGAGCCCGAGCTAGCGCGGTAGGTACGTGTGCACGACCCGGTCCGTTTATCGGCCCGCAGCGCCCAGCGGTTCCGTGAACCGGTCTCCCACCGGGCCAGTGGCTCAACGGCAAACCGGCCAGCGGTGCAGCAATGTGGGTGGTGACCGAGTCACTTAAAGTAGCACATGTTCACCCATGCAACGATCGCATGTGTTCATGGGGGTGAGAAAAAGCTTAGGACACTACTTAATGTGAACAAGCCCCTCGCCTTTGATCGATCATGAAACCTGCGCCACCCTCCTTCCTATCCAACTCCCTTGATTCCCGAGAGCAGTGGGGCTAGACTCAGAACTGGATAGCGCTATTGACGTAGCCGTCGACCTAAGTACGCACGAATAACATGGAGGGAATCCGAAAATGATTGTGATCCCATACCTGGTTGGCGTCGTGACCGCGCCGATCGTGGTGCGAATCGTCAAGCCGCTGGTGCGGGGCACCGTCAAGACGACGGTTGGAGTCGCTATGGAGGTGAAGAAGGCAGCCGCGGAAGCGGGCGCGGAGTTCCAGGGTATCGCCGCTGAGGTAAGTGCGGGCAGTCCGGGCAGTGTGGGCGGTACAGACCTTGCTCGCACTGCGGGCGCTGCCGGCGGTGCGGAGGCTGCCCGTAAGGCGGGCAGCGCGGGCAAGGCTGGGTAGTGCGAAGCACAGCAAGCTGATTGTTTGGCTCTAACTGATCAACAGGTAGGTCAGTAATCGTCGTATACCATTTCGGCCGATGTCTGCCGCCGACGATAGGTGGTGCTTGCTTTGCTCACCGTCGCGCAGGTTGGCGGCCGATTCTGCGGATGCCGTTCCCTGAGCACCATACACAGCCCAAGTCGTGTACGCGCTACTAACTTCACATTACCCCCAACCATGAACGACAATGTAAGCCTTGATGGGTCGCCCAAACTTTAAAGCCGAGCGATGTCCGGAGAGGGGGAGGAGTAATGCGTCGACTCACTTTCATTGTCACAGTGGGCCGATCGGGTTCGACAGTGTTATCTGAAATCCTCAACCTGCATCCGGAGATCCTGAGTCTCAACGAGCTGTACTCGTCGTTGGGGCAGTCCCCGTTTCCTGTAGGAGTCCTGACAGGGCGGGATTTTTGGCGTCTTCTCACGGATCCGAACGACCTTATCGACGCACGTATCCGATCCGGCAACGCCTCTCCTGAGATTCTCTACCCACGGCATCCAGGGCGGTTCGATGCCCACAGTGGTGGCATACCGGCGATCTGCCTCATGGTCCTGCCCGCGTTGGCCCTGCCTGGTGACGCACTTTTCGACGAGTTGGAACCCGAGATACAACGTTGGCCGTCACAATCGGCGCCTGAGCATTACCTTGCGCTGTTCGATTGGCTCTCGGTGCGGTTCGACCGTCGGGTAATTGTGGAGCGTTCGGGGTACTCTTTGCGTTTCATCCCGATGTTGCGGGAGGCGTTCCCTCATGCACGTTTCGTCCATCTTTACAGAGATGGACCGGACTGCGCTTTGTCAATGAGCAGACATACTGGGTTTCGCATGGTGGCGCTCGTTCAGGAGATCAGCGAACACGTCGGCCTGTCACACCAAGAGTGTCTGAAGCTGCGCCCGGATGATCCCCGAGTTCCTGATGACCTCAGGCCCGTGCTAAGTCGGCAGCTCAGCCGTGAACTCGTGGTAGATCGTCCGATTCCGCTTGCTCGCTTCGGCGAGTTGTGGTCCAAGGCAATCGAAGAGGGGATGAGACATCTCTCGACTGTCCCGGAAAGTCAGCATATGGCGATTCGGTACGAGGATCTGCTTGACGAGCCTGAAGGTGAGCTCACGCGGCTAGCCGAGGCCGTCGGCGTTGAACCGATGCCGTGCTGGCTGCGGATGAGCGAGAAATGTTTGACTCATGACCGGCGAGGCGGCGCCGCACGTCTGGACGGAGACGACCGTAAGGCGCTCGTGGACAGCTGCGCTTCTGGAATGCAGGCCCTAGGACTTTGCAGATGAGCTCGGCCGCACAGGATGCTAAAATCGTTGGTGTCGGGACTGCTGTTTCGCCATTCTCGTATTCGCAGCAGGAGTTACTGGATATTTTTGAGATCGAGGCCCCGCAAACCCGATCATTGTTCCTCAACAGTGGAATCGAGCGGCGTTTCCTGACATTACCCAAGCAAGAGCCAGGTGGCCGCCGGCGTGGTGAAACGCAGGGGGAACTCCTGGAAAAGCACCATACTCAAGGATTGGATATGGGTACGCGTGCGCTCCAGTCCTGTGTGAAAGCGGCGAATGCCGACTTGGACGATATCCGGCATCTTTGCTGTGTGTCCTCGACCGGGTTCCTGGTCCCTGGTTTTAGCGCGATGTTTGTCGGGGGGCTGAATCTCCGGCTCGACTGTAACCGGCTCGACGTCGTCGGCATGGGCTGCAACGCCGGATTGAACGCTCTCAGCACTGTCGCCAGCTGGTGCAACACACACCCCGGCGAACTGGCGGTGATGCTCTGCATCGAGGTGTGCTCGGCGGCGTATGTCATTGACGGGACCATGCGGACCAACGTGGTCAATAGCCTTTTCGCGGACGGAGCGGCGGCGGTGGCCGTGGTTACGGCTCCGGACGACGTCCAAGGAGGACCGACCGTCGTGGGGTTTGTCAGCCATCTAATCCCCGACGCGGTCGACGCCATGCGGTACGACTGGGATGACGACCAGGGAAAGTTCAGTTTCTTCCTCGACCGCGATATACCCTACGTTGTTGGTGCGCACGCCGAACTTGCCGTCGATCGTCTGCTGTGCGGCGCCGGTCTACGTCGCGATGACATCACACACTGGATTGTCCATTCCGGTGGCAAGAAAGTGATCGACGCCGTCATGGTCAATCTCGGTCTGACCCGACATGAGGTCCGGCACACGATCGGCGTACTGCGTGATTACGGAAACCTGTCGAGCGGCTCGTTCCTCTTCTCCTACGAGCGCCTGCTGCAGGAGACTGTGGCCCAGCCCGGTGACTACGGGGTTTTTATGACCATGGGTCCAGGCTCGACTATTGAGACGGCTCTTATCCGATGGTAGTTGACGAAACAGGGAAAGCGGCTTTGGGGGGAGATCGCTATGCAGTGCGATGTCGAAGGGTGGTCTTGCAGCAGGGTATCCTTGCAGGTCCCTACTGATGATTCGGTGTCCGCGCTGGTCACTGCCGTGAACGAGGCTTGTGACCAGATCGAGGACGCGGCCGACAACGTTATTTTGGTGGCACACGTAGGCGGCGAGCATGACGGTGAAGGCCCGTTAACGCTGGGTGATATGTCGATTCACTTGGTGAGCCGGTGGGAGCGAGCATTGCGCCGGGTGGAGCGGCTGGGTGCGATGACGATCGCGGTGGTCAAGGGGCACTGCGCGGGTCCTGCCTTGGAGATGCTGCTCGCGACCGACTACCGGATCGGGACGAGGGACGCGCGGCTGGGCCTGCAAGCAACGCCTGGCGAGATCTGGCCGAGTATGGCCGTGTATCGTTTAGCCAACCAGGTGGGGGTCGCGCGGGCGCGGCGCCTGGTTCTGTTCGGAACGCACGTTTCTGCCGCAAAATCTTTAGAATGGGGCTTGCTCGACGAAGTTACCGACAATGTGGCGGACGTATTGATGTCCGCAGTCCGGTCGGCGAGCGGTCTCGCGGGCACAGAGCTAGCTATCCGACGTCGACTGCTGTCAGACGCAACAGTGACCAGTTTCGAGGAAGCTCTTGGCGTCCATCTCGCCGCGTGTGATCGGACGCTGCGCCGGATGACGGCAGAGACATCAGCCGGTTCCGGCGTGTCCTGACAAGAATATCGCAGAGTAAACATGCGGAAATCAGAGCAGGACATCCCCAGCGGCAATAACGAGCCGCCCGTCCTGTACGAAAAGCGAGGCAAGGTCGCATACGTAACTCTCAACCGACCCGCTGTTCTCAACGCCTTGGACCTTGGTACTCACGAGTCGCTCGGCCAGATCTGGGACGACTTCGAATGCGACGATGACGTGCGGGTCGGTGTCCTTACCGGTGCTGGCGACCGTGCCTTCTCTGTGGGTCAGGATCTGAAGGAACTCGTCAGACGCATGGACGATGGGGCTGCGCCATCGACGTTCGGTAGCGGGGGTCAACCTGGGTGGCCACGGCTGACCGAACGTTTCACCATGTCGAAGCCGCTGATCGCACGGGTAAACGGCTACGCATTCGGAGGCGGATTCGAGCTGGCGCTAGCATGTGACATTATTGTGGCGGCGCGGCATGCGACCTTCGCCTTACCGGAAGCCCGGCTCGGTCTCATTGCCGGTGCGGGAGGACTATTTCGGCTCACCCGACAAATACCGTTCAAGATTGCGATGGGTTATCTGATGACGGGGCGCGAACTGTCGAGCGAGCGTGCGTTCGAACTGGGCCTGGTCAACGATGTGGTACCGGCGGAGGAGCTAGACAAGTGCGTCGATTCATGGGTCTCCGATATCCTGCGTTGCAGTCCTGTAGCGCTACGGGCTATCAAGGAAGCCGCGTTGAAGTCCGTGGATATACCCCTTGCCCAAGCATTCGCGACCAGATATCTCTGGGAAGAGCGTCGCATGCATAGTCGGGACGCCGAGGAAGGGCCGCGGGCATTCATCGGGAAGCGACCTCCCGAATGGGGCGCAATATAGATCAGCTAGCCAGTACGGGTGGTCGGCGGTTACTGAAAGTGTAACGAGTGGTGAATCCCAGGTTGTCGGAAATCTTAACAGAAGCCATATAATTCTTGGCGACCCGCAGGAAGGCAAATTCGGCGCTCGACTCCGCTGCCCAATCCAAGAGCGCCAGCGTGACGATCAACCCCAGACCACGTCCTCGGTGCAATGGAGCGACCTCCATAGGACCCAGCAACAGGACACCATCGACCAGGACGCCTCGGGCGATCGCGTGTACCACGTCGGAGGCGACCTGCGCGAACCGCACCTGGCCTTCCCCTCCGATGTTACCCAGTACCTGCCGGCCCACCGGTGACATCGCCCGACCACTGGAATAGCGGTCCTGCGATCCGCTGGCGAGAACAGCAAGCCATTCATCTGGAACGCTCTCGTGCAAAGTGACTTTTTCAGCCTGTTGTCGAGTAGCACGATCCGCGATTGCGAGGGCCTGGTCCACCGAGGCAGTTCGGGCTACGAAGGGGCCCTCGACCGACCAACTCAACCCAGTCAACGCTACGTCGACAGCGTTTCCCACGGGTGTCTGCACCACCACGGGAAGACCGCGATCTCCGTACCAGTCCGCCGCTACGCGCAGAGCTTGTTCCTGCGGCATGCCCGGATCACCAACCGCGAGCACTGAGTTCGCATCTGGCGTGAAACCACTCGCTGCCCGCAACGTCCACTCACCCAACGCCGCAGTTTCCGTAGGCGGCCAACCCTTGAGGGCAACCCGTTCCCACTCTGCTACCCCGTAGCGTTTCCGGGAGGACACCTTACGCGACTGCACTCCTAGGACATTACACCAATCAGTAGGAGCGCCGGGGTCTGCGTTCACCCGCCGGTCTGCAGGCGCCACAAGGATGCGTACACACCATCGCGTTCGAGTAGCTCCGGATGCGTTCCCCCTTCGACGACTGCTCCGCCCTTGCCCATCACGTAGATCCAGTCGGCATTACGGATCGTCGACAGGCGATGTGCGATGATAATCAAAGTGCGATCTTTGACGATGTCCTTGAGGGCGCGTTGGATGGCCGCGTCTGTCTCGTTGTCCAGGGCTGATGTCGCCTCGTCGAGGATGACGATTGGCGCGTTCTTCAAGATCGCCCGAGCCAGGTAAAGGCGCTGCTTCTGGCCTCCCGACAGCGTGAGCCCATGTTCCCCGACCATGGTGTCGTACCGCAACGGCAGGGTCTGGATGAAATCGTCGGCTTCAGCCACCCGTGCTGCGCTCACCATCTGCGCCTGGTCAGCATCGAAGCTGCCGTACCTGATGTTGTCACCCACTGACCCGTCGAAAAGGAAGGCGTCCTGGCCTACGAAACCAATAGTCGTCCGCAGATCGCGCAGTCTCACGTCACGTATATCCAGACCATCGAGAAGAACTCGTCCGGAATCGACCTCCTGGAAGCGCATCAGAAGCTTGGCGATGGTTGTCTTGCCCGCCCCGCTGACTCCGACGATGGCTGTGATCTTGTTAGCGGCGAAGCGCATGGAGACATTCTGCAGGACAGGGCGGCGACCTGGATAGGAGAACGTGACTCCGTCGAGCACCATGTCGCCCTTGACCTTCGTCACATCCAGATGCCGTCCGGTGTCGGCTGACTCAACCGGAAGGTTGCGAAGGTCTTGCACTCGTCGCAGCGCCGAAACCGTCCGTTGGAACTGTTCGACAGCGCCGCCGAGCCCCGGTAGCTTCCACAGTAGCTGCAGCGGCAGGCCAACCAGGGGGTGGAAGATTTGATACGGGAGGACGCCATTCAGCACCTGGTCTCCACCCAACAGGAGGAATCCCACAAAAGAGGCTATGGTGCAGGTTCGTACAATCTGAGTGTAGCCCGCAGCGCGCTTATCAATACGACGATTGCTCCCACGGTAAGCGTTACTGAGACGGTAAATACGGTTGATCTCGTACTCTTCGGCGACGAAACTCTTGACAGTCGAGCTCGCTTCCAGATTGTTGATCAGTTGGCTGTTCATCAGCGAACCCTTCTCGCTGCTGGTCGCGTAGTCCGGCGCCGCGCGCTCTTGGTTGAAGAACGACAGCCAAACGATGATCGGTGTGGTCAGGAAAGCGACCCAGGCAATATTTGGAACCAAAATCAAAAACAGTGGAACGAAGACGAGGAAGCTTGTGATAAGTTGGAGGAGATCGTTCGCGGAAGTAGCGAGAAAACGACCTAGCTGGTTGATGTCGTCAATCAGTACCCCGGCCAGCCTGGTTGCCCGCTCGCCCTCGAGGTACCGAAGCTCGGCTTTCTGAACATGCGCATACATCTCGGTGCGCCACTCATGCTGCACGGACTGAGCGAGTTTACGCCAGAGCATTCCTGCGAGGAATGACACAGTCGTGTTGAGGATACACACGAGGGCGACCACGCCGGTCAGGAACTGCAGTTGACCGGCAGCAGTGGCCACCCCCAGCCGCACGAGAACCGCGTTGGTGCCGGTGACAGGAACCGAGAGAATCCAGCCGAAGAGCATGGACAGGGTCATGTCCAAGATCTGCCCAAAAATTGATAAAAATGACGCCAAGTAGAACTGTCGCTTGCGCGATCCAACCATTTGTAGGATAGGGTGCCCGGTGTCCCTGACGGGTGCCGCCGCCGCCTTTTGGGAGCGTCTGAATTTCCGAGAGGCACGCTGAACAACGGCTACAGTCGTCGTTAGCACGGTCCCACTGCGCGCCAGTGGTGACCGACGAAGGAACCTGCCTTGAATCAGGGCTAGTACTATTGCCGTGCCACCAGAGAGGGTGGATGACAGGATACCGGGCTTCGAACTCGGAGATCGCGTGGGTTCGCTTGCTTTTTGGACAGCTAGCTCAACGGAGTTTCGAACAAGCCGACCTATTTCCTCGCTGCTCAGTGCTGTGTCGTGGTAGATGAGCAACCGACCGGTGACGGGGTTCGCTCGAACCTTGCCGATCCCCGGCGATTCTCGCAGTCCTATCTCCAGGAGTTCAGCGACACGGGGTTGCCGCAGCACCATCCCGATGTCCCATCGTTGGCGCCCTGGAATGACAGACCGCGCTCGCATCCTGAGTACCCCCCGGCGCCATAATGGCGCCCTGCTATCATGACATAAACGTCAGTTCACAGTCGATAACACGAATTTCGATCAACAGATTTCGAAGCTGGGTGGCGGTGAACTACGTGCGATGACGCCGATCGACGAGCAAGCACTCCGTTGGTGCGGAGCTGTCGCCTGTCGTGGGAGGCTAACCCCTCTTCGACGATCTGGCGACAAGTCCCCCCGGTCGTTTCGCGATCTCGGCGATAGCGACGTCGGCGTTCGCCTCCGCAGCTGCGGCAGCCACCTCGGCGTTCGCTTCCGCGGCGAGATCCTGTAAGTCCTCAACGGCCTCCGCAGCGATTTTCCTCACCTGTAAGCTAAACCCAATCGTAGCTTTAGCGGCGTCCCGCAATAGTGGCTTAGCGACTTTCGCCACTAATGGAGCGGTCACGAGACCTATCACGTAGGGAACTACAAAGGGTGGGAACATCTTGCCTCTGTCTCCATATCTGTGGAGTATCTGTGGGTATTGGGCGCTCATCAAACCCGGTCAACCTAGCCGGGCTGTTCCCAATGATCAAGGACTGGGATGGAAATTCAGCCAGTGAAGGTAGATGTTCACCAGTTCGGTTGTGGCACGTAGACGTCCGGGTGGTGACATAGAGTGACCACCGGTGGATCAGTCCCGATCTTTGGTGACGGCTCTACTGTGATCTTCGGGCCGGTGCTCCCGGTCCTGGGGGTAGCAGCCGTGAGGTAAGCGCGGTGGGCGAGGCCGTGGAAGGCGGCCTGCGGTTCGCAGCCGGGGGGCGGGTTGGTATCCGCTTGCCGCGTCGTTCGCCGTACCTATCGTGCTGGCTGGGATGAACTGCCGTCCCAACTGGTGACGGTATCAACGATCCGCACGACGCCGAAAACTGTGGCGACGATGCTTCTCACCACAACCAAGAGCCCAAGCATGCCTAGCGCAACAGAGAGAATGGTCATGTCGCCTCACTCCGAGCCGTACCCACCAAGATGGCAACATGCATGGTAACAGAGATAACCGCCTGGGCCGGCGAAGTGGGGCAGGAGTGCGGATTCTAGCCGCTCCCCGGGGTGTCCGGGCGGTGACGGTGTACCTGCGCAGCTGCGGATAACCGCTCAGGGGGTGCCTGAGTTGCGCAGCCACTCCAGGGTGAGCTGATGCTCGGCTGCCATCAGCTTGGTGACGTTATCGATGATTATCTTCTCTACCTTGCCCGCGAACAGCGGCAGCGCGACCTCGGCGGTGAGCTGGGAGCCAAGCACACACCCGTCAGGGTCGGGCGCGAAGCACATCGCAACATGGATCGTCCCGGGCATGCCGTCGACCACAGCGTGCACGCTGCCGCCGGCGCTGGTCCAGGTTTCGGTGCGGTGGATCGTCAAGCCCTCGGGCCGCACCGACCGGACGAAGGAGGGCAGCGCATCACCGGGTATTGCGTGGTTCAGCACGATGATGACGCCACGCTCGTCCTGTTCGCGCGACACCAGCACGCCTCCGGGCCCACCGACTGTGCTCAGCTTCTCGCGTAGGTAGTCGGGGTCGGTGAGTACCTCCAGGATCCGCTCTGGCGGCTCGGGGTACCGGTGCTGCAGCTCCACTCGGCTGGTCATGCCGCGGAGATTACCGGGGTTCCTGTGACGTTCGCCGTCGCGACGTCACCACTCTGCACTGCGAAGGGTCGGGCCCGGCCCGACCCTTCGCGGCGGTAACGATGGCGGGCGCCTGCCATCGGCGCCGAACTGACTGTGATCGCCCTGTGACCCATGCGCGGCGAACCCGATGCAAGACTAGGGCGAACATACCGAGGGGGTCGGATCCGTACCCCTCCATCCGTTTCGAAGGGGGACAATCCATGCGCAAGCCCGTGAACGCTCGTCTGGTCGCACTGATCGGCGGTGCCGCGCTTCTTTTACCCACCACAGTGGCCTGTGCCGGTGATCAGGGCGTGCCGGCCGGTGAGCAGGCCCCGCCCCCTGCCGCCGGTGAACAGGGCGGCCAAGCCCCCCTCAACATCGTCGGCCTTACCGACGACAACAAGCTCGTCGAGTTCTCCTCGGACAACCCCACCCCCCGCGAAACCGGCACGATCAGCGGCCTCGACGGTGGCGACACCAAGCTGGTCGGCATCGATTACCGGGTGCAGGACAGCACGCTGTACGGCGTCGGTGACAAGGGTGGTCTCTACAGCCTGGAGACCAACGGCCAGGCGACCAGCGTGGGCCGGCTGACGATCGCGCTGGAGGGCACGAACTTCGGGGTCGACTTCAACCCCGCCGCCAACGCGCTGCGGGTGGTCAGTGACACCGGCCAGAACCTGCGGCAGCCGTTCGCCGCGACCCCCCTGGCGGCCACCGTCGCCGACACGCCGCTGAGCATCCCGCCGGACACCCCGCTGGCCGCGGGAATCAGCGGCGCGGCGTACACGAACAACGACGCCGATGACAACACCGGCACCACGCTGTACGTCCTGGACCCCACGACGGATCAGATCATGCTCCAGTCGCCGGCCAACTCCGGTCAGCTCGCCGCCACCGGCAAGCTCACCGTCGACGCTGCCGCCGACTCCGGGTTCGACATCTACAGCACGCTGCGCGATGGCGCGGTCGCCGAGCAGACGGGCTTCGCCACGTTGTCGGTCGGCGGCCAGTACGGGCTCTACCGGATCACCCTGTTCTCCGGTAAGGCCGAGCTGGCAGGTACCCTCGGCAGCAATGTGGTCGACCTGGCGATCCCGCTGAACCAGTCCTGATCGCAGCTGGCACGGCTCCCCTGGACTACGGGGAGCCGTGCCAGTGTGGCTTACACGCTCGGCTAACCGAGCTGGCCGCGGATTGCGCCGTCCCTGAACCTGGTGGTGTGGATGTTGATGTAGAAGTCCTCGGGGTTGTCTATGATGTACCGGATCTTGTCTCGGGAGCTCCCGTGGCGATCGTCCGGCACGCGGACGCAGCCGAACGCGCCATCCTTGTCCCCGTCGTAGCGCCGGTCGTTGAAGAAATCGATCGCATGGGGGCCGTTGTGGCCGTGAGACGCGAAGTGCAGATGTGCGGCGGTGACGTCGCCGTCAAGGTCTCTCCACCCGATGAAGTAACAGGCCCTCTCCTTGGATTCGTCCAAGGTGATCCGGGCGAAGCCGTACCCGCCGCGGTCCCCTCCGCCGGGGACCTCCCAGGGGACCAACCGGACGGAGAAATCACCGTGCCGATGCGCCCGCCCGTCGTCGTGCGCAGCCGCGGTGCTCGGCAAGGCGGCGACGAGGAGGATCGACGAGAGAAACGCGAGGCACGCTCCGACACGTCTCAACATCATGAACTGTTCCCTTCTGCAGTACCACGCGGACGAACTTGATCGACGATGTACCCATGACGTTCCGTGACGGGCTGTAACGGGTCCACCACATCTCGTAATCGCCGGTCCGGCACGATTCGTTAGCCGCGAGTCGCTAGAGTGCCGCGCGTGCTGCTCGACCAGCGCCGCCCCGCGGTGTTCCTGCCCGCCGATCCGCCCCGCGATGGCTGGATCGCGCTCTATGGCGAGGGCCCCGACGAGATCGAACTGGCTTTGCCCGCCGGCCGCACCATCAGACGGAAGACGGTGCCCGCTCAGCTGATCGGAATCGGCGAGGCGCTGCCCGAACTGCTCGCCCTGCCCACCGAGGGCACCGACCCGGCGTTGGCCGCTTGGGCTACTGCGGCGACGGCCGGGGTCGGGCTGATCGCGCGGGGGCGGCTGCTGCCCTGCGCCACCCCAGCCGGGTACGGCGCCTGGCGGGCCGGACCGCTGGACCCCGCCGATGCGCAGTGGTTGGCGCAGCTCACCGCAGCCATGCCCGCGCACGCCTACGCCGTGCCGGTGCCCGGAACGAGCCCGCTGCGGGTCCGCTCGCCGGAGGCGCTGGTCCGGGCGTTGTGGGACGCGATCGCCGACGTCACCGTCCGCACTGCCGCCGCGGCCCGGGCCACCACAGCATCCGCCTTCGCGGCGCGCGAGCCCGTCGAAACCGCAGAACTGGCTGGGTGGCTGGCCGGGACCGACGCGGCGCTGACCGCCGGCGCCCGCACCGTCCTGCGGGTCGAGCCGCCCGGCAAGCCCGATGAGCCCTTCGCCGGTGTGCTCGCGCTGCGCAGTGTCGCCGACCCCAGCCTCACCCTGGACGTCGCCGACCTGTGGGATGCCCCGGCCGCCGTCCTGGCCAGGCTCGGTGAGCAGGCCGAGACCGATCTGCTGCTTGCCCTGCGCCGGGGCGCCCGGGCCTGGCCGCCGCTGGCCCCGGTGCTGCGCGCGGCCACTCCCACGGAGCTGGCCTTGGACGACGGTGCGATCGCCGACCTGCTCGAGACCGGCACCGAGGTCCTGGGCGGCGCGGGCATCGAGGTGCTCTGGCCTGCCGAGCTGCTCGGTGAGGGGCCGAAGCTGCGCGCCACCGCCGCGACCCCCACGCCGGCCTCGGCGGCCAAGAGCACCTTCGGGCTCAAGGACCTGCTGGAGTTCCGGTGGCAGGTCACCGTCGGCGGGGAGGTCCTGACCGACGAGGAGGTCGCCGCCCTGGCCGAAGCCAAGCGGCCGGTGGTGCGGCTGCGCGGCCGGTGGGTGCGGGTGGATCCGGAGCTGCTGGAGCGGCTGCGCCGCCGCCGCGCACGCCGGGTGACCGGGGTGGAGGCCCTTGCGGCCGCGCTCACCGGCACCCTGACCGTCGACGGCGAGACCGTCGAGTTCCGCCCGGACGCGCCGCTGGCCGAGCTGCTGACCCGGCTGGCCGGCGCCGGCGACCGGGACCTGGCACCGCCTGAAGGGCTCGACGCCACCCTGCGCCCCTACCAGCGGCGCGGGCTGGCCTGGCTGGCCCAGATGTGTGACCTCGGGCTGGGTGGCTGCCTGGCCGACGACATGGGGCTGGGCAAGACCGTGCAGCTCATCGCGCTGCACCTGCACCGCCGGGCGCTGCGAGCCGGGCCGACGCTGGTGGTGTGCCCGACGTCGCTGCTGGGCAACTGGCAGCGCGAGCTGGCCCGCTTCGCGCCCAGCGTGCCGGTCCGGCGTTACCACGGCGGCGACCGGCACCTCGAAGACGTTGCCGACGACGAGGTCGTGCTGGTCAGCTACGGCGTGGTGCGCCGGGACCGGCCCCAGCTCGCGGCGCTGAACTGGGGCCTGATGGTGGCCGACGAGGCGCAGCACGCCAAGAACCCGCTGTCGCGCACCGCGCGGGAGCTGCGGGCGATCTCTTCTGCGACCCGGGTAGCGCTCACTGGCACCCCGGTGGAGAACCGGCTCACGGAGTTGTGGTCGGTGCTGGACTGGACCACCCCGGGGCTGCTGGGCCGGCTGGAGGACTTCCGCCGCAGCGTTGCCGTCCCGGTCGAACGCTACCGTGACCCCGACGCGGCGGCCGCGCTGTCCCGCCTGGTGCGCCCGTTCCTGCTGCGCCGCCGCAAGTCCGACCCCGGCATCGCCCCCGAGCTGCCGGCCAAGACCGAGACCGACCGGGTGGTGCCGCTGACCACCGAACAGGCCACCCTCTACGAGGCCGTCACCCGCGAGACGCTGGCGCAGATCGAGGCGTCCGAGGGCATCGCCCGGCGCGGGATGGTGCTCGGGTTGCTCACCGCGCTCAAGCAGATCTGCAACCACCCCGCGCAGTACCTGCACGAGGACGGCCCGCTGCCGCGACGTTCGGGCAAGCTCGCCGCCCTCGACGAGCTGCTGGACGTCATCCTCGACGAGGGCGAGTCGGTCCTGGTTTTCAGCCAGTACGTGCAGATGTGCCGGCTGGTGCAGGCGCACCTGGCCGCGCGCGGCGTCCCGACGCTGTTCCTGCACGGCGGGGTACCCGCGCGGCGCCGTGAGCAGATGGTCGCCGACTTCCAGGACGGTGCCGCGCCGGTGCTGCTGCTGTCGATCAAAGCCGGCGGCGTCGGGTTGAACCTCACCCGGGCCAGTCACGTGATCCACTACGACCGTTGGTGGAACCCGGCGGTGGAGGATCAGGCCACCGACCGCGCTTACCGGATCGGCCAGCAGCGCGCCGTGCAGGTGCACAAGCTGGTCACCGAGGGGACCGTCGAGGACCGCATCGCCACCCTGCTGTCCACCAAACGGGAGCTGGCCGACGCGGTGGTCGGCGCGGGCGAGGGCTGGATCACCGAACTGTCCACTGCGGAGCTGGCCGATCTGGTCCGTCTGGGGAGCTCATCATGAGGTGGGAGCGCCGCTACCCGCCGGCTCGCGCCGGCCACCGGCCGCCACCCGCGACCGGGCGTGGTAGCCGGCGGGGTTTCGGCGCGACCTGGTGGGGACGGGCCTGGCTGGAGGCGCTGGAGCAGCGGGCCCGGCTGGATCCGAACCGGCTGTCCCGCGGCCGGGGCTACGCCCGGCGCGGCACCGTCGACGCCCTGCAGATCACGCCCGGTCTGGTGCGAGCCGATGTGCAGGGCAGCCGGGCCCGGCCCTATCAGGTGACGGTGCGGGTCCGGGAGCTCGACGCCGCCGAGTGGGACCGGGTGCTCGACGCCGTCGCCGCCGAGCTCGGGCACACCGCGGCGCTGGTCGACGGGGAGCTGCCTCCTGCGGTCGCCGACGACGTTGCCGCCACCGGGTTGGACCTGCTGCCCGGCGCCGGGGAGGTGCAGCCCCGCTGCTCCTGCCCGGACTGGGCCGACCCGTGCAAGCACGCCGCAGCCGTCTGCTACCTGGTCGCCGATGCGCTGGACACCGACCCGTTCGCGCTGCTCCGGCTGCGCGGCCGGGACCGCGACGAGGTCCTCGCCGGGCTGCGGGCCCGCCGCCGCACCGGCCTGGCACCTGCCGCGACACCGGGACCGCCCGCCGTTGACGAGGGTGTCCCGGCTCGCGAGGCCTACCAGCGCCTGGCCGCGCCGTTGCCCGCCCCGCCGCTGCCCCCGCCGCGGCCCGGCCGGCCCGCGGTGCTGCCCACCGACCCGCCGCCCGGGCTGTCCCGGGAGGACCTGGTGGCTCTGGCCGCCGACGCCGCAGCCCGCTGCCTGCAACTCGCCGACGGCACCGGTGACGGCGGCCTGGCCCTGGACGAACGGCAAGACCTGGCCCGCCGCGGCGCGGCCCTGCTCGGCCGGCCGGAGTTCGGCGCACTAGCCACGGCCGCTCGGGTGCCGTCACGCGACCTGGCGTCCGACGCGATCGCCTGGCGCCACGGCGGTTGCGGCGGTCTCGCGGTGCTGCACGACGCCTGGCAGCCCGACGCCGACGCTCTTGCCGAGGGCCGGGCAGCGCTGGGCGGGCTCGGCGTGACTCGCGTGTGGCGTAACCGGATCACCTGCGGGGGGGTGCAGCTGCGGCTCGGCCAGGACGGGCAGTGGTACCGGCTGGCCCGCTCGGGCACCGGCTGGGACCTCGACGCCGCACCCGACCCCGACCCTGCCGCCCTGCTCGCCTGGGCCGACGCAAGAGCTGTCACGCGGTGACACATCACTCGGGGACACATCACTCGGGGACACACCACTCGGGGACACACCACTCGGGGACACACCGATCGGGACGATCACGCACGCAGTGGTCGGTTCTGGTGATGTTGCTCCTGATCTGCGGGGCGGCGGTCGTCGTGGGCGTGCTGGCAGCGCAGGGAGGGGCTGAACCTCCAGTACCCAGATCTGCCCGCGCCGTTGCCCCGGTAGCGCCGCCGATGGCTCCGGTAGCGCCGCCGGTTGAGCTGATGCGGTGCACTCAGGACTCAGCCATCGAGCAGCTGCCGCTGCGGCGCCGGCTGGCCCAGCTGTTGATGGTCGGGGTAGACGCTCGGGGGCCCCGGGAGGCGCTCGCTGTCGTCACCTCCGAGCAGGTCGGCGGTATCTTCCTGCCCGGCTCCGCCACCGGCTTGCTCTCCGACGGGGCGCTGGAGCAGGTGCAGGCCGCCGCTGTGTTGCCGGTGGCGGTGGCCGTGGATGATGAGGGCGGCCGGGTGCAGCGGATCGACGCGCTGGACGGTGAGCTGCCCAGTGCCCGATCCATGGCGGCGAACCTGTCCGTCGAGCAGGTCTATCAGCTCGCCGCGAAGCGCGGCAGCCAGCTGCGCGCCCGCGGGGTCACCGTCGACTTCGCACCCAGCGTTGACGTCTCTAGGCAACCGAACAAGGCCGTGATCGGGGATCGCTCTTTCAGCAGCGACCCGAAGATCGTGGCCCGCTACGCCGGCGCATTCGCCCGGGGACTGCGCGACGCTGGTGTGCTGCCGGTGTTCAAGCACTTCCCCGGGCACGGGCGAGCTACCGGTGATTCGCACCGGGGGGCCGTCCGGACACCACCGTTGGCCGAGCTGGGCGAGGTCGACCTGCTGCCCTACCGGCAGCTGCTCGACGGTCAGCCCGCTGCGGTGATGGTCGGCCACCTCGACGTACCCAGGCTCACCGAGCCGGGCACCCCCGCGAGCCTCAGCCCGGCGGCACTCGCGCTGTTGCGCGACCAGCTTGGTTTCGACGGCCTGGTGGTCACCGACGATCTCGCTGCCATGGCGGCCATCACCGACCGGGTCGACCTGGCTGAGGCCGTCCGTCAATCCCTCGCGGCCGGGGTGGACATGGCACTGTGGATCACGACGGAACGGCTCACTGAGGTGCTCGATCACCTTGAGCAGGCCGTCGCAGCCGGATCCCTACCCGAGTCCCGGGTGAACGATGCCGCCGCCCACGTACTGGCGGCCAAGGCCGTCGACCTCTGCTCACCGGGCTGACAGCACTGGGCGTGAAGCTGACCGGCGGCTACGACCACCGTCGCATGGCTACCAGCGGCCACCGCGAGAGGCACAGACCCATGTTCCCGACCACATCACCGCGCCTGCGTGACCTTCGCTGGTCAGGGGATAAGGACGGCGGCACCGTGTACGCGGTCGGCCGCGAGATCGGTCAGTGCCGTGTCGGCCTGGTCCAATGGGTACGGCGTGGTCACCACATGCAGCCGGTGCTCGGCGGCGAAGCGCAGGAAGTCGTGGCCGTCTTGGCGGGTGTTGGCGGTGACGCTGCGGATCTGGCGCTCCTGGAAGAGGTGCTGCTGGTAGTGCAGCACCGGGATGTCGGTCAGGTGGATGCCGGCCACTGCCAGGGTGCCGCCCCGATCGAGAGCCGCCAAGGCCGGCGGCACGAGATCTCCGGCGGGGGCGAACAGGATCGCGGAGTCCACCGGCGCCGGCGGTGGGTCGGCGGCCCCACCCACCGAGGTTGCGCCCAGTTCCAGGGCGAGTTCGCGGGCCTGTGAGCTGCGGGTCAGTACGTGCACGGTGGCGCCTTGGGCCAGGGCGATCTGGGCGGTGAGGTGAGCGCTGGCGCCGAAGCCGTAGAGGGCCAGGTGGCCGCCGGGTGGCAGGTCGGCCCGCTGCAGGGCCCGCCACCCGATGATGCCTGCGCACAGCAGTGGCGCGAGTTCGGTGTCGGGGTAGCCGCCGGGCAGTGGGTAGGCGTAGCCGGCGGGCACCGTGGTGTAGTCGGCGTAGCCGCCATCGGCGTCCCAGCCGGTGTAGGTCGAGTGTGGACACAGGTTCTCCAACCCGCGGGTGCAGTACCGGCACCGTCCGCAGGTGTGGCGCAGCCAGGCGATACCCACCCGCTGGCCCACCTCGAATTCGCCCGCCCCGCCTTCCCCCCATCCGATGACCTCGCCGACCACCTCGTGGCCAGGAACGACACCGGGCCGGTGGACCGGTAGATCGCCCTCGGTGACGTGCAGGTCGGTGCGGCACACCCCGCAGGCCAGCACCCGCAACAGCAGCTCATCAGCGGCCGGCCGGGGCGGCGGCTCCCGCATTGGCCGCAGCGGCTGGGTGTCCATCGGCCCCGGTTGCTGCACCCGCCAGAGCCGCGCCAGTTCTGCGCCCATGACGCGCCCGATCAGGCTCGTTGCAAGGTGGAATGGGCGACCCCGGCGTGCACCACTCCGGGGACGGCTTGCGCCAGGACGACGGCGACGTGGTGGGGGCTGCTCATCACCTCGCCGACGGTAGTAGGCCGCGGGGCCTGGCTGCCCTGCCAGGCCCCGCGGCGCGAGTCGGGCGGGATCCGCCCGCGTACCACGTCGGCTCGGTGAGCACCCGACCAGCCGGTCGGCTTGTCTTCGGGTTTGTGATCAACCCTCCGGTTCCCGAGCTCAACAGCAGTGCTGTCGGAGGCCGGCCGGACAGCACTGTTGTTGAGCTCGGGAGGCTGAGAGCACCCGAGATCCGGCCAGCCCCGCTCGCTTCACCTCTGGTTTCTGATCCGCTCACTGCGTGTCTCGGGCGTGTCTCCTCTTGCCCGATGATTCGCCGTTGCTTCCATCTGGACCAGCGTTTCGGCGCCACCGCTCCAGGGCTGGAGCCGCCGGGTCTTATGTCCCTGGCAGACGTGACGTCGTGCACTGTCGGTCCGGTCCGCATCGCGCACGATGGAGAGCAAGCGACCGGATGGATCCCGGTACAACGCCGAAGGAGGCACCGATGACCACCCAGATCGGTGACGAGATCATGATCACGTCGCAGGGGCTGGATCAGCCAGTGCGGAAAGGTGAGATCCGGGGAGTCGCTGACGACCCGGATGGCGTCGTCTACCTCGTACGGTGGTCGGACACCGGTCACGAGAGTTTGCTGCGGCCCGGCCCGAACGTGATGATCAAGCACCGGCACGGATACGGGAGCGGGACGGTCGTTGCAGCAGCAGCCGCCCCCCGGCTTTCCCGGTTACGACACCCACTGAAGTGGCGTCACAGTCAAGACCTGCAGCGACGGCAACGCGTTCGAGATCAGCGGCTCGCCCAGCGTGTGCAGGACATCTTCACCGGGCTCGGGTTGACCTATGTCGAATTCAGCATCGGCGGCGGGCGGATCCTGCACGTTCCGGAGGTGGTCGCGGTGACCGCCGGTCCCCCCGTGGGGCTGGACATTCATATCCTGCCGGGCCAGTCGCCCGACGACTTTTCCGCACACACCTCGACGATCGCCTACGACCTCGGTGTGGCCGACGTCCGGGTGATCCCGCTCAGGCCCGACCGGATCCGGTTGGAGCTACTGCCGCACGACCCGCAGCATGGGCGTCCGCCGACGAGCCGGTGACCACTCGGGAGGTGCACCACGCGGATCGAAGTCGAGCTGAACTATCCGGGTGCTGCGGGAGCGCGCCCTGGTCGCGCATAGTCGCGCCGAACACCGCGACCTGAGTGCGTCGCTCCATCTGCAGCTTGGCGAGCAGCCGCGGCATTCGGCGCAGCCAGAGCGAGCAGGGGTCGGCGGGTGATCCGCCTTACCGCGAGGTGAGCCAGGCCATGATGCCGTCGGCGATGGCAGCCGCGTAGCGGGCCCGGCCGGTCGGACTGGATACCAGCGCGGCCTCCTCCGGATTTCGCATGTTGGCGCACTCGACCAGCGCTGCCGGGATCTCGGCGAGGTTCAGCCCGGCGAGGTCCGACCGGGAGTCCAGCCCATCGGAACCGATGTAACCAGCGGCGGAGAAGCCGGCCCCGCGCAACGCCCCGGCCAGCGATTCGGCCAGCGCCACTGACGGAGGGCCCTGGCTGTCGTTCAATGGCGGATCGGAGTAGGCGACGTGGAAACCGCGCCCGGACGACGCCGCCCCATCGGCGTGGATGGAGACCACCGCGTCGGCGCCCGCCCGGTTCGCGATCGCGGCGCGGTCGTTCACGCACGGGCCGACCCCTGCGTCGTCGGGTCGGGTCAACACCACCCGCACCCCGCGCGCGGTCAGCGCATCGCGGACCCGGAGTGCGACGTCCCAGTTGAAGGCGTGCTCGGCGTAGCCGCGATTGGTGGAGGTGCCGGTGGTGTTGCACGGCTTGGTGCCACCCCGGCCGTTGGGGACCGGGCGGTTGATCTCCGCCGGGTGCGACGCGTTGGCGCCGTTGTGTCCTGGGTCGAGCACCACGGTTATCCGTGCCGGCGTGGTGAGCGGTGCCGAGCCGGGACTGGTGGTCTCTGGTGTCGTGACCGGCGACAGGACCGACGGCGAGGCGGCGGGAGTGGTCGTCGGTCCGACTGTCCCGCACGCAGCCAGCGCAACCAGGCACGACACGAGCACCCGCAGCAGGACGCCGTGTGGATGAGGTCTCATCGCGCTGTAACGGCGATCTCAGAGATCGCGACCCTGCCGAACGGTTCTTGGGTGCCGGTGGCTTCCCCGCTTCCACTGCTGAGAATGGTGATCGAATTCCCCTTCAGTGCCTGGCCTGAGGGCCACTCCCCGGTGCTGCTCGCGGCGGCATGCTAACCCCCGCCTGGCGTAGCGAGCAGGCGGGGCGGTAGTTCGTCAGCCCGCCTCCGGCGACAATGGCCCTCCACCACCGGGCGACGTCACCACGAACGGCTCTCCGTTGCGGGGTACCCCGGACCGGCGCTGCCCGTCGACATCGAAGTTCTCGAACTCGATCGGCAACCCGGCAGCGACGGCCACCCAGGGGTGATCCATCAGCTGAACGTGCAGATGCGGCTCGGTGGAGTTGCCGGAGTTGCCGCAGTCGGCGATGTGCTGGCCGGCCCGCACCGAGTCACCGCGCTTGACCCGGGCGGAATCGTGCCGCAGGTGCGCGAGCGCCGCATACACCCCATTGCCGAGGTCGAGCACGATGTGGTTGCCGAAGATCCGGTCGGGACCGAGCACTTCGCGCACCGTCCCCTCGATGAGTAGGTAGCCGATTCCCGCCCAGGAGTTGCGGCTGCGGTGGTCGCGGGCTCGGTCGCGTACCCGAACCACCACTCCGTCTGCGGGGGCAAGCACGGGCTGGCCGAACGCGGGGAATTCCGAAGGCGGCCGGAAACCGGGTCCTGAGCCGAAGGACGGCCGGAGCCGGTCCGGGGGCTCGTGCACCAGGTCCAGGGCGTAGGTCTGGCCGTAGGCGTGCAGTCCGTGGCTGGGTACCCGGTTTGCTGGGCTGTTCAGCGCCACCCATCGTCCAATGACCGGCAGCCGCACCCGCAGGGGCGCCGCCCGCACCCGGCCGAGCACGAAGTAGCAAGCCATCCCGACAACCAGCACCACGAAGCCGACCAGCTCCAGCAAGCCGACATCCGCGAACAACCCCACCAGAACCAGCAACACCCCGAGCACCGGGAGCGCTACCCGCACCCGCGCGATCAGCACGTTCATGATTCTTCCTTCAGGTCGTCGCCTCCGCATTCAGCGGGCTGAGCGGGGTTATTCGACCCGCCGTGACCCCGCTCAGCCCGCTGAATGCGGGACGTGAGCCGCATCGATGTATCAGCACGCCACGCTACGGGCTCTTATCTGTGTGAGCACAAGGCTGTGAGCACCGCACGTGAGCACAAGGCAGGAGAGGTGTGCGATGGCGCAGGCTGGGCCGGAACAACGAGACGCGGTCACGCTGCTGGAGGCCGCGCGTGCGGGCGGCTACGGGCTGCCGGAGACGAGCGGCGGCCACGACGACCACGGGCACGGGGGTCACCAGGAGCCCGGCGTGACGAGGACGGTGCGGACCGTCACCCACCGGGGCCGGGAGATCAGAATCGAGACCACCTACCTGGTGACGATCGACGGCGAGCCGCTCAAGGGGATGTTGGAGGTCCTCGACGACGGGCGGGTCCACTACCACGGCCTGCCGCAGTACGCGGTGCCCTCGGCCATGGACATGCTGCGGCTGGTGGTCGACCACTTCGGGTCCAAGCCGCAGGTGGCCGACGAGCTCGGCGCGCTGATCGAGGAGGCTCGGCCATGACGGTGACGAGACGCAACATCCTGACATCAGACGACGCCCGGGACCGGTACCTGGCGGCCGTGGTGGAGCTGAACCGGGCGGACACGGGTATCACGGCCGGAGATCTCTACCAGCAGCTGAGGCCGGCCGTGCCCCTGTTGCGCATGTCCGGCCTGAACCAAGAACTGTCGGTGTGGGACCTGTTCGTCATCTGGCACTACGTCGCGATGCAGATCGTCACCCCGCCGCTGCAGGCGTTGCGCAACCTCGCTCACGGAGGGCCGATCTTCCTGCCATGGCACCGGATGTTCCTCATCCGCCTGGAAGAGCAGCTCCAACGTGTCACCGACTCCGATACCGCCTTGCCGTACTGGGATTGGGCCGCGCACGGCGAGCTGTCCGAGACCGAGCAGCGCGAAGGTGATCTGTGGAGCGAGCAGTACCTGGGTGAGTCCCGCGGTGACGTGATCAGCGGGCCGCTGGGGGACATGCGCCTCCGTATCGAAGATAACGGTGATCGTCTTATGTCGATCGAAGGGCGCCGCTTGGCGCGCGATGCCGGCGTTGACACCCCGAAGTTGCCCACCATCGGCGACCTCAGGTGGACGCTTGAGGACAAGAGCTATGACGGACCACCGTGGGGCTCGGCCAGCGAGAGTTTCCGCAACAAGGTCGAGGGTTGGTTGCAGCGCCCCCCCACGCCCGAAGATCCCGTCCTGGAAAACTCACAGATGCACAACCGGGTGCACGTCTGGGTGGGTGGGGACATGGCCCCCGGGACGTCGCCGAACGACCCGGTCTTCTACCTCAATCACTGCAACGCAGACCGGATCTGGGAAGCGTGGATGGTCCAAAACGGCCGGGAGTACCGACCCACTGCGGCTGATGCCGACGCCCCGCTCGGCCACCGGCTCGACGACACCATGGTGACGCTCCTGGGAGCGCCGTTGCGACCCGCAGACGTTCTCGACGCCAGCGACTGGTACGCCTACGACGATCTCAGCATCCCTGACCCCCCACCGTAACCCCACCCCCACCCCCGGCGTGTCGTGCTCTGGTGCTCGGTGTGTCGACTCCTGATGCTCGCCTGTACGTGTGCGGCACGCTTCACGCACCGAGCAGCGCGGCCGGAACCACCGCGATCCCGTCAGCTCGGCGGTAGGCGTGCCGTCCCGTAGTGATCACGACGGAATCCAGCACGTCATCTCCGAGCCGCTCGCGCAACCAGCGCAGGTGTTTGACGTCGGCCTCGTCCACCGATGGGCTGAGCTTGACCTCCATTGCCAGCACCCGACCGTCGTCGCGCTCCACGATGAGATCGATCTCGTGGTCGCCGTTGCGGGTGCGCAGGTGGTGCACGGAGGCTTCGGCCGCCTGGGCGTACACCCGGACGCTGAGCGTGATGAGCGACTCGAACAGCGCACCGAGCAACGGCCCCTCGAATGCCGAAGCCCGGGCCGGATCGCGACCTGCCAGCAGGGCACCGCCGTTGGTGCCCAGTAGCCGGGCCGCCAGGGCCGGGTCGGCCAGGTGGTGTTTGGGTGCCTGGGCGAGCCGCGCGAAGACGCTGCGGTTCGGCAACCATCCCGGCACCGGTTCGAGTAGCCAGAGCTGCGTCAGGACGTCGCGATACCCGATCGTGGTGGTCTTCGCGGGCTTGTCGGTCTCGCCCGGGGTAGCGGCGTCCAGTATTGCGTTGTAGGCGGTGGTGGTGGAGGTGGCCGCGGCGTAGGCACGAAGCCAGGCGCGCAGAGTCGCCGGTCGCCGGACGGGGTGACCCAACTCCGGGAACTCCCGCTCGACGATGCGGGTGAGGTAGCCGTCCAGCTGAGCCCGAGATGCACGAGCGGGTAGCCGCCGAATCCCGGGGAAACCGGACCGGACGATCTCGTCGGCGTAATCGCCCAGGGTGACCGCCGTGTCACCGCCGATGTCGGCAACGGTGCCAGTCAACAGGGAACGCAAGCTCACAGTGGGTCGCTCGACGGCGCGCTCGGCCAGGGACATCGGGCGCATCCGTAGCTGGACGATCCGGCCTGCGCCGGAGTGGATCGGTGCGTTGCGCGGAGTGGCGCTGCCAGTCAGCAAGAACCGCCCGGGGCGCGGGTCACGGTCGACGCTGCGTCGCACCAGGTCCCACACCGGAGGGTGCCGCTGCCACTCGTCGATTAACACCGGGGTCTGGGAGGTGTCCAGCCGAGCCGGGTCGGCAACCAGCAGCTCCACCTGGTTGACGTCGTCGAGTGCCAGAGTGGTGGCGGCCCGCCGCTGGGCCGTCGCGGTCTTGCCGACCCCCTTGGGGCCCTCCAAACTGATCGCGGGCAGACCGGCGAGAAGATCGTTGAGCTCGTCGTCGACGATCCGTCCAGCGTAGCCGTCCACAGTCTCTACGCTACCGCTAGCGGCAATCCAACGCTACCGATAGCATCGGTCAAACGCTACCGTTAGCAATCACTGAGGACTACCGTCAGCGTGTCGGCCCGGCGGGGCAGCGGGCACCAAGTCGGTGTTCACCGCGGGGACACGGGGGTGTCGAAGCGCGCCACGGTCGGTGTTGATTCGTTGGTGGCATGGGGCGAGGCTGGATGGTCGGGATAGGGCTGGGCAAGCCGCCGATGGCGCCGATGGCGTCGGCTGAGCAGCGACGCGACGATGGGCGCCACCAGCAACAACGTCCACATGGCGAGCAGCGGGCGGTCCAGGAACAGCCGGCGCAGGCGGTCGCTCATGCTCATGGTGACCTGCCATTGATCGACGGAGTTGTTCGAGACGCTGACCGCGACGCCGGTGTCGAGCCGGGCCAGGTCCACGCCGCTGGGGCCGCTACCAGCCAGAGTATTGCCGTGTGCCGCTGATCCCTGGGTGGCGCCCTGGAAGGACATGCCGTGGATCCGGGCGCCGATCACGGTGTTGTCATGCACGTGCGCGCTGGCGGCCTGAACCTGGACCCCGGTGTCGGCGCTGGCGACGGTGTTGTGATCGACAGTCACGCCAGTGGCACCGTCACGGACCGCGATCGCGGTACCGGCCGAGGAGGTGACGGTGTTGGCGCTGATCCGGGCGCGGTTCACCGCTCCACGGACGACGATGCCTTCGGCGTTGGTGACCACCAACATGCCTGCCACGACGGTATCGTCGGCATCCCAGACCAGCACGCCGTTGCCCCTGTTGAAGCGTGCGGTGGAGTCCTGGACGTGGAAGCCGCGTTGGCCGTCCAGGGAGGCACCGGAGGGCCCGGGTTGGTCGGCCAGCGGCCGCCCATCGAATCGGATTCCGTCGCGCCCGTTGCCTTCCGCGGTCACCTGGCGCAGGGTCACTGCCGAGGCGCCGCGGTCGGTGACGATGCCGCTGCCGGCGTTGCCGCGGGCGGCGCTGGTGCGGATAGTGGTACCGGCCGAGCCTTTGTGCAGCAAGATCCCGTCGGCGGTGGCGTCGTCGAAGACGCTGTTGGTGATGGTGAGTCCGTCGCTGTCGGAGCTGAACAGCCCGTAATGGTTGGCGCGCACGGCGGTGTTGGTGATCGATCCGGTGCTGGCCGCGGATTCGCTGCCGGTGACTGCCAGACCGCCGGTGCGGCCGCTCCAGAAGCCCAGGTGGGAGAGCGCGGCGAAGTCGGTTTGCAGGTCCGAGCCGGCGACCCGGAGGTAGGCGCGGCCGTCGGTGACCTGCTGGTCGGGCCTGCTGGTGGCGGGGTCCCAGCCGGTCAGCGTCAGTGGACGGCCCGGGGCGCCGGTGAGCTCGATGGAGCCGTTCCAGCCCACCAGGGAGGTGAAGCCGGTGGGGGTGCTGGTCATCCGCAGCGTGGTGCCGGGAGCGTCCAGGGTCAGCCGGGCGCCCGGGCCGACCAGGACCGAGTTGGTCAAGGCGAAGGTGGTGGCGTCGATGCGTTGGGCGGCTCCTTCCAGCAGCAGGGATGTCAGGGTGTAGGGGGTGCGGCGGGCGGTGAGGACGAGGGTGGGTGCGCCGTGTTCGCGGTCGAGGTATGCCGGGCCGATAACGGGGATGGCACTGAGCTGGGCGCGCAGCCGGGCGTCTTCGGCGGCGACCAGGGCCGCCTGCGATCGGGCCTGTGCGAGCTGGACCTGTTCCAGGCTGGCCGCCCCCGGCTGGGCCGGCGGGGTCTGCGGGCCGCGGGCCAGCCAGCCAGGGAGGTAGACGGCTGCGGTGAGGACGGCCGCGAAAGCGAGCACGCTGAGCCCGATCGCCGGCCACGGGCCGCGGCTGCGGCTGGATCGCCTGGCTGTCGTCGTGGTCGAAGCGTGCATGGTCAGGCCTTCGCGGCGGTCCCGCTGAGTGCGTGGCTACAGAAGTGGCGACATTGGTCATATCGCGGCCAGGTAGTTGATCGCTACAGATTACTTTTCGTGGCAACAGTTACGGCACACCGAGCTCGATGGTTTCGAAATTTGTGCGCTGCACCGTTTTCTGAAAAGAAGCAAAGGAGCCTAAGTTCACCTAAATGATGCGCGCTGTTTGGGTTACATCGCCACAGCGGGGTCCCGGGTGAAGCGATCCGCTCCGCTTGTGACGTGACGTGGTCGCCAGAGGTGAGCGCAGGCAAGCCACTACGGTGTGCGCCCGTGGCACGTTGCCCCCGGTTACCCGTTGAGCTGTTCCGCTTCGCCACCACGGAGCGGGCCGAGCTCAACACTGCGGTGCTCTACGCGTTCGGGGCGGCCAACGAGCGGCTGGAGACCTGGCTGACGCTGGGTGACGTCGCAGCCCGGTTGCCGACCGTCGGCCACTTCACCCCGGTGACCGACGAGGACCTCGTGCCGGTGCTCGACCAGCTGCGCGACTGGCAGCTCATCGACCGCACCCAGGACCACGCTGCGCACTACTCCACCGCCGAGGATTTCGAGCGCAACAACCTGCGCTACTCACTGACCCGCCACGGCGAGGCCGCCCTGGAAGGTTTCTCCCGTGCCGCCGCGGTGCTGGAAGCCACCGGCGCACTGCAGACCGCCGTGCTCGACGCCATCGCCGAGCGCCTCGACGAGCTCGCCGCGATGCTCACCGACCCCACGGCCACCGACCGGCGGGTCTACAGCACGCTGGCCGAGCTCGAAGGTCATCTGGAGTCGCTGGTCGCCGGGGTCAAGCAGTTCAACGGCGAGCTGCAACGGCTGCTGCGTGACGACTCCGGCGCCCTGGACACCTTCCACGAGGTCAAGCAGGCCACCATCGCCTACCTGCAGGAGTTCGTCACCAACCTGGACAACCGCCAGCGTGCCATCGCCGCCTCGGTGGCCCGGATCGAGGCGCACGGCCTGCCCGACCTGCAACAGCGGGCACTGCGCGGTGCCGACCTGCCCGCCCTGCCCCGCACCGACCCGTCCATCGCCTGGCTGGAGCAGCGCGCCGCGAAATGGGACGGTCTGCGGGCCTGGTTTCGCCCCACCGACGGCAGTGCGCCGCGCGCCGCGGCCCTGCAGGACGTCGCCCGCCGCGCGATCGTCGCCCTGATGCGGGTCTTGGAGCGGCACACCGAGGCGCGCCGCCGGGCCTCGTCGGCAGCAGCCGATTTTCGCGCCCTGGCCCGCGCCTTCGCGATCTGCCCCACTAGCGCCGACGCCCACCGGCTGGCCGCCGCCGCGTTCGGCCTGTGGCCCGCTCGGCACACCCAGCTCGGCCTGGACGATGAGGATCTGGTGCCCGCTGCCACCCCGTGGGCCGATGCGCCGCGGGTGCCGGTCTCCCCGCATCTGCGGACTCGCGGCCGGGTGGAGAGCACCGGCGGCACGGCCACCGTCCGGGACGTCCGTGAGCTGCGCCGCGCCCGGCAGCACCGGGCCGCCCACGAGCGCGCCGAGCTGGAGGCCGCCTGGGGGCGGCTGTCCACCACCGGCCCGGTGCGGTTGTCGGGCCTGGGAACCCTGGAACACGGCCGATTCGAACGGTTGCTGGAACTGCTCGGCCGTGCCCTGAGTGCCCCGCCCGATGCCGCCGGCCACCGCCGGGGCATGTCCGCCGACGGCCGGGTGGAGCTGGTGCTACGAGCGGCCGCCGATGGGTCCTGCGCCACCCTTCGTACCCCCAAGGGCACCTTCACCGGCCCGGACTACATCATCGACGTCCGGGTCCTGGGCTCGGAGGTGCCGAGAGCTGTGGCGGGTGGGGCATGAGCAACCTCGGTAGCCAGCTGGACCGGGTGGAGGCCGAAGAGACCTCCCGGGCGATCCGGTTGTTGCTGGTCCACCCGCTGCTCACGGTCGCCGCCGACCCGACCGGGTTCGACCTGGTGCGCCGCCGCCGCGACGCGCTGGCCCGCTGGTTCGAGGAGCACTGCGGCTGGCGGCTGGTCGTGGAGGCCCGCGACGGCTACGCCCGGCTGCTCAAGGTTCGCCCGGAGATCGACGCCACCCGCCCGCTGCGCCGCGCGCGCACCGGCCGGGCCCCGTTCGACCGTCGCCGCTACACGTTGCTGGCGATCGTCTGCGCCGAGCTGCTCGCCACCCCGGTCACCACCATCGGGCTGCTCGCCGACCGGGTCGCGCACGCCACCGCGGCGGAATCCGACATCGAGTCGTTCCAGACTGCCCGCCGATCGGAGCGGGCCGCCTTCGTCGACGCACTGAAGCTGCTGGAGCGGGCCGGCGCACTGCGGGCGCTGGACGGCACCGCCGAGTCCTACCTGGACTCCGATGCTGCCAAGGTGCTCTTCCAGGTGGACACCACCCTGCTGTTGCGGCTGCTCGCCGCACCGCACGCCCCGTCCACTGTGGATCTCGATGATCTGGCTGAGCTGACCAGGGAGCCACGCTACGGGGCCGCCCCGGACGGGGGTGAGGTCGCCGACGCGCAACGCAACCTGTGGCTGCGGCACAGCATCACCCGGGCGCTGCTCGACGACCCGGTCGTCTACCGCGACGAGCTCACCGAGGCTCAGCTCGGCTACCTGGCCAGCCCGACCGGGCGTCGCCTGGTCCGCCAGGCCGCCGAGCAGGCCGGGTTCGTCTTCGAGGAGCGGGCCGAGGGCTACCTGCTCGTCGACCCCGACGGGCTGGCCACCGACCAGCGCTTTCCCGACGACGCGTCGCATCCGAAGATCGCCGCGTTGGTGCTGCTCGACCATCTGGTCGGCGCGGGCCGCCCGGTGGTTGACACCGAACTGGCCGGCCATGCTGGGGCATTGTTGGAGCGCTTCCCCAGCTGGGCCAAGACCTACCGCTCCGAGGACGGCGCGGCCCGGCTGGCCGCTGACGCGGTGGACGTGCTGTGCGCCTTCAAGCTCGCCGCCCGCGAGCGTGGCGGGGTGTGCGCTCGCCCGGCGGCCGCCCGGTTCGCCGTCGCTACCCCGGTGGTGCAGGCCGCCGGCACGTTCTCTCCCGGGGAGGCAGCGTTGTGACAGTTACCGACCTAGCTCAGGTCCACACTGGACGGTGGCGGCCGCACCGGGCGGGCATCGTCAACATCTGGCGCTACCTCGACGAGGTGTTCGGCTTCCATCACGGTCGGCTGCTGCTGCGCGGCGCGAACGGTACCGGCAAGTCCAAGGCCCTGGAGCTGCTGCTGCCCTACCTGCTCGATGCCAACCTGCGCGCGCACCGGCTGTCCACCTTCGGCAGCGACCGGTCCATGCACTGGAACCTGATGGGCGACAGCTACCCCAACGCCAGCCGGGTCGGCTACGTGTGGCTCGAGTTCACCCGCACCACCCCCGACGGCGCGCAACACTTCTTCACCTGCGGCGCCCGCCTCCAAGCCACCACCTCCACATCGACGGTCGCCGCCACCTACTTCACCACCACCCTCCAAATCCACCCCTCCCGCATTCAGCGGGCTCAGCGGGGTTATTCGGACCTCGATAACCCCGCTGAGCCCGCTGAATGCGGGTTGGACCTGTTGTGTGGGGGACGACCACTGACGAGAGCGGAGCTCATCGCGGCGATCGGTGCGAGCGGGCGGGTGTTTGATCAGGCTACTGAGGAGTATCGGGCTACTCTGCGCAATACCCTGTTCAGTGGGGTGACGCGGGAGAAGTACGAGGCGCTGATCGTCGCGCTGCTGCAACTTCGTACCCCGAAGCTGTCCGAGCATCTCGACCCCGATCAGCTGTCGGGGCTGCTGTCCCGCTCGCTGCCACCGGTCGACGCCGACGACGTCGCCGAGATCGCCGAAGGCTTCGAGCGCCTGGACCGGCACGCCGAGCAGCTACACGCCTTGGAGGAAGAGGCGGCAGCCGCGCGCCGGCTCGCCGACGTGGCCCGCCGCTACGCACGCCGGGTGCTGCGCGCGGCCGCCGACCGCCTGACCAAGTCCACCAGCGCGATGGACAGCGTCACCCGCCGCGCGCGCACCAGCGCCACCGCGCTGGCCGGCGCCGAGGACGAGCTCACGGACGTCCGGGCCGCTGACGGCGAGCTGGCTGGCGAGCACCGTGACCTTGCCGCCAGGGCCGAGGGCATCCGGCTGTCCGAGGCCTACCAGGAGGGCAGCCAGCTCCCCACCCTGCGGGCCGACGCCACCGACGCGCGCCGCCGCGCCGAGGACGCCCACGTGGCTGCGGCCCGCGCGGCCGGCACGGCCGAGCAGGACGCGGCAGCTGCCCTTGCGGCGAACGACAAGGCCACCGCGGCCACCGAGACAGCCCGGCGGTCCGGCGAGGACTCTGCCGACGCCGCGGAACCCGTAGGCCGGGGCGCGCTGATCACTCAGCTGGCTACGATCGAAGACCTGCGCCGTGCTCGGCGGCTCCTGGAGGCGGGCCTGGCCGCCCGGCGTGGCGATGTCGACACAATGCAGGCGACGCTGGCCGCGCACGCCGACGCGGTCCGTGACCACGCCGGTGCCGAGCAACGCCTGGAGACCGCCCAGGAGGAGCACGGCAGCGCCCAGCGTGGCGCCCGAGCAGCCGCAGGCGCCTACGCCGACGCGGTGGCCGCGCTGGCTGATGCGCTGTCCAGCTGGGGCACGCAGTGCAGGCTGCTGGACCTGGGCAGGCTGCTGGCGCTGCCGGCACTGGCCGAGCTGGCCGCCGACGAGGCCGCGGTCACCGCTGCGGTGGATTCCGCCGCCACCGCCGTGCGGGAAAATCTCACCGCGCGGCGCACCCGCCTGCAGGCCGAGCATCAGACGGTGCAGGCGCAGCGGGACAGCGTCCAGGCCGACCGGGACGCCGTGGCCGCCCAGCGCGACCTCCCGCCGCCTCCGCCGTATACCCGTGGGGCTACCCGGGATGGCCGCGCCGGGGCACCGCTGTGGCGTTTGGTGTCCTTCAAGGACCACCTACCTGATCGGGACCGGGCCGGTATCGAGGCCGCGCTCGAGGCGTCCGGGCTGCTCGACGCCTGGGTACGACCCGACGGGACGCTCGACGACCTCGCCGACACCTTCGCCGACGGCGCACTGAGCACCCCGGCACCCGGCAGATCCCTGCGCGACGTGCTGGTCCCGGACGCCGATGTCCCCGTCGCCGCGCACCGGATCGAGCGGCTGCTCACCGCCGTGGCGTACGGCACCAGCACCACCGACCACCCGGCCGCGGTCGGTACCGACGGCAGCTGGCGGCTGGGTGTCGCGCACGGTCGGATGACCAAACCCGAACCCGCCTACCTCGGCGCCGCCGCCCGGGAACGCGCCCGAGCCCGCCGGCTCAACGAGCTCGACGAGCAACTGGACCTCCTCGACGGGCAGCTGGTCGGCCTGGACTCCCAGCTCAGCGAGGTCGAGCAGCACCGCACCCAGCTCGCCCAAGAACTGGCTGCCCGCCCGGCCCACGAACCGGTCCGCGCCGCGGCCCGTGCCCGCGACCAGGCCGACGCACGTGAGGCGGCCCGGGCCGACGCGGTCGCCGCGGCTGTCGCCGAGACCGATCGGCTCGGCGAGCAGGTCCGGGCCCGCGGCCAGGCGGTGCGCCAGCGCGCCGCCGAGCTGTCGTTGCCCGCCACCGCCGACGGGTTGCAGGTCTACCGCGACGAGCTCGGCGTGTTCGGCGCCACCGCCCGCGGCTGGCTGGACGACCGGGCCACTGCCGACAACCTGAGCGAGCGCGCGGCACTGGTCGCCGAGCAGGCCGACCGCTCCGCCGACCAGGCGCAGGCGGCTGCGACCCAGGCCCACGAACTGGCCGACACGGCGGCCCGGTTGCGGTCCCGGCTGGACGCCGTCGAGGCGTCGGTCGGGGTCGCGTTCCGGGAGCTGGATGCGCAGCTGCGGCAGATCACCGACCGGATCGACGCCATCGAGCGCGAGCGAGCCACGTTGCGTGACCGGGAGCTCGACCTGCGGGAGCGCATCGGTGGACTGCGCGAGCAGCGGGACACCGACGAGCGCGATTCCGCCGCCGCGGTGGCTGAGCGCGATGCCGCCGCTGACGCCTTCCGCCGGCTGGCCACCGGCACGCTGGGCGCCGACACCCAGCTCGACGTCGGCCTCACCGACGGCGTCACCTCCGCGCTGGCCGCTGCCCGGGTGGTCGCCCAGCGGGTCAGCGAGCCCTTTGAGCAGCGTCACCTCCGCGATGCCCAGGGCCGGCTGGATGAGGCCGTGCACGAGGTGCGCGAGCGTCTGGCCGGCCGCGCTGACCTGCAGACCGAGGCCGGCGACGACGCCATGGTGCTGACCGCTACCGTCGACGGCCGGCCGCTGGGCGCCGCCGCGCTGCACCGGCTGCTGGCCGACGAGCACGCCGCAGCCGCCGACGCGCTCACCGCCGAGGAGCGCGACCTGTTCGACCGCACCCTGACCGGCGACACCCGCCGGCACGTCGCCGACCGGATCCGTACCGCCGACGAGCTGGTCGGCAGCATGAACCGGCGGTTGGGCAAGGTCCGCACCGTGTCCAAGGTGCGGGTGCAGCTGTCCTGGCAGGTCGACCCCGAGCTACCCCCGGGCACCCGCCAAGCCCGGGACCTGCTGCTGCGCGACCCGGCCACGCTGACCGCCGACGAGCGCGACGCGCTGCACCGCTTCTTCCGGGAGCGCATCGCCGAGGCCCGTGACACCCAGGCCGCGGCCAGCTGGGAGGCCCAGCTCACCCAGGTCTTCGACTACACCGCCTGGCACCGCTTCACCGTCACCGTCGATTTAGGTGAGGGCACCGGCCCGCGGCAGGTCACCCGCAAGCTGCACGGCACACTGTCCGGCGGGGAGAAAGCGATCGTGCTGCACCTGCCGCTATTCGCCGCCCTGTCGGCGCACTACGAGGTTGCCCCGGATGCACCGCGGCTGGTGCTGCTCGACGAGGTGTTCGTCGGCATCGACCCGTCCAACCGCGGCCAGCTGCTGGATCTGCTGCGTGGCTTCGACCTCGACGCTGTCCTGACCTCGGACCACGAGTGGTGCACCTACGCAGAGCTGGATGGCATCGCGATCCACCAGCTGCTCACCGACGAGGTCGACAAGGCCGTGACCACCGCCCGGTTCATCTGGACCGGCACCGCCCTGCAGCAGGCCGACCTCGCCGACCCCACCCCCGCCCCGATCACCGCAGGCACCCTCTTCGACCCCTCCTAACCCCGCGTGTCCGTCTCCCGTGCACGGTGTGTCCGCCTCCTGTGCACGCCCAATCGTCGCCCGCCTCTCGTTAGGGTCATCCGCGTGGTGCGTGTCGTGCCCCGGGAAGGGCGAGGGCGAGGTACGTTGTCCATGGGCGCTCGCGGCGCTCGTCCCGGCGTGACGTCATCCGACGGTAGGATCACGCCCGTGCCGGATCCTGACGATGACTTCGAGGCTCGCCTGACCGTCCGCGAGCGCGAGGTTGCGCGGCTTCGCGAGCAGACCGCCCTCACCAGCTCTGAGGCCACCGCTGCCCGTGTAGATGCTGCCGCTGCCCGCGTGCTGGCGGCCGGTGCCGACCATGACGTGTCGGAGGTTCGCGCTGAGCTGCGCGCCCACCTCCAGGCCCTCAACGCCTTGCGGGAGACCCAGCTGGATCAGGCGCGGGAGATGCGCGAGGGTTTCGCCGAGATTCGCGCCGAGATGCACGAGGGTTTCGCCGAGACGCGGGAGGGTTTCGCTAAACAGGCCACTGGCATGGCTCACATCACCGCGCTGCTGACGAAGATCGCAGGGCCATGAAGGCGGTCACCGCACGGGTCAGCGGCGACTGGCTGGCGCCGGGCCGTTCGCGACTCGAAGGACCCGGCCGGACCTGCCCTGGCCGTCATCCCGGCTGGGTGGGTGGCGTTCACCGCGGGTGTCCGGCACGGCGAGTTCGACTGACACGCGCACCAGCGCTGCTAGATGGCTGACCCGGCGGCGTTCGACCGGCCCGAGTTGGGTGCACTGTGGACGGAGCTGCGGCGCCGGTTCGAGGCTGCCGGGGATGGCGAGGTGCGGACCGTCCGGCTTGTCGGGCTGGGCCCTGCGGAGCGCACCGCGTTGGCCGACCTGCTCGGGCTGGCCCGGCTGCCCGGTGAGCCCGCCACGGTGGCCGTCGCCCGGGTCGACGATGCCGTGCGGCGCGGGTGCGGGCTCGGTGCACGGGAGCTGACCGAACGCCTGCACGGTCCGCTACGGGACCGGCCCGCCGAGCAGGCGGCAGCCGCGGCTGAGCGCGCCGGGCTGTGGGCCGACCTCGACGGCCACCCGCTGGTGACCGCGCTTCCGGCGCTGCGCGGCTGGGTGGACGGGCTGCGGCGTGGCGGGTTGATCGGCGGGTCCGTCGCGACCACCGGCGAGCACTGTCGTGCTGCGCTGGCCGTGCTGGCGGAGCTGCCCGCGGGCGGGGCGCCGCTGCCGGTGCTGGCGCAGCGCGTGCTGGGTGACCCGCATGCGCTGGACGAGGGCACCCGGCTGTCGAACACGGTGCTGCGCGCACTAGCGGCGTTGCACGACGAGCCGCCGCCGGTCGACGCGGCGGGTCGCCGGGACCTGTGGGCGTTGCACGGCGTCACCGGCGACGAGCTGTCCACCACGGTGCTCGTCGCCGGGTTCACGCCGCCCGGGTCTGGTGCGCTCGCGACGACACTGCGGACGTGGGCCGCCGCCGGGCAGGCGGTGGTCGTGACGCTCGCCCAGCTGCGCACGGCGCCTGAGCTGCCCGGCGTGACGGTGGTGCACGTAGTCGAGAACCCGTCCGTGCTCGCCATGGCGGTGCACCGGTTCGGGCCGGCGTGTCCGCCGCTGGTGTGCACCGCGGGGTGGCCGAACACCGCGGCCGTCACGCTGTTGCGCGGGCTCCGAGGCGCTGGTGCGACGCTGCGTTACCACGGTGACTTTGACGGCGAGGGGCTACGCATCGCGGCCTACGTCATGGACCGGACCGGGGCGCTGCCGTGGCGGATGTCGACCGCCGACTACCTCGCCGCCGTCACCGACCACGGTCCTGTGCCTGGGCGGCTGACCGACGCGCCCTGGGACCCCGACCTCGCAGCGGCGCTGGCCGAGCATGCCGTCGCCGTCCCGGAAGAACATGTCGCGTCAGCACTGCTCGACGACCTGGAAAGCGCAACCGGCCAGATGGTGTCACCGTCCGTGACCTCCGGAGAAGGAGTGTCATATTGTGTGGATGTGCCGTAGTGGGCAACGCCAAAAGTTGCCCCGTTCGGCAGATCCGCAGCCGATCCATACCTCGCGTCCGAGGGGCAGCAGGAACGAGGAACTGCTCGCTGGCAGCGCATAGGAGTGTGTATGCTATGCGCATGGCGAGGGTGAACATCACGGTTCCTGACGATCTGCTGGGCCGGGCGAAGGCTGCGGGGTTGAACGTCTCGCGGCTGGCCGCGACCGCCTTGGCGGCGGAGTTGGAGCGCCGCGCCAAGGTCGCTGAACTGGATGCCTACCTCGCCGATCTGGACGCCGAGTTCGGACCGATCCCCCAGCAGGAGTCGGCCGCCGCCCGTGAGTGGGCGGACCAGGTGTTACCGGCAAGCTCCGGCGGTGGCGATGCTGCGCGCGGGGCACGCACGGCATGACGGTCATCCTGGATGTCGGCGGTGTCAGCGCGCTGGCCGGTCAGCGCGCCCGCCTGGTGGAGCTGCGGCGACGCGGGTACTGGCCGGCGCAGGTTCCCGCGGTTGTCCTGACCGAGGTCTTGACCGGTGACCATCGTCGCGACTTCCACACCAACCGGCTGCTCCGAGCCTGCCAGGTACGGGATGTGTACGAGCCGCAGGCACGTGAGGGCGCACGGTTGCGCACCTGCACAGCCCGGGCGGGCACGATCTCGGCGACCGACGCGGTCGTCGCGGCCTTTGCGAGCACCTTGCCAGATCCAGTCGTGCTCACCAGCGACCCGCATGATCTTGACGCATTGGCCGAGCACACCCTGCGGCCGATCACCGTCGCAGGGGTCTAGCCTCCGGCTGCTTAAGATCGGTCAAGGGATAAATGTCCCTATCAGCAATCAGTTGCTGGATGCGCTGTTCGACGCCTACGTCGAAGCCGCGGGCACGACCAGTCGGATCGCGACCTGATAGGTGCGGTCAGCGGTGGGCGGCCACCGGTTGCGCCTCGTCGATGGCGGCGAGCAGTGCGTCGGTCACCTCGTCCAGCCGCGGCAACTCCCAGCCGCACATCGCTGGTTTGACCCGCCAGTGCACGACACCGGGCAGGCAGGGCGACGGCGGCAGCGGTACCCAGTCACCCTCGGCGTGCAGCACGACGTCGGGGTGGTCATCCAGCTCACGATGCAGCGAGCCAGCGCCGACTACCGGCAACAGCCACCGTCCGGTCGGTGTGGCTGCGATCGGGACCGCAATGCCGGCGACGCGCAACCCGATTGCGGTCGCCCGGCCGAGCTCGGCCGGTAGATCGAGTGCGTCCAAGCCCATACCGGTGGCGAGTAGCACGCTGAACGGATGACCGGACCACAGCTCGGCGACGCGCTCAGGACCGCAACCTGCCAGTCGCGCCCAATCCGAGTGAACCGGCATCGAGCCGTGCTGCGCCCCGCCGGTGCCGAGCGACGGGGGCATACCTACCCAGAGGGATCCGCGGGGGTAGCTGCCGGGGACCACCGGCCAGCCGTGCTGGGCGAATCCGATAGCCTCCGCCCGAAGCTCGGTGCGGAAGGCGTCTCTCCAGGTGTTTGTCCAGTCCATGTCGCCTCCATCGCCGGGACCGCGTACCGAGATCACTCAACAGCCTCTCCTAGCCGCCGTGATATAGCCGAGCCCCGTGACGTCGCTGGTCGGCTGCTCTGCTGCGTCGAGCGTCCCTCGGGGCCCCCGATGCGAATACCGTTGCGCTTGCGCGGGACAGTTATCCGTCGCCCGCTCGTCGCGCTTTCGGCACCGCTCGTCGCCACGGGTGCAAATCACGTGTGGCCGGTCCCACCAGCGTGGGGTCTAACTCGGACCTAAGCCGAGCTAGGCCTCGGCGAGAGCAGCGGAGCGGACAGCAACAAGTCCTGCCCGCAGCGCGCTCGCCTCGTCCTCGCCCTCGACTGTGGTGCACACATCTACCCAGCCACGGCGCAGGTCGGCGCCGACGTCGAGATCAATGAGGTTTGGCTCCACGCTCAGCGCGTCCAGCATCGCGTCGGTGTGCTGGTCCACCGCATCAACCGGTGTGACCTGGTAGCGCACTTCGAGGTAGTAGCGGTTCATCATCGCCCCTCCCCCTTCCAACACGTCTCTCGCCTCAACCATCCGACCAGGTGTCGCCGGTACCTCGTCCCCCATCGGGACACAGCGACAAGAGGGTGGGGCCTGTTCCGCGCAGTCACGATGTGACCGGTCCAGCCCTCGCCCGGCCGGTGGCGGCCCCGACACGGCCTAGCCAGCCGGCTGGTCGTGCGGCCGCTTCCACCAGCACGTCCCATCCGTGCGTCTGGCAAGACACCAGCTGCACCCGCATCCGGTCGGTCACTCGGCGGGCGTGGGTGCAGGCGTACCGCTCACCGGCCGCCACCATCCCGGCCCCCGCCAATGCGGCCAGGTCAGCTGCCGACTCGGCTTGGTGACGGACGACGACCGCTTGGCCCAGGTGCAACCCGAAAACGGCCATGCTCATCAGCACCGCGATGGCCGCCGCCGCCCACACCGTGGCCATTCCCCGATCGTCGTCGGCGAATTTCGTCATATCGCCCCCGGTTCCAGTACCGCCACCGCTTCGGCCCCGACCTCGATCCCCGGCAGCAGCCCTGCCACCGGATCCGCCGATACCCGCGCCGTGACCTCGTCGCCGCGGATGGTCACCTGAACCGCCGCACCACGCGGCGCGATCCGTCGAGCGAGGTCCTCGGCCCTGTCCTGCTCACCCCGGGCGGTCAGCCGCGCCGCCTCCCGGGCTGCGTCGACGCATCGCAACTGCGCCGCCACCGCCGAGACCGCAGCAAGTACGAGCGCGAGCACGACCACCAGCGAGCACAGGGCCAGCGCCGCCTCGACGGTGACCGTGCCCCGGTCGCCGGCCCGGTCGACTGTGGGCGTATCGCCGACCCTGCCGGCAACAGGCATCAGAAGTTCACCGACAGCGCCCGCGCCACCAGTTCGGTGAGCGCGCCGGTAATCGTGTCGCCGGTTACCACCTTGTACAGAATCGCCCCGAAAGCGGCCGCGGCGATCGTTCCGATCGCGTACTCGACAAATTTCTGTGCATCCTTTACAATTGATCTTGTAAAGGAATCACCGCGATGTACCAGTCTCTTAAGGGACAGCCCGCCTTTGGTTATCTCCGCATCAGCGACGACCGGGAAGGCAAAGAATTAGGAGTCAAGCGCCAAGAAGAAGACGTCCGCGCTCTGGCGGATTACCTTGGCGTCACCCTAGTTAGAACCTTCATCGACAATGACATCTCAGCCAGCACGAACTCTCATGAGTATCGCGCTGACTATGAGGAAATGTTGAATCAGTGTGAGGCTGGGCCTGTCAAGATCGTGCTCTCGTATACGACCAGCCGACTCACCCGCAAGCCGGAAGAAACTGAGCGTCAGATCAAGCTCGCGCGCAAGCACCGCGTGCAGTACTACTACGTGCGCGGCCAAGCGCTTGACCTCCAAGTCGCGGCTAACCGCCGTATGGCGCGTTATCAGGCTGCCAACGACGCCGGTGAAGCTGAGGAGCTTCAAGAGCGCGTGCTCCGCAAAAAACTGCAAGATGCACGCGAGGGTAAAACTGCGGGCGGTCCGCGCACCTACGGCTACGGCAAAGTCATTGGGATCAACCCGACGACAGGTAAGGAAGTCTGTGATTCCTACCAGGTGCGCGAGGATGAGATCGAGCTGCTTCACGAGGGCAAGCGCCGGACGCTCGCGGGAGACAGCCAATTCACCATGGTCACGCACTGGAACGAGCGCGGGCTGCGCACCACCAAGGGGTTCCTTTGGACTGTCGGCAAGTTCAGGCGGACGATGCTCAATGAGAGCTACGTAATCTTTGACCCGATCGGCCACCTCACGGATTGCCCGTGCCTCAAGAACCCCGAGACGGGCGGCACGCGTATCCACCACGATGAGCGGCACCGGGCGAAGTGGCCCGGCATCTTCACTCGCGCCGAGCATGAAGCCCTGGTGGCGATGTTCAACAGCCGGTCCCGGTACTGGTCCAATTCTGGGCGGCTTAAGGGTCGAACCTACCTCCTGAGTGGCATCGTCTATTGCGGTGGCGTCTGGCCAGACGGCGAGCGCCAGGGCGAGATCTGCGGCGGGTACATGTACGGCCAGGGCAAAACTGACAACGGCCGTTACATCCGTCGCTACGCCTGCAAGAAGTGGGATAACCACGGTATCCGCGTCGGCTGCTGCACCGTCTTCCGTATCGCTGACGCTGTTGAGCACTACGTGACCGAGCAAGTGCTGTACCGCTTCGACTCACCAGAGGTCGCCTGCGCGTTGACACCGGTGGACAACGAGGAACGCATGGCCAAGGTGATCCAGGAGCTTGCTGAGCTACAGGTGCGGCGCGAAGAGCTGGCGTCGGAATACGCAGCCGGTGAGCATGACAAGGATGACTACCGCGTCATGCTCAAGACGATCAAAGAGAAGATCGCTCTGGCCGACGCCGAAAAGAAGCGGCTCCTGAGCGACAAAGCAAAGAGCCTCGCGGTGCCGACAGATGGCGGTCTTCGCGAGGCTTGGGAGAGCGCGAGCCTTGAATGGCGCGCGAGCGTGGTCAAGCTGGTCGTTGAGCGGGTTGTGATTCACCCTGGGCGAGCGGGCGGCCGTCGCTGGCCCGATAAGAACGGCTGGGCTTTTGACCCCGATCTGATCGAGATCGTCTGGCTTCATTAACCAATAGGCGAAGCCGAGCGATAGTGGCGGGGTGCCGCACCTTCAGCGGCACCCCGCTTGCTTTGGTTGATTTTTTGACACAAACAGCGAGGTTCAAGGCCATTACGCTGTCTCACCATCTCCCAGCAGCAAACCTGGGTGAGCAGCAATGTGCTCATAGAGCGTTGAGCCATCTTGCGTAATGGCATAGGGCAAGAACACCTGTTGCGTCGTCACCATCTGCGTCTCAATGATTGCTAACTGAGCCTCAACCCAATCCTTAGTGATGCGCCAGGCAACACGTCGTGCTTGCTCTGGCGTCGCAATGACGCGCGAGTTCCTTCGACGCTGCTCTTGCAGCACCTGCTGGACAGGTTGCCAGGCGGCAGGAAGACGGAAGGCTAACGCGCGGCCATCCAGAATAAGTTGGAAGCTCAAGGCCGCTACGTTGCCATCGTTATCGTAGTCGGTCATGATTCTCTTAGCACCAGCCTTGGCAAGCAGCGTTTGAATCTCGCCCATGGCCCGCTGGGGGGCGATGGTCGTTGTGTAGTTCAGGAGAGCCATCTACACGCCCTGCGGTTAAATTTCTTATAGCTCATATCACCTCCAAACGATAAAACCCACCTCTACCGCGAAGTAAGAGATGGGGTTAATTGCTTCGAGTTGTTTGATGTCGCGGTTCATCATACTTCCAATTAATCATAGCTGACGTTGAAGATCAACTTCGCGTGCCACACCAGTGGCGACCCGTTTGCAATTACCACATTTCGTGTTTAAGTGAGATCATCAAAGCCGTTTGGTTTTGATAGTCCTATCACTTCTGGGAGCAGAAATGGCCATCAAGTCAGTAAAAGTCAGCGACCTCGACGGTTCTGACGATGCAGACGTCACGGTAGTTGTGCGCGAACATCCTGCTATCCAGCAGGCCAAGGCGTTAGACGTTACGGCGGAGCAGGTCGAAGCGTTGGTTGCAAAGGCCGTGACGAACGTCGTCACGGTCGAAGTCCGGCGAGAAGACGGCACTACCGCTGATGTGCTCGTTAACCGTACCGACCTCGACAAGTGGCTTGGTGACCCCGACAAGGTGTTGGCCGCTGCCAGATTTAACAGAGGTCGTCAACCAGGTTACTCACCTCAACGCAACGGCAGCTGAAGCTACCCGGCGTCAAGGCCGACTGCTCCCCGGCTGACGACGCCGGGGAAAGGCGTACCGCTCCTAGTTCTACTAGGAGCGGTACGCCCAAACTTTCGCCCCGGTCATCCGGTTAAGAGCATCGCTCGATGAGCCGGGCACTTCTATGTCTGGAGGAAACATGCCGCTCCCTGATCTCCCGAAAGGGTGGGACGAAGGCTATCACTGGATGGAACAGTTATCCGGCGGTTGGTATGCCGTGCCAGCATGGGGTAGTGATGGCTGGGACCTCGGCAGTTGGCCTTACGTCATCGTCGCTCACTACGATGGCGATCAAGCGGCTGAGATGCCCTACGGCGTTGCTACCTACGTCGAAAGTGACATTACCGTCAAGGAGTTTCCTGACCGCGCCGAGCGGGACAAGGAGACCGATCAAATCGCTGTCTTTTACTGGCAGAGGAACGATGACGTACCTGACGCCCCGAAAGACATGACTGACGGCCGCCTTGGTCCGTACCGGCAGCGTTGGTAGGCACCGGCCCCATCGAACGATGGGGCCTTCCAACTGGTCAACACATGTGGAGATGACCTGTGGGCTTAATGTGGGTCTAATCCCACCCTAGCACGGCCGCTGACCAGGAATAATGTGGGCTGGACGCGCGACACAATTCCTATGCACTATGAGTGGATGGAACTCTCGCCTCGTGACCTCGCGCTCGTCCAGCTCGTTGCTCGCTTCTCGCAACTCGCTGCTCCTCACCTTGGCGAGGTCATCTTTGGCGAACGCTCCTGCACGCCGCTCGATCGTGCCCTTGCCCGTCTGGTGCGGCATGACTACCTGCGGCGCGTCGGCCGCCGCTCGACGGACGACCGGCCAGGCTCCGGCGGTTATGTCTACGAGCTGGGCAAGGCTGGGTGGGCCGCAGCGGGAAAGCCGCAGCGCTATCGGCGCAAATACGGCATTAGCAACCACACCCTGAAAGTCGCGGACGTTTATGTTGAGCTTCT
>JBQTHE010000097.1:0-8718 GCA_052390115.1 Pseudonocardiales bacterium | reverse complement strand
CGGCATCGTCGGTGCCGGTGTCTTTATCTACACCAAGTTCACGAAGTTCCTGAAGGAGTAAGCGCCGCACTTATGGTGTCGACATGCATCAGCCCATCGGAGGGCCCCTCGTGACCCCTGACGTGATTACCTCGACGAGATCAGTCGTCAATCTGCGCCGGGCCGCGCTCATCGCGGCAGGCCTCGGTGTCGCCAGCTTCGTGGTGCTGACGCCGATGGGCTATCCGCTGGCGGCGGCGTTCTTCTGTGGCGGGCTGGCGCTGGGGCTGCTCAATACCAGGCTGGTGCAGCGTTCCGCGGCTCGCTTCGCGGTCAGTGGTGACCCGAGCAAGCGGCGATTCGCGGTGGCCGTACTCGCCCGGCTCGCACTGATCACTGTGCTCGCTGTCGGCTTGGCGCTGGTACTGCAGCCCGAAGGCCTCGGGGTGTTTGCCGGGCTTGCCACCCTTCAGCTATTGATGATCTTCATGGCGTCGGTTCCGCTGGTTAAGGAGCTGCGCCGCTCCGGGGTCGGGGGTAAGCCCGGGGACCAGCCAGGAGCCCCGGCATGAACGAGCGTTTCCTGGCCGCGGAAGGCGGCGTGCAGGTCGGTGAGCATGTCGAGTGGCACCTGCTGGGTCTGACGATCAATGCTGACACCGTGATCTCCACGGTGATCGCCGCGGTGATCGTCATCGGACTCGGCCTCTACATGGCGGCCAAGGCGACCGCCGTGCCCAGCGGCCTGCAGCTGGTCTTCGAGACGGTGACCAACCAGGTGGAGCGCCAGGTGGAGGGCAACCTCGGCATCCGTACCGCGCCCTTTGTCGTGCCACTGGCGCTCGCGCTGTTCTTCTTCATCCTGATCTCGAACTGGCTGGCGATCCTGCCGCACGCCTGGGAAGCCTACGTCCGGCCACCGACGTCAGACGTGAACCTCACTCTCGCCCTAGGCCTCCTCGTGATGATCACGGTGTGGGTGACGGGGATCCGAGTCCAGGGCAAGCACTACTTCAGGCACTTCATCGAGCCCTACCCGATCCTGCTTCCGCTGAATATCATCGAGGAGTTGGTCAAGCCGATCACCCTCTCGCTGCGGCTGTTCGGCAACATCCTTGCGGGCACCGTGATGGTAGGCGTCATCGCGTTGTTGCCGGCGGCAATCTTGTGGGCGCCGACCACGGCCTGGAAGTTGTTCGACCTGTTCATCGGCGCGCTCCAGGCGCTGATCTTCGCGCTGCTGACGATCATCTACTTCGGCATGGCCACCGGAGGCCAGGCCGAGGAGGGGGCCCACTAAACGGTTCTCCGCTCGCCCCCGTGAGGTCATTTTCAGGATCATCTGCGAACGTCGAGGAGAAGAGGGTAAAGATATGAGTGTTGCTGAACTGGTCCTTGCCCAGGGGGCCACGGGCAACGTCCAACTCGCGGGCGCCTTTATCGGTGGCGGTATCGCACTGGCCGGTGGCGCGATCGGTGCCGCTATCGGTGACGGCCTGGCCGGTGGCGCGACCATCCAGGGCGTCGCCCGCCAACCGGAAGCGCAGGGTCGGCTGTTCACCATTTTCTTCCTGACGGTGGGTCTGGTCGAGGCGATGTACTTCATCAACCTCGCCTTCATGGCGGTGTTCGTCTTCGCGCTCGCCGGCGGCTGATCTGTTCAGATGATCTGGCAGGGACGGTATTCATGAGTTCGCACAACCTGGCCGCGCACAACCTGGCGGCGCCAGCCGGGGACAACATCTTCCTCATCCCCAACGCCACTTTCTTCGTCGAGCTGGTGATCTTCCTGATCGTGCTCGGCGTGATCTGGCGCTACGTGGTACCGCCGGTCAAGCGGGCGATGAACGAGCGCCAGGACATGGTCCGCCGGCAGATCGAGGAGAGCCAGCAGGCCCGCACCCGGCTGGCCGAGGCCCAGGCCCGGTACTCCGAGGCACTCACCGAGGCGCGCGAAGAGGCGGCCAAGATCCGCGAGACGGCTCGGGCCGACGCGCAGGCGATCAAGGACGAGATGCGTCAACAGGCCGAGCAGGAAGTCGCCCGGATTCGGCAGCGCGGCGAGGAGCAGCTGGCCAACCAGCGTGACCAGGTCGTCCGCGAGCTGCGTGGTGAGCTGGGCACGTTGGCCGTGACGCTGGCCGGTCGCATCGTGGGTGAATCGGTGGAGGACGAGGCCAGGCGGGCTGGCACGGTGGACCGCTTCCTCGACGAGCTGCACGGAATGGCCGCCCCCGAGACCGTCACAGACGGGGCCACCTCGGTTCCCAGCGGGCGGCGGAAGAGCTGATGCAACCTGCCAGCAGGGCGGCGTTGGCCACGGCCCGGGAGCAGCTCGAGAAGCGGATCTCCGGTGCCAGTGTGCAGGACCGCGACCGTATAGGTGATGACCTGGGCGCCGTCGCGGCGGTACTCGATGAGCAGCCGGCGATCCGGCGTCACCTCGCCGATTCCGCGGCACCCCCGCAGGTCCGCCGCAAGATGGTGGAGGCTCTGTTCGGCGGGAAATTGAGCCGGATCACGCTGCGAACGTTGAACGACGTCGTTGCCTCCCGCTGGTCGCGGCCGCTGGACCTGGTCGACGGCATCGAAGAGCTGGCCAGCCAGGCACTGCTCACCTTCGCCGAGCGGGACCGCAGCCTCGAGGACGTCGAGGACGAGCTGTTCCGGTTCGGTCGCATCCTGGCCGCGCAACCGCGCCTAACGGCCCTGTTGGGTGATGAGAGCGCGCCCGCCACGCGGCGCCTGGAGCTACTGAACACAGTGCTGGCCGATCGCACCCGCCCGGTGACCCGCCGGCTGCTGGAGCAGGCGGTTCGAGCGCCCCGCCGGCGGCGGATCGACGAGATCGTCGAAGTATTGGTGGACCGGGCAGCGGGTCGCAGGGAACGGTCGGTGGCCCACGTCAGCGCCGCGGGCCCGCTGTCGCAGCAGCAGGAGCAGCGGCTGATCGACGTGCTCAACCGGATCTACCGGCGGCCGATCTCACTCAAGATCGACCTCGATCCCGACCTACTCGGTGGGCTGGTGATCCGGGTGGGCGACGAAGTGATCGACGGCAGCGTGGCTACCCGGCTGGACCAGGCACGGCAGTGGATGTCCCGATGAACACGGGCTACCGGCTGATCTGATGAACAATCCAGACAGTGACAAACAAGAGAGCAGGGGCCGATAGCCATGGCGGAGCTGACGATCTCCTCGGACGAGATCCGGAGCGCGATCGAGAACTACGTCACGTCCTTCTCGACCGACACCTCCCGTGAGGAGGTGGGCGTCGTCACCTATGCCGGTGACGGCATCGCCCGGGTCGAGGGCCTGCCCTCGGCGATGACCAATGAGCTGCTGGAGTTTCCCGGCGGCGTGCTAGGCGTCGCGCTCAACCTGGAAGTGCGGGAGATCGGCGCGGTCATCCTGGGCAACTTCGGGGCCATCGAGGAGGGCCAGGAGGTCAGGCGAACCGGCAAGATCCTGTCGGTGCCGGTCGGGGACAACTTCCTCGGCCGGGTGGTGGATCCGCTGGGTTACCCGCTGGACGGTCTGGGAGAAATCGCCGCCGACGAACAGCGGGTCCTGGAGCTGCAGGCGCCTTCGGTGATCGACCGACAGCCGGTGAAGGAGCCGCTGCAGACGGGCATCAAGGCGATCGATTCGCAGACCCCGATCGGCCGGGGCCAGCGCCAGCTCATCATCGGTGACCGCAAGACCGGCAAGACCGCCGTGTGCATCGACACGATCATCAACCAGAAGGCGAACTGGGCGACCGGTGACCCGGCCCAGCAGGTGCGCTGCATCTACGTGGCGGTCGGCCAGAAGGGCACCACGATCGCGGCGGTCCGCCAGACGCTAGAGGATGCCGGCGCGCTGGAGTACACCACCATCGTCGCGGCCCCGGCATCCGATTCGGCCGGTTACAAGTGGATCGCGCCCTACAACGGCTCGGCGCTCGGCCAGCACTGGATGTACCAGGGCAAGCACGTGCTGATCATCTTTGACGACCTGTCCAAGCAGGCCGACGCCTACCGCGCCATCTCGCTGCTGCTGCGCCGCCCACCGGGCCGGGAGGCGTTCCCCGGCGATGTGTTCTACCTGCACTCGCGGCTGCTGGAGCGTTGCGCGAAACTCTCCGACGAGCTGGGCGGGGGCTCGCTGACCGGGCTGCCGATCATCGAGACCAAGGCCAACGACATCTCGGCCTACATCCCGACCAACGTCATCTCCATCACCGACGGTCAGTGCTTCTTCGAGTCCGACCTGTTCAACCAGGGTGTCCGGCCGGCGATCAACGTCGGTGTCTCGGTTTCCCGGGTCGGCGGTTCGGCACAGATCAAGGCGATGAGAACGGTCGGCGGCACCTTGCGGCTGGAGCTGTCGCAGTACCGCGAGCTGGAAGCGTTCGCCGCGTTCGGGGCGGAGAACCTGGACGCCACGTCGCGGCGCCAGTTGGAGCGCGGTGCCCGGCTGACCGAACTGCTCAAGCAGGGGCAGTACGCGCCGTTCCCGGTCGAGGAGCAGGTTGTGTCGATCTTCCTCGGTACCCGGGGTCACCTGGACGACGTGGGGGTGGACGACGTCCGACGCTTCGAATCGGAATTCCTCGACGATGTCCGCAGGCACCACCAGGACATCCTGGACACGATCCGGGAGTCCAAGCAGTTCAGCGACGAGACCGAACAGCAGATCGTGGATGCGGTGACGGCGTTCAAGAAGCAGTTCACCACGGCGGATGGGTCGTCGCTGGGTAAGGAGGCCGAGGCGGACGCGATGGACGCCGACGACGTCGAGCGCGAGTCGGTCAAGGTCACCAAACGCGCCCCAAAAGATAACGCGAAGAAGTGACGCGGCGATGGCAGCGCAGCTGAGAGTCCTCCGTCGCCGGATCCGCTCCGTCCAGTCCACGAAGAAGATCACAAAGGCGAGCGAACTGATCGCCACCTCGCGGATCGCCCGAGCGCAGGCCCGGGTGGAGGCGTCCCGGCCCTACGCGCAGGAGATCACCAAGGTGCTCTCGGCGTTGGCGAGTGCCGCCGGCACCCTGGACAGCCCGCTGCTGGTCGAACGGGAGAACCCGACCCGGGCGGCGATGCTGGTGGTGACCAGCGACCGGGGCCTGTGCGGTGGCTACAACGCCAACCTGCTGCGTGCCGCCGAAGAGCTGCATGCGCTGTTGCGCGATGAGGGCAAGTCGGTGACGTTGTACCTGATCGGCCGCAAGGGGGTCAGCTACTACACGTTCCGCGACCGGCCGATCGAGGAGTTCTGGGCCGGGTTCTCCGAGCAACCTTCCTATGCCGACGCCGCCACGGCAGGCAACGTGCTGGTGCGCGCGTTCCTCTCCGGCGCCGACGACGAGGGCGGTGATCCCGGACCGGACGGCGTACCGGGCGTGGACGAGCTGCACATCGTCTACACCGAGTTCCGATCGATGCTCACCCAGACGCCGCGAGCGCGCCGGATCGCGCCGCTGGAGGTCGAGTACGTCGAGAATGAGGATGCCGGGAACGAGGACAGTCAACAGCAGCGGCCGCGCTCGGACAGCCCATCACCGCTGTATGAGTTCGAGCCGGACGCCGAGGAACTACTCGGTCACCTACTGCCGAAATACATCAATACCAGGATTTACGCGGCGCTGCTGGAGGCCGCGGCATCGGAGCAGGCCGCCCGCCGCCAGGCGATGAAGGCCGCCACTGACAACGCCACCGAGCTGATCCAGGACCTCACCCGTGAGGCCAACCGGGCCCGCCAGGGCCTGATCACCCAGGAGATCAGCGAGATCGTCGGCGGCGCCGAGGCGCTGTCCGCCGTGGGGAGTGATGACTGAATGAGCCCACAGGCAAGCCCTGCGAAGAAGTCGACTACCGCTGATTCCGGCGCCGGGACCGGGACCGGCCGGGTGGTGCGGGTGACCGGGCCCGTGGTGGACGTGGAGTTCCCGGCCGACCAGGTGCCGCCGCTGTTCAACGCGCTGACCGTGAAGGTCGAGCTCGAAGCGATCCGCAAGACGATGACGCTGGAGATCGCCCAGCACCTCGGTGACAACACCGTGCGCGCGATCGCCATGCAGCCGGCCGACGGCCTGGTCCGGGGCGCCCCGGTGACCGACACCGGGGCGGCGATCTCGGTACCGGTCGGCGATCAGGTCAAGGGTCATGTGTTCAACATGCTGGGCCATTGCCTGGACGCCCCGGAGACGGAGTTCACCGGCGACCGCTGGGGGATCCACCGCAAGCCGCCGCCGTTCGACCAGCTCGAGGGTAAGACCGAGATGCTCGAAACGGGGTTGAAGGTCATCGACCTGCTCACCCCGTATGTGCAGGGTGGCAAGATCGGCCTGTTCGGTGGTGCCGGAGTGGGCAAGACGGTGCTCATCCAGGAGATGATCATCCGGGTGGCTCGGAACTTCGGTGGCACATCGGTGTTCGCCGGCGTGGGCGAGCGCACCCGGGAGGGCAACGACCTGTTCCTGGAGATGCAGGAGGCCGGCGTCCTCAAGGACACCGCGCTGGTCTTCGGGCAGATGGATGAGCCGCCGGGCACCAGGATGCGGGTCGCGCTGTCCGCGCTGACCATGGCGGAGTACTTCCGCGATGAGCTCAACACCGACGTGCTGCTGTTCATCGACAACATCTTCCGGTTCACCCAGGCTGGCTCCGAGGTCTCCACGTTGCTGGGCCGGCTGCCCTCCGCGGTGGGTTACCAGCCGACCCTGGCCGACGAGATGGGCGAGCTGCAGGAGCGCATCACCTCGACCCGGGGCCGCTCGATCACCTCGATGCAGGCGATCTACGTGCCCGCCGACGACTACACCGACCCGGCGCCAGCGACCACCTTCGCTCACCTGGATGCCACCACGGAGCTGTCCCGGGGGGTGTTCTCCAAGGGTATCTTCCCGGCGGTGGACCCGCTGACCTCGTCGTCCACCATCCTCGACCCGCAGTACGTCGGTGAGGAACACTACCGGGTGGCCCAGGAGGTCAAACGGATCCTGCAGAAGTACAACGACCTGCAGGAGATCATCGCGATCCTCGGCATCGACGAGCTGTCCGAAGAGGACAAGGTCACGGTCAACAGAGCTCGGCGGATCGAGCGGTTCCTGAGCCAGAACATGTACTCGGCCGAGCAGTTCACCGGCCAGGAGGGCTCGACGGTGCCGCTGAAAGAGACCGTCGAAGCGTTCGACAAGCTCAGTAAGGGTGACTTCGACCACATGCCCGAGCAGGCTTTCTATCTGTGTGGTGGTCTGGAGGACTTGGAGGCTAAGTACCAGCAGCTGTCCAAGAGCTGATCGTTTAGACTCCGGAGGGCAACCCAGAGGGCAAGGAGACATGCGTGGCTGAGATGTCCGTCGAGCTGGTCGCGGTGGAACGCAAGGTGTGGGCGGGCAACGCGTCCTCGCTTTTTGCCGAGACCACCGAGGGCGAGCTGGGCGTCCTTCCGGGCCACACGCCGCTGCTCGGCGAACTCGTCGAGGGTGGGATCGTCAAGGTGACCACCACCGACGGCGAAACCGTGACGGCAGCTGTCTTCGGCGGCTTTTTGTCGGTCACCGCAGAGAAGGTGAGCGTGCTGGCTGAGGCGGCCGAGCTCGCCGACGAGATCGATCCGGAGGCCGCCAGAGATGCCCTGGCGCAGGCCGGCACGGATGAGGACTCCGAGTCCATCAGGGCCAGAGCTACCGCTCGGCTCAAGGCTGTCGGTCAGGCCGTCTGAGGATCCTTCCGGGCGCTGGAGCGGGCCGCGATGGGGATCGGGGAGATCGTCGGGTTCGCCCTGCTGGGTGCCGCGCTGATCATCGCTACGCTGGCCTTTCGACGGCTCCGGCTGGTCCGTCAAGGTGGGATCGACGTCGCGCTGCGGCTGCGCCCGAATGACGCCGGCCGCGGCTGGCACCAGGGGGTGGGCCGCTACCGGGGCGACGTTTTCGCCTGGTTCCGGGTCTCCAGCCTGCGCTCGGGTCCCGATCGGGTACTCGACCGGGACCAGCTGGAGATCGTGGAGCGTCGTGGTCCGACACTGCCCGAGAGCTACTCGATGCCCAGCGGGTCGATTGTCCTGCGCTGCCGCACCGGCGTCGACGAGTTGGAACTGGCAATGCGGCAGGACACCCTCACCGGTTTCCTGTCCTGGCTGGAATCCGCCCCACCCAGCACCAACCCGTGGGCGTCTTGATCGCGGTCAGGGCTTGGCGCCGGGTTTCCAGAGCACGTCGCCGTCCGGGTTGGCGACCCGGCACAGGATGAACAGCAGATCCGACAACCGGTTGAGGTAGCGCGCGGTCAGTGCGTTGGTGCGGTCCGCATCGACCGCAAGCAGCGCCCAGGTGCTCCGCTCAGCCCGCCGGGTGACCACCCGGGCGGTATGCAGCAATGCTGCCCCCGGGGTGCCGCCGGGCAGGATGAATGAGTCCAGCGCCGGCAACGGGGCGTTGAACTCGTCACACCAGCTCTCCAGCCGGGTGACGTAGCTCTCATCGATCCGCAGGGGAGGGTACTTCGGCTCGTCAACGATCGGTGTGCACAGATCGGCGCCCACGTCGAACAGGTCGTTCTGCACCTGCCGCACCACGGTGACCAGGCGTTGCGGAAGCGATCCCAGGGCCAGGACGACGCCGAGCGCGCAGTTGGCCTCGTCCACGTCGGCGTAGGCGACCAGCCGCGGGTCAGTCTTGGGCACCCGGGTGAAGTCGCCGAGACCGCTCGTCCCGTCGTCGCCGGTGCGGGTGTAGATCCTGGTGAGGTGCAC
>JBQTHE010000096.1:0-4668 GCA_052390115.1 Pseudonocardiales bacterium | reverse complement strand
CGCACCTACCAGCGCGCCGTGCGCGAGCGCGCTGTGCACGGCTACCTCGACCACACCGGAACCGCCGTGCTCACCGGCTCCGGGCTGCCCGCCGCCGACGCCGCGGCCGCCGCCGCGCGCCTGGAGGCACTGGCCGACGACCTGCGGGCGGCCGGGTATCCGGCCACGGTCGGTCAAGCCCGCGCCGACCTGTACCTGCGGCTGCTTGATGGCACCCTCGACGGGCTCACTCGCCAGCAGATCCTGGCCACCATGCTGCGCCTGGGTCCCGTCACACCCGCCGACGGTGACCCAGATGCCGAGCGCAGCCAGGGCGAGCGGGACCACGAATCCCCGGAGCGCCAAGCGCCCGAGCAACCCATGCCGCCCAACCAGCCCGAGGGCGCCGAGCAACCCAGGACGGGCTGCCCGGACGAGATCGGGACGAGTGGCCCAGTGAAGTACGGCATCGAGGTGCGGGTGAGGCTGTCCACCCTGCTGGGGGTAGACGAGCATCCCGCGGAGCTGCCCGGGTGGGGACCCATCCCCGCCGCGACCGCGCGGGACCTGGTTGCCGCCCAACACAACGCCGAATGGCGTATCGCGATCGTCGACACCCAGGGGTACCTGCTCCACGGCGATCTCACCCGCCGCCGCCCCACTCGGCCCGGTGCTCGCGATGACCGCATCGGGGGAATCGTGGAGATCGCCCTCCCGGTGTCGATGCTCGACCAGTTTCCCGCGCTGGCGGCCGAGCACCCCCAGTGGGCCCGGGTCCTGCACGGCATCTCCGGCAGCTGGCAGCACCGCGGGCAGGCCCGCGCCGCGTTGGACCAGCACCCGCACCGGCGCTTCGCCCACGCCGCGTTGCGCCGTCATGTCCAGATGCGGGATCGGCACTGCGTCGGCATCGGCTGCCGGCGCCGCGCCACCACCAGCGATCTGGATCACACCCGCGATCACGCCCATGGCGGGCCAACCGTCACCACCAACAGTGGCCCCAACTGCGGGCGCCACCACACGATGAAGCACCAGGGCGGCTGGACCCTCCAGCAACCCCAGGCTGGCCACTTCATCTGGACCAGCCCCCTCGGGCAGACCTACCGCACGCGCGGCGAACCGCTCACTCCCGACCTGCCCCAGCCACTACCCCGCGACGTCGACCCTGACCCGCCAGGTATCCCGATGATGTTCGAGGGACCGATCCTCCACCCACCTCAACCCCCACCGCCAGCGCGACCACCACCCGCTGCTCTGCCTGACCAACCGCCGTTCTGACCACTGGACCTCTGCGCCCGGCGGGCAGCTTTCGAAGCGGATCGCGCTTGCGGCAGCAGGGCATGCTGGGTACGTGAGTGACGGGCTGCGGGTGCGGGGGTCGGTCTCGATTCCGGAGGCTGAGCTGCGGTGGCGCTTTTCTCGGGCGAGCGGGCCGGGCGGGCAGGGGGTGAACACCACCGATTCGCGTGTCGAACTCGTCTTCGACGTGGCGGCGAGCACGGCGTTCACCGAATACCAGCGGGCCCGTGTGCTGGAGCGGCTGTCCGGTCGGCTGGTCGCAGGGGTGCTGACGGTGGTGGCCGCCGAATACCGCTCCCAGTTGCGTAACCGGGAAGCCGCCCGGATCCGGCTCGCCGCGATGCTTCGCCAGGCGTTGGCCCCGGACTCGCCGGCACGCCGGCCGACCCGGCCCTCCCGGGCCGCGCGCGAGCGCCGGCTCGCCGACAAGCGCCGCCGGACGCTCACCAAGCGGCTGCGCAGGCCGACAGAGGAATGAGCGCCGATGACATCAGCTACGACGGGCTGAACGCCAGCAGCGGCACCAACTGCTCAGCGGCGGTCAGGGAACCGTGGTGACCGATCAAGCGGCTCGCCCTGGCTTCAACGGCTGAGCGCATGACGCCGAAATCCGTGCGCGCGGCGACCACGACGTCACCGATGCGATTCCGGATGCGGTCCTCCACCACGGGCCCGAACCATTCCTGGGCGATGGCCTGGTCGCGGGTCACGATCCACGCCCTCTCCCCGATCAGCTCCCGCCAGGTCACGAGCACGTCGTCGGCGGCGCCCGGCTCGGTGTAGACGTACCGGGCTCGCGGCTCGCCGCCCAGCAAGCGCACCCCGGCTTGCAGCGCCGGTTCGGTGTCGAAGTCGAGCCGGCTCTGCTCGGGCACGGTCACCATCCCGTGGTCCGCGGTCACCACGAGTTGGGCATCCGGCGGAAGTCCTTCAGCGATCGCGGCGGCCAGCCGGTCGACGTGGGCTAGCTGCAGGCGCCACGGCAGCGACCCGGCGCCGTACCGATGACCGAGCAGGTCCAGGTCGCCGTGGTAGACGTAGCAGAATGCCCGTTGGCTGCCGGACATGGCCACCAGCGCGGTGCCAGCCAGGTCGCCCAACGCGTGCACGCCCCGGAGGTCGCCGCCACGCAGGACCGCCCGGGTCAAACCCGTCCCCCGCTGCGGGTGTGGCACCGCTAGCGTGACCCGCACACCGGCATCCGCTGCCCGTTCCAGCGCCGTGCGCACCGGCTGGATGTCCTCGGGAATGAACCGCTTCCGCAGATCACTCCCATCGCCCCCGTCGTGGGTGCGCCAGGTCAAGGCGTTGATCAGCGATCCGTCGGGGATGGCGAAGGAGAAGCCGACGATTCCGTGCTGACCGGCCGGCAGTCCCGTTCCGATAGCGGCCACGCTGGTCGCCGTCGTCGCCGGGAACCCCGCGGTGATCGGCTCGCTACCTCCGGTCAAGGACGTGAGGAACGGGGCGTCCTGAGGATGCGCCCGCAGCGCTTGCCACCCCAGACCGTCCACCAGCAACAGGCACACCCCCCGGGCCGGGTGAAGCGTCAGCCGATCCGCGAACCCGGCAACCCCAAGACCGGACAGCAGCGCGGGCACCACGTCGGCGAGCGCACCCACCCCGCAGGCGGGCGCCAGCGGAGTGTCCATCGTCGTCGCACCCCCGATCGGACCCGCTGCCCCAGGGTAAGAACCCCATGGTCTCAGGCCGTGCCGACCTCGAGGTGCGGATCGAGGACACCGCCGGGACCGGGGGCTGAGGCGCTAAATGCTCAGCACGTTCCGTGACGAGCGGGACGGGCGCGGAATGGGTGTCTGTCCTGGGAAATCCCGTGCTGACGGCCATCTGATCACGGCCTTCCACCCCGCCACCGTCGGTTCGGTGCGGCCACAGTGTGTGATCGACACGGGTCGTGGCACCATGTCGCCCGTGACTAGCAGGCAGACCCGTAGCAACGGCCGGCACGCCAGACCGGATCTACCGTCCGGGGCGCGGTCATTGCCGCTGTCACCGGACTCTCCGGGTCAGCATGCCGAGGCATCCCTGGGCGAGCTGGTGCGGGAGGCCGCCACGCACTTCTCCACCTTGTTCCGCGCGGAGGTGGAGCTGGCGAAGGCGGAGGTGACAGCTGAGGTCCGCAAGGGCGTCAAGGGCAGCCTCTTTTTCGTCGTCGCCCTCGCGATCCTGATCTTCAGCCTGTTCTTCCTGTTCATCGCGGTGGCCCAGGTGCTGGCCGTCTGGCTGCCGCAGTGGGCCGCCTTCGGCATCGTCTTCGCCTTGATGTTGGTCACCGCGGCGGTATTCGGTCTGCTGGGCTGGCGCCGGGTACGCAGTATCCGAAAGCCGGCACGCACGATCAGCTCCGTCCGTGACACCGGGGCGGCGCTGACCCGCCGGCGCGCCCACCACCATGGCGCCGACCAGCCCAGGGAGTGAGCCGCCCGCCCGATCCCAGCTCAGTCCGGTTTCCTGGCCCCTGGACACACCGGGAGGTATCGGCCAACGGGATCCGGCTGCATGTCGCGGAGGCCGGGTCCGGCCCGCTGGTGCTCTTGCTGCACGGCTTCCCGGAGTTCTGGTGGTCCTGGCGCCACCAACTGCCGGCGCTGGCTGCCGCGGGGTGCCACGCCGTCGCCGTGGACCTGCGCGGTTACGGTGACTCCGACAAACCGCCCCGTGGCTATGACCTGTGGACCCTGTCGGGAGACGTGGCGGGCCTGGTCCGGGCACTCGGGGAACGTCAGGCCGACCTGGTAGGGCACGACTGGGGCGGAATCCTCGGCTGGTGCACCGCCGCACTGCATCCCAGGTTGGTGCGCTCGGTCACGGCGCTGTCCGCGCCGCACCCGCTCGCGATGGGACAGGCGCTGCTGCGCGACCCGGCACAACGCCGCGCTGCACGTCATCTGGCCGATTTTCAAGTCCCGTGGCTGCCCGAGCGCAGCCTCACCCGTGACGGCGCGGCGCAGGTGGAGCGGATCCTGCGCGGCGGAGCAGGCCCACAGTGGCGCGCGTCGAGCGAGCTCACCATGGCGGCCAGGCGCTACCGCGAGGCCATGCTGATACCTGGCGCAGCACACTGCGCGCTGGAGTACTACCGGTGGGTCGGCCGATCCCAGTTCCGGTTCGACGGGCGCCGGCTGGCCCGCGCGGTGAACCGGGCTGCCCGAGTTCCGGTGCTGCAGGTGCACGGCGCCGACGATCCGTACGTGCTGGAGCCCACCGCGCGGCGCTCGGTCCCATGGGCAGGCAACAGCTATCGCTACGAGGTACTGCCCCGCGTCGGCCATTTCGTGCAGCAGGAAGCGGCTGAGCAGATCACCACGCTGATTAGGGGGTTCCTGCGGAACCCCCCGTGAGTGGCGATGCGAGCTATAGCTCGCATCG
>JBQTHE010000095.1:0-25116 GCA_052390115.1 Pseudonocardiales bacterium | reverse complement strand
GGTGGTGCCGGAGCTGGAGAAGTCCGGACCGAACTAGGCGCCGTCCCGCAGGCCCCGTCCCGGGTCAGATACCCGAGCCCGGGTGCTCTCAGCCTCCCGAACTCAACAGCAGTGCTGTTCAGTCGCCCTGGGACAGCACTGCTGTTGAGTTCGGGAGCAGGAGGGCTGATCACAAACCTGAAGATCCGCGGGAAGCGGCTTGGGAGCGCGCCGGAAGTAGGCGGTTACCGCGCGACGGTGGCGCGGACGATCCCGCGTAGCGCCTCGAACCACAGCTCGGCGAGCGCGACGACCTCGTGCTCGCCGAGCACCGCCTCGGGCCACTCCCACGAGGCGTGCAGCTCGGGACGCCCGCCGACGTCGATCGCCATCACGTCGAGCACCAGCGGATAGCCGACTGGCATGTCGTCTCCGCGCCCGCCGTTGAGCGGGCTCAGACCGGCGGGCGTGCGCCAATCGCCGCACTCGTCGTTTTCGTCGCCGGAGGAGTAGCGGCCGAGGTAGTTGAACTGCAGCTGCGCGCTCGCGGCGCCGGCCAGCACCGGGTGGGCTTCGGGATCGAGGTAACGCAGCACGCCGTAGCCCAGCCCACCGTCGCTGACTCCGCAGAGCTGCGCGCCGGTGCCGGCCACGATCTGCTGGACGACCGCACGATCCGCCGCCTCCACGCCGGGCCAGGCCTGCGCCGAGATGTCGAGGTGGACCGGGAACGCGGTGGTGAACCAGCCGACAGTGCGGGTCAGGTCGGCGTCGCCGACATGCTCCTCGCGGCCGTGCCCCTCCAGCGCGACGAGCGTCCCGGCATCGCCTGGACGGCCGGTCCGGCGACGCCATTCAGCAGCCGCGACTCCGAGCGCGCCGAGCAGCAGGTCGTTGATCGTCGCGGTGAGGGCGGCGGGGGCACGGGTCAGCAGCGGCTCGGCCCAGTCCGGTTCCAGCACGACCGTCCGCTCGCGGACCGTCGCTGCGGTGTCCCGATCGGGGTCCAGCGGCATGGCTGCGAACTGACCGGTGGGAGCGTTCCCGATCCGCTCCCACCACGGCTGCTCGGCGGCGCGGGCCCGGGTCCGGCCGGCTTCGGCCAGCGAGTTCGCCCAGCTGCGGAAGGAGGTTCCGACCGGGGGCAAGGTGATGGGTTGCCCGGTCTGGGATTGGGTCCAGGCGTCGGGGAGGTCGTCGAGGATGATGCGCCAAGAGACGCCGTCGACGACGAGGTGATGGGCGACCAGGATGAGGTATCCGCTGGTGGTGGGGCCGGTGTCCAGGAAGACGGCCTGGAACATGATGCCGTTGTCGGGGTCCAGCCGGCCCGCGGCGAGTGTTTCGTGCTCGGCGACCAAGGCGGCGAGGTCGTCGCGTCCGGCCCGGGCCGGGACGCGGGTCAGCAGCGCGGCTGCGGTGACCGAACCCGGTGCTGGCACGTGCAGTGACCAGCTGTGCGCGCGGTCCAGGGAGGCCCGCAGCATGTCGTGGTGGTCCAGCAGCGCCTGCAGCACCGGCTCCAGCCCGGCCACGTCGGCACCGACCGGTGTCTGCACGGTGACGGACTGGTGGAAGCCATCGATCCGGTTGGTGAGCTCCTCCAGCCAGCGGGTGATCGGGGTGGCTGGAACGTGGCCGGTGCCGTGGTCGGCCGCCTGCCGCGGCTGCTGGATCGGATGCCGTTGGGTGGCGAGCCCGGCGAGCGCCTCGACGGTGCGGCCGGACAGCACATCCCGAGGGCGGAAATGCAGCCCTTGTTTGCGGGCTTGGGTGACCAGCGCGATGGAGGTGATGCTGTCGCCGCCGAGCTCGAAGAAATCGTCGTCGATGCCGACGTCGGTGGCGCCCAGCAGTTGGGTGTAGAGCTGGCAGAGGGTGTGCTCGTGGGAGGTGCGTGGCGGCCGGTGGGGTTGGTCGGTGGCGTAGACCGGTGCGGGCAGGGCGCGGGTGTCGAGCTTGCCGTTGACGGTCAGGGGGAGCTGGTCGATCACGGCCAGTGACGCGGGGATCATGTGGGTGGGGAGCTGGTCGCGGAGGTAGTCCCGGAGCTGGCCGGTCAGCGCGTCACGGTCCGCGGCGGGCTGGGCCGGGACGAGGTATCCGGCCAGGCGCTTGACCGCGCCGTGAGTGTGCACGGTGACCGCGGCCTGGGTGATGCTGGGGTGGGCCTCGAGCACGGCGACGATCTCACCGAGCTCGACGCGGTAGCCCCGGATCTTGACCTGATCGTCGGTGCGGCCCAGGAAGTCGATGTTCCCGCCGGCGCGCTGGCAGACCAGATCCCCGGTCCGGTACATCCGCCCACCCGGCATCTCGGCGAACGGATCGGCCACGAACCGCTGCGCGGTCAACCCGTACCGGTGGTGATAGCCCCGGGCCAAGCCCGTGCCAGCGATATACAGCTCCCCGGGTGAACCCACCGGCACCGGACGAAGCGCGGAGTCCAGCACATACGCGCGGGTGTTGAAAATCGCCGTGCCCACCGTCGGGGTCACACTGTCGCCGGTGCCCCCACCCAACGTATTGATCGTGTACTCGGTGGGCCCGTACAGGTTGTAGCCCACCACACCATCGGTATCACGCAGGTCGGTCCACACCGACTCCGACACCGCCTCACCACCCAGCAACACCAGCACCGGCCGATGCGCACCGGCCAGCAACCCCTCGTCGAGCAACGCCCGCGCATACGACGGCGTCACATTGATCACATCGATCAAATGCTCCCGGCAATACGCAACCAACCGCTGAGCATCACGACGCAACTCCTCGTCACACACATGAACCTCATGACCCTCAACCAGCCACAACAGCTCCTCCCACGACATGTCAAAGGAAAACGACACCGTGTGCGCCACCCGCAACCGCCGCCCACCAGCAGCGGCCACCACCGGATCGAAAATCGCCGCACGGTGGTTGGCCAACATATTCGTCAACCCCCGGTACGGCGTGACCACTCCCTTCGGCAACCCCGTCGACCCTGATGTGTAGATCACATACGCCGGATGCTCCAACCGCCCCGACACACCCGGCGCGAACCCCGGCCGCTCCGCATCAACCAACTCATCGCCCGGCAGCACGTCCAGTTCGGCGAGAACATCCGCATCGTCGAGCAACACCACCGGCGCATCGACCAGCCCCAGTACCCCAGCCGCGGCACGTGACGACAACACACACACCGGTCCAGCATCGCCCACCATCAACGCCAGCCGCTGCGCCGGATAATCCAGATCCAACGGCAAATACGCCGCACCCGTCCGCAACACGGCAAACAACGCCACCACCATGTCAACCGAACGCGGCAACGCCAAACCAACAACACATTCCGGCCCCGCACCGCGCCCCAACAACAACCGCGCTAGACGATTCACCCGCTCGTTGAACTCACCAAACGACAGCCGCTGCGAACCACACACCAACCCCACAACATCCGACGACCCATCCGCGCGCCACTGCAACACCTCAGCCACCGACTCACCACCCAGCATTCGAGCCGACGACCTCCACCCGATCTCCAACATCCCCCGCTCACCAACACCAAGAACGTCGAGACGAGCGATGAGACGGTCGGGGTCGGCCACGAACTGCTCGAGGAACGAGACGAACAATTCGAAAAGGCGCTGTGCACGTTCGTGCTCGACGCGCCGGTCGTCGTACTGCAGCCGCAGCGCCAGGTCCTCGCCCGGGAAGATCTGCATCGACACGGCGAAGTGCGTCCGCGCCTCAACTGACTCGCTGACCCCCGCAATCCGCAGGCCAGCGCCGCTGTCGTCGGGGCCGGCGGGGAAGTTCTCGAAGACGAACAGCGCGTCGAAGAGTTCGCGGGAGCCGGCCAGCCCCTGGACCTCGGACAGACCGAGGTACTGGTGGCCGAGCAGCTCGGCCTGTTCCTGCTGATGGCGGGCGAGCATCGCGGCGACCGTGTCGGTCGGCGACCACTGCGCGCGCACCGGCACCGTGTTGATGAACAGCCCGACCTGCTCGTCGATGCCGGGCACCTCGGCGTCGCGGCCCGACACGACGGCACCGAAGACGACGTCGTCGCGCCCGGTTGTGGCACCGACGGCCAGCGCCCACGCACCGCCGACCACGGTATTGAGCGTCAGGCCACGGTCGCGGGCCAGCGCGCGCAGGCGTGCGGTGTCGGGCGCCGGCACGGTCCCTTCGACTGCCGACGGCAGGCCCGACGGTGCCTCGGCGGGCGCCGCGAGCCCGACGAATGTGGGCTCGGCTACCCCGGACAGCACGCGCTGCCAGCAGGAGCGGGTCCGGGTGCGGTCGCGGCCGGCCAGCCAGCGCAGGTACTCGCGGTAGGAGACGACCGGCCGCAGATCCCGGCCGCTGGTCTGCGCGGCGTAGAGCGTGAGCAGGTCGTCGAACAGCACCGGCAGCGACCAGCCGTCGGCGACGAGGTGGTGGATCGTGAGCACCAGCGCGTGCCGCGTGGCGTTCTGGCGGACCAGCGTGACGCGCAGCAGCGGCGCGGTGTCCAGCGCGAAAGGCTCGCTGCGCTCGGCGAGGGCGATCTCGGTGACGGCATTGCGCTGGTCGTCGGGCACCTGGTCGTCGGGTGCCTGGTCGTCGGGAATCTGGACGTCGAGAGCCAGGTGTGACTGATCGACTACGCGGTAGGGCACCTCGACGCGGCGCGCCACCACCTGGACCAGCCCACCATCCTCGGTCTGGTGAAACGATGCGCGCAGCGCGGCGTGCCGAGCCGTCAGCGCATCCAGCGCGTCGGCCAGCCGGTCATGCTCCACCGGCCCGTGCAGGTCGAGCACGTACTGGACGATGTAGCCGTCGGGGTCGACCGCACTGTGATCGTGATACCGGGAATGGAAGTACATGCCCTGCTGAAGCGGCGTGAGCGACCAGATGTCCTCGAGGTCCGCGCAGTGCCGCTGCAGACCGTCGATGTCGTCCTGGGTCAGCGCGACGAGCGGGAAGTCGGACGGCGAGCGTCCCCAGACCCCGGGCGCCGGGGCATGCTCGGCGAGGGCGGCCAGGGCGATGCTCCAGCGCCGGCCGATCTCCGCGACGTCATGCTCGGCGAGCACGCCGTCGGGCCAGGCGAACGTCGCGGTGAACTCCGGGCCGGACGCGGTGTCAGCGACGCTGGCGTTGATCTCGATCGAGTAATCGACGGGCGCTGCTGGATCGCCGCGCTCACCGAGCGATGGCGTCTCGGGAGCCATCACCCAGTCACTGACCGGCTCCCCGTCACCCTTGGTGAAGCGGCCGAGGTAGTTGAACAGGATCTGTGGCTGAGGAGCGCCCGCCAACGCCGCGGCACTGTCGGGGTTCAGCCAGCGCAGGAGCGCGTAGCCGATGCCGTTGTCCGGGATCGCCGCGAGCTGATCCTTGACCCGCTTGACGGCGGTTGCCATCGCCGCGCCGCCGGCGAGGAAGGCATCCCAGCCGACCGTGCCGGGGTCCAGGCGCACCGGTGCGATGTTCGTGAACCACCCGATCGTGCGGGACAGGTCGACGCCGCTGACGGCTTCGCTCTCGCGGCCATGGCCCTCAAGGTCGATCACCAGGGCGGAGCGCTCGTCGCCGTATCCGACGGCGACGGCCAGCGCGGTCAGCAGCACGTCGTTGACGGTGCCGTGGAAGGCTGCCGGGACCGGTCCCAGCAGGCGACTGGTGACGTCGGCGGGGACGACGACGTTGCACGACCGGGTCGTGCCGACCGTGTCGCACGCCGGATCCAGAGGTCGCCCGGGCAGCGTCAGCACGCGGTCGTCGTCGGCGAGCATCGACTGCCACCGCTCCAGCTCAGCCAGCCGACGCTCGCTGCGAGCCTCGTCGCTCAGAGCTCGGGCCCAGGTGCGGAAGGACGTTTCCACGGCGGGGAGCGTGATGGGTCGTCGGGCTTGCAGCTGGTTCCATGCGTCGGGAAGGTCGTCGAGGATGATGCGCCAGGAGACGCCGTCGATGACGATGTGGTGGGCGACGAGGATCAGCCGTCCGGCGGTGGTCGGCCCGGTGTCCAGGAAGACGGCCTGCAGCATCACGCCGTGGTCTGGATCGAGCCGGTTCGCGGCGAGCGTCTCGTGCTCGGCGATCAACGCGGCGACATCGCGGTCGGCCGGCGCCGCGACGCGGGTCAGCAGGCCGCCGGCCTTGATGGTGTGCGGCTCGGGGACGTGCAGTGACCAGCCGTCGTCGCGCACCAGGCGGGCCCGCAGCAGGTCGTGATGATCAAGCAGCGCCTGCAGGACCTGCTCAAGCGCGACCACGTCGGCCCCGACCGGCGTCTGCACGGTCAGCGACTGGAAAAACCCGTCGATCGGGACATCGTGCTTGCAGAGACCGGCAATGATCGGCGTAGCCGGCACCACGCCGACACCGATATCGGCCACGGATTCGGGCCCGCCCGCAACGGCGCCCGCGATGAGAGCGAGTGCCGCAGGGGTGCGATGTTCGAAGATGTTGCGCGGGGTGAGCGCAAGCCCGTTCTTGCGGGCGTGGCTGACGAGCGCGATCGAGGTGATGCTGTCCCCGCCCAGTTCGAAGAAGTCATCATCAATGCCAACATCGGTAGCGCCCAGCAACTGGGTGTAGAGGTCGCACAGCGTGCGCTCGCGCTCGGTTCGTGGTCGTCGGCGGGCCTGGCCGGTGGTGTACACCGGCGCGGGAAGCGCGCGGATATCGAGCTTGCCGTTGACCGTCAACGGCAGCGCATCGACGGCCATCAGCGCCGCGGGAATCATGTGCGCCGGCAACCGGTCTTTCAGATCCGCCCGCGCGAGTGCGACGAGGGTGTCCGGCTCGATCCGCGGGTCGGCGGCGACGACGTATCCCACGAGACGCTTGACTCCAGCCTCGCCGTGGGTGTGCACCGTGACCGCGGCCTGCGCTATCTCGTCCTGTGCCTCCAACGCCGCGACGATCTCACCCAGCTCGATCCGGTAGCCGCGGATCTTGACCTGGTCATCGGCGCGCCCGAGGAAGTCGACGTTGCCGTCGGCGCGCTGGCACACCAGGTCCCCGGTCCGGTACATCCGCCCACCCGGCTCGGTCGCGAGCGGGTCAGCAACGAGGCGCTGCGCCGTCAACGCGAACTGGTCGTGATAGCCGCGAGCCAGCCCCACACCAGCGATGTACAGCTCGCCCGGCGACCCCGCCGGCACCGGACGAAGTGCGGTGTCCAGCACATAGGCGCGGGTATTGAAGATCGCTTTCCCCACCGTCGGGGTGGGGCTGTCCTCGGTCCCGCCACCGAGTGTGTTGATCGTGTACTCGGTCGGCCCGTACAGGTTGTAACCAACCACGCCCTCGGTGTCGCGCAGATCCGCCCACACCGACTCCGACACCGCCTCACCACCCAGCAACACCAACGCCGGACGGTGCTCGCCCGCCAGCAGCCCCTCGTCGATCAGCGCGCGCGCATACGTGGGAGTCACGTTGATGACGTCGATCAGGTGCTGCTGGCAGTAGGCCACCAGTCGCTGCGCGTCACGACGCAAATCCTCGTCACAAACGTGCACCTCATGGCCCTCAACCAGCCACAGTAACTCCTCCCAGGACATGTCGAACGAGAACGACACCGTGTGTGCGACCCGCAGCCGCCGCCCGCCGGCCGCAGCGATCACCGGGGCGAAGATCGCCTCACGGTGGTTGACCAACATGTTCGTCAACCCTCGATACGGCGTCACCACCCCCTTCGGCACGCCCGTCGACCCCGACGTATAGATCACGTACGCCGGATGCTCCAAGCGCCCCGCCACTCCCGGCCCGAACTCCGGACGCTCCACATCAACCAGCTCATCGCCCGGCAGCGCATCCAGCTCGGCTACCACATCCCCATCGTCGAGCAACACCACCGGCGCATCGACCAGCCCCAGCGCCCCAGCCGCGGCACGCGACGACACCACACACACCGGCCCAGCATCATCCACCATCAAGGCCAGTCGCTGCGCCGGATAATCCAGATCCAACGGCAAATACGCCGCACCTGTCCGCAACACCGCAAACAGCGCCGCGACCATGTCCACCGATCGCGGCAACGCCAGCCCGACCACCTGCTCAGGCCCCGCACCGCGCGCTAACAACAACCGCGCGAACCGATTGACCCGCTCATTGAACTGCCCGAACGACACCCGCTGCGCGCCACACACCAGCGCCACCACATCCGGCAAGCCGGCCGCACGCTCCTCCAACACATCCGCCACCGACTCACCCCCCACCACCCGAGCCGACGCCCCCCACCTCGACTCCAACACCTCACGCTCACCGTCACCGAGAACGTCGAGCTGACCGACCAGCCGGTCGGGGTCGCCGGCCAGGCGCTGCGCCACCCGAGCAAACCGGTCCAGCAGGGTCAGTGCCGACTCGCCGCTGGCGACAGCCACGTCGTGCTCGAGCGTGAGCAGCACCCGAGGGCCGGGCGTCGCGATGACCACGAGCGGGTAGTGCGTCGCGTCGACGTGCGTCCAGGACATGACGCCGACCTCGTCCAGCGTGGTCTCATCGATGCCCTTGAAGTTCTGCAGCACGAACAGCGTGTCGAACAGCGTGCGGTGCCCAGCCGCCTGCTGAATCTCACCCAGACCGAGATGCTCGTGCTCGAGCATGGCGACACGTTCCTGCTGCAGGCGGCGCAGAAACCCGCCGACCTGCTCGGTGGGATCGATCCGCACGCGGGCCGGAACCGTGTTGAGGAACATCCCGACCACATGCTCGACGTCGGCGAGCTCGGGCGGGCGCCCCGACACCGTCGTCCCGAAGACCACGTCCTGCGTGCCCACCAAACCACCCAGCACCACCGCCCACGCCGCGTTCAGCACCGTGTTCAGCGTCACGCCGCAGGCCCGAGCACCCGCCTGCAGCGCATCGCTGGCCTCGGCCGGCAGCGCAAGCTCGGTGCGCTGCGGGATCGTCGTGCCCGGCTGGGACATCGCTGAGGACTTCGCTGGGCTCACCAACGTCGGCTCGTCCAACCCGGCGAGCACGGTGCTCCACGCGCCGCGGGCGGCGGCGACATCGCGCTGTGCCAGCCAGCGCAGATACTCGGGGTAGGAGCCGGTGGCGGGCAGGCCACGCGGATCGCCCTCGCTGGTGTAGAGCATGAACAGCTGCTCGAAGAACGTGCTGTGAGACCAGCCGTCCCAGGCGAGCAGATGGAACGTGGCAACCAGCCGGTCGGTCCCGCCCGGAAGTCGCAGCAGCGAGATGCGGAACAGCGGCGGGTGCGCGAGGTCGAACCGCCGCACGCGGTCGGAGTGTGCGATCTCGGCGGCGGACGTCTCCACTGCTTCGGCTGCGAGCAGGGCGAGGTCGTGCTCCTGCACGACGTCAGCGACGGCACGGCGGACAACCTGCCGTGGACCGGTGCCCTCACCCTCGATGAACGCGCAACGCAGCGTCGGATGACGCTGCTGCATGATCTGCGCGGCCCGGCGCAGCCGTCTGACGTCGACGCGCTCGCCCAACTCGAACGTGGTCTGGCCGATATAGACATCCACCGCACCGCTGCCGGGCGCGTCGTAGACAGCCTGGAAGAACAGGCCCTGCTGCAGGGGCGCGAGCGGCCACACATCCTCGACGTTGCCGAACCGGGCGTAGATCGCGTCGAGTTCCGGCTGCTCCAACTGCACCAGCTCGAATGGGGCCACCGGAGTGACGACAGGCGGCGAGGCGCCGGCGCCGAGCCGCTCTGCGCAGATGAGGGCGAGTGCTTCGGGCGTGCGGTGCTCGAAGACGTTGCGTGGTGTCAGCGCGAGGCCCCGCTTACGGGCGTGGGTGACCAGGGTGATGGAAATGATGCTGTCGCCGCCCAGGGCGAAGAAACTGTCGTCGACGCCCACCCGGTCCAATCCGAGCACCTCGGCGAACAGCTCGCACAGGATCTGCTCCTGCGGCGTGTGCGGCGCGCGACTGGGTGTGGTCTGGATGAGATCAGGCACCGGCAAGGCCTTGACATCAAGTTTGCCGTTGACGGTCAAGGGCAAGTGGTCCACAACCACCAGCGCGGCTGGGACCAGGTAATCGGGTAGCCGCTGCCGGAGATGCTCCCGCAAGTGCGGAACAAGCGCGTCGGTCTGATGAGCCGTGACCGGATCGTTTGCGTAGTCCACCCTTTCGAGGTCAGCGGCAGCGGGTTGGTACCCGCCGTCAAGCGCCTCCGCCTGCGCAGTGATGAACACTGCGTCATAGATGAACACTGCGTCATAGATGAACACGGCGTCATAACTGCCATCGGCGACATTGGACCACGTCGTGATGACTCTGTACCCGAGCCGCTGACCCAACCCGTGGAGGGCCTCCGGCTCGACACCACCACCACCACCGTCGGCGTCGAGGACGCGAAGGACGTCGGTGATCGGCTTACCCTCATCCACTGCACGCGCCGCGGCCGCTTCGGAAGCCACCCGCGCGTTGGGGATCCGACTGACCCGCAGCGGAGCTGGCCTCCGCTGGTCTAGGACATCGGCCAGCGCATCGACGTCGACAATCTGCTCACCCCAGATCAGCGCGACGACGTCGGCCAGTGACACCACCTCAGCTGGGCTCTTGCGAAGGACCACGTCGTAGCGGTAGCGGGTGAGCTCGTTGTGAGCCCAACCCCGTTTGATGCGAATGTCTACCCCGGCGATATCAGGCACAAGCTCGCGCAGTCGCGCGAAGTAGTCGGGTGCGACCAGCAGCTCGCGCTCCAATCTGATGCTGCGCTCAATGGCCTGTCGCACCTGCCCAGCGCTGGCGCCGTCGGTGCGGGCCAGTTGGACCGCGGTGTGAAAGCAGCGCAGCAGACGCCGGTCGCGGACGTCCCCCACAAACACCGCACCACCAGGAGCCGTCAGCGTCATGGCCTTGGCCAGCACGTCGGTCAGGTAACCGATGCTGGGGAAATACTGGATGACGGAGTTGATGATGACGGTGTCGAAGAAGCCGGCAGCCAGTCCATCGATCACGTCGGCGGGCTGGCAGGCCAGCTTCACCCGCTCGGCCAGCTCGGGATCACGGCCCAGGTCGGCCCGCAGGCTCTGGATCGCGGGAGGAGAGAAATCGGTGGCCCAGTACACCTCGCTGGCTGGTGCTACTTCTGTGAGCAGCAGCCCGGTTCCGACTCCGATTTCCAGCACCCGGCGCGGCGCGAGCTCACCGATACGTGCCACGGTCATGTCCCGCCACTCGCGCATCTGGGGCAACGGGATCGGTTGGCCGTCGTAGCTGGAGTCCCAGCCGGAGAAGTCCTCAGTCACCAAGGCGGTGTCGGCTAGGGCGTGTCCAGTGTCGTAAACCTGTCGCCACTGCCCGATCTGCTCTTGCTCGACCCGGCCGCGGTCGGGGGCCTCCCATGGCGTGGGGACCACATAGCCGACCAGACGCTTGACGCCAGACGCGGGCGCGTCGGCGGCGATCACTGCCGCTTGTGCCACCTGGGAGTGCTCGGCCAGGACGGCCTCGACTTCCCCCAACTCGACGCGAAACCCGCGGATCTTGACCTGGTCGTCGGCTCGGCCGAGGAAGTCCATGAGGCCGTCAGGGCGCTGGCGGACCAGATCGCCCGTCCGGTACATCCGACCACCGGGCACAACCGCGTAGGGGTCGGCGACAAAACGCTCGGCGGTCAGGGCGTAGCGGTGGTGATAGCCACGCGCCAGCCCGTCTCCGGCAAGGTACAGCTCGCCGGGAGAGCCGGTCGCCACGGGTCGCAGCGCACTGTCCAACACGTACGTGCGCGTATTGAAGACCGCCTTGCCGACGGTCGGGGTGGAGCTGTCGGTGATGCTGCCGCCGAGCGCGTTGATCGAGCACTCGGTCGGGCCGTAGAGGTTGTAGCCGCGCACGCCCACCGTGTCTGCGCTGTTGCGCAGCTGCGCCCACATCGACTCAGGCACCGCCTCGCCGCCGAGCATCACCAGCGCGGGACGGGACTCGCCCTGCAAGAGCCCCTCGTCGAGCAGCGCCCGCGCATAGGTCGGGGTGACGTCGATCACGTCGATGCGCTGCTGCTGGCAGTAGGCCACCAGCCGCTGCGGGTCACGGCGCAGTTCCTCATCGCAGAGATGCAGCTCGTGGCCGTCGACCAGCCCCAGCAACTCGTCCCACGACATGTCGAAGGAGAACGACGAGGTGTGCGCGATCCGCAGCCGCCGGCCACCAGTGCTGGCCACGATCGGGGCGAAGACCGCCTCGCTGTGGTGGGCCAGCATGTTCGTCAACCCGCGATGCGGCGTGACCACGCCCTTCGGGCGGCCTGTCGATCCTGACGTGTAGATCACATATGCGGGATGCTCCAGGCACCCCGGCCCGTCTGGGCCACACCCTGGACGTTCCTCGTCGGCCAACGGGGCGTCCGGCAACGCCGCCAGCTCCGCTACGACATCCTCGTCGTCGAGCACCACCAATGGGGCGTCCACCGGTCCCGCACCGGCTGACCCCAGGGCCCCGACCGCCGCACGCGAGGACAGCACGCACACCGGCCCCGCATCACCGAGCATCATCGCCAAGCGCTCGGCCGGATAATCCAGGTCCAGCGGGACGTACGCCGCGCCCGTCTTGAATACCGCAAACACCGCGGCCACCAGATCGAGCGAGCGGGGCAACGCCAAGGCCACCACCCGCTCGGGCCGTGCACCGCGCGCCAGCAGCAGCCGCGCAATGCGATTGACCCGCGCATCCAACGCGCCAAAGGACCAGCGCTGCGCACCGCACACCAGCGCCACCGCGTCCGGAGTGCGCTGCGCATGCCGCTGCACCACATCAGCCACTGACTCTTCGCCCACCACCCGCACCGACGACGCCCAGGCCGCCTCCAGCGCACCACGCTCACCCGGGGCAAGGACGTCGAGCGCCCCCACGAAGCCGGTGCTCTCAACCAGGCGCTGCGCAACCGCGGCGAACCGGGCCAGCACCGCGTCGGCAGTCGCATCGTCGAGCGCGCTGCGATGATGCTGCAGCGTCAGGCGCAGGGTGGCTGCCGGGGTCGCTGCCGGGGTCGCGATCAGCACCACGGGGAAATGCGTCGAATCCAGGTAGTCGACGTAGCGAATACCGTCGGCGGCCAGCCGATCAGCGTCGAGAACGGGAAAGTTCTGCAGCACGAAGAGCGTGTCGAACAACGTGCGCTGCCCCACCGCGTGCTGGATCTCCCCGAGGCCGAGGTGTTCGTGGTCGAGCATCGCGACCCGCTCGTCCTGGACGCGACGCAGCAACGCCGGGACGCTCTCCGCCGGGTCGATCCGCACCCGCGCCGGAATCGTGTTGAGCAACATCCCCACCACATGCTCGACGTCGGCAAGTTCCGGCGGGCGCCCCGAGACGGTGGTACCGAACACCACGTCCTGCTGGCCGACCAAGTCACCGAGCACCACGGCCCACGCCGCGTTCAGCACGGTGTTCAGCGTCACCCCCCGCGCGCGGGCACCGGCCAGGATCGCGTCGCTGACCTCGGCGGGCAGCGCGAGCTCCGTGCGCTGCGGCAGCGTCGTGCCTGGGGCAGGCGCCGTCGCGCCGACCAGAGTCGGCTGCTCCAGCCCGCCGAGCGCGAGCCGCCATGCGCAACGGGCGGCGTCACGGTCGCGGCCCGCCAGCCACCGCAGATATGCCGGATACGAGCCGGCCGGAGGCAGCCCATGCTCCTGGCCCCGCTGTGCATACAGCACGAACAGCTGCGTGAAGAACGGGCGCTCTGACCAGCCATCCCAGGCGGCAAGGTGCTGAGTCAGCACGAGCTGGGAGCAGCCGCCGTCGAAGTGGGCGACGATGATCCGGAACAGCGGCGGTGCAGCCAGGTCGAACCGGCGCGCCCGATGCTCCTGGCGCAGCGCGGCCAGCCGATCGGCCGCGGTCGCGGCCGGTAACCTCGCCAGGTCAACCTCCTCGATCTCCACCGGCGGGTCGGCGAGCAGGAACTGCAGTGGCCGCTCGAGTCCCTCGCTGGTCAAGCCGCCACGCAGGATGGGATTGCGCCGCATCAGGACCGTGCACGCCAAGCGCAGCGCCTCGACGTCGATCACGGTGTCGAACTCGAACACGTGCTGGGCCGTGTAGACGTCCGGGCCGTCGTCGTAGGCTGCCTGAAAGAACAGGCCCTCCTGCAGCGGCGAGGCCGGCCACACGTCGGCGGGATCGCCGCCAAGGCGCGCGGCGACCTGGGCGGCGACGCCGGGAGCGACCAGCTCGACGATCGGCGTGGGCGCCCCGGCGCCCAGCTCACCGTCCGGTGCCGGGGCCGGCTCCTGGCCCGACGTCTGGTGGCCGCCGGTCTCCGCGGCCAGCGCCGCGACGGTCCGCAGCTGAAAGACCTCGCGGGGGCGCAGCGGGATGCCGGCTTTGCGCGCGCGGCTCACCATCTGGATGGCCACGATGCTGTCCCCACCGAGGGCGAAGAAGTCGTCGTCGATGCCGATCCCGGGTATTCCCAGCGCCTCGGCGAACAGCGCGCAGAGCAGCTCTTCGCGGGGGGTGCGCGGTCGCTGGCCGCTGACCTGGGCGGCGAGGTCCGGGGCGGGCAGCGCGGCCCGGTCCAGCTTGCCGTTGGGCAGCACCGGCAGGGCGTGCAGCGCCACCACCGCAGCCGGCACCATATATTCCGGAAGTTGGCGACGCAGTTGCTCGCGCAGCGTCGCGACCAGCGCGTTGACATCGCGAAACGGGGCTGGGCAATTGGTCAGCGGGCGGTTGGTCCGAATGAGCGGGTCCCCGGCGCGGTACACCGGCCCGGCGTCCACACCGTGCTCGGTGAACAGCACGTCGATCCGACCATCCGGGGCGCTGGCGGTCCAGGTTGTCTCGGTACGGTAGCCCAGCCGCGCACCGAGGACGTGCAGATGCTCCGGATCGAGAGCTGCGCCCCCGTCACTGTCCAGGCCGCAGCCATCGGTTAAGCGCAGCGCTGCCAGGTCCGGCACCAGCCGCGCGTTCGCAATGCCGGTCACCCGCAGGGCCGCCGGACGGTGCGCCCGCAGGTGGGCGGCGATACCACCGAGGCCGGGGATGCCGGCCCAGGCCAACTCGGCGGGAACTACCGGCTCCGACGGCAGCAGCGCGGACGATCCGCGCGCCGCGCGGAGCACGACGTCGTAGCGGTACCGGCTGAGCTCGTCATGCGCCGCCGCCCGCTTGATCCGCACATCGGCGCCGACCAGCCCCGGGATCTTCGCTACCAGGGCGGGGAAGAAATCCGGTTGGCAGAGCAGCTCACCTTCCCAGGCAACTGAGGCGTCCACGGCACGGCGCAACCTCGCCGGGTCTGCGGTGCCGCCGCGCACCGCCTCCACCCCGGCGCGCATCACCCGGAGCAGGCCGGCGTGCCGAACGTCGCCGACGAACACCGCCCCGCCCGGCCCGAGCAGGCCGGCGGCTTGGCGCAGCACGTCGACCAGGTACGCCGCGCTGGGGAAGTACTGCGCCACCGAGTTGATCACAATGGTGTCGAACGGGCCCTCGGCGGCCAGATCGTCGAGGTGGTGCGCGGGCCGCGTGTCGAGCACGACCCGGCCGGCCAGCGCGGGGTCCGCCTCGACCCGGCGGCGCAGTGTCGCCACCGCTTCCTCGGATAGGTCGAAACCGCGGTAGAGCTCGCAACCCGGTGCGATCTTGGTGAGCAGCAGCCCGTTGCCGACGCCGATCTCCAGCACCCGCTGCGGCGCGAGCGCCAGGATCCGCTCGACGGTCGCATCCCGCCAGGCGCACATGTTCGCCCGCGGGATCGGCGTGCCGTCGTAACTGGAGTTCCAGCCGGTGAACTCATCCTCGACGTCACCCGGGTCGCCATCGGTCGCAGACGTCGCCGAATACAGCAGCTCGTGCAGCTCCTTCCACGCGGCGAGCTGCGTATCGCGACCGCCGGCCGGATCGGCGGCGGTGTCTGGCACGACATAGGCGATCAGCCTCCGGTCGCCGGGCCGCTCTTCCCGGACTTGCACGGTCGCCTGCGCGATAGCCGGGTGCCCGATCAGGATCGACTCGATCTCCGCGGGCTCGATCCGGTGCCCGCGGATCTTGATCTGGTCGTCGACCCGGCCGAGAAAGTCCAGCGCGCCCTCGGCGGTCCAGCGCACAACGTCGCCGGTCCGGTAAAGCCGCTCTCCCGGCGCGCCGAACGGATCGGCCACAAACCGCTGCGCCGTCAGGCCCATCTGGTTCAGGTATCCGCGGGCCAGGCCGGGCCCGCCTAGGTAAAGTTCACCGGCACCACCGGCCGGCACCGGCTCCAGCCGGTCATCGAGGACGTGCACACTGGTCATCGGGTCCGGCACGCCGATCGGAACCGACGGACCGGCCAGCCGGTCGGGGTGGCTCTCGCCGAGGGTGGAGTTGACCGTCGCTTCGGTCGGCCCGTACGCGTTGAACATCCGCCGGCCACGACCCCACCGGGCGACCAGCTCGGGTGACACTCGTTCGGTTCCAGCAAGCAGGGTCGCCGGCGGCAGCGTGACGTCGGCGGGCATCGCGGCCAGCAGCACCGGCGGCAGCACCATCAAGGTGACGCCGTGCGCGTGCGCGTACTCGGCGAGCTCCGGTCCCGGCACCCGGCGCTCGGTCGGCACCACGATCAGCCGACCACCCGACAGCAGCGCCATGCACAGCTCCCAGAACGCCACGTCGAAGCTTTGGGAGGCGAATTGCAGGATCCTGCTGCCCGGGCCGACGCCGAATCGCTCGGTCTGGGTGGCGACAAGCTTTCGCACGCCGGTATGCGACACCACGACGCCCTTGGGTCGCCCGGTCGAGCCCGAGGTGTAAATGATGTACGCGGCGTTGTGCACTCCGAGCCCCGGCGCCGGGCCGCGGGCCGGCGCGTTCGCGACTTCCCGCACCGTGATCGGGTCATCGAGGGTCAGGAACGGAGTGCCGGTCCCGTCGAGCCCGAGGTCAGGCTGGGTGGCCAGATCGGAGATCAGTTCCGTTGTCGTCACCACCACCGTGGGACGTGCGTCGTCGAGCATGAACTTGATGCGCTCGGCCGGGTAGTTCGGATCGATCGGAAGGTAGGCCGCGCCCGCCTTCAGCACCGCAACCTGTGCAACGACCATGTCCGGTGACCGCGGTACCGCCAGCCCGACGATCCGCTCGGGCCCGGCGCCACGCCTGCGCAGCACCTGGGCGAGCCGGTTCGTTGTGACATCAAGCTCGGCGTAGGTGATGCGCTGATCCTCGAATACCACAGCGATTGAGTCGGGCGATCGCCGGACCTGCTCGGCGAACAGGTCAGGCCAGGTGCGCAGATCCAGTTGGCCATCGGAAGTAGGTGGGATCGGGGACGTGCGGGTCACGTCAGCTCCACCGTCTCCATGCGCGCGATCAGGCTGCGCGGTCGCAGGTCTGTCCAGTGCACCTCGACGTGCTCCAGGCATGCCGCGCGGGTGTCGGGACCGTGTTGCACGGTCCAGCCGTCTGGCACGGGCACAAACGTGGGCCACAGCGAGTACTGGCCCTCGTCATTACGCAGGGCGTAGAAGGTGCCGTGCTCGTCATCGAAGGGGTTCGTGGACACAGGCGCGTTCCTCGAATTCGGTAGGCGGGACGGACGGGTTGAGCGCTCGGGGGCCGGCCGCCGCAACCGCGCGGGCGGGCGCGGCACGCGGGGCGAGCAGCGATTCGACGATCTCGCCGGACCGCACCGCGACGTTGGACAGCAGGGTCGCCGACAGCCCATGGGTGTGCTCGCTGGCACCCTGCAGGTAGATCCCGGCCGTGATGTCCGGGGAGGTCTGGACGCGGTAGTCGCGCCGGACGTCTAGCCTGCCGCCGCTGTCGCGCCGGCAGGCGCGGCCGAGGTCGCCGAGCAGCTCTTGCGGGTCGGCCGACCGGTAGCCGGTGGCGTAGACAACGGCATCGCACACCAGCATCTCGCGGCTGCCGTCGATCATGGACTCGACGGCGAGCTCCACCCGGCCACCGGCCTCCACCGCGGCAACGACCTTGGAGACGTTGTGGAAGCGCAGCCGCTCGTGGCCGGTGACCTTCTCGCGGTAGTGCCGGCGGTAGAGCTCGTCGATGAGCTGTGGGTCCACGACCGAGTAGTTGGTGTTGGCGTGGTAACCCAAGATCATGTCCTTCACCTTGTCCGGGGCGTGGAAGAAGGCGTCCACGGCGTCCGGGTCAAACACCCGGTTGACAAAGGAGGTGTCGTCGGCGGGGCTGTACCCGTACCGTGCGAACACGGCGCACACCTGCGCGCTGGGAAACGTGCGATGCAGGTAATCGACGGCCTCGGCGGCGCTCTGCCCGGCGCCGACCACGGTCAGTCTGGTGGGCGCGGTGAGCGTGGCGGCCTTGGACAGCAGATCGCAGCTGTGCCAGATTCGGGTGCCTGCTCTGACGCCCTCGGGAAGGTGCGGCTGCAGGCCGGTGGCCAGGACGACGTTGCGTGCCGGCAGCCGCGCGGTACCGCCGTCCGGCCGGCGGGTGACCACCTCGAGGCAGTCCCTGGTCGCACCGCCGCTTACCGGTTCGATCCCCAGCACCTCGGCGCCGTAGTCGACCTGTGCGGCGAAGACCGATGCCGCCCACTCCAGGTAGTCGTGAAATTCGATCCGAGTGGGGAAAGCGCTGCCGTAGTTGATGAAGTCGATCAGCCTGCCGTGGTCGTGTAGATAGCACAGGAAGCTGAACGGGCTGGTGGGGCTGCGCAGCGTGACCAGGTCCTTGAGGTAGGACACCTGCATGGTGGCATCCTCGATCAGCATGCCGCGATGCCAGCCGAATCGCGGCTGTCGCTCGACGAACCGGGCCGTGAGCGGCTCGCCCGCACCCCGCGCATTGTGCTCGGCGATGGCGATGGCCAGGGCCAGGTTCGACGGTCCGAAGCCCACGCCGACGACGTCAAGGATCTCGCTGCTAGAGCCAGCGGATCGTGGTGCCGACAGCGTCGCCAACCTTGGGTCCGCGTGGTGCGGGCCAGCGTGGCAAGGCGACCGGCGCAGATCTTCGAGGTGCACCAATGTCTCCTCCTTGGAGTCATGGAGCCGGCGACGCGCGGTTCGCTGCGCGGTGTGCAGCCGTGTCGCATACGCCGGAGCACTCCTCCGCCGCACCGCGGTCCTGGGGTAGTGCCCTACCTAGGTGCTGAAGTACTTCCCTGCCTAACGGGTCCCACGATGTACGAATAGTCCGGAAAACACCGGACTGGCGCTGAGATCTCGTCGTCGCCGATGCTGTGAACCTGCACCCGTGCGGGCCTCCAGCACGCTCGCCCGAGCCCCGGGCAACATCTCCCCAGAAGTTGCCTTCACCGGCACATTCGCAACGGATCCACACCCCTCCTCCGTGGGGTAGGAGGGGTGGATGAGACAAGAGCGCAGACGGCTGACCTGGTGTAATGAGGTAGGTTAAGGTAAGGTAAGGCTTACCTATTTATCACCTATCGCAGCTGAATGGGTTTCGTTCGTGGTCCTTCCCCCGCGCATCGAGTGCCATCGACAGACGAGCCCGTCTACCGAGCTCCCGCGCCAGCAGCCCCGGCAGGCGCCGTCCGGGAGCGGGCTATCCGTCGAGACAGTGGCTGAGTGCGGCGTACTCGCCGGCGGTGCCCGGAGGATGGCGTACTGGTTGGGCGTAGCCCGGCGCCTTCTCCTGGAGAACCCCGATGACGCCGGATCGTGGGAGGATCTGCTCGTCGCCGTGGGTAAGGCCCTGGGCCGGGCGGGGCACCTGGATCTCAGCCGTGCGGTGTTCCGCGACATAGCGAGCATGTCGTGTCCCGCGGCATCCTCCGCGCGCGTCGAGGCCGTCCGGTGGCAGGCGCAGCTCGACATGATGATCGGCCGTCACCACGAGGCCTGCTCGATGCTGATCACCGAGCTCGCCGAGATACCTCACCCACGGGGCGCCGACGCCGCCACTCTGAGAGTCACGCTCGCGTCCATCGGGCTGCAAAGCGGCGCGGGAGACCCGACGTGGGCACAGGAGGCCGTCGACGCCGCGACCCGCCACGGGGCAGCGGTGCAGGCCCATGCGCTCGCCGTGTTCGCCGTGGGCGCCGGCGTGCGTGGCGACCTTGACGGCGCAAGCCGCGCTTCGGCCCGCGCCGCCGAGCTGCTCGACACCCTCGAGGGCGACGAGTCGGTGGCCGACCGGGTGCAGACCTCTGTCTGGCTCGGGTTCGGCGCTGCCATGATCGAGCGCTACCGGGATGCCCTCGGCCACTTCACCCGCGCGTTGCCGCTCGTGCGCACGACCAAGGACCAGCTGTGGGCCACCCACCTGCTGGTCGGACTTTCTGCGGCGCATTGCTGCCTGGGCCGGCTCGCCGAGGCCGCCACGCACGCTGCGGTCGCCGTCGAGCACGCAACGGCCCTCGAGCACGACGCGCTCCAGGAGCTCGCCTACGCCGCGCAGGCTCGTAGCGCCCTGCTGGCCGGCGACCACGAGACCGCGCTGCGCGCCACGGGCGCGGCCCGCCAGGGCGCTGCGTCCGGCCGCCCGCTGACCTGGAACGACCCCCGCCTGCTGTTCGCCGAGGCCGAGCTGCTCGACAAGCACCCGCGGCGGTGCATCGACCTGCTCCTGGAAACCGGCGAAGGACCCCGGCTGCCTGCCGCGCCCACCGCCATCCGCCCGGAGATCTACGAGCTACTTGTGCGGGCCAGCCTGACCGAGGGACGCGCCCAGGACGCGATGTGCTGGGCCGAACACGCCGGCGCGGCCGTCGAGCACAGCGGGTTGATCGGCGGCACCGGCTTCGCACACCTTGCCCATGCGCAGGCACTGCTGCCCGGCGAGCCCGCTACCGCCGCGACAACTGCCCAGGCGGCGGCCGACGCCCTGGGGCGAGCCGGTCGGCGCGTCGAGCGTGCCCGTGCCCTCGCTGTCGCGGGTCGTGCCCTCGCCGCGGCAGGCCGCGACGAGCAGGCCAACGTCGAGTTCGAACGGGCGGCCTCGCTCTTCGACCTCTGCGGGGCGCGCCGAGCCCGCGACGAGGTGCTCGCCCACGGCGCCGGGTTGATCCCGGCCGCCACGGCCGAACCGGCGCCAGGGCTCGGGTTGCTGAGCCGCCGGGAGATCCAGGTCGCCGAGCTGGTGGTCCAGGGCCTGACCAACCGGGAGATCGCCCGGGCGCTGTCGTTGAGCCCGCGAACCGTCGAGACCTACCTGTCGAGGATGTTCTCGAAGCTCAACGCGTCCTGCCGCGCCGAGGTGGCGGGCAAGGTCGCCCCGTTGATGTTGCCTCGTTGATGGGGCTTCAGTTGGTGGGAACCGTCGCGGGATCGCCGTCGGTGGCCGCCTCGATCATCGGGATGATGCCGTCGAGCAGGAACGGCAGGCTGAGCACGGTGTTGAACGCGAACGCGTACTCCAGGTCCTCGGGCAGGAACAGGGCGCGACCGTCCTGCATCGCGTCGAGCTGCCCGACCAGCGGGTTGGCCTCGACCGTGGCGCGACCGCCCGGCACGTAAGAGAGCTGGTCCCACAGCAGGAGGTCGGCGTCGAGCAGGCCAGCCCGCTCCGCACTGATCTCGGTGTAGAACTGGTCGCCGGCGAGCTGGTCGATTTCCGCGGGGACCTTGAAGCCGAGTGAGGTGAAGAATCGGGCGCGCGGGTCCTCCGAGGCGAATGCGCTGAACTTCCCGTCCTCGCTGTAGGTGGCCACGACGACGCTGCGCCCGTCCCACTCCGGGTGCGCCGCGCCGACCTCGTCGAACCGGGCCTCGAGGTCGGTGATCAGCTTGCGTGCCTGATCCTCGCGGCCCAGGGCCTTGCCCACCGTCAGGGTGTGCTCCTGCCAGGGGGTGCCGTAGTCGATGTACTCGCCGGTTTGCGCCACGGTCGGCGCGATCTGGGAGAGCAGCTCGTAGTCCCGGGCGGTCATCCCGGAGTACACCCCAAGGATGAGGTCGGGATTCAGGGCCGCGATCCGCTCGAAGTTGATCCCGTCCGGCATGTTCAGGATCTCGGGGTCGGCGCCGCCCGCCTCGTCCTCGGCCCACGGGAAGATCACGTCGGACTCGTCCCCGAACCAGTACCGCACCGCGATGGGGGTGACGCCGAGCGCGAGGATGGGGTCGTGCTCCTGGTAGCCGAGAGCCACCACCCGCCTCGGCTCCTCGGTGATCTCCGTGCTGCCGAACTTGTGCTCGATGGTGACCGCGAAGGAACTGTCATCACTTGCCGTCGACCCGGTGGCGGAGCCGTCGTCACCTGAACAGCCGGCGGCGAGCAGTGCGGCGACGACAAGCAAGCCGGTCGCCACCGGGGTGCGACGTGTCATGTGAAGTCCTTCCACTCGTCACGGAACTCGCTCAGACGGCAGTGTCGCCACTCGAAAGAGTGAAGCAAGGAACACCTTAGTGAGGCAAGCCTTGCCTTATAACAGCGGAGTGACGATCCGCTCGGGAAAGCGGTGTTGCTGGTCGGCCATCGGCACGCGAGGGACGCTGATGCACGCACGTGTTAGCATGCATGCGTGCGGACCACTGTCGAGATCAGCGACGGGCAGCACCGCGCGCTGACCGCCCTGGCGCAGCAGCGTGGCCTGCGCGGGTTCTCCCAGCTCGTGCAGGAGGCGCTGGATTCCTACCTCGGTGACCTCGGTCAGGACGAGATCGCCATGTTGCTGGAACTCGAGGGCACCCTCGACGAGCAGCAGGAGCACGAGCTACGAGCCAGGATCGAGGCAGCGAGAGCGACGTGGCGGGCCTCGTAATCGTCGACACCGATCTCATCATCGACTTTCTTCGCGGCCGTGGTCCCGGTGCGGATCTGACCCGTCGCCTCGTCATCGAGCGCCGGCTGCGCTTGACCGCCGTCACGGGCTTCGAGCTACGGGTCGGCGCAGACTTCCTCGCTCGCAAGGATCAGATCCTGGGATTGTTCCGGTCCCGGACGGTGCCACTCGATCTGGCATCCGCCCTCCGAGCTGGGGAGGTCGCGTCAACCTTGCAGCCGAATGGGACGGGCATCGGGTTCGCGGATTGCATGCAAGCGGGTATCTGCCTGCGGTACGGCCTGCCACTCGCGACGAGGAACCGGAAGCACTTCGAACGGGTCGACGGGTTGCAGCTCGTCGACGTCGAGGCCGCCTGAGGCCCCGCCCGGATCGTTGCATACTTTGTGATGCACACGTATGCTTCTCGTATGCGAACTCGCGTGACGGTCACGGTCGACCAGGAAGTGGTGGCGGAGGCGGAAGCCGCGGTCGCAGCGGGTCGGGCCTCGTCGGTGAGCGCCTGGGTCGCCCAGGCGATGGCCGAACGTGCCCGGCGCGAGAGCCTCCGAGATGTTCTCGCCGAGATCCGGGCCGAGCTTGGGCCCGCCACCGAGGAGGAGACGGCATGGGCGCGCAGCGTCCTCGGCCAGTAGTCCTCGACGCCGGTGCGCTCATCGCGATCGAGCGGGCAGACCGCCGGATCGTGCGGCTGCTGGAGCTCGCCGATCAGGTACACGTTCCGGGGGCCGTGGTTGCCCAGGTGTGGCGCAACCCTGCCCGGCAGGTCCGGCTGGTCCGGGTGCTCGCCACCGACGAGGTGACGATTGCGCCGCTGGATGGCGCGGAGGCGCGGGCGGTCGGGCAGCTCTGCGGCGCATCGGGCACGGCCGATGTCGTGGACGCGTCGGTGGTGTTGCTGGCACGGCGGGTTGCCGGGGTGGCGGTGACGAGCGACTCGGACGACCTGCGACGCATCGACCCCGGGCTGGAACTCGTCGAATGCTGACCGCAGAGGTGGGTCCTCGCCGCTGCGTGCTCGACCCAGACCACCTCGACCCAGACCACTACGCCTAACACAAACAAGCCGGTGTCGACCTCGAACCCTCCCCTGGATCCGGCGGGTGAGGGCCGTGAACTCGGCGTTACGGACGTTTCGCACTGCCGCCGACGTCGGTGGCGGCGAGTTCACGGCAACCAACGCAGCGGCCGCCAGGCTCAACCCGGCGTCGCTATCGTGGGAGCGTTGTCGGGGGTGCCCGCCCGAGCCAGACGAGGATGGAGACCCTGACACCAGCACTGGACACCCACCGCGACGTCGCGCGCACCGCACCCGGTTCGCGGCGCTGGACGGTCCTGCTGGCCGGGCTCGCTGGGCTGGTGGCCGTGGTGGCCGCGCTGCTGATGCCGTTCGCGCCGGTGTCGGTGAACGAGCCGACGGTGAGCTGGCCGCGCGACCCCGCCCGTCCCGAGTCGACGCTGCTCTCCCTCACCGCCTACCGCCCGCTCGCCCTCGACGTGCGGTTCAGCTGCGACGTCGTCCGGCTTGCGCAGGGGACCGGTTCCGGCGTCGTCGTTTCGACCGCGCTGCCGGAGTCCCCGCAGGCCGGCTCCACGAGCATGATCGTCACCGCGGTCGATGACCGCGTGCAGGTGCGCGCGCTGGACCGGCTGCTGCTCGACGAGCCGCTACCCGCCGGGTCATGCGAGTACGGGATCACCGGGCGCAGCGCCGGGCTGCCCAGCTACGTGCGCCTGCCGCCGGGCCCCGCCGACCCGGCCGCGCCGGAGCCCACCGACCTGGCGGCCCCGGATCTCGACGCCTTCGCCGGGCCTGACAACGCCGAGCTCGTGATCAGCCGGGACGGCCGCGACCTCGTCCGCACGCCCGCCCTACAGCTCCCCGACGTCGACGTACTGGTCAGCTCGCTCACCGGCCTGCCCGCCGACCTCGCCGGAGACCTGGCCGTCGAGCTGCGCGTCGACGACGAGTTCACCAGCAGCCCGACCGCGCACAAGAGCGCGCTTACCGCGGTGCTGGTGCTCGCGTTGCTGGCCACCGCCGTGCTGCTGGCGTGGATCGACCGCAGCGCACCCCGGGTGCCCCGGCCGCGGCGGCCCGGGTGGCCGCGGGTGGTGGACCTCGCGGTGCCCGCGGTGATCGTGTTCTGGATGTTCGTCGCCCCGGCGACTGACGACGACGGCTACTTCGCGGCGCAGGCCCGCAACTCGGTGATCTCCGGTGAGGTGGGCAACTACTACCAGTTCTACAACCAGAGCTTCACCCCGTTCACCTGGTTCTACCAGGTGCTGGGCTGGTGGCAGCAGCTCGCCGGGGACGCGCCGGTGCCGCAGCGGATCCCGGCCGCCGTCTGCGGGTTGCTCACCTGGCTGGTGCTGCGCCGGTTCGTGGCTACCGCGCCCCGTGAGTGGGGGGGGGGGGCCGGGGGGGCGCCCGCCCACAACCGGGGGCCCCCCCCGGGGGGCGGGGGGGGGGTGGACCCGGGGGGGGGGGCGGACCAAGGGGGGGGCCC
>JBQTHE010000094.1:0-25316 GCA_052390115.1 Pseudonocardiales bacterium | reverse complement strand
GCAGCGTCCGGGTCACGTACCGCCAGTTGTAGCTCTCGAACAGCGCCACCTCCTCGCCGCGCACGTCCTCGCGCTCGGATGTCCACCCCAGGTACCGATCCCGGTACTGGCTCGTCTCGATCGACGAGGACGGCCGCGCGTCGGAGACCATGTTGGTGACGAGCTCGAGTGCGGTGTCGAGGTACCTCGTCTCGCCCGTGGCCTGGTACATGGCCGTGTATGCGTCGATCCCGTAGGCGAGCTGGTAGTAGTCCCAGCTGTCGGCGGACTCGCTTTCGTCCAGGCTCCGCTCGTAGAGGGTGTCGGCGTCGTCGTCGAACCGTTCCTGCCAGTGCTCGACGGGCAGGACGTCCGCCGTGAGCGCCGCGCCGGAACGGGCGGACGGAGCCTGCGCGCGGATGGCGACGACCGCGACGACCGCGACGCCTACCGCGGCGATCACGATCCAGAGCGCCGGGTGTCGAGGCCGCCAGCCCGGTCCAGAGCGGGCACCCGGCCCACGCGGCCCAGGTCCGCCGATCATGCCGATCATGCAGCCAGGCTAACAACTCTGACGCCGTCCCCATGGCGCCAGAGATCGCCCCGGGCGGTGGTAGTGGACGGATCCCGATGAGGGTGAATCAGCTTCCTACCTACTCAGTGATGTGGTTTCGTCCCCGGCAGAGGTTTAGCCGACGTTCCCCTTTAATAGTGCCGTCGGTGTCATACCGGGTTGAGCAGGGGCCGCGCTGTCCGGCTCCGCGTGGAGTTCGATGATGTGGCCGCACAGCCGCTGCACCTGCTCGGCGTCGTGCGAGACCAGCACGACGGTGCGCCGGGCGTCCAACCCGGCTACCGCCGCTTCCACGACATCCCGGGCCGCGTCGTCCAGGGCGCTGGTCGGCTCGTCGAGCAGTAACAACGCCGGGTCCAGCGCCAGCGCCCGGGCAAGGCACAGCCGCTGACGCTGCCCGACGGACAACGTGTGCGCAGGAGCGTCCAGCCGGCCGGCGACCTCATCCCACAGCCCCGCCTCGACCAGGGCCGCGCAGGCCCGGTCCCGCAGCTCCGCCGGTCGGAGGCGCACCAGGTGGCGAAGTCCGAACGCGGCGTTGGCGAGCACCGACCCGGCGAAGACCACCGGGCTCTGCCCGACGAGCACCGCCCTGGCCCGCAGCGCGGCCCAGCGGGGATCCCGCTGGGCCCAGGACTGAACGGAACTGCCCAGCACGTGCAGCTCGCCTTGCACCCGCAGCCCGTCGGGCAGCAGACCGACCATCGCCCGCAGCAGAGTGGACTTGCCGGCGCCGGACCTGCCCCGTATCCCCAAGGTCTGCCCGGCGGGTAGATGCACGGTCACCGGGCCGGCCAGAACCCGGTTGGCATGGTGGATGGACAGGCAGCACAGCGACAGCGCGTTCACTGGGTTCACTGGTGGGCCTCCATGCGGCGGCGGGCGGGGATGGCGGCGAGCAGCAGCAGTGCGGCCAGCAGGACGAGCACCAGCGCCGCCCCCCATGCAGCGTCCAGCGCGACCGGGTCAGCGGCATCCTGGGCGAGGGTGAACACGTGCGTGGGTAACGCGACGATCGGGGCGTCGATGATCCCGGCCGGCAGCCCAGCTGCGCCGGCGAACACGGTGGCGGCGAACAGCAGCGGGGCGGTCTCCCCCGCCGCCCTGGCCAGCCCGAGCAGGGTGCCGGTGAGCAGCCCCGGCGTGGCCCACGGCACCAGGACCGAGCGGCTGAGCTGGGCACGATCGAGACCGAGCGCCAGCGCTGCCTCCCGGCGGGCGGGCGGCAGCGCCGCTAGCCGGGTCGCGGTGACCATGGCGACCACCGGCACCACCAGCACGGTCAGCGCCAGCACGCCCGCGACCCAGCTCTTCCCCCACCCCAGCGTGCGGACCACGAGGTCGTAGGCGACCAGGCCGAGCAGGATCGAGGGCACCCCGCCGAGCGTGACCGTGGCGGTGCGCAGGCCCCTGGCGGCGCGCGGTCCGGCGTACTCGGCGATCAGCAGGCCGAGCCCGAGCCCGATCGGGGCGGCCAGCATCGCCGTCCCCGCAACCAGTACCACCGTACCGAGGACCTGGTCGCGGATCCCTCCGCCACTCGCGCCGGTGGCCGGCTGCAGCCAGAACTGCGGGTGCCATCCCGCCGCTCCCCGCACGGCAAGCACCCCGAGTACCCCGGCCACCAGCAGCAACGGCACCACCACCGCGGTCCGCAGGGCGAGTACCGCGACCCGGTCACGGATCCGGCGCCCCCGCGGCCTCGGGCACAGCCTCGGGCGCAGTTGGCGGTGGCTCGCCCTTCGATCCGTCCGCCTTGAACTGCGCAGACCAGCCACGGTGATCGCAGCGACCAGGGCGAACAGCAGCAGCCCCAACGCCGACAGGGCAGCGTGATGCGCTCCTGCGCCGCCCGCGAGCACCGGTTCCGGTCCACCGAGCTTGGTGCTCAAGGTCTGGCCAGGGTGCACCAACGCGCCGAGTGCGTCGAGCGGTGCGGGCAACCGCCCATCGGCTCGGCCGATCACCAGGAACACCGCGATCGTCTCGCCCAGGGCCCGGGCCAACCCCAGCAGTACCCCGGCTCGCATGCCTGACCGTGCCTCGGGAAGTACCGCCGAGCGGATCACCTCGGTGCGGGTGAGACCGAGCGCGGCGGCGGCCTCCCGGTTCTCCGGGGGGACCGCAGCGAGCGCATCGACGCTCACCGCTACCACGGTGGGCAGCACCATGACCGCGAGCACCAGGCCCGCGGTGAGCAGCCCGTCACCGCCCTGCGTGCCGAACACCGCGCTCACCACCGGGCGCAGCACCGCGATGCCGACCAGCCCGTAGACGATGGACGGGATCGCGGCAAGCAGCTCCACTCCGGTCCGCAGCACTCGCGCTGCCCGGCCCGGGGTGAGCTCAGTGAGCCCGATCGCGGCCGCCCAACCGAGCGGGGTGGCGATCAGCAGCGCGATCGCGCACACCGCGATCGTGCCCCACACCATGGCCGCCGCGCCGAAGTCGGCCCCAGCCGGATACCACACCGACGACGTGAGCAGCCGGAGCCAGTCAACTGGGCCCGAGTACACCCCGTCGACCAGGAACGCGACCACCGACAGCGCCGCGACCAGCGTGGCCAGCCCGGCCGCGATGGCGAGCATCGCCGGCCACGGCATCGACCGGGGGCGCAGCCGGGGACGTGCAGCCGCAGCCGTGGCCACGGATTACTGCTCCAGCTCCGCCACGGTGAGGTAACCGTGGCGGGTGAGCAGCTGCTGTCCCTGCGGCGACAGGACGTAGTCGATGAACTCCTTAGCCCGGCCCGCTGCGGGCCCGTCGGTGACCAGGTACAGCGGCCGCGACATCGGGTACGTGCCGCTGGCCACCGTCTCCGGGGTCGCCTCGATGCCTTCCATCGCCAACACCGCGAGTTGGGGATAGTCCGTGACGAAGGAGGTCGACAGCGGGCCCACCGCCCCAGCGGTGGACAGCAGCTTGGCCCGGGTCTCCTCGTTGCCACCGACAACGGCGAAGCGGTCGGAATCCGGCGGCGGCGGCGCCGTGCCATCGGACCCGTAGAGGAACTTGTCGAGCACCTCGCGAGTGCCGCGGCCCGGTTCCTTGTCGTAGACGAAGATGCCGAGGTCAGGGCCACCCAGCTCGCGCCAGTTGGTGATCCGCGCCTCGAAGACCGCTTGCGCCTGCTCGCGGGTGAGGCTGCGAACTCCCGCGTCATAGACCTCCCGGCGCACCACGATGCCGACCGCATCCTCGCCGATCTTGGCCGGCTGGAAGCCGCAGTCCGGGAACTGCGCACGGTCAGAGTCAGCGACCGGCTTCGAGCTCATCGCGATGTCGATCTCCCCCGAGCACAGCTGGGCCAGTCCCCCGGCGGACCCTCCCTGGGTGTCCACGGTGATGGGCTGCCCGGTGCGTTCGCGCAGCACCACGGCAGCGTCTGCGGCCACCGGGTTGACCGTCGTCGAACCGCTGATCCGCAGCGTTGGATCGGGCGCCCCGGTGGCCGACGAGCACGCCATGGGCAGTAGCAACGCACACGTCACCAGAGCGCGTAACACAACACGGGACAGCGGCATAATCGGCTCCTTGTCGGGTGAGGTCGTCGCGGGTCACGAAGACCGCTGGTGCCAGCGTTGTTCCAGCGCTACCGCGATGTCGGTCCAGATCCGCGCGTAGCCGCGGGCCAACTTCGCCACCGAGCCCGCGCAGTGGTCGGGAACCATCTCGGCGATCTTGTTGAACCCCGCCATCCCCACGCGGTACCGGTCCAACCACCGGAGCAGGGACCGGCCCGAGTCACTGAACCGGAGCGAGGGGTCGCTCCGCAGGTGGACCAGGATGGTGGCGACGTCCACACTCGCTGCGGATCCCGGATCGCCAGGGGCTTCTCGGGGAGGGCAGACGTCCGGCGGCCGGGGCGTCGCCGGTGATCCCTGGACGTGCTGCCGCTGCAGTGCCGGGTCCTGACCGGCACGGAGGCGTTGCCGCACACCCTGGACTGTCGAGGGGGAAACCTCAGCCTCTTTCGCGATCGCGCGGATCGACGCGGTGGGCTTCGCGGCCAGCAGCTCGGCCGCCTTGCGCCTGCCCGCGGCGCTGTCAATGGGCCGCACCCGGCCGTCTTTGCCTACCCTCGTGGCCGACTGAGCATTGTGCGCGGTCGAACGCCAACGTAATTTACCGACGGTTCCCGCGGAGAGACCGGTGGCGGTGGCGATCATCCGGTTCGACCACTGCGGGTGTGATCTGATGATCCGACCCGCCGCCGCGGTCCGATCGGCAAGGGTGAGCGGCAGTCCGTGTGCGATGTTCATCCGCACCGCGAGCAGGAATGCGTCGTCGTCCGTTCCGTGGTATATCTTGGCTGCGATTTCCTTTTCGCCACGCATGACCGCAGCACGAATTCTGTGCGTTCCATCGATGACCCGCATCGACTGACCGTGTACGACAATCGGCGGTAACTGCTCCTCCGACTCGGCGAGCACCCGAACGTGCTCGCCGTTCTCACCGTCCTGCCGCGGAGAATCGTCGAGCAGCAGGGTATTGATCGGTAGGGCAACGGTCGGGAGTCCATCCAGCTGGATGGACTCCCAGCCGGCCGACTCGGGGTTCCTTCCTGCACTGTGCCCTACCTGCGGCGACGTGAGATTCTCAGACATCCTTGCCCTCCAAAATTGACCGCGGCACCGTGCGTGCGATGAACGTGACCAGCAGCGGCATCGGGTCGGAGAGGGACCAGTACGCCTTGGCCTCGGACCTGACCGCCCACCGGGTCCATTCGCCGAGCCGCATCCCGCCCGCGCATGCCGCGAACACGTCCATCGGGTGAACCCACGTCGCCGCGTCGCACATCTTCGTTCGTGATTTTGTGCCCCGTGGTTCGTTGCCCCGTGGTTTAGCGTGCAGCCCTCCGGTGAGATCGGCGTAGACCAGGGCTGGGATGTTCACGCCGACACGTGCTCCGACGTGATGCCACAAACTGAACCGAGCGTTGATCTCCAGCAGGAAGAGTTGGCCGGTGGGTGAGCGCTTGAAGTCGAGCTTGGCCACGCCCGTGAAATCGAGCGCTTGCACGACCTTCCTGCCGAGATCGAGAACGTCCCGGTTGTGCGTCGTCGTCAGGGCCGTGGTGTACCCGTAGCGCGCGGGCAGGGTCCGCAGTTTTCGACCCGTGAACTCGCCGACGACCTCGCCCGCCCGGTCGACGTAGACGTGGTAGCTCTCGATGGCCGACTCGGGCCCCTCCACCAACTGCTGCAACACGAACGTCGAATCGGCCCGGGGATGACGGTCCGCCATCGTTGCCAGGTCGGTCAGCGAGTCGACCCGGACGGCCTTGGTCCCCTCAGCGGACTCCCAGACCTCGTCGCGGTGCGCAGGCTTGACGACCAAGGGGAACTGGAGATCATCCGGGTGCAGGTCCGGGATTGCCCGACCGAGTGGCAGGAGGCGCGTTCTCGGCACGGGCAGGGCAAGCCGGTCGGCGAGGGCGGCGAAGCGGATCTTGTCCGCCAGCTGCTCAACGGTCTCGGCCTGCGGCACGACGAAGCGGAACACCTCTTGTAGCTGCGCGCGGTTGCGGGAGACGAACAGCAGCGATGCCTCGCAGCAGTACATCAGGACGGGGGGCTCGGGCTGGTGCCTCGCGAACCGGCAGAGCCGGTCGAGCAGTTCCGGCTCCCGATCGCGGGTGGCTGCCGACCAGTTCCAGTCGGCCAGTGCCCTGGCATGCCTGGAGTACTGTGACCCCTCGCGGGCCGGAGCGACCACCAGGGACCGGATGCCGGACAGCGCCAGGCACCGCACGGTCTCGATGCAACTGCGGCCCAGCACGACCGCCGGTGGGGCGGCCCGGCCGCGCCTGGTCAACAGGCGGACGATTCCCGCCCTGCGGCTCACCGGCGGAGGCGCACCGCCGGCCGCGGCGGTCTCCGGCACCGGCGCTACCGCCGGCTCGGCCGGCGCTGGGACGGGAAAGTCGGGATTGACCCCACCCCTGCCGTTGACACCCTGCGGCTTCACCAACCGGGCCGCGGTACGCAGCAGGATCTTCATGTCCAGCGACACGCTGCGGTGCTCGATGTACCACAGGTCCAGCTCGATCCGTTCCGGCCAGCTGATCGAGTTGCGGCCATTGACCTGCGCCCACCCGGTCAGACCGGGCCGGATCGCCAGCCGGCCCCGCTGCCGGGGGGTGTAGTGCTCGACCTGCTCGGGCACGGTCGGTCGCGGGCCGACAAAGCTCATCTCACCGCGAAGGATGTTCCACAGCTGCGGAAGCTCGTCGAGGCTGCTCGCCCGCAGGAACGCGCCGAGCCGTGGGATGCGCTGGTCGTCCGGCTCCCCCGGCCAGCTCTCCGGACGCATCGTCCGGAACTTGACGACGGTGAACAGTGCGCCGCGTAGGCCGACGCGGTGCTGCCGGAACAGGACCGGCCGCCCCATCCGGGTCAGGATGAGGATGCCGACGATCGCCGCGGCCGGCGCCACCACGACCATCACGACGATCGCGACGACGATGTCCACCGCGCGCCTCATGCCGTCGCCTCCGCGAACACCTTTCGTACGGCCGCCGCGACCTGCCGTACGTCCGTGGTCGACAGCGCCGGGTGGACCGGCAGGACCAGGGAGTGGCGACCCAGCCACTGCGCGACGGGCAACGGCGCCACCGGCCTGCCGATGGAGTCGAAGGCGCGCTCGCGGTAGATCTCGGTGCACCCGCCGGACGCGCAGGGCACGCCCTCGGCCGTCACGGCAGCGACAATCCGGTCGCGGTCCCAACCGGCCTTGAGCCGCTCGGTCCGGACGTGGCCGTAGAACCGGTAGTACGCGTGCTCGACGCCGGGGGCGAGCACCGGCAGCCGCAACGCGGGCAGGTCGCCGAGCGCGGCCCGCAGCGCCTCACCGTGGGCCCGGCGCATCGCCACCCAGCCGGGCAGCTTCGGCAGTTGGAGCCGGCCGACGGCCGCCTGGATCTCCGTCATCCGGGCATTGGTGCCGAAGCTGTCGTGCAGCCACCGGAAACCGGGCGGGTGCCGCTGCTCGTACACGGCCGGGTAGCTCTTGCCGTGGTCCTTGAGCTCCCAGCAGCGCCGGGCCAGCCAGGCGTCCCCGGTGGTCACGGCGCCGCCCTCGCCGGCGGTGGTCATGATCTTGTCTTGGCAGAAGGACCACGCCGCGACGCGGCCCCGCGTTCCGACTCCCCGCCCGTCCCGGCGGGCACCGTGGGCCTGCGCGCAGTCCTCGACCAGGTGCAGACCCTGTGCGGCGGCGAGGTCGGCCAGGGCGTTGGTGCCGGCGGGGTAGCCACCGACGTGCACCACGATCACCGCCGCGGTCCGGGAGGTGATCGCCGGCGCGACGGTGTCGACGGTGAGGGCTTGGGAGTCCCGGTCAACGTCGACGACGACCGGGCGCGCCCCGCAGCTCACCACGGCGCTCGCGGTGGCGATGAACGTCGCCGACGGGACGATCACCTCGTCGCCGGCGCCGACGCCGAGGGCCCGCAGCGCGATCTCGAGGGCGACCGTCCCATTGGCGAGGGCCACCGCGTACGCCGCGCCGGCCCACTGCGCGAACTCCCGCTCGAAGGCGCGACCATGCTCGCCGGTCCAGTAGTTGACCCGGCCGGACAGCAGGACGTCAGCCGCGGCGGCGGCGTCCTGCCGGTCGAACCGCGGCCAGGTAGGGAGGGCGTCGGGGCATACCGGGTCGCCTCCGTCGATCGCCAGCCGGGTGGAATCGGCCGGCGCGGTGTGCGCCAGGGTCACGATTCCCCCAGAGCAGGCCCGGTCGCGGTGGGGAACACCACGTTGGGGAGTGCGACAACCTGCCCGTTGACCGGCGATCGACGGCTCGGCCCGGCGCGCCCGTTGCTCAGGCCAGCGCTGCTGTCCCGGCTGCCGTCCACGGTGGCCAGCCGAGCCATCACCTCGGCGGCCGCGTCCGGGGGGACATGCCGGCGGACCAAGGCCGGGTCGAGGCCGGGAACGACCACATGCGACACGGCTGGGTGCACCGGCCGGACGTCCGCCTCGCCGTCCCCGAACAACTCCTCGTGCAGCTTCTCGCCGTCCCGCAGGCCGGTGTACAGGATCTGCGGCGCCCGACCGGCCAGGGCCGTCAGCTGCATCGCGATGTCCACGATCCGCACCGGGGCGCCCATGTCGAGCACGAGCGCCTCGCCCGGGCGGCCGATCGCGGCGGCCTGGATGACCAGGCGGACCGCTTCCGGGATCGTCATGAAGAACCGGGTGACCTCCGGGTGGGTCACCGTCAGCGGTGCGTCGGTCGCGATCTGTTCGGTGAAGGTCGTCAGCACCGACCCGCGGCTGCCGATGACGTTGCCGAACCGCACCGAGAGGTAGGTGCCATGGCTGGCCTCACCGGCTGCGGCGGCGACCAGCCGTTCGCCGATCCGCTTGGAGTACCCGAGCACGCTGACCGGATTGGCGGCCTTGTCGGTGGAGACGTTGACGAACCTGCCGACCCCGGACTCGAGCGCGGCGCCGAGCACATTCGCCGTGCCCACGACGTTGCTCTGCCACGCCTCGTGCGGGTGCTGCTCCAGCATCGGCAGGTGCTTGAGCGCCGCGGCGTGGAATACGACGTCGGGACGCAGCTCGGTGAACAGCCGCGTGATCGTCGCGGCATCGCGGATGTCGGCGAGGATCACATCCGGTGTGTCGAGCAGCGCCCGACCGCGGATGGACAGCTGCAGCGCGTGCAGTGCGGACTCGTCGCGGTCGAGCATGAGCAGCTCCGACGGGCCGTAGTGGAGCACCTGGCGGCACAGCTCCGAGCCGATCGAACCGCCGGCGCCGGTCACCAGGACCTTCTTGCCGGCCAGGTAGCCGGCGATCGCGGTGACGTCGACCTCGACGGGCCGGCGGCCGATCAGGTCGGCGATGTCGAGGTCGCGGAGATCGGAAATGCCGATCCACGGCTGGAACAGGTCCGTCAGCGCCGGAATGACCTTCACCCGGAGTCCGGCCTGCCTCGCCGCGAGGCTGATCTCGCGCAGGACCTCCGGATCCAGGTTCTGAACGGCCACGACCAGGAGGTCGGCGCGAGTGTCGCCGGCCACCTCGGCGATGTTGGCGCGGGTGCCGCGCACGACCACCCCGGAGATCCGGTGTCCCTGCGCGGCGGGATCGTCATCGAGAAGCGCGACCGGCAGGTAACCGCTCTCGGCGTCCGACAGCATCGCGCGGATGATCTGCTGGCCACCACGCCCCGCCCCGAAGACGATCACCTGTTCCGCGGAGCCGGCGTCGGGTCGGTCCCGGTAATCGCGGCTCAGCCGCAGGGCGATGCGGGGGCCCAGCAACAGCGGCAGCGCGACCAGCATGGCGATGATCGGGACCGAGCGCGGTGCGGCGATCACCGCAGTCAGCCCGATCACGAACAGCACGAGCCCGGTAGCCGCCGTGACGCCAGCGATATGGATCGCATCGTCGATGGAGCCGACCAGGTGGCGACCGCGATACCAGTGGGAGAGCATGCCGAACCCGGTGTGCAGGACGACCGCGAGTGCGATGATCTCGATCACCTGCCCGGGTGCCATCCGGCTCACGTCGCCGCTGTAGCGCAGCCATGAGGCCGCGGTCAGCGCGAGCACCCAGGCCAACCCGTCACAGGCGGCTAGAATCAGCGCCCTGGCTGTCACAGCCTGTGAGCTGCTCCGTCGTCCTTGCGACATCAGCGGGTCGCCTCACCTCTCGCAGAAGTTCGGCTAGCCTTAATCAAGTTAGGCAGACCTAACAGACCCAAATGGGTGATGTTCACTCATGTGGGTGTCATCTTATGGTGCATAGAAGCGCAAAAGATAACTATCAGTGCGCGATTTTCGCCACACTTGTTTGCATAGCGTTCACGTAAGAGTGAGTAACGCCGCTGGCCCAGCCCGTCGCCGGCGGCTCCGGGGACGTTCACGGCGAGGCAAGTGGAGACCGAGTTGAAGATCTTGATCGCCAGTTCCATCGACCCCGACGCCATCACCGCACTCGAACAGGAACATGACGTCATCCGAGCGTTCAACGCCGATGCCGAGCACCTGCGCGCCGCTGCCGCGGACCGGGAGGTGATCGTGTTCCGCAGCGGGGTGCAGCTGTCGGAGCACGTCCTGGACGGCGCACCGAACCTCGAGCTGTTGCTGCGCGCCGGGTCTGGCCTGGACAATGTGGACATCGCGGCCGCCACCCGGCGTAGCGTCGAGGTCGTCCGGGTGCCTGGTTCGTCCGCCCAGCCGGTGGCCGAGTTCACCTTCGCCCTGCTGCTGTGCCTGGTGCGCAGGGTAGCCATGGCCGACCGGCTGCTGCGCCAGGCCCACTGGCCGAAGGCCCAGCTCAGCGGGCCGTTGCTCACCGGGAAGACGCTGGGTATCGTCGGCGCCGGCCGGATCGGCAGCCGGGTCGGCCAGCTTGGTGCGGCCTGGGGAATGCGGGCCATCGGCTGTGTGGCCGGCTCGACCCCGGCGGCTCAGGCCCGGCTCGCCGCGCGGGGCATCATGTTGGCCTCGTTCGACACGGTGGTGGTCGAGGCCGACTTCCTGTGCCTGCATGTGCCGCTCGACGAGGTCACCCGGCACATGATCGACGCCCGGGTGCTCTCGGGAATGAAGCGCGGCTCTTACCTCATCAACGTGGCCCGCGGCGGGGTGGTCGACGAGGCCGCGCTGTACCCGGAGCTGACCGCGGGCGGCAGGCTGGCCGGCGCCGCGCTGGACGTCCACGAGCGGGAGGGCGAGGGCATCCGGTCGCCCTTCACCGACCTGCCCAACGTCGTGCTCACCCCGCACATCGGCGCGATGGCGCTGGACTCGCAGCGGCTGATCGGCCAGCGGTTGGTCGAGCTGGTGACGGCGCACCAGAACGGATGCCTTCGCGAGAAGCTGGCCCCCGAAGAGATCGGGAACCAGGCGTGACGATCGACGGTGACAATTGATGCCACCACGTGCCGCAGGCAAGTCCGCGTGCGGCAGACTTGAGGGTACACAGCGGAAGGTTGCCACATGGGTTCGCGAAACCTGAGCCTGACCGTCGTGGTCAGCCGCGAGGACGATCGGTTCGTCGCGCAGTGCCTCGAGGTTGACGTCTCCAGCTTCGGCGACACGCACGAGGAGGCGATCGCGATGGTGACCGAAGCACTCGAGCTCTGGTTCGAGGACGTACCGGTGCCCGAGCACCTCAACCGACCAGTGGTCACGACGGTCGACTTACACCTGTCGGCGTGAGCCCTGCGCTACCCGCGGTGACGGGACGAACGGTGCTGAAAGTGTTGATCTCCGTCGGGTTCGTGCACGTGTCGACGAAGGGTTCGCACGCCAAACTGGTGCATCCCGACGGCCGTGCGGCCGTGGTGCCGTGGTGCCGTTGCACGGCGGCGCGCTCTCAAGGCACGCGCCGCCGCACGCGGTGCGTCACTCAATGCCTACTTGCTGGAGCTCCTCAACCGGGAGGTGGCGAGGCCAACGGTCGGTGAGGTCCTCGATCGTGCTGCCCGGCGCGCCGAGCGCGCCGACGTGTCGGCACTCGACATCGTCGCTGCGGGCCGGGCAGCACGCGAGGAACAACTTCACCGCCGGTCCGACCGTTGATCGTGGTGGACAGCGCCGCGCTGGTCGACGCACTCACCGCGATCGAGGGAACCGAGAAGCTGCGCACCTACCTGGCAGCCGAGGAACTGCATGCTCCCGCTCTGCTCGATTTTGAGGTTGTGTCGACGCTGCGGGGTCTGGCTCTGGGTGGGCACGTCAGCGTGGCCAGAGCGGGGGACCTGCTCACCGATTTCGATGATCTTCCCGTGCGGCGCTGGCCGTTCGTGGACGGCCTACGCCGCCGGGCGTTTCAACTACGCGACAACGTCTCTCCCTACGACGCTGCGTACGTAGCCCTTGCCGAAGCGCTGGAATGCCCACTGCTGACCCGCCATCGCCGGCTGGCGCGCTCAAGCGGGCACACCGCTCACATCGAAGTCCGGTAAACGAGCCGGGTCCGGGTTGCCGGGTCCGACGACAGCCGAGGGTACGATACGACGGTGTCCGGGTCGGAGTTCACCGATCGGTTCCGCGCCACCCTAGAGCTCTATGAGGTGGGGGAGAACATGCTGCGGCAACGGCTGCGCCGTGAGCGCCCGGCAGCCAGTGCGCAGGACATCGACGGCGAGATCGCCGCGTGGCTCCGGCGCCGACCCGGCGCCGAGCACGGCGACCATCCTGGTCCGCCGTCGTCACGGCGATTGTGAACCGGGTCGAGGCGGCCCTACGCCGGATCGCGTCCGACCTGGATTCCCGGCAGGTCCGATGGGCGCTGATCGGGGGTTTCGCGGTGTCGGCCCGGGCCGAGCCGAGGTTCACCCGCGACGTCGACGTGGCCGTACTCGTCGACGGCGATGCGGCCGCCGAGCGGTTGGTCCGGTCGCTGACCGCGGACGGGTACGGTCTCGCGGCCCTCGTCGAGCAGGACGCCGTGGGCAGGCTCGCGACCGTGCGCCTGATCAGCCCCGGCGCGAACAGTGTCGGGGTGGTCATCGACCTGATCTTCGCCACAGCCGGGATCGAGGCCGAGATCGTCGCGGAGGCCGAGGTGCTCGAGATCCTCCCCGGGGTCTCGATGCCAGTCGCCACGGCAGGCCATCTCGTCGCCCTCAAGTTACTCGCTCGCGATGACGAGACCCGCCCGCAGGACGCGGCCGACCTCCTCGCTCTGGCGTCGGTACTCGGTCCCAAGGATCGGAACACCGCCCGAACGGCGGTCGAACTGATCGTGAAGCGCGGTTTCGGGCGGGGACGAGCGTTGTCGGCATTGCTGGACGCTTATCTCGCCGGTGCCGGGAATGCATGACGGTGAGCTGGGATCACGTGGAGAGCGCGGTGTCGAGCCGCTCCAGCAGCCGCCGGTACCCCTAGATTCCGCTCCCGCCGTTGACGCTACCAGTGGTTTGCCAAGGCTGTCCTAATTGTCCTGATAGGGTCGTCCGATGCGCACCCTCTCCGTGGTCGTGCCGGCGACCGACCGGCCGCCGACGCTGCTGGCGTGCCTGGCCGCGATCGAGCGGGCCGCCGGGGACGACGAGGTCATCGTCGTGGACGGTCCGCCCGGGTTGTCGGCCTGCGCCGCTCGCAACGCCGGGGCCCGGCGCGCCACCGGCGACGTGCTGGTCTTCGTTGACTCCGACGTGGAGATCCACCCCGACTCGCTGGATCGCGTCAAGGCCGCCTTCGCCGCGCGCCCCGAGCTGACCGCGGTGTTCGGGTCCTACGACGACGCCCCGCCGGCCGGCGGCACCGTCGCGGCTTTCCGCAACCTGCTGCACCATCACGTCCACCAGGGCGCTGGTGGTCCGGCCGAGACGTTCTGGTCAGGGCTGGGCGCGGTACGCCGCGACGCCTTCCTCGCCGCGGGCGGGTTCGATGCGGACCGCTTCCCGTACCCCTCAGTCGAGGACATCGACCTCGGCGTCCGGCTCGCCGGCAACGGCGCGTGCATCCGGCTCGACCCGACGATCCAGGGCACCCACCTCAAGGCGTGGACGCTGCGGAGCATGCTCTTCACCGACTTCGCCCGCCGCGGCGTTCCCTGGGTGGCATTGCAGCTTCGGTCGGGGCGGGTCTCGACGGCGCTGAACCTCGGCTGGCGGCACCGGCTGTCCGCCGCCTCCTGCACGGTCGGGGCGCTGGCTGTGCTGGTGGGCCGCCCGCGCGCCGCCGCTGCGTCGGTGCTCGTCCTGCTCGGCCTCAACCGCGACTTCTACGCCCTGCTGGCCCGCCGGCGCGGGCCCGGCGAGGCGGTGCTCGGGGTGGGCCTGCACGCGTTGCACCATCTGGCGGCGGTGGCGTCGGTGCCGGCCGGGGTCCTGGTGCACGCCCGCGAGCGCCGTAGCTCGGCGGTACGCGGCGATGGGTGACGACCTGCGAATCGGGCTGGTGGGCTGCGGCCGGCTGGCTGAGGTCGGCTACATCCCGGCGTTGCGGGCAGCCGGCGGGGTGCGCCTCGTCGGGCTCGCTGAAGTCGACCCCACCCGGCGTACCCGCGTCGCGGCACTCGCTGGGGGCGTGCCGGAGTTCCCCGATGCCGCCGCGCTGCTGGGCGCGGTGCCGGTCGACGGGCTGGTGCTGGCGACGCCGGCGGCGGCGCACCTGGCCGACGCCCGTACCGCAGCGGCGGCCGGGGTGGCGGTGCTGGTCGAGAAGCCGCCCGCGGCCGACCGGCACCAGGCCGCGGAGCTGGCCGCGCTCGATCCGGCGCCGTGGATCGGCTTCAACCGGCGCTTCGACCCCGGAATCGAGGCACTGCGGGCGGCGACCCCGGCGGGCGAGGAGGTTGCGGTGTTCCTCGAGCTTGAATACCGCCGCCACGGCTGGGGTGCGCACGCAGTGACCGACGAGGCCCTGCTCGACCTGGGCCCGCACCTCATCGACTTGGCCCGCTGGATCACCCGCGTAGAGGTGACGGGCATCCGGCGCGCTGCGGTGTCGCCGGAACGGGCCGAGTTCGACCTGGCCCTCGGGGCGGCCCGAGCGCGGATCCGGTGCGCGACGAACCGGCCGCATCGCGAACACGTCGAGATCCGCCACCGGCGGGGGGCCGTTCTCGGCCGCCACCACCGCGGTGGGCTGCTGGCCGCGGTGCGCGGGCGTCTCGCGCCCCCGCCCGGGCCGCACCCGCTGGTCGCCTCGCTGACTGCTCAGCTGGAGGCCTTCGCCCGCGCGGTACGCGGCGCGCCCGAACCCACCCTGGGCCGCGCCACCGACGGGCTCGCGGTGATGGCGACCATCGACGCGGTGCGCGCGTGCGCGGCCGGCGCCGGGCTTGCGGTCACGATCGGAACGGAGGGCTAAGACGTGCTGGCAGTTCTGCAGTTCGATTCGCCGAGCCTCGCGGTGCTCGAACGCATGCTCGGGCAGGGACGGCTCCCCGCACTGGCGGGCCTGCGCGAACGGGGCAGGTGGCACGACCTGGAGACCCCGGCTACGCACTTCGCGGCCGGGGCGTTCCACACTCTCTACAGTGGCACCGAGCTCGCCGACCACGGCCTGTTCTACCCGTTCCAGTGGTCCGCGCCGGACCAGCGGGTGCGCTACACGACCGCGTTCGAGGCACCGCCACCGGTGTGGGAGCGGTTGGCCGGGCCGGGGGCACGCACCCTGGCCATCGACCCGTACGAGAGCCGCCCGCCCCGCACGGCCCCGGCCGGTACGGTCGTCAGCGGCTGGCAGTTCACCGACCGAGTGGTGCTGGCGCCCTGGTCGTCCCCGCCGGGCATGCGCAGCCGGCTGGAGCAACTGTTCGGACCGGCCGCCGCGGTGGAGGAGGTGTTCGGGCGCAGCTCAACCCGGGACCTGCTGCGGCTGCGACGTGACCTGCTGGCCGCGTCTGGCCGGGCCGCCGACGCCGCGAAGCTGCTGCTAGCCGGCAACCGCTTCGATCTGACCTGGCTGACGTTCAGCGCGGGGCACGTGGCCGGGCACCAGTTCTGGGACCTGTCCCAAGCCGATGACGATCTGGACGCTGCTACCCGGCATCTGCTCTCCGGCGCGCTGGAGGAGGTGTACCAGAGCGTCGACGCGGGCTTCGGCCGGGTGCTGGCCGCACTACCCGACGGCACCGACGTGATCGTGGTGTCCCCGGTCGGGATGGACGTCAACACCAGCCGGGCCGACCTGTTGCCGGAGATGCTCGACGCGGTCCTACTCGGCAGCGCCCGCCCGGACTCCGGGTCGGGCTCGGTCTGGAAGCTGCGCGCGGCCCTGCCGACCGGTCTGCGGGCCCGGGTCGCGGCCGCGCTGCCGGACCGCGTCGCGCTGGCGCTGACCGCGCGCCTGGAGCTACGCGGCCAGGACTGGAGCTCCACGCGGGCCTTCGCCCAGCCCGCGGACAACCAGGGCTACGTGCGGCTGAACCTGCGCGGACGCGAACGGGACGGGATCGTCGAGGCAGCGCAGGCCGAGCCGCTGATGGACCAGATCGCGACCGGCCTGCTCACCTTCCACGACCCGGACGGCAGCCCGTCGGTCAAGTCCGTGGAACGGGTCGCTGACACGTTCGACTCCGGAATCCATTCCGACCGGCTACCCGATCTGATCGTGCGCTGGAGCGACCGGCCCGCAACCCGGCTCGACGCCGTCGGTTCCGAACGGTTCGGCACCGTACGCCGCCGGGGTTGGGGCAGCGGCCGCTCCGGCAATCACACCGCCGGCGACGCCTGGGCGCTGGTGGTGCCGGGCGCGTCGCGGCCGCGGACCCCCAGCCGGCCGCCGCGCCTGGTGGACATCGCCGCAACCGCCGCCGCACTGGCCGGCGCGGACCTCACCGACCTGCCCGGTGAGCCCTTGCTCGAGCGGTAGCCGCGGCCGCCTCGAAGCCCATCCCCCAGGGCTAGCGTTCTGATTCTGCCACTACGGCTGTGCCAATGATCTGGTTGTCCTGGGGACACGCAATAACCTCTGCCGGAAGGGTCCGTTGCGTCATCTGGGGTGATCCCGCGCCGCAACGGGTTGCAGGTCCGCCGCGCGGGAGGTCACCATGCAAGATCGCGGCGGCAGCGCACTGGACATCGCGGCTTTCCTCGGAGTGTGCCGGGTCAAAAGCCCGGAGCGGGACCGGTTGCTGGCGCTCTGCCAGGAGCAATACGTCCCGGGCTGGCTGCAACAGCACGGCTACCGGCTTCCCAAAGAGCTCGTGACCTTGATCAATCACGAGAACCGGGCAGTGGAGTACCACGATGTTCAGCCACTGCTGGTGCCGGGACTGTTGCAGACCGGCGACTACGCCCGCGAGGTGATCAGCCGCGTCGCCAATGTGCCCGCCGCCGAGGTGGACGAGCGGGTCGCCGCCCGGCTGGCCCGCCAGCGCCTGTTCAACCGGGACTGGCCAGCCCGCTTCACCTTCTATCTGCACGAGTACGCCTTGCGACTACCGGTCAGCAATCCGGGGGTGATGTCGGATCAGCTCCACCACCTGCTGCGCATGTCAGTGCGTTCGTCCATCACTGTCCGGGTGATACCGGTGTCGCTCGGCGCGCATGCCGCGACGGCTGGACCGTTCAAGCTCATGGAGTTCGCTGAGTTCAAGCCGGTCGTGTATCTGGAGGACGCGACCTTCTGCCTGTTTCTGGAGAAGCCCGAGGAAATCAGGGCCTACCAGCACATCCTGGACGCGCTGGCAGAGACCGCGCTGAGCGAGGAAGATGGGCGGGAGCTGATTGCCACCCTGGCAACCCGAGTACTCCTCGGATCGAGAGGACCAAGATGCCCGCACCTGAGCCGGACACCTTCGCTTGGCGCAGCAGCAGCTACAGTGGCACTGGCGCCGACTGCGTCGAGGTGGCACCGGCACCGGAACGTGTCCTGGTGCGGGACTCCAAAAACCCCGACGGCCCCGCCCTGACCTTCACCACCGCAGCCTGGCGAACGTTCCTCACCACCCTCACCCGGTGACCACCGCGTACAGGTACATCGTCGTGATCGAGCGCGCGGAGGATGGCACGTACGGCGCGTGGAGTCCGGATCTGCTTGGCTGCGTTGCCACGGCACAGAACTATGACTCGTGCGTAGCTCTCATGCGTGAAGCCATAGCAGGTCACCTGGAGATCATGCGCGAACATGGGGATCCGATCCCGGAGCCGCGTGCGGTGGGGGCACTCACCATCAGTGCAGCTTGAGGCTGTTTCGCCTCCTCCACTGGTCCGCACTGTGTCAGTCCGTCACCGCGACCCGAGGGGCGCCACCCATGCCGTCGGTTGACCGGTGATGCTGTCGGCGGCGGCAACCGCCCGGATCTGTCGGACGCCGGCGCTATCGTGTCGGCATGGTTTCTCCCGCCGCGCCGTTGCCGGACCCTGCGCAGGTGCCACCACCGCCGGACCCGCAGGCCATCCGTGGGTGTCTGACGCCAGCGCTGGCCGCAGAGTTCGACAGCGAGTGGGAGATCGTGCTGGAGCGCGCGAAGCAGTCCAAAGACCTCGCCGGGGTGCACGACCTGCTGAACAAGTGGCGGCACACCGTGTATATGGAGATGCGCGATCCTGGTTCGTACAACCGTATGTTGGCCAAGGCCGACCAGATCATGCGCACCGGCCACAACCCGGGCGCGGTGTCGTTCGAGGACATGCAGGCGTTGATCCGACAGCGGCTGAGCTGGTAGGTGTATCACATCGTTCCCGACGCCGCGGTGTCGGAGCAGGTGGTCGCGCTGCCTGACGAGGCGCTGGTGAGCTATGCCGAGGTGCTCGAGGTGCTCCAGTTGGCGCCGTGGAACGGGCGGCCCCAACACCCGGCCAATCCGGATGCGCCCGTTCGGCGCTGGACGTTTGGTCCCGGACATGCGGGGCAGGTCGTTTACCTCATCTTGGAGGAGCAGCAGGAAGTCCACCTGCTGCTCGTGCTGTGGCTCGGCTGACGGCACCCGCCGTGGGGGTCCAGGCCGTCGCCGGGTACTGGCGCGGGTCTCGCGGCGCATCCAGACGGGGTGGCGGCGATGCGGTCGCAGAACCGACCGGGTACAACGTCATCGAGGCTTCCGGTGGGGTGCATTGGCTTGATCACCATGTGCCCTACCGGAAGACCTCCCTACATCACAGCGATGACACGCCGAGCATCCCACGAACGGTCACAACTCATCACCCACAGTGAGCACCAGCGACCGGGCAACGCCACCCCACCACCACCCCACAGGTCGCAGCTATTCACCCTCAGATCAACGGTCCAGGACCTCGACCAGGTTTCCGAACAGGCTCTTTCCTTAAGTGAGTAAGGGCACGCCGCGGCCGCGCTGGCCGGGGCCGACCTCACCGACCTCCCCGGTGAGCCCTTGCTGCAGCGATAGCTTCGAGAGCCATCCCCAGCGCCGTCGCCGCTTGGGCGAGGCAGACCAGGGCACCGGCCCGCGGGCCGTGAGCGAAGCCGCGGCGCAGCAGGCCGGCGTAGAAGCGCGGTGCCTCCAGGCGCAGCAACGTCCCACGGTCGGAGCGGAACCGGTAGGCGCCCCGGCCGTAGCGCAGCTGCTGGCGCCAGAACCCGGCCGGCGAGAGCTCCTGGTGGTGGCGCACGAGCGCTGCGGGCTCGAACACCAGCGCGTGGCCCGCGTCGGCGAGCCGCGCGCACCAGTCGCGGTCCTCGCCGGCCGCCAGCGGGTAGCGCTCGTCGAAGGGAATGGACTGGCACACCTCGGTCCGGCAGGCGAGGTTGCTGGTCGGGGCGAACCGCATCCGGCTGGTCGCCGGGTCGATCGTCGCCTCTGCCAGGTGGGTGGCGATCGCCTGCGAGGCGCTGGCCAGGACGCTGCCCGGCCGTCCGTTGCGGGTCGGCCCGGCGGCCGCGGCGGCGGGCGTGGGGCCCGCGGTGATCCGGCGTGCGAGTGCTTGCGCCCATCCGGGAACGGGCTCGCAGTCGTCGTCGGTGAAACAGATCAGGGGCGCCCGGGCGGCCCGCACCCCGGCGTTACGGGCCGCCGCCGGCCCGCGACCCGTGCCGCGCACCAGCCGGGCGCGCGGCACGGCGGCGACGGCGTCGGCGACGGCCCGGGCGTCGCGCGACGCGTCGTCGACGACCACGATCTCCAGGTGCGGCAACGTCTGGCACTCGAGCGCGGCCAGGCAGGCAGCGAGCCGGGCGGGCCGGTCCCGGGTGGGCACGACCACCGACAGCTGCGGGTCCACGACTCTCATGCCATCACGGTCATGTCAGCACTCCCAGCCCGATAACGGCGGCCGCGCCGCCCAGCGAAGCAACGGTGAGCCCGACGCCGGCGGCACCGGGCAACAACCTGATCGCGACCAGCGCATACGCGGCCGCGCCGGCCAGCGCGGCCGCCGTCGCGCCCACCGCACCCCACGCCGGAACAGCCAGCACCGCTGCCCCGGTGAAGCCGAGCGCACCCGCCACTGCGGCATACAGGGTCGCCTCGGGCCGTAGCCGCAGGGCAGCCGCCTGGACGGCCAGCGCGTTCACCGGGGCGAGCACGACCATCGCCAGGGCCGGGCCGAACGCCCCGGCGGCACCGGCATAGCCCGCGCCGAACACGATCGGCACCGCGACGTCGATCGCGAGCACGGCGACGGCGGCCACCGGCACCACCACGACCAGCAGGCCACCGGCGAGGCGCCGCAACGAGGACTCGGCACCGCCGAGGCCACCACTGCGCCCGGCCAGCCGGGGCAGCGAGACCGTGAAGACCTGCACGATCGCGTAGGTGGCCGCCAGGGCGACCCCGATCGCCAGCGCCGCGAAGCCGGTCTGCACGCTCGACGCTGCGAGCAGCGCCACCGCGATGACCCCGCCGCGCTGCGCGACCTGCACCAGGGCACCACTGCTCGCTTGGAGGAGGCCGAAGCGCAGCGCACCCTCGGGTACCGCCACTGGCGGGAGTCGCCGGCGCAGCAGCGGTGTCACAGCGACGGCCCCGAGACCGAAGGCCACCACCGCGGACACCACGATCGCGGCCACCGCGCCGGTCGTTCCTGCCGCGTCGTACAGCACGACGGCCGCCACGACGAGCACCGCGTTCTGCACGGGGTAGCGCGCGCACCAGGCACCCGCATGCCCCAGCCCGAGATCGGCCTGGAGTGCAAGCGTGGCGACGACGTTGAGGGCCAGCGCAATCAGGACCAATGCTGTCAGCAGCGGCGGGAAGCGTGCCGGGTCCCACGTCACCAGCGCCGCGGCGATCACGGTGAGCACCGCGAACAGGACGGCCCGGTTGCGGACCAGCCGTACGCTCAGCGCCCGGGCGAGTGCCCCGCGCTCCCCGGGGGCTGCGGCCGGCACGTAGCGGGCCAGCAGGGTGGCGCCGCCCAGGGTTATCGCCACCGAGCCGATGGCGACCACAGTGAGGGCCACCGCGAACCGGCCGTAGTCGGCCGGGCCCAGCGCCCGGGGCACCACCGTGGCGAGCAGCACCAGCGTGACCGCCTCGGCCACCTTGCCGGCGAGGCCGGCGACGACCGGCCCGCGCAACCGTCCCGGGTCCGGGCTCGTGGCTACCGTGCCCGGCGGCGCGCTCACCCAGGATGTCCGAGGTAAGCCCCTCCTAACCGCATGTCCAAGAGACTACAACGATCCGGACAATGATCTCGAACACCCCACAACGGTAGCGGCCCGAGCCCATCAACGTCTCTGCTCTCGTCTCACCAGCCCCTCCCTCCGTGCGGGCGATCTCGGTGCTGAGGGCAAAGGTGGGCGGGACGTTAGCGGTCGTTCTCCAGCGTCGCCAAGTGCTCGGCGATGGCTTGAGCGAACTGGTCGAAGTCGTCGAGGTGAGTCTGCAGCAGCTCGTGCACACGGGCCGGCTCGACATCCTCGTAGTGGTGCACCAACCGGTTACGCATCCGAGCCATCGGCTCGAGCGATGCGGCGAACCCAGCGTCGAGCACGGCCTCCTTGCCCAGCACCCGGAACACGTCGGCGTAGCTGGCCGGCTGATCGAACCCCGACGCCGAGATGATGTGGTGCCCGATGCTCAGCGTGGTCTCGATCGCGAGCTGCAGGAACCGTTCCGCACTACCGAAGTTGCGCGGGTCGGACCGGTACTCGTCCAACGGGACCTCCGCCAGGTCCCGCAAGATCCGAACGTAGCGCGCCAGCATGGCAAGTAGCGCATCAGTGCGTTCTCGGTCAATCACCGCTCAGCGCCCCGCGCTGCGCCCGATCGCGAATCGCTCGCAGGTAACTCTCGTGATACGGGCGGAAGTCGAGGAACTCCTTTTCCACCCACTCGCGGAAGGCGATGCGCTGGCGCTCGTCGCGGCTGAACACCACACGTCCGGCGACGACCCGGAACCGCAACCACAGCGCGGCGTCGTTGAGGATGAGCAGGTCGACGTCGCTGCGGCCGAGGGCTGCCGCGAGGGCATCCTGCAGCCGGGCATCGTCGAGCAGGGTGCCCCTGGGCTGGGTCAGCACCGCCAGGTCGAGGTCACTTCCCGGGTGGTCCTGTTCGCGGGCCACCGAACCGAACACATAGGCAAAGCGCACCCGCCTGTCGGCTTCGAATGCCGGCGCGGCGCGGCGGCTGATCTCTGCGATGACCTCCGCGGATCGCCCGTTCATGGGTGCATTGTGGCCCACCGGAGGGGTGGCTGTTAGATGGCGCGCTCGGCGAGGGCGCCGATCCGGGCCCACTCCAGGTCGGGGTCCCACCGGGTGCGGGTTCCTCCTGCGAGGCGACGTCACCGATGCTTCGGTCCGTGAGCTCGACTCCACGGACGCTCGCCGACGGACTCGACGGTGTCTAGGTCCACCTGCCCGATGGCGTCCTCGGGGCTGCCGTCGGCCTTGCGTTGCGCACCGAACACGCCGATCGGGCGGATGCCCAGATCCCACAGCGCGCCCGCTGCGCTGACCTGGGCGACGACCCGCTGCGGCGGGGCATCCAGCTCGACGGTGACGCCGAGGTCATCGATGAAGCGCCACGGCTGCCGTGGGGCGTCGACGGCCGGGTCGGCGGGGTCGGCGCGCCCGCAGCCGGCGAGCAGTGCGGCCACGGCGGCGCCGCCGGCGAGAAACTGGCGGCGGGTGGCGTCGGTGATCGGTGCAGGCCGGTCGAGCAGGCTGATCGAGTCAAGCATCGTGGTCATGAGCGACCTCCGCTGCGGTGGTTCAGTTAGGGCAATCTAACCTAACCGCCCAAACAGGGCAAAGCTCGCGATCGATAAGGCCTACCCCGATCCGGATAAAGAGCCCGAAGGTATGCGGGTGGAGGCTCCGGGCACGGTGCGCCGGTCGGTGGTGAGGGTGTAGCTGTCGCGGCCGAGGCGGGTGCCGAACGCGTACACCTGGATGTTCGGATCGACCGGGCCGACCGTGGCCAGCTGCAGCACCGACTGGGTGCGCGCCACCTGCCCGAACACGCCTCCCCGAGGAGCCTGCCACGCTATGTCGGTCAGCCCGGACAGCGTCCCCGCACCCCACAGCACCGCGTAGGAGGGTGCTTCGGTGATGCCATTGACGACTTCAGGTTGTCGCTGGCACGGGTACCCGAACGCCCGCTGCCAGGCCAGCGCGACCGGCGCCTGCTCCGGCAGGAACTCCTGCAGCCCAACGGGGCGCTGCACGGCGGGCGCGGTGAACGCCAGCCACCCGTGCAGCGCCCCGGTCGCGTCGACGGCTTGCAGCCGGACGACGTCGGCGCCGTCGGGGGGCGTCAGCGCGAAGGTGCGCCACGACGGGTCGCGGGCGGTGTCGGTGAGCGGCTCGGCGCCCGCCGTGAGCACCGAGGCGCCGAAGCGGCGCCCGTAGGCGGCGGTGAGCGAGTTGCCGTCGGCGAGCGTCCCGGCCGCCAGCACCGTGACGGCCGCGCCGGCCGTGCCGTCGTCGAGCTCCGCCGGAAGCGCGTACCACTCGGTGACCATCTCGCCGGCGGTCCGCTCGGCCGTCCGGCCGTCGCGGGCGACGAGGCTGCCCCAGACGCGGTCAGCCGCGCTGCCCTGCGGCCGGTTGCCGGCGTAATAGCCGCCGCCCTCGACGAAACCGTCGGGTGGAGGCGGTGCCGCCAGGCCGGCGGCGGGCAGCGGCTGCGCGGTGAACGGGTCGAGTACCCGGACGGTGCCGGCCGGTCCGCAGTCCGCCCCGGTTGGATCGGCGAACGCCTGCGCCCACACCGACTCGCGGGGGACGCCGTGGGCGGCCGCGACCCCGAACGTCGCGACGGCGTACACCGTGGTGGCCGCAAGCGATGCCACCACCACGACCGGCACCGCCTGCAACACGGCCAGCCGTAGGTCCCGGGTGCCGGTCAGCCGACCCGGCGCGGCCAGCACGAGCGCCACGCCCACCACCGCGAGCCCCCAGAGCAGGGGGCTGTCGAGGGTCACGTTGAGCACCGAGGGCACCTGGTAGGGCGTGCGTACCCCGTTGAGCCAGGCGTAGGGCCAGTCGTTCGGGCCGTGCCAGGCCAGCGCGATCGCCACCACGAACGACCCGGCCGCCGCGACCAGCACCCCGACCGGCAGCCGCGCCCCGCGCAGTACGTGGCGCGTCAGCGGCACCGCCAGCACCAGCATGAGCCCGAGGAACGCCGGGCCGACCCCGGCGAGCGCGCCGAAGTGGTGGCTCCACTTCGACGGGGTCAACCACAGCGCGACGAACGCCAGCGCGGTGGTGGACCCGGCCAGCCACAGCGGCGCCGGCAGCGCGACCCGGCGCACCCGGGCGGCCACGGCGAGCACCACGAACCATCCGAGCGCGACGAGGCAGGCGAGCACCGCCGCCCGCTTGGCGAAGTTGCCCATCGGGATCGGGGCGAGCAGGAACCCGTAGCGCTGGATCTCATCGGTCCAGCCCTGCTGATTCAGGATCGACTGGAAGAGCGCCTGCCCGCGCCGGAAGTCACGCAGCGCGCCGTCGGCGAACGCGAGCAGCGGGGCGACCATCCCGCCCGATGCCACAGCAAGCACCCGCAGCGCGGTCGCCACCCGGTCGCCGGGCAGGTGGACCAGCGGCAGGAGTAGCGGCAGACCCGCGAGCAGCGGGGCGAGCAGGATGACTCCGGTGGTGTGCGTGGTGAACCCGATGCCGGCCAGTGCGCACGCCAGCCACGCCACCGCCAGCCGCTGGCGCTGGCCCGCGACCAGCACGGCGAGCATGGTCGCGGCCCCGCACAGCGCCACCACGGCCTCCGGGCGCACGCCCATGTTCTGCGGCAGCCACCAGGTGAGAAACACCACGCCGAGCACGGCTGTTCGCCCCGTGAGTGGGGGGGGGGGGCCAGGGGGGGGAGGCGCCACACAGGGGGGGGGGGGGGCCCACCACCCGCCGGCCCCCCCCCGGTGGGAGACCCCCACACCGGGGGGGGGCGCGCCGGGGGCCCGGGGCCGCCCC
>JBQTHE010000093.1:0-34592 GCA_052390115.1 Pseudonocardiales bacterium | reverse complement strand
AGGCCGCCTTCCACGACCTCGCCCGCTACGCCCACCTCGCGGCCTGACACCCTGGAGCTGCACCAAAGCCGACTCAAACCTCACAGTTGACTCGATCATGACGGCCGTGCCGCCTAAGCCCTCTAATGCCGGCCGTCGGCGCGCACATCCACGCGAGATACCCTGCGCGCGTGCTGTGGGCCGGGTGGGAGGCGGTGATCCGCTGGTGGGACGGGATGGAACTGTGGCTCACCCAGCTCGGGCTCGCACTGCAGGTGGTCCTACTCATGCTGGTGCTGCTGCCGCTGTGCTGGTGGGCTGCCCGGGTCATCGACCGGGTGTTCGGGCTGGCCTTTGACCGGTTCGGCCACCGCTACGCCGCAGATGAAGTGGACGCCGAGGAGCCACGGTGAGCTCGCGGCGACGGGTCAGCGCTGCGCTGATCACCCTGCTCGTGCTGGTGGCCGGCGGCTGGTACGGGCAGCAGGCCCTGTCTGGCCCGCCGAGCGTTGACCGGCCGGCGGTGGTCGCCTCGGCGCCCGTCCTGCAGATGCGGGCGCTGTCGCAGCTACCGCCGCAGGCCACGGAGGTGTGGCAGCTGATCCAGCAGGGCGGTCCCTTCCCTTACCGGCAGGACGGGACGGTGTTCGGCAACCGGGAGGGGCGGTTGCCGAAGCGGCAGTCCGGCTTCTACCGGGAGTACACGGTCCCGACTCCGGGTGAGTCCGACCGGGGTGCGCGCCGCCTGGTCACCGGCGGCCCAGTCCCCAGCGACACCGCCGAGCTGTACTACACCGGCGACCACTACGTGTCCTTCGTCGTGGTCGATCCTCAGCGGTGAGTCGCGTGTTGCGCTATGTCCCCGATGCCGGCCGGGCGCTCGCCGAAGCCCAGGAACGAGGGGCGTCGGCCCACCTGGTGGGCCCGGTGACCAGCAAGGCCGACGCGCTGGACGCGATCGGGGCCGCGCTGAACTTCCCGGCCTGGTACGGCCGCAACCTTGACGCGCTGTACGACTGCCTTGTCGATCTTTCTTGGCAGCTCGACGGTGAGCACGTGCTGGTCTGGACCGGACACCGCGATCTCGAAGCCGCCGACCCGGAGGGCTACCGCGTGGTCCTCGCGGTGCTCGACGACGCGACCGCAGCCGCCACTGACCGCCCGCTATCAGTCGTGCTAGCCGACGCGTGAGCTCCGGATCGCCATTCGGAGCCGAATCGCGGTTTGTGACACCGTGCCGGGCGCCATTCGGAGCCGAATCGCGGTTTGTGCCCGACGCGGGGAATCAGCTGGTGGGGATCCAGGACGGTGGGCGCTTCTCGGTGAAGGCGCGGATTCCTTCCTGGCCCTCGGCGGACGCGAACCGCGCGGTGGACAGTTCGAGCATCGCCGCGAAGTCCTGCGCCATCGTCGGCGCACGCAGCAGATGCTTGGTCAAGGCCAGTGCCTCAGGTCCGCCCTTGACCAGCATTCCGGTGTAGCGGTCGACTTCGGCGTCGAGCTGCTCGGCCGGTACCGCGCTGTTGAGCAGGCCAACCGCGACCGCCCGGGTGGCGTCAAAGGTCTCCGCGGTGAGCAACAGCTCGCGTGCCGCGCGGGGCAGCAGCCGGGGCAGCACAGTCACCGAGATCACTGCGGGCACCACACCGAGGCGTACTTCGGTGAATGCGAAGGTGGCGTCGTACGCGGCGACGGCGATGTCGGCGGCCGCGACGATGCCGATGCCACCCGCCCGGGCCGGGCCGGCCAGCTTGGCGACGACCGGCTTCGGGTGCGTCCAGATCCGCTCCAGGATGCGGGGAAACTCCTTGACCGCGTCCGGGGGTTCGGTGAGGTCCATGCCGGCGCAGAACACCGGCCCGGTGTGGGCGAGCACCACCACCCGCACGGAGTCATCGCTGACGCTGCGCTCCAGCGCGTCCAGCAGCTCGGCGCGCAGCTGTGCGGACAGCGCATTGCGGTTGGCGGGGGAGTCCAGCGTGATGGTGGCGATCCCGGACTGCACGGCCAGATGCACCAGCTCGTCGGTCATGGGCCTGACGGTAGCCGCCCGCCGGGACTCGCTCGCTCGACCGCTACGGCGCGATGGCCTTGACCAGGCCCTGGAGCCCGACGAAATCATCCGGGTTCCGCGTGACCAGGACGAGACCGTGGGCAGCGGCAGTTGCTGCGATCTGCAGGTCGAGCCGGCGCGGCCTGGGGTTGCGGCCGGCGTCGATCACCAGGGCGTACAGCTCGCCGTAGGCGCGTGCCGCGGCACCGCCGAACGGCAGCGTCTCGATCGTGTTCTCCAACGATTGGAGGCGGGACAGCCGCCGGGCCCGCTCGGTCGCGGTCCGAGCGGTGTGGACGCCGGCGGCCAGCTCACCCAAAGTGACGCTGCTGACAAACGACATCGTCACGCCCGGCAGCTCGGCTGGTGGATCTATCACGACGGACGTGTCGAGCAGGACGCGGGTCACCGAGCCCCACGATCCGGCTCACCGGGACCGCGCAACGGGTCAGGGTCCACGTAGCGGTCGAGATCGGCGTAGAACTCATCGACATCGATACGAGGGCCACCGGCCAAGGCGCTCAAGAGCTCACTGACCGGCACGGCCTGGCGCTTGGTGGTCTGGCGCGGCACAAGGTCGGCGATGGGCGTTCCGTTGCGGGTGACGATGAAGCTCTCGCCGTTCTCCACGGCGCGCATGATGGCTGCGTTGTCGTTGCGGAGCTCGCGCTGGTTGATGATCCTAGCCACCCTGCCATCATAGCTACGACGTGCTACAAACGCTACAGATGTTTCCGGGCGCGGCCTCTCTTCATCGAACTAATGTTCGATATACTGGCTCCGGGCCGTTACGAGTGGGAGGCCGGTTGTGGACACCATCGGTACCTCTAGGCTGCGCCGGATGCCGCTGTGGGACGACCAGGAGCGGGCGACACTCACACCGCGGCGCTGGACGCCAGAGGGCGGACAGTCGCCGTGCTTGGCACCGGGATCAACCGCGTCTACCCGGCCGCACACCGTGACCTGCAGGAGCGCATCGCGGACGAAGGCCTGGTGCTGTCTCAGTTCTGGCCCGATGCCCCGGCGACCAAGAAGGCATTCCCGCTTCGCAACGCCACGATGAGCGGTTACGGTCGAGCCACGATCGTCATCGAGGCGCGCGAGACCAGCGGCGCCCGGATCCAGCCGCGGGTGGGTGTCGAGCATGGCCGGCCAGTGATCCTTCGCGACTGCGTGGTGCGTGCGAACGAGTGGGCCCGAGCGCTGCAGCACAGGCCGGGGGTGCACGTCGTGTCCGGTGTGAACGAGGTGTTGGGTGTCGTCGCCGCGCTGCGTCCCGATCTCGATGACGTCCTGACTGGCGTGCTCGCCGTTGACGGATGAGCCTCGGAGGCCGCCTGTCCGCCAGCGGGAGCAGGACGGTCCGTGGCAGACCCTGCAGGCCCGGCGTTCGTGGCGTTCCGGACCCGCCGCATATGTTCATCGTCAGGCGTCGCGAACAGCACGACCGGAGAATCATCTCCGTAAGCCCGTGACGCCTGCTGGCAAGCGCGGCATTTATTATCCAGCGAGCGCAAAACATGCGGCCCTGTTTCAGCCTCAAGTAGCATCGTCGCAGTCCTGCCGTCCAGCTCCAAACCGATCACCGCGTCCAGCCGGATGGCCGCGGTATCCGGGTTTCGCTCGACTTCAAGCTCGAAGTGCCTCACCTTGTACCGACCTTTACGGGACGCTTCTAGCAAGTCGCAGTAGATGCCCGCCACCATCGGCGCGTGCCAGTTCGGTTTATACTCCCGCATAAACGTACCTGCCGCTCCGCGAAGACCCACCCGCGTCGCCCGAGCTGGTAGACCCACCCGTGCGAGCCGCCGCCGTCCCCGAAGGCGCGCGGCAGGCGAGTCAGATAGCCCTGAGCCACCAGACAGCGCAACGAGCGGTTCATGAGCATCTCGGTGACCTGGGCGAACAGCACGCAAGCTACGTGGGGTCCGGCCACGAAGATCGGAATCAGTTGGGACCAGGACTACCGCGCATGCGGTATCGGGCCTCAATGGGTCCGGCCACGAAGGCCGGAATCAGCATGCGACGGGCTGGCGGTTCGGGGGAGGAAGGTGAAGCCTCAATGGGGTCCGGCCACGAAGGCCGGAATCAGGGTGTCTGAGTTGCGCCGCCGTGATGTGGATGTGCCGCCTCAATGGGGTCCGGTCACGAAGGCCGGAATCAGCGGACCCACCAGCGCCGACTCGATCCCCTGCTCGTCGATGCCTCAATGGGGTCCGGCCACGAAGGCCGGAATCAGTGTGTGCAGGCGAGATGCGGCTCACGCTGGCCGAGGCGGCCTCAATGGGGTCCGGCCACGAAGGCCGGAATCAGGGCACCAGATCAGCTCTCCGGATCAGCACACACCTGGCCTCAATGGGGTCCGGCCACGAAGGCCGGAATCAGGCGTGTTCTCGGTGTCGACCACCGAGGGACCACTGCCTCAATGGGGTCCGGCCACGAAGGCCGGAATCAGTGGGTGGCGGAGGCGATCCTGGAGCGGGCGCACCTGCACGGCGCCTCAATGGGGTCCGGCCACGAAGGCCGGAATCAGACGCAGGGGTTTTTCTCCATGGTGTCAGCGGTCCGGGCCTCAATGGGGTCCGGCCACGAAGGCCGGAATCAGCGCCTATACGACCTCGCCAACCGACTCCTAGCCAATCTCGCCTCAATGGGGTCCGGCCACGAAGGCCGGAATCAGCGTCCGTCAGCATGTCCACTTCCGCGCCGGCAGATATCTTGCCTCAATGGGGTCCGGCCACGAAGGCCGGAATCAGGGCTCGCGGAAAAACGAGCCTGTGACCTGGGAGTATACCGGGCCGCGCGAGAGGCGCCAGCAGCCCACCACGACACGCCACAGGCCCAGCGCAAGATGATGGCGCGAAGGGGTGCTGACCTGCATGCGAGCGCTCCCCGAGTGTCGATGCAGTACCGGACCGCTCGCACACCATCACACGATCTGCGGCCCGGTGGCCAGCAGACGCCGGGGCGTCCCAGGGCGCGGACCGCAGCAGGTGCGTGCAGCGGTCCCAGGTCGATCTGGACGACGCTGTCGTCATCAAGGTTCATCACCCTCCGCCACGGCCGACTCCAGTTCCGCCAGCTCGGCACCTCACCACGCCGGTGATTGCCCCTCCGAACAGATGAAGAGCCTGTATTCAGAGGCCCCATCAGATCCCAAGCGGTTCACAGGCGGCTGCCGATCGTGGGTCCGGCCCCGCGGCGAAGGGGCTGGTGGACCATACGAGCAGCGTCTCGCCCAGCGTCGTTCCCGGTGTCCACGGCGCCGTTTGGCGGCGTCGGCACGGGCATCCTGGTCAACCCCCGCCAGCCCCCTTACGGCGGACCCCGACTCGACAAGTTGGACGACCGTGAGATCGCAGAGGAATACCACGCACCGCAGGCTGTGATGCGCGCATTCGGTTCCTCAACGCAGTAGCCGGTTGAGTTCCAGCCGGATCGGGCACGGTGCGGTGGTGGTGAAGGTGCCGGTGATGCTGCCACCGTCGGCGTAGCCGAGTGCGCCGGCGAGGTGGCAGTCCAGCAACGTCACCGGCTCATCGAGGTCCACGATCCAGTAGTGCCCGATGGCCGCGTCGGCGTACTCGTGTCGCTTGACGACGTGGTCGAGGCGTCGCGAACCGGGTGAGACGATTTCCACGACAACGAGGACGTCGCTGGCCCGAAGCAGCCCGCCGTCGCTGTCCACCCGATCGATTGCCTTGTAGTCGACGACAACGAGATCGGGCCGGCGCACCACGCCGGGTTGATCGGCGGGTGCCAGCTCCAGATCGATGTCTACCTCCTGCACCGCACACAGCTCGTCAGGCAGTTGGGATTGCACCTGCAGCAGCAATCGGCCCGAGGCGATCATGTGACGCGGCGACGAGCTCGGCGACATGATCAGGTTGCCTTCCTGCAGCTCGGTGTAGCCGGTGGTGGTCTCGCCGAGCTGGGCGTACTCCGCGACGGTCAGCAGGTGAGCAGGCGGCTGGGGCAGCGCGGTCACGGACGGTTCCTCACGGCAGTCTCGGTGGTCAGCTGGGTTGCTGCGTCGTCATTGCGGACGACGACGCCGCGGGTGTCGGCGGTCCGGATGCGATGCTCACCCATGGTGCTAGCTTCCCTCCTGGTTGGCCGGTTCGTCCATGACACGCCGGATCAGCCTCTCGTTGCGGCCGTGTCCCGATCTCGATGACGTCCTCAGCGGCGTGCTTGCCCTCGAGGCTGGCGTGGTCAGGGAGTGACGGTGGAGAGGAAGGCCCGCCAGGCCGTGGTGGTGACGGCCAGCACGGGGCCGTCGGCATTTTTAGAGTCGCGCACCATGACACCGGCCGGCGCGGGCGCGACCTCGACGCAGGCGCTGCCGCTGCCGCTGTAGCTGCTCTTGTGCCAGACGGTGCCGTCCGGCTCAGGCGCGGTCATCATGGTCCTCTCGGTTGGCGTAGAGCTCGGTTGCCACGGTGGCAATCAGCTCCCTCGATTCTCCCTCGCCCAGCGTGGTCTCGGCCAGCGCTCCGAGGATGCCCTGGTAGGCGGCAGTTTCCTCTTTCTTCTCCAGGAACAGGCTGGAGGTCTCGCTCTCCAGGTACACCACCGGCCGGAACTCGGCGAACTCCAGGAGAATGAACGGTCCAGCCGTCGCGGCGTGCGCGCCGAGCGCGACCGGGATCACCCGCAGGGTGATGTACGGGCGTACCGCCATCCTGAGCAGGTGATGCAGCTGCTCGGACATTACCGCCGGCCCGCCGACCGGGGTGCGTAGCACGGACTCGTGGACGTAGAAGGTGAACCGCGCTGGCCGCTGCCGGCTGAATAGGCTTTGCCGGGCCAGCCGGGCGGCCACCCGATCATCGACCTCGTCTGCTGGCACAGTGGCGATGCGGCCGATCACTGCTCGGGCATAGTCACCGGTCTGCAGAAGACCAGGAACCAGCATCGGCTGGATATCACTGTAGGCCACCGCCCGGTTCTCGTGGTCTATCAGCGTGACGAGCTGCTTGGGCAGCCGCGAGCCGTGCTGCTGGAGCCAGCCCGGGGTGTTCCGCTCCTGGCAGAGCGCGAGCAACCGGTCGCGCTCCTTGCCCTTCACCCGGCACATCCCGAGGATGGCCGCGACGTCCACCTCGGTGGCGTTGCGCTTGCCGGACAGCAGCCGCGACATCTTGCTCGGCGACCAGCCGAGCACGTGGGCGGCATGCTCGCCGTTCAACCCGGCCTGCTCGATGGCTTGGCGCAGCCCGTCGCCGAGTTCCCGGCTGCGTATCGTCGGCTCGAGATCGCGCATGAAGACCTCCCCTGGCGGATTCCAGCGGACCATACGACCACGAAGAACAGCGCCACATCGTTATGCGCAATTGTCCTCCGAACAGGTGTATTGCGTGCTCATGGGTCAATCGGTTAGCTCATTGTCGGTGGGGTGGCTTCCGCCGCGCCCGCCGTTACGCTGGCGGTCGGCAGGAAAGGCGATACATGAGCGATTTGACGGGTAAGACTACCGGCGAGCGCATCACTCATTTTCGCAAACCGGGTCGGACTGACTCGATCCGCGCTCTGTGGGCGGGTGGACGTCCTGCTGCGGAATGTATCTGGGACGCCGAGCATGACGCCTAGGGAGACGTTCGTGTTCACTGTTGTGCCCGCTCCGTACCCGGAACCTCAGTGCTTCGTCTGGTTCCCGCTTGCCGGGCAGCGGCACGCCATCGACCGGCGGGATCGTAACGTGCCACTCGGCAGCCCGATGCACAGCCTCTGTGGTGTCTCTCACCCACGAGGCCCGGACGGCGACATGGAGTGGCTCTGGCCCACCTGCCAACCGTGCTGGGACGAGACATGCAAGATCGTCGGAATCCGTCCTCGCCGGTGATTGCTCGGATGCCCTTCTGCGCGGCCTATGGATCCTGTCCAGAATCGGGCGTCTCAGGCCCGTCCACGACCGATCGGATGAAAAGTTCTACCTGTGGCGTGCGCAAACGCGGGTGACCAACCTGCTCGACGAGGTCGAGCACATCGTCAGCGGTGTCCAGCCCGAGCTGCGCCGCGAGCAGAACAACGTCATCGTCGTCCTCCCCGAGGCGGTGCGCGAGACACTTCAGGACGAGGACCATCTCGGCGCTGGCCACTTCGCAGCGCAGACCTGGCATCTCGAGCGTCTTTGTGGGGAATCTGTCTGGACCCAGCAGAAATCCCTTGACCGCGCATCGCTACACCCGGCTCAGCATGCCTGCGCCGAGCAGGATGCCCCGCCGACGGAACGCCGCAGGCGACTCCACGATGGCACGTGCCCACAGACCGGGGTAGCGCGGCCACCAGATGCGGGACAGAAAATGGTCGACTGCTCCGCTAGTGGGACCTGCTTGACCCTGGCCACATAGCGTCCGAACTCAATGTGGTCAACTGCGTTTGCGCCCGCGAGGGCCTTGAGATACACATCCTGATCGATGTATGCATCCGGGTCGTCGGAGGCGTCAACCCGGGCCGTGCAGTACACAACCCGGTCAACGCTGGAATGCGTCCAGTTCCGACGCTGCCCAACCAGCGTTGCCGCTAGTGCTCTTGGTGATAGCCATCACCAACCCGGCATTCCACGTCCGAACCAGCGACGTCCCGAGTAGTAGAGGTTGTAGCCGTCAACGTAGACACCCACGTGCATGCCACAACACTAGGATCCAGCACCGACAAGTTTTCCGTAGCCGAGTACCGGTCCTTGTTCGCGGTGGTCACGCCGGATAGGCCACCGGGAGCTGGAGGGCCAGTTCGAAGCGGTCGGCGATGAGCGTCGCCACGCCGTCGTCGGCGCCCAGCGGCGCGGCGAGCAGAGCCTGCGGGTTGGCGATCGTTGCCAGCCGATTCACCTTGTCCGGCAGCAGGCCGGGGGCGAGGAACCAGGAGGCGACGGCGATGCGCCGTGCACCCGAAGCCTTCAGGGCTTCGATGGCGTCGGGGACGGTGGGCCGCGCGGCGCACGCGAAGGCAGGGACCACCTGCCAGCGAGTCCACCGCATCCATGCCGCGGCCACGGCGGCGACCGCGGCGTTGGAGGAGGCCTGTTGGGAACCGGCAGCGGCGAGCACGACGCCGAACCCGGGGTCGGCAGGCGACACGCCGACCTCGGCTAGCCGGCGTAGCGCAGCGACCTCCAGGCGTGGGTCGGGGCCCAGTACGTCGGCCACGGTGACGTCCAGGCCGGGCTGGGCCGCTACGGCGCGCGACACCGCGCCGGGCACGTCGACATTCGCATGGAAGGCGCGGCCCAACAGCAGCGGCACCACCACCGCACGGGGCACGGTGGCCAGCACGGCGTCGAGCCTGGGTGCGCAGAGATCCAGGAAGGCGAGCCGCACGTCGAGGTCGGGTCGCAGCCGCCGCACCCGATCGACCAGGGCCGAGATCGTGGCGGCCGAGCGCGGGTCGCGGCTGCCGTGCGCCACCGCCACCAAGGCCGGCGGTGGGCACGTCAGCACGACACACCGCGCACGGGAGACGGACACGCGGGGCAGGTCAGCACGACACACCGGGCACGGGAGCACGACACGCGGGGGTGGGGGCGCGGACTAGGCCGGCGGCTAGGGTGTTGCCGTCGGTGGGGTCGATGACCAGGAAGCCGCCGGTGTGGCGGTCCACTGCGTAGGTGTCGACCGCCAGGGGTTCGGCTAGGCGGATTCGGGCTCCGCCGATCTCGTTGAGCTCCAGCGTGGCTGGTGGCTCGGTGTGGCGCAGGGTGTGCAGGTCCAGCCGGCCGGTCAGCTCGGTGACGATCGCGCGGACGGTGCGGGTGCCGTGCTTGACCAGCACCCGCGCACCGGCCCGCAACGGCCGGTCGGCCAGCCAGCACAGGTCCGCGTCCAAGTCGGTGACGACTCGCGGCGCTTGACATGGGTGGGCCAGCACCTCGCCGCGCCCGGCGTCGATCTCGTCGGCGAGCAGCACGGTGACCGACTGCCCGGCGGTGACCCGCAGCACCGGACCGTCGGGGGTGTCGATGCCGGTAACGGTCGAGCGCCCTCCTGAGGGCAGCGCGATGACGTCATCGCCGACTTCGAGTACCCCGGAGGCGAGGCGGCCGGCCAGGCCCCGGTAGTCGGGGTGCTCAGCGGTGCGCGGGCGCAGCACCAGCTGCACCGGGAAGCGCATCGGCTCGGCCACCGCCTCGCGTCCGGTGGGCACCGCCTCGAGGTGCTCGAGCAGCGTCGGGCCCCGGTACCACGGCGACCGTCCGCTGCGAACCGCGACGTTGTCACCGTGCAGCGCCGACACCGGCACGGACACCACATCCGGCACCCCCAGCGAACCAGCCACCGCCGCGAACTCGGATTCGATGCGGCGAAACGTCGGCTCGTCGAAGTCCACCAGGTCCATCTTGTTCACCGCGAGCACCACGTGTGGCACCCGCAGGAACGCGGCGACGGCCAGGTGCCGCCGGGTCTGCTCGACCAGGCCGTTGCGGGCATCGATCAGCACCACGGCGAGTTCGGCGGTGGAGGCCCCGGTGACCGTGTTGCGGGTGTACTGCACATGCCCTGGGCAGTCGGCCAGCACGAACTTGCGGGTGGGCGTGGCGAAATAGCGGTAGGCGACGTCGATGGTGATGCCCTGCTCCCGCTCGGCCCGCAGCCCGTCGGTGAGCAGCGCCAGGTCCGGTGCGCCGCCGTCCACCCCCCCACGGTCCCGGGTCGCCCGGTCCACCGCGGCCAGCTGATCGGCCATGATCGACTGGGTGTCGTGCAGCAACCGCCCGACCAGCGTGGACTTCCCGTCGTCGACGGAGCCGGCGGTGGTCAACCGCAGCAGGCTGCTCATCAGAAGTAGCCCTCGCGTTTGCGGTCCTCCATGGCGGCCTCGGACAGCCGGTCGTCGGCCCGGGTGGCGCCACGCTCGGTGATCCGGCTGGTGGCCACCTCGGCGAGCACCTCGTCGATGGTGGCGGCGGTGGACTCCACCGCGCCGGTGCAGGACGCATCGCCGACGGTGCGATAACGCACCGTCCGGGTCAGTATCCGCTCGCCGTTGCGCGGACCGCCCCACTCACCGGCGGTCAGCCACATCCCGTCGCGAGCGAACACCTTCCGCTCATGTGCGTAGTAGATGCCCGGGATCGGCACGTCGCGCCGCGCGATGTAGTGCCAGACGTCCAGCTCGGTCCAGTTGGACAGCGGGAAGACCCGGACGTGCTCACCGGCGGTGTGCCGGCCGTTGTAGAGACTCCACAACTCCGGACGTTGCCGACGGGGATCCCAGCCGCCGAAGGCGTCGCGCAGGCTGACGATGCGTTCCTTGGCCCGCGCCCGGTCCTCGTCGCGCCGGGCGCCGCCGAAAACGGCATCGAAACGGTGGGAGTTGATGGTGTCCAGCAGCGGGACGGTCTGTAGTGGGTTGCGGGTGCCGTCCGGGCGCTCGGTCAGCCGCCCGTCGTCGATCCAGTCCTGCACCTCCGCCACGTGCAGCCGCAGACCAAGGTCCGCGACCAGGCGGTCCCGGTAAGCGATCACCTCGGGGAAGTTGTGCCCGGTGTCCACGTGCAGCAGCGGGAAGGGCAGCGGCGCCGGGTGGAAGGCGCTCAGTGCCAGGTGCAGCAGCACCGCGGAATCCTTGCCGCCGGAGAACAGCAGCACCGGCCGGTCGAATTCAGCGACCACTTCGCGGATGATATGGACCGCTTCGGATTCCAGCGCGGCCAGGTGATCAGTCTCTACTGTAGACAGTCTAACCGGTGCCGTCATGATCGCCGTCAAGCTACACCCCTCTCGGTGAGCAGATCCAGCACACGTTGTGCCGCGGTGGAGACGTCGGTGCCGGTGGTGTCCAGCCGCAGATCGGGCTTGTCCGGCTCCTCATACGGGTCGTCGACACCGGTCATCCCGGTCAGCTCGCCGGTTGCCGCCCGGGCGTAGAGCCCCTTGACGTCCCGCCTGGCACACTCGGCCAGCGGGGTGGCCACATGCACCTCCAGATAGCAGGTGCCGTGGGCGTCGTGCTCGGCCCGAACGCCATCGCGGGTGCCCGCATAGGGGGCGATGACCGGCACCATCGCAACGACACCGTGCCGGGCAAGCAGCTCAGCGACGAATCCGACCCGGCGGACGTGGGTGTCCCGATCCTCCCGGGAGAAACCCAACCCGGCGGACAGGCCACGGCGCAGTTCGTCACCGTCGAGCACCTCGACTTCCCGGCCGGCCGCGCGCAACCGTCCGGCGACGGCGTCGGCGATCGTCGTCTTGCCGGCTCCGGACAGCCCGGTCAGCCAGACAGTGGCGCCCCGGCTCATCGGTGAATGCCACATTCGGTCTTGACCGAACCGGCCCAACGCCCGGCCCGCGGGTTTTCCCCGGCGGTTACCGCCCGGGTGCACGGGGCGCAGCCGACCGACCGGTAGCCGGCAGTCAGTAGCGGGTTGCTCAGGATGGCGTGCTCGACGATGTAGTCCTCGACGTCGCGGTCGCTCCAGGCCGCCATCGGGGCCACCGTCACCTTGCCCCGCCTGGCGTCGTAAGACACCACCGGCGTGCCGGCTCTGGTCGGTGCCTCGGCCCTGCGCAGCCCGGTAGCCCAGGCGTCGTATTGCTGCAGGGCGCGGTCCAGCGGAGCCACCTTGCGCAACCAGCAGCACCGGTCGGGGTCGCGGTCATGCAGCCTGGGTCCATACGAGGCATCCTGCTGGGCGACGGTCTGCTGAGGTGTCAGGGTGATGAGGTTCACGTCGTAGGTCGCCGCGATGGCGTCCCGGGTGCCCAACGTCTCTGCGAAGTGGTAGCCGGTGTCCAGGAAGAGCACGTCGACCCCCGGCACCACCTGCGATACCAGGTGCACCAGCACCGCGTCCTGCATCGAGGACGCCACTGCGAACCGGGCGCCGAACGTCCGCACCGCCCAGCGGACGATCTCTTGCGCCGGGGCGGACTCCAGCTCGCGCCCGGCACGCTGTGCTAGTTGCTCCAGGTCGACGGCCACTGTCATCCCGCCACCTCCCGGGCCGGGGCGACCAGCCCCACCATCTGAACGACGAATACCCGCTGGCAGTCCGCGCAACGCCACGCTGCGGGCGGTTGCGCCTCCGGCCGCAGGTCCTCCTCGCCGCAGTACGGGCAGTAGAACGGAACCGCCCTGGCCTCGGTCATCGCAACGCGCCGTCGTCGGCTCGGGCCACCCACTGCGCGAACCGCTCGCCGGGCTCATGCTGCTCGGCATAGCCGCGAACCACCCGCTCCACGTAGTCGCCCAACTCGGCGGAGGTCACCTTGTGCCCGCGCAGCTTGCGGCCGAACCCGCTGTCCAGCCCGAGCCCGCCGCCCAGATGTACTTGGAAGCCCTCGACCTGATTGCCGGTGGCGTCGGTGACCAGCTGACCCTTGAGCCCGATGTCGGCGACCTGGATCCGGGCGCAGGAGTTCGGGCAACCGTTGAGGTGCACCGAGACCGGAGTATCCAGAGTGGATTGAAGGTCGGCGAGGCGCTGTTCCAGCTCGGCGACCAGCGTCACCGCCCGGTTTTTGGTCTCCACGATGGCCAGCTTGCAGAATTCGATACCGGTGCAGGCCATCACCGAGCGCCGCCACGGCGTCGGGTCGGCGCGCAGCCCGAGCCTGCCCAGCTCGGTGACCAGACCGTCCACCTCAGACTCAGCGACGTCGAGCACGACGAGCTTCTGGTAGGGAGTCAAGCGCACCCGGGCGGATCCGGCCCGCTCGACGGCCTTGGCCACGTCGACTAGTGCGGAGCCCGAGACCCGCCCGGCCACCGGTGCGACGCCGACGTAGCGTTTGCCGTCCCGCTGCCGGTGCACGCCGATGTGGTCGATCGGGGCTGGCGGTGCCTGCGGGGCCGGGCCGTCGATGAGCTGGCGGTGCAGGTACTCGGTCTCCAGCACCTCGCGGAAGCGTTCCGCGCCCCAGTCGGCGATGAGGAACTTGATCCGGGCGCGGTGTCGCAGCCGCCGGTAGCCGTAGTCGCGGAACAGTGCCGTCACCCCAGCCCAGACCTCAGGCACCTCGTCGCGCGGCACCCAGGCGCCCAGCCGCTGCGCGATCTTCGGGTTGGTGGACAGCCCGCCGCCCACCCACAGATCGAAGCCTGCGCCGTGCTCGGGGTGCACCACGCCGACGAAGGAGATGTCGTTGACCTCGTGCGCGACGTCCTGCAGGCCCGAGATCGCGGATTTGTACTTGCGCGGCAGGTTGGAGAATTCGGGGCTGCCGATGTAGCGCCGCTTGATCTCCTCGATCGCCGGGGTGCCGTCGATGATCTCGTCTTCTGCGATACCTGCGACGGGTGATCCGAGCACGACACGCGGGGTGTCACCGCAGGCCTCAGTGGTCGACAGCCCGACGGCCTCCAACTGCTCCCAAATCGCCGGAACGTCCTCGATCCGGATCCAGTGATACTGGATGTTCTGCCGGTCGGTGATATCGGCGGTGTCCCGAGCGTAGAGCCGGGAGATCTCGCCGACCACCCGCAGCTGCTCGGTGCTCAGCGCGCCACCGTCGATGCGTACCCGCATCATGAAGTAGGAGTCGTCGAGCTCCTCGGGCTCCAGCGTGCCGGTGCGGCCGCCGTCGATGCCAGGCCGGCGCTGGGTGTAGAGCCCCCACCAGCGGAACCGCCCGCGCAGGTCAGCGGGGTCGATGGAGTCGAAGCCACGGACGGAGTAGATCGTCTCGATCCGGCGTCGGACGTTGAGCCCGTCGTCGTCCTTCTTGGTCCGCTCATTCGGGTTGAGCGGTTCGAGATGGCCAAGGGCCCACTGGCCCTCCCCGCGGCGAACCCTCGCTGCGGGCGCTGGGCCGACTGATGTTGGGCCGACGGATGATCGGCGGGGTGGTGCAGACATCGGGGTGCCTCCGGAAGGGGAGCACCGGCGTGCCGGGAAGGCCGTGACCAGGTCATACTGCAGCCCGGTTCCGGGCGCACCCGGCGCCGGCTGGGACAGCAGTCGGGCGGGCGTCAGCTCATCGGGCGGCAGAGCGCGCTGGAAACCCGGACATAGTCGACGTGGCGGCGTGCCACCAGCAGAAGTCCGAGTGCGGCCACCTCACCAGATTGCCACTTTCTCGCAGTTCGGACCACCCGCATTCGCATGTTGGGATAATGCTCACGTGGCTGCCCTTCCCACTGGCGAACCTGCTCCGCCTGACGGCAACCTGCCGGCTGCGGCTCTGTGCGGGCTGGATGAGCGGCCGTTCGGGGTGTACGTGCATGTGCCTTTCTGCGCTACCCGCTGTGGCTACTGCGACTTCAACACCTACACGCCGGGGGAGCTTTCCTTAGCGCCGTCCACCTGGCTGGACGCGCTGCGCCGCGAGCTGGACCTGGCTGCCACGGTGCTCGAGACGCCGGTGCCGGCTGACACGGTGTTCGTCGGCGGCGGCACCCCGTCGTTACTCGGCGCCGGCGGGCTGGCCGCGGTGCTCGACGCGATCCGCGGGTCGATCGGGCTGGCCCCGGGGGTTGAGGTGACCACCGAGGCCAACCCCGAGTCCACCTCGCCGGACTTCTTCGCCGGGATCGCCGCGGCCGGCTACACCCGGGTTTCGTTGGGGATGCAGAGTGCCGCGTCCCACGTGCTGGCCGTGCTCGACCGGGTGCACACTCCGGGCCGGCCGGTGGCCGCGGCGGCTGAGGCCCGTGCTGCCGGGATCGGGCAGGTCAGCCTGGATTTGATCTATGGCACGCCGGGGGAGACCCGCGACGACCTGGCCGCATCGCTGGAGGCGGTGCTCGCCGCCGGGGTGGACCACGTGTCGGCCTATGCCCTGGTCGTCGAGCCAGGCACGGCGCTGGCCCGCCGGGTGGCCCGCGGGGAGCTGCCGGCGCCGGACGACGACGTGCTGGCAGAGCGCTACGAGCAGCTCGACGCGGCACTAACGGCAGCCGGACTGCGCTGGTACGAGGTGTCTAACTGGGCGACCTCCCCGCAGGCCCGCTGCCGGCACAACCTCGGTTACTGGGCCGGCGGGAACTGGTGGGGCGCCGGGCCGGGGGCGCACTCTCACGTCGGCGGGGTGCGGTGGTGGAACGTCAAACATCCCGCGCGTTACGCCGCCGCGCTCGCCGCCGGTTGCTCCCCGGCCGCCGGCCGGGAACTGCTCAGCCCCGCAGAGCGCCACACCGAGGAAGTGATGCTCGGACTACGGCTGGCCGACGGCCTGCCCGTGGAGGTACTTGACCCTGCCGGTCAGGCGGCCGCCGACCGCGCGATCACCAACGGCCTACTAACCGCCACCCAGCCGGGCCGACTGGTCCTCACCCCCCGCGGCCGCCTACTCGCCGACGCCGTAGTCCGCGACCTGCTCACCCCTGACGCATTCAGCGGGCTCAGCGGGGTAACTCGCACCCGAATAGCAACGCTGAGCCCGCTGAATGCGTCAGTTGGGGATGGTGGGTCAGCTGCGGAGGAGGTCTAGGTCCAGTACGCGGATGTGGAGGGCGGTGCGTTGTTGAAGGGCGGCGCGGAGGGCTCGGTGCAAGCCTTCCTCGAGGAACAGCTCACCGCACCAGCGGACCGCGTGCGGGAACAGATCGCCCGGCAATGTGGGGTCCTCGGACAGCAGCAGGTCCAGCTTCACCACCGTGGTGGTGGTGACCAGCTCCGCGAGGCGCACCTGCTGCGGTGGGATCTGCGCCCAGTCCTTCGCCGACAGCCCGTGGTCGGGATAAGGGCGGCAGTGCCGAACATCCTTGAAGATCACAGGCCCGCCCCACCTCCGTCCTCGAACCGGCGCGAGCACCTTAGGGCATCGGCCTGGCTGGCGGGTTCGGACGCCTGCGCCTGGCCCGCACTAGACTCGGTGGGCGGGTCCTTGAACAGCACCCATAACAGCACGGGGACCAGGGAGGTGACGTGAACGCAGACGACCGCCGGTTCGAGGTTCTGCGCGCCATCGTCGCCGACTATGTGGCCACCCACGAGCCGGTCGCATCCCGATCGCTGGTGGAGCGGCACAACCTCGGGGTCTCCAGCGCCACCATCCGCAACGACATGGTGGCGTTGGAGGAGGACGGCTACATCACCCAGCCGCACACCAGCGCTGGTCGAGTGCCCACCGACAAGGGTTACCGGCTGTTCGTCGACCGGCTCTCGGAGGTCAAGCCGCTGTCGGTGGCGGAGCGTCGCGCGGTGCACACCTTCTTGAACGGCGCAGTGGACCTCGACGACGTGCTGCGGCGCAGCGTGCGGTTACTGGCCCAGCTCACCCGGCAGGTGGCTGTGATCCAATATCCCACCCTGAGCCGCTCCACGGTGCGTCACCTCGAAGTGCTCGCCGTGACCCCGGCGCGCTTGATGTTGGTGCTCATCACCGACGCGGGCCGGGTGGATCAGCGACTCCTCGATCTCGGTGATGTTATCTCCGAGGATCAGGTGGCGCAGCTGCGAACGCTGCTCAACCAGGCGCTGTCGGGGCGCCGGCTGGCAGAGGCCTCCGCGGCGGTGGCCGACCTGCCCGAGCAGACTCCCGCCGAACTCCGGGATGCGATGACCCGGGCCTCGACGGTTCTGATCGAGACGTTGGTGGAGCATCCCGAGGAGCGGCTGCTGCTCGGTGGGACCGCTAACCTCACTCGAAACGCGGCCGACTTCCCGGGTTCGTTACGCCAGGTGCTCGAGGCGCTGGAGGAGCAGGTGGTGGTGCTCAAGTTGCTGGCCGCGGCCCGTGACCCGGCCACCATCACAGTGCGGATCGGCGAGGAGAATGAGGCCGAGGAGATGCGCAGTACGTCGTTGGTCTCGATCGGCTACGCCTCCCACGGCACGGTGCTCGGGGGTATGGGCGTGGTCGGACCGACCAGGATGGACTACCCGGGCACCATCGCCGCGGTGCGTGCGGTAGCCCGATACGTGGGGCAGATCCTGACCACCCGCTGAGCGGGGGCCGGGCTCACGGACATGCACGACGAGTACCGCGGCGAGGGCTGCGACAGGAGGACGCCAGCGTGGCCAAGGACTACTACGCGATCCTGGGTGTGCCCAGGGGCGCCAACGCGGAGCAGATCAAACGCGCGTACCGCAAGCTGGCACGCGAGCTGCACCCTGATGTCAATCCCGACGCTGCGGCGCAGCAGCGTTTCCAAGACGTCACTACTGCCTACGAGGTGCTGACCGACCCACAGAAGCGCCAGATCGTCGACCTCGGCGGGGACCCGCTGGAGTCCGCGCGCAGTGGGCCCGGCGGTGACCCGTTCGGCGGGTTCGGCTTCGGCGACATCATGGATGCCTTCTTCGGTGCTACCGGAGGCCCCGGTGGACGGCGGGGACCGCGTAGCCGGGTGCAGAGCGGTTCTGATGCGCTGATCCGGCTGCAGCTCACCCTCGAGGAGTGCGCCAGCGGAGCGTCGCGCGAGCTCACCGTGGACACCGCGGTGCTCTGCGGCGAATGCAGCGGTTCCGGTTGCGCGCCCGGTACCGGGCCGCAGACCTGCGACACCTGTGGCGGCGCTGGCGAGGTTCAGAATGTGCAGCGCTCCTTCCTCGGTCAGGTGGTGACCTCGCGGCCGTGCCCGGTATGCCGAGGCATCGGCGACGTCATCCCGGATCCCTGCCGCCAGTGCGGTGGGGACGGCAGGATCCGCGCCCGCCGCAACGTCACCGCCAAAGTGCCAGCCGGCGTGGCCGACGGGATGCGGGTGCGGCTGGCCGGTCAGGGCGAGATCGGCCCTGGTGGGGGGCCTGCGGGCGATCTCTACGTCGAGGTGCAGGAGGTGCCGCACGAGACGTTCACCCGGGACGGCGCCGACCTGCACTGCACTGTGCGGGTGCCGATGACCGCCGCCGCGCTGGGCACCACCGTTGCGCTGGAGACCCTCGATGGTATCGAGGAGGTCCGGGTCGAACCGGGCACCCAGTGCGCGACAGTGCTCTCCCTGCGGGATCGGGGGATGCCCCGGCTGCGCAGCACGGGCCGCGCTGAGGGGCGGGGTGACCTGTTCGTCCACCTCGATGTCGTGACCCCGACGCGGCTGGACTCCCGGCAGATGGAACTGCTGCGGGAACTTGCTGTGCTGCGTGGTGAGGAGCAGGCCGAACTCACGGCGAACGGTCGGGCCGGCGGGTTGTTCTCGCGGTTGCGGGACTCCTTAGGTGGACGCTGATCGGGCGGACCCTGACGGGCGCCGGTGAGGGGCCGTGAGCAGCCTGCCGGTTTTTCTCGCCGGGCAACTGCCGCCCGAGGGCACCGAGACGATTCTGGATGGACCGGAGGGCAGGCACGCTGCGACCGTGCGCCGGCTGCGCGCCGGCGAGCGCCTGGTGCTCGCCGACGGCTGTGGTGAGTTGGCCCTTTGCGAGGTGCTCGAAACCGGCCGGGACCGGCTGCGGCTGCGGGTGCTGCGCCGCCGCAACGAGCCGGCCCCGGCATTGCGGGTGACGTTGGCTCAGGCCCTGGTCAAGGGCGAGCGCGGGGAACTGGCGGTGGAACTGGCGACCGAGGCCGGGGTGGACGCCGTACTGCCCTGGCGGGCTAGCCGCTGCATGGCGCGCTGGGAGGAGGGGCCGCGCGGGGCCAAGGCACTGTCCCGCTGGAGGGAGACCGCCCGGCAGGCGGCCAAGCAGGCCCGTCGGGGATGGTTCCCCGAGGTGGCCGAGCCGGTGAGTACCACCGAGCTTGCGCAGCGCTGCAGTGCCGCGGCAGGGTGTTTGGTGCTGCACGAGGCGGCCACCGACTCGTTGCCCTCGATATCACTGCCCGTTTTGGGCGAATTGCTCCTCATTGTCGGCCCCGAGGGCGGCATCACCGAGGCCGAATTGGACACGTTGACCGCCGCGGGAGGTCGCCCGGTGCGGCTGGGCTCAGGGGTGTTGCGTTCATCAAGTGCAGGGGTGGTAGCTCTCGGTGCAATAGGAGCCCTATCTCAGCGGTGGGCTATGCGCCATTCAGGTGATATGTAGTGCCATGAAGCCTAGGATAGGGTTACCTTAAGTGGGAAATACCGAATGACGGACACCTGATTGGGTACAAGTTCCTTCCGGGCTCACCAGCCCGGAGAAGCCCGCCGGGCACCTCCCCCCTCGGTCCGGCGGCGCCGCGTCGCAGCGGGATGGCCCCCAGTTTCCGCTGCGACGCGGCATCCTAATTCGACCGGTGGTAGGTGTTTACCAGACCTCATTACCCGGTTGCTTTGTGGTCGGCCCTCCTGCTCGGGCACTGAGTGAGAGCGCCTTGCTACTCGATACAGCAATATGGGTGGTCGGGTTGACTCTCAATGGAGTGCCGATCTGCAGCGCGTTTAATATCGGTGAGTAACGTCGGCACCACTCGGCGGTGGGGACCGGCAACGCCGCTGACCGCCATCTGACCGGTCAGCGCCACCTCAGTGCACGTCGAGGCCCCGCGGGCCACGGTCTCCGGCTAGCATCGGCTCTGCCAGTTGGCCCGAGACGCGCGAGCGCGCAGGAAGCAGGACCCACGCACACGTGACCCCTACCCCAGTGGAGGGCAGCTCCCCGGCCGGTTCGGAGACGGCGCAGCCCGAATCGGTTCAGTCCAAGATCGTGATTCCGGATGCCGCCGTGCTGGCGCTGCTGGGTTCCCGGGACGAGAACCTCAAAGTGATCGAGGACCTGCTCGCCGCCGACGTGCACGTGCGGGGCAACGAGATCACCCTCTCCGGCACCCCAGCGGATGTGGTGTTCGCCGAGCGGGCCTTCGGCGAGCTGCTCATTCTGGCTTCCCGCGGCCAGCAGCTCGGCCCGGACGCGGTCCGCCGGACCCTGGCGATGCTCGAACAGGGCGAGGCGGATCCCGCCGAGGTGCTCAGCCTGGACATCCTGTCCCGGCGCGGGCGCACGATCCGGCCCAAGACGCTGAACCAGAAGCGCTATGTCGACGCCATCGATCGCTACACGATCGTCTTCGGCATCGGGCCCGCCGGCACGGGCAAGACCTACCTGGGGATGGCGAAGGCGGTGCAGGCGCTGCAGGCCAAGCAGGTCAACCGGATCATCCTCACCCGGCCGGCGGTAGAGGCTGGGGAGCGGTTGGGCTTCCTGCCCGGCACCCTGTACGAGAAGATCGACCCGTACCTGCGGCCGCTGTACGACGCCCTGCACGACATGCTCGACCCGGAGTCGATTCCCAAGCTGATGGCGGCGGGGACCATCGAAGTGGCGCCGCTGGCCTACATGCGCGGGCGCACCCTCAACGATGCGTTCATCATCCTTGACGAGGCGCAGAACACCACGGCCGAGCAGATGAAGATGTTCCTCACCCGGCTGGGCTTCGGCTCCAAGGTCGTGGTCACCGGCGACGTCACGCAGATCGATCTGCCGGGCGGCCAGGTGTCCGGGCTGCGGATCGTGCAGCACATCCTCGATGGGGTGGACGATGTGCATTTCACGCAACTGTCCAGCGCTGATGTGGTCCGGCACCGGCTGGTCACCGACATCGTGGATGCGTATGCCCGGTGGGACGCCGTCCAGGAGGGCACCGGGGCGCGCCCAGTGCCCAACCGGAGCGACCGTCGCCGGAGGCGGTGACTGACCAGGTGGGCATCGAGATCGCCAACGAGTCCGGCACCGCCATCCAGGAGGTGTCTATCGCCGCGGCGGCCCGTTTCGCGATGGATCGGTTGGGCGTCAGCCCGTTGGCCGAACTGTCCGTGCTGCTGGTCGGGACCGGGGTGATGGCCGAGTTGCACCAGCGCTGGATGGACCAACCGGGGCCCACTGATGTGATGGCCTTCCCGATGGATGACGCCGACGATGGCGGGTTGCTGGCCGGCGGCAGGCCGGACAGCCCGATGGGCGGCCCAGCGCTACTCGGTGACATCGTGCTGTGCCCGGAGGTCGCCATCGAGCAGGCCGCCGCAGCAGGTCACTCGATGCTCGACGAGCTGCACCTGCTCACCGTGCACGGCGTGCTGCACCTGCTGGGTTACGATCACGGCGAGCCCACCGAGGAGCGCGAGATGTTCACCTTGCAGGGCCGGATCCTCGATGAATTCCGCCGCGCCGCCCGGGCTGATCAGCGCCGGAGCGCCCAGTGGGAAGCAGACACCCGGTTGCTCGGGACGGTCGGCCTGGAGGGGCCGGACGAGTCCGGCCCGCCGGGATAACCTGTGGGCGCTGACCGGTGCTGACGTCGTCTCTGCCCATTCTGGTGCTGGCCGCTGCCCTGGTGGTAGCCGCCGGGGGTTTTGCTGCCGCCGACTCCGCGCTGGGCACGGTGTCGCGGGCCCGGGTCGACGCGCTGGTGCGCGTCGGCCGGTTCGGCGCCAGCCAGCTCGCGCTTGTCGTGGCTGACCGGCCCCGGCACGTGAACCTGCTGCTCCTGCTGCGGCTGAGCTGCGAGCTGACCGCCACGGTGCTGGTTACCGTGGCGGCGGTGCGGGCGTTTCAGCCGACCTGGCTGGCGGTCCTGATCGCGGGGCTGGCCATGGTCGTGGTGACCTATGTGGTCGTCGGGGTCGGTCCACGCACCATCGGACGCCAGCACCCGTACCGCGTCGGTCTCCTGGTAGCCGGACCGGTCCGGATTCTGGGCCGGATTCTGGGCCCGCTGTCCCGGCTGCTCATCCTGGTCGGTAATGCGATCACGCCCGGTCGGGGTTTCCCGACCGGGCCGTTCACCTCCGAGGTCGAACTCCGCGAGCTGGTGGACATGGCGGGGGAGCGCGGTGTGGTCGAGGCCGGCGAGGCCGAGATGATCCACTCTGTGTTCGAGCTCGGTGACACCGTGGCCCGCGAGGTGATGGTGCCCCGGACTGAGATCGTCTGGATCGAGCAGGACAAGTCGGTACGCCAGGCGGTGGCGCTGGCCCTGCGCTCAGGGTTCTCCCGGATCCCGGTGATCGGGGAGAGCGTCGACGACATCGTCGGCGTGGCGCACCTCAAGGATCTGGTGGCGCGGACCGCCCAAGGCACCGCCCAAGGCGCTGAGGAGCAGCTGGATCCGGCCGGCGGCAGAGTCGGGGACGTCATGCGGCCGGCCACCTTCGTGCCCGACTCCAAACTGCTCACCCCGCTGCTCAAGGAGATGCAGATCACCCGCAACCATCTGGCCGTCGTCGTCGACGAGTACGGTGGCACCGCCGGCCTGCTGACGATTGAGGACATCCTCGAGGAGATCGTCGGTGAGATCACCGACGAGTCCGACACCGAGGATCGGCCGCCGGTCGAGCACCTCGACGATGGCGCGGTACGGGTCACCAGCCGGCTGCCGGTGACCGACTTGGGGGAGCTGTTCGCGGTGGACCTCGACGACGCCGACGTGGAGACCGTTGGCGGGCTGCTCGCTCAGCAGTTGGGCCGGGTGCCGCTGCCCGGCGCTGAGGCCGAGGTAGCCGGCTTGCTGCTGCGCGCCGAGGGCGGCAATGATCGCCGCGGTCGGCTGCGCATCACCACGGTGACCGTCCGCCGGGCAGGTGCGCCGCCCGACTCGCACAGCCAGCAGTCCCAGAGCCAGCAATCGCAGTCTCACGTCGCGGCCCGCACGCGGCAGGAAGCGAGCGACACCCGTGCCTGAGACCGACCTTGACCCTGCTGACCTTGACCCTGCTGATCTGGACCCCGAAGACGCCAAGATCGTGACGCTGGCGCGCTCGGCGCAGACCCGCACCGGCGCCGACGAGGGTGCCGCGGTGCGCGACACCGACGGGCGAACCTACACCGGCTGCACGGTCTCGCTGCCCTCGCTGGCGCTCACCGCGCTGCAGGCGGCAGTCGCCGCTGCGGTGGCCAGCGGGGCGACCGGCCTGGAGGCGGCCGCGGTGGTCTCCGGGTCGGATTCGGTGGACGCTGCATCGCTGGCCGCGGTCCGCGAGCTCGGGCCGCAGGCCGCTGTGCTGCTGGCCGACCGGCGCGGTGCACTCACCGGCGTGCTGCGCGCGGCGGGTTAGGGGTGGCCGGGAACACCGAAGGGACCGCTGCGCGGACGACGTTCCGGGCTGGTTTCGCCTGCCTGGTGGGTCGGCCCAACGTCGGCAAGTCGACGTTGACCAATTCGCTGGTGGGACAGAAGGTGGCGATCACCTCCAGCCGGCCGCAGACCACCCGGCACACCATCCGGGGAATCGTGCATCAGCCCGACGGGCAACTCATCCTGGTGGACACACCCGGCCTGCACCGGCCACGCACCCTGCTCGGGCAACGGCTCAACAGCCTGGTGCGGGCGACCTGGTCGGAGGTGGACGTGATCGGGTTCTGCGTGCCCGCCGGCGCCGGCATCGGGACTGGGGACCGGTTCATCGCCGATGAGCTGGCTGGGCTGGCCCAGCGCACCCCGGTGTTCGGCATCGTGACCAAGACCGATCTGGTGAACCCGCAGCGGGTGGCCGAGCAGCTCGCCGGGCTGGCCGAGCTGGCCCGGTCGGCCGGCTTCGGCGAATTCGCCGAGCTGGTGCCGGTCTCCGCGGTGGACGGCTTCCAGGTGGGGTTGCTCGCCGACCTGCTGCTGGCCCGGATGCCGGAGTCCCCGCCGCTGTACCCGGGTGGGGAGCTCACCGACGAACCGGAGCAGACCCTGGTGGCGGAGCTGGTGCGGGAGGCGGCTCTGGAGGGGGTGCGTGATGAGCTGCCGCATTCGCTGGCCGTCGTGGTGGAGGAGATGAGCCCGCGGGAGGGGCGGGACGATCTGCTCGACGTCTACGCGAACCTCTACGTCGAGCGCGACAGCCAGAAGGCGATCGTGATCGGACGTGGCGGCCAGCGGCTCAAGGAGGTCGGCAGCCGCGCGCGGGTGCACATCGAGGCTCTGCTGGGCACGTCGGTGTACCTGGATCTGCATGTGAAGGTCGCCAAGGACTGGCAGCGCGACCCCAAGCAGCTCCGTCGCCTCGGTTTCTGAGTCCTTCCGCGCGCCGCGTCTGCCTGCCACTGGGCGGTGCGACGATGAGCGGGTGAGCCTGTACCGCGACACCGGTGTGGTGCTGCGGGTGCAGAAGCTGGGCGAGGCCGACCGCATCGTCACGCTGCTGACCCGCCGGCACGGTCGGGTGCGCGCGGTAGCCAAGGGGGTGCGGCGCACCTCATCGAGGTTCGGCGCGCGGCTGGAGCCGTTCGGGCACGTCGATGTGCAGTTCTACAGCGGCCGGACGCTGGACATCGTCACCCAGGTCGAGACGGTCGACGGCTTCGGTTCCCGGCTGGTCGGCGACTACGGCCGCTACACCACCGGCTGCGCGGTGCTGGAGACGGCCGAGCGGCTGGCCGGCGCTGAGGGCGAGCCGGTGCTTCGGCTGTATCTGCTGGTCGTGGGCGCGCTGCGGGCGCTGGCCGACAAGCAGCGGCCACCCACGCTGGTGCTCGATGCTTTCCTGCTGCGCGCGATGGTGACCGCTGGTTGGGCGCCCGCGCTGACCGAATGCGCCCGCTGCGGCGTGCCGGGGCCGCACCGGGCGTTCAGCGTTCCCGCAGGGGGAGTGGTCTGCCCCGGGTGCCGCCCAGCCGGCGCGGCCACCCCGTCCGCGCAGACACTGGAGCTGCTGGACGCCCTAGTGCAGGGCGACTGGCAGTCCGCCGAGCGCGCCCCGGCCGCGTCCTGCCGGGAAGCCAGCGGCCTAGTAGCCGCCCACCTCCAGTACCACCTGGAACGCCAACTCCGCTCCCTGCCCCTGGTCGAGCGCGCAGTCCCGGCCCCGCCGCATTCAGCGGGCTGAGCGGGGTTATCCGGCCGTCGATAACCCCGCTCAGCCCGCTGAATGCGGGAGGCGGCAGGATGGGTCGGTGGTTCGAGCGCCTGATCCGCATCCGTCTGGGGCTCGGGCACCGTTGATACCTGCTGGGCGGGTGCCCCGGCATGTTGCGTTGGTGATGGATGGCAATGGGCGGTGGGCCCAGCAGCGTGGGTTGCCCCGCACCGAGGGGCACCGCCGTGGTGAGGCCGTGTTGCTGGACGTGGTGTGCGGCTGCATCGAGCTGGGTGTGACCTGGCTGTCGGCCTACGCGTTCTCCACCGAGAACTGGCGGCGCAGCCCCGACGAGGTGCGCTTTCTGATGGGGTTCAACCGCGATGTGATCCGCCGCCGCCGCGACCTGATGCACGAGATGGGGGTGCGGGTGCGCTGGGCCGGGCGGCGCCCCCGGTTGTGGCGCAGCGTGATCAGGGAGCTCGAGGTGGCCGAGGAGCTGACCGCCGGCAATGACGTCATGACGCTGACCATGTGCGTGAACTACGGCGGTCGCGCGGAGATCGCAGACGCGGCGCGTGAGGTTGCCCGCCGGGTGGCCCGCGGTGAGATCGACCCGGAGCGGGTCGACGAGCGGATGCTGGCCCGTCACCTGGACGAGCCGGACATGCCCGACGTCGACCTGTTCCTGCGGCCGTCCGGCGAGCAGCGCATGTCGAACTTCCTGATCTGGCAGTCTGCCTATGCGGAGCTGGTGTTCCAGGACGTGCTGTTCCCGGACCTGGACCGCAGGCATCTCTGGCAGGCCTGCCAGGCCTACGCCGCCCGTGACCGCCGGTTCGGCAGCGCCATCGCCACCGTGCCGCTCGATACCTGAGGAGGAAGATGCGGTGAGTCCCGACAAGGCCGTGACGAGTCTTGCCGCCACCCGGGAGCTGCTCGATGCCGCCCAGGCGGCACTGGAGAGATACCAGGACGTCAAGGTGGACGACGACGGGGCGCTGAGCTTCCAGCACTCCGAGGTACCCTGCGCGGTGCAAGCGGTGGAACTCGCCGAGGGGTTGCTGGTACTCAGCCTGACCTGCGTGGTCGCCTGGGATGTCAGCGACGACGGTCAGCTGGCCGAGTGGGTCGCCACCCGAGCCGGGCAGGGCCTGTTCGGCACCCTGGGGTTAGTCCGCGGCGAGCGCGGGGTCGACGTCATGCTGCGTTACGCGTTTCCGGCAGCCGGCCTGGCCACCGTGCCGCTGGGCACCCTGCTCATGCTGGTGGTGTCCACGGCCTCGCAGGTGCGCACCGAGTTGCTGGCCAGCTGATGGCGGCGCCGCCCGCCGCTTCCCGCACTCCTACCGCTCCGGGCGTTCGTACCCCACTGTGGCGCCGGGTCACCTCGATGGAGGTGCTCTGCGCGGTCCTGGTGCTGGCGCTGCTGGCCCAGGGACCGCTGATCCGGATGCTCGACGTGCCTGCGGTGCGTACCGGCGCTACGGTCTTCGTGGCGGTGTTCGTGCAGGCGATGCCGTTCCTGGTGCTGGGGGTGCTGGTCAGTGGGCTGATCGCGGCTTTCGTGCCGCCGGCGGCCTTGCAGCGGGTGCTGCCGCGAAGGACCGTGGCCGCGGTGCCCGTCGCTGGGGCGGCCGGCATGGCCTTGCCGGGGTGTGAATGCGCGTCGGTACCGGTGTCGCGGCGTCTCATGCAGCAGGGCGTGCCGCCCGCGGCGGCGCTGACATTCATGCTCGCCGCGCCTGCGGTGAACCCGGTGGTACTGGTGTCCACTGCGGTCGCCTTCCCGGGTGAGCCCCGGATGGTGGCGGCCCGGTTCCTCGGCTCGATGGGCACTGCGCTGGTGTTGGGTTGGCTATGGGCGCGCTTCGGGCGTGTGGAGTGGATCGCGCAGCGGGCGCTGTGCCGTCCCCAGCGGGACCCGGCTCGCAGCGCCTCCGCGGTGTTCACCGAGACGGCCCGGCATGACCTGGTCTCTTCGGGTGGATTCCTGGTGCTCGGCGCGCTCACCGCGGCCGCGCTGAACGTCGTCGTGCCACCGTCCTGGATCGCCTCGCTGGCCGGTCAGCTGCTGCTCGGGATCCTGGTGATGGCGCTGCTCGCGGTGGTGCTCGCGCTGTGCAGCGAGGCCGATGCGTTCGTCGCCGCGTCGCTGTCGATGCTGCCGTTGCTGCCCCGGCTGGTGTTCCTCGTGGTAGGACCGGCGGTGGACGTCAAGTTGATGGCGCTGCAGGCGGGGGCGTTCGGGCGCGGATTCGCCAGCCGCTTCGCCCCGATGACGTTCGTGGTGGCGATCGGCTGCGCGGTGCTCGCCGGAGTGCTGGTGCTCGGGGGAGTCCGGTGAGGCGGGAGACCCAGAACGTCCTGCTGGTGCTGGTCGGCGGCGCGCTGCTGAAGATCGCATGGAATGGCAGCTATCTGCGCTACGTCAAGCCCTCGCTGCTTCCGTTCCTGGTGGCGGCGGGCGTGGTGATCCTCGCGCTCGGCCTGATCGCCATCGTGGCCGACGTGCGCGCCGCCCGGGACCACGCCAACCATGTCGATCATCCCGATCACGCCGGGCGCAGCCCCTGGTTGCTGCTGCTTCCCGTGCTGGCGATCTTCCTGGTTGCCCCTCCGGCGCTCGGCGCGGACACCGTGTCCCGGTCCGCGCCGGTGGCCCCGCAACGGACCTCCGTCGACTTCCCGCCGCTACCCGCCGGACCGGCTCCCGCGCTGCGGATGAGCGACTTCGTCACCCGGGCGGTGTGGGACGACGCGGGCACCCTCAACGGTCGGCAGGTACGGCTCGTCGGCTTCGTGGTGCACGGTGACCGGGACACCACCTACCTCGGCCGGCTGGTGATCGCCTGCTGCGCAGCGGACGCGACCCCGCTGAAGGTCCGCCTCGAGGGCCGCAGCGGGTTGGCGTCCCTGCCGCAGGACGGCTGGTTCGAGGTGCGCGGCCAGCTGGTACCCGGATCGGCGAAGTCCAACACCCGCTACACCCCCACCCTCACCGTCTCAGACCTGCGCCCGGTCCCCGCCCCCACCGAACCCTACGAGTTCTGACCCCCACCCCTCGGCGCGTTCTGGATGCAGACTGCTGTAAAAGTGGCCCGCTTTACCGCAGTCTGCATCCAGACTGCGGTAAAGGCGGGGGTCAGGGGGTGCAGTTGGGGCAGGTGCCGGAGATTTCTACGGTGTGGTTGATGTTGGTGAAGTTGTGCTCGTCGGCGACTTTCTCGGCCCACAGCTCCACTGTCGGGCCCTCGACCTCCACGGTGTGACCGCAGTCCCGGCACACCAGGTGGTGATGGTGGTGCGCCGAGCAGCGCCGGTAGACGGCTTCGCCGGTGGAGGTGCGCAGCATGTCGATCTCGCCGGCGTCGGCCAGCGTCTGCAGTGTGCGGTACACCGTGGTCAAGCCGATGCCCTCGCCGTTGCGCCGCAGCTTCTCGTGGATCTCCTGGGCGGACCGGAAGTCGTCGGTGTCGTCGAGCAGCCTGGCCACCGCGGTCCGCTGCCGGGTGGAACGCAGCCCATGCACCGGCGCGGCCGGTCGGGGGGCGCTCACTCCTCCTCCACGTGCGTCACCGCATCGACCACGATGTGCGACAGGTGCTCGTCGACCAGCCGGTACACGACCTCCCGACCGTGCCGCTCGCCGTGCACCACCCCGGCGGACTTGAGCACCCGCAGGTGTTGGCTGATCAACGGCTGGGTGACGCCCAACGCCTCGACCAGCTCATGGACGCAGCGCTCACTGTCGCGGAGCTGCAGCACGATGGCGATTCGCACCGGCGCCGCGAGTGCCCGCAGCAGCTCGCCGGCCGCCACCAGGGTCTCCCGGGGGCGGATCGCCGCCGGACCGGGGGGCGGCCGGCCGGGCGAATGCTCGTCGATGATGGTCGGGTCCGACACTGCCTGTGCGGTCACGCTGGCCATGCCCTCTTCCTCCCTCGATCGGGGTCCATCGTATGCGCCCCCTGACATTCACCGTCGCGGCGTGATGTGTTGCGATCATCCCCAGCCGCACAGGCGTTCGGAGTCGCTACCGTCATCCTGCCACCGCTGCCTGAGGACGCCCTTGATCCTGATCTGTCGCTTCATCCTCGACGCTGGCGACCCCGCCTGTGTCGAGGACTTCCTGACCCGGGCGCGCCGGGCGCTGGGTCTGCTCACCGCGCAGCCCGGGTGCCTGGGCGGTCAGCTGGCCCGCTCCCCGGACGACATCACGCGGTGGGCGCTGGTTGTGCGGTTCGAATCGGTGGTTGCCTACCGGCGCGCGCTGTCCCCGTTCGACGTCCGCGAGCACGTGGTGCCGCTTCTGTCGGAGGCGCTGACCGGCGAGCCCGGCAGCTATGAGGTGTTGGCTGCCGCCCAGCATGGTGCGGTGACCGACCATGGCAGCATCCTTTCCCCCGACGCCGAGCGCGGGTTCGGGTCCGGCACTCGCTAATCTGGCCCGCGCTACTACCGACCTCACTGAACTTTCACCAGGAGCTCCCCAGTGTCCGCGGATCGCATCGAGACCGTCGTCAGCCTGTGCAAGCGCCGTGGCTTCGTGTTCCCGAGCGGGGAAATCTACGGCGGCACCCGCTCGGCCTGGGATTACGGCCCGCTGGGTGTGGAACTCAAGGAGAACGTCAAGCGCCAGTGGTGGCGCGCGACGGTCACCGGCCGGGAAGACGTCGTCGGCCTGGACTCGTCGGTGATCCTGCCCCGCCAGGTGTGGGTCGCCTCGGGTCACGTGCAGGCTTTTCACGACCCGCTGGTCGAGTGCCAGCAGTGCCACAAGCGTTATCGCGCCGACCAGCTCGCCGAGGACTACGCCGAACGCACCGGCAAGGACGTCCTGGAGGGGGACCTTTCAGACGTCCCGTGCCCGAACTGTGGCACCCGTGGTGAATACACCGAGCCGCGAGAGTTCAACATGATGCTCAAGACGCACCTTGGCCCGGTGGAGACCGAGGAGGGGCTGCACTACCTGCGTCCGGAGACCGCGCAGGGCATCTTCGTCAACTTCCAGAATGTGATGATGTCCGCCCGCAAGAAGCCGCCGTTCGGTATCGGCCAGATCGGTAAGAGCTTCCGCAACGAGATCACCCCGGGCAACTTCATCTTCCGCACCCGCGAGTTCGAGCAGATGGAGATGGAGTTCTTCGTCGAGCCGGGCACCGATGAGCAGTGGCACCAGTACTGGATCGACACCCGCACCGACTGGTACGTCGACCTGGGCATCAACCGGGACAACCTGCGGCACTACGAGCATCCCAAAGAGAAGCTCTCGCACTACTCCAAGCGGACGGTGGACGTCGAGTACCGGTTCGGCTTCTCCTCCGGCCAGGTGTGGGGCGAGCTGGAGGGCATCGCCAACCGCACCGACTTCGACCTCACCACGCACTCCAACCACTCCGGAGTGGACCTGTCCTACTACGACCAGGCCACGGACTCCCGCTACCGGCCCTACGTGATCGAGCCCGCGGCCGGCGTGGCTCGCTCGATGATGACTTTCCTGCTGGAGGCCTACGCGGAGGACGAGGCGCCCAATGCCAAGGGCGGGGTGGACCGCCGCGTCGTGCTCCGGCTGGACCGCAGGCTCGCTCCGGTGAAGGCCGCGGTGTTGCCGCTGTCGCGCAATGCTGACCTCACGCCCAAGGCCCGCGATCTCGCCGCAGAACTGCGGAAGAACTGGAATGTCGACTTCGACGACGCCGGCGCGATCGGCCGCCGGTACCGGCGCCAGGACGAGATCGGCACCCCGTTCTGCGTGACGGTGGACTTCGACTCGCTCACCGATCACGCCGCGACGGTGCGCGAGCGGGACACGATGGCCCAGGAGCGGATCGCATTGGACCAGGTCGAGTCCTACCTGGCGGCTCGACTAATCGGCTGCTGAGCCGCTGTCTGGAACTATGGTGGGTATGGACACCGTGAGCCCCAGGGACGCCGTGAGCACTGAGGAATCCCGTCGCCGCCGGGAAGCTGGTGACGCACTGCGCCGCTGGGCCGAGCAGGGACGGCCTTCCGGGGTGGTTCGGGTGCTTGAGCGGCATGGTTTCGGCACCGTCGCCACCGGGCAGCTCCTGGCCGGCACGGCCGACGGTGACCGGGCCGGCACGCTGTTCGAGGGCACCATGGACACTGTCGCGCTGCCGTTGCTGAGCTCTGCGGTATCCACACCCGGCACCACGAAGGGTCACGTCACCGAGGGCGACGCGGTGGACGCCGGCCTCGCGTGCGCAGGTGGCGCCCAGCTGCTGGGCCACCCGCTGCCGGCGCAGGCCGCCGCCGTCCTGGGCACCGCGCTCGCCGACGGCGTCCCCTCCGCGCTGGCCTCCACGGTCGACGGGTCGGCAGTGCTGGTAGCGGCGGGGCCTGAGCTGACCGAGGTGGTTGGCACGCTGGGCAACTCCGATGCTGACCAGGTGGTGCTGACCAGAATGCGTGAGCTGGCGCGGATCGGCGCCACGGCCACCGAGCAGGGTGACGCCGGGGGCATCCCGGCGCTGCTCGACGTATGGGTGCCGGTGACCACCATGCTGGTGGTGGGCCGCGGGGCGATCGGGGCAGCTCTGGCGGCGCAGTGCGAACTGCTGGGCTGGGCGGTGCGCACCGAGACCGAGCTGGCGGCCGCCGTCGCCGCCGCGAAGGACTTCACCGCCGTCGACGTGCTGATCCTGCTCGACCACGGCCCGGCCTTCGACGCCGTGCTGGTGGAGCTGCTGCGGTCCGGGCGCGGGTTCTGCGGCGCGCTGGGGTCTCGGCACACCCAGGCCGCTCGGCGCACCCGGCTGCAGGCCGCCGGCGTCACCGAGGCGGAACTCGCCCGGCTGCACGGGCCGGTCGGTCTGGATCTGGGCGCGGCCACGCCGGCGCAGACCGCAGTGTCGGTGGTCGCGGAGGTTCTCGCCGTTCGGCGGGGGCGTTCCGGCGGCCCACTAGCCGCCGCGACGGGCCGCATCGGTGGGTGACCGGCGCGCCCGGTCCCTGCTGTCGGTCGCGCTGACGCGGCTGGTCCTTGGCACGGTGCTGGTGGGCTCGCTGGTTGTGGGTGGCACGTTCTTCCGGGTGTGGCAGGTGGCCCGAGTCGATGACCGGGACTCCGCCGATGTCGTCGTGGTGCTGGGTGCGGCCCAGTACGACGGGACACCGTCGGCCGTGCTGGGCTCCCGGCTCGATCATGCCGCGCGGCTGTGGCGGGACGGGGTCGCGCCGGTGATCGTCACGGTCGGTGGTCGGCGGGCCGGTGACACCTACACCGAGGCTGAGGCCGGCCGCAATTACCTGACCTCCTACGGGATTCCGCAGGCCGCCGTGGTGCCGGTTGGGGAGGGCAGCGACACCCTGGAGAGCCTGCGCGCGGTGGCTGGCCGGGCGGGCCCCGAGGGTTGGCACACCGCGGTGATCGTCAGCGATCCATGGCATTCATTGCGTGCTCGGACCATGGCCAACGACCTCGGGCTTGCCACCTGGACCTCGCCGACCCGAAGCGGTCCGATCGTGCAGACCCGAAGCATCCAGGCCCAGTACATCGTCCGGGAGAGCGCCGCGCTGCTGCACTACCGGTTCACGCACTCGCCGGCCGAGTCGCTCGGTATCGATCTGGGGTGAGCCCAGTGGATCCCCATGACACCGGCCACCATTACACCGAGCACGACCGTGCCCGGCTGCTGCCCGAGCCGGCCAAGCGGGCCGCGCTACCCGGATCGGGACCGGAGCGGCGCAGCGCCTTTGCCCGGGATCGCGCCCGAGTGTTGCACTCTGCGGCGCTGCGCAGGCTCGCGGGCAAGACCCAGGTGGTCGGTCCTGGCGAGGGTGACGTGCCCAGGACCCGGCTGACCCATTCTCTGGAGGTCGCCCAGATAGGTCGTGGTATCGCCGCCGAGCTGGGCTGCGATCCGGACGTGGTGGAGACCGCGGGGTTGGCGCACGACATCGGTCACCCCCCCTTCGGCCACAACGGCGAGCGGGCACTCAACGAGGTCGCCGCGGGTTGCGGTGGGTTCGAGGGCAACGCGCAGACGCTGCGGATCCTTACCCGGCTGGAGCCCAAGCTGCTCGACCCGGGGACCGGTCGCGGTCGTGGTCTCAACCTGACCAGGGCGTCGCTGGATGCCACCGTCAAGTATCCGTGGCCGCGCCAGGCTGGGACGGTCAAGTTCGGCTTCTACGCCGACGACGCGGCGGTGTTCGGCTGGCTTCGGCAGGGCGCGCCGCAGGGTGTTCGATGTCTCGAAGCCCAGGTGATGGACTGGGCCGACGACGTCGCCTACTCGGTGCACGACGTCGAAGACGGGATCTTGGCGGGCCGCATATCGCTGGACACCCTGGCCGATCCGGTGGAGCGGGCGCTGCTCGCCGCGCTGGCCGCGAAGCACTTCAGTGCGTTGCCCAGCACGGGGTTGGAGACCGCCGCGGTGGGACTGCTGGCGCTCCCAGTGCTCGACGCGCTGCGCCACTACGACGGCTCGCTGGCCGCCCAGGTCGCGTTGAAGGAGCTCACCAGCGAGCTCGTCGGGCGGTTCGCCTCGGCGGTGGTGTCGGCGACGCTGGCCCGGTACGGGCCCGGCCCGTTGGGGCGTTACCGCGCCCACCTCGTGATACCGGATCGGGTGGCTGCCGAGGTGGCGCTGCTCAAGGCGGTGGCCCTGCGGTTCGTGATGCACGACCCCAGCCGGCTGGCCGCGCAGACCCGGGAACGGGAGCTGATCGCCGAGCTGTGCGCGGCCTTGGCGCACCGGGCGCCCCAGCTACTGGACCCGGCTCTGTACCCAGCATGGCAGCAGGCCCGCGATGATGGTGCGCGGTTACGGGTAATCGTCGATCAGGTGGCCGCCCTGACCGACGCACAAGCGGTGCGCTGGCGCGCCACCCGGAGCGGGGGGCCCCGCCCGGCGCCCCGGTGTGGGGGCTCCCCCCTACACCGCCCCCCCCCCCACCCCGGGGGGCGCCCCCCCCGGGGGGCCGCCCGCGGCCGTGGGCGCCGACGAGACCCTCGCGTCGGAGCGCCTCGCCGCGCGCGCCCGGGAGACCTTGGACGGGG
>JBQTHE010000092.1:0-19819 GCA_052390115.1 Pseudonocardiales bacterium | reverse complement strand
TGCTCGCGGCCAGCGTCGACGCACTGTCCAGGCGAAAAGTGGCGGTCCGGTCAGGTGCGGTGTAAGGCGCGCGTTCCGCCTTGGAGGCCGCTCACCATGGTCGGCCGGGGGCAGAGAGGCGCCGGATGACCGAACTGCCGACGCCACGACGGTGGCGCGCGGATGTCAGCGGTAGCCGGTTACGTCGGCAGGTTTGCCTGCGTCCTGAACTTCGGTGAGGTACCTCCAGCAATCGGGCTGGCTGCCGTCAAGATCGGTGAAGCCATAGACCTTCGCCAACTGCCCGCTGGACAGTGACTTTCCGTTCCAGCGCGACACGTTGGGGTCTTGTGCGAGCGCCGCTACGGCCCGGCCGACAAACGCTGGACTCTCGGAAATAGCGAAGTGCGGCACGCGCTCTGTCGCGTCACGCCAGTTCGATTCGCTGACGCCAAAAACCTCGAGCATGGCCTCTGACCGCAGCCAACCCGGAGTGAGTGATACGGCCGTCGCGTTGTAGGGCTGCAACTCGTGCGCCAGCGCGAACGCCATTCGATTCACTGACGCCTTGGCCAGGTCGTAGAAGAAGGACACCCGGTAGTTGGTCGCGTTGTACTCGTCGGTTCCGTCATTCACCTCGACAACCAGGCCAGCTGGCCTCCTGATGAGCAGTGGTATCGCGAAGTGGCTGGTGATGGCGTGCGTGTCCACGGCCAGCCGCAGGGTGCGCAGCCCACTATCCAAAGAGGATTCCCAGACTGATTTGTTCCACTCGATCGTGGTGGCGCCAAAGATATCGTTCACGAGGACGTGCAGGCCGCCCTGTTCGCCTTCGATGCGCGTCACCAGCGCGCGGACCTCGTCGGGCACCAGATGGTCCACCTGGACCGCGATCCCGCGACCGCCGGCCTCATCCACCAGAGCCGCGGTCTCCTCGATCGTCTCCGGCCGGTTCATTTCCGATCGCATTGAGCGGCTCGTGCGCCCGGTGACGTAGACCGTCGCTCCAGCCGCACCTAATTGCACGGCTATCCCTCGACCCGCCCCTCGGGTCGCTCCCGCGACCAATGCGACTTTGCCTGCCAGCGGTGTCTCCACGCCGTCGAACCTAACAGGACCCCACGACACTCCCACTTGACTCGCTACAGCCGGGTAGGTCAGCGCCGTGGACTCGACGTCACCGACGTCTGACGGACGGGAAATGTCGGTGGTGACGAGTTCACGGCCCGGCGAGGCATCGGGCGCCCGGTCAGCCCGGCCAAGGGGGGCTTGGCTAGGCGCTGCATCTTGAGCGGGCCGTGTACCTGGCAGCAGCCGTCAACCCGCGACGAGCACGAGCGTCGACACCACCACGAGCACAGCGCCAGCCACTCAGCGGCGACCAGCAGGCGACGACGCTGGGCCAGCGTGGCCGGCCGTCGAGTAGGGAGCCGACCTGGCGGGCGGTGACGCGCACGTCGCGCAGCAAGTCGCCGGGTGGCGCGCGCTATCTCATCGACTCTGAGGTCCAGTAGGTCCGGCCATCACCCCTCCTGCTGTCGCCTGTGTGCCTACAGTCGTCGCTGGCGACAGTGGAAGGGTCACACTCGTTTCGCGTTGGCGCGAGGGTGACCCTCTGATCAGCGACGAGGTCCGCAGCGGCAGCACCCCGGCGAGTTTGGTACCTGCGCTCACCGGCTGATCAGGACACCCACCGGGTGAGCTCCGGCCGGACGGCACGGTTGTGGCGGCGCGCGGGACAGCGTTCCGGCCGCGCGCCCTGCGCTCGCTGGGCAGCCTGGCACTGCCTGGCGAACCAGCGGATCCCGACCAGATCTGCCCGGCGTGCTATCGCGAACCGACCCGGACCGAAGCCCAATAACGTCGAGCGACGCGTGGTTCACTGTCCGCCCTGGTGCCCAGCGCGAGACCAAGGTGATCAAAATCCCCTTGACGTACACCGAAGTGACGCTCGCCGAGCGGAAACCTCAGCTAGCTTAGACGGCACATGATCGAGTCAACCGTGGGGTTGAGTCGACTCCAGAGCAATAGTCGAGTGTGCGTCGGTGCCGCGCCCCGTGAACTCGACGAGACCGACATCTGGGAGGACTGAAACGTCGGCCGCGTCGAGTTCACGGACAGTCCCAGAGCGGATTCTGGCCGAGAATTGGATACCACCGCTGCGGTGGTAAGTTGCTGTTTCACGTGCTCGGCGCGCTGGCCCACTTCCAGCGGGACCTGATCCGCGAGCGCACCATGGCCGGACCGCCGCTGCGAAGGCTGGGCGTCGGGGCGCTGGTAAGGCATCACGAATGGCCGAGATCCGTAGGTTGCTCGCCGACAGTCAGGACCGGGCGGGATGGTCCCACTAGTTCGGTGACGTGAGATCCTGGCGGTGTCCCATCCTCAACGGTAGCGCCCGGTGCTGTTCCGACGCGCCTCGCCAGGCCGCGGCTGAGCGACGACCCGGAGTGAGTTCGATTAGTATTCCAAGATCCCGTCGAGTCGGCGCGGCCCACCTCATCGAGACGGGGCCATCAGCGCGACGATGCGCTCAAGGTCGTCGACGGATCCGAACTCCACCACGATCCGGCCCTTGCGGCGGCCCAGTTCCACCTTGACCCGGGTGTCGAAAGTGTTGGAAAGGTTCTCTGCGAGCTCCTGCAGCCCTGGTGCCTGCATCGGACGGGGGGCTGGCGCCTTCGGGGCCGCCGGTGCGGGCTCGCTGCGGCTCAGTGTGACTACTTCCTCGGTGGCCCGGACCGACAGGCCCTCGGCAACGATGCGCGCCGCCAGGTCCTCCTGGGCGAACGGCTCGTCCAGCGAGAGCAGCGCCCGGGCGTGCCCGGCGGAGAGAACTCCGGCTGCGACCCGCCGTTGCACCGCCACCGGCAGCCTGAGCAATCTGATGGTGTTGGTGATGACCGGCCGGCTGCGCCCGATTCGCGACGCCAACTGCTCGTGCGTCACCCCGAAGTCCTCCAGTAACTGCTGGTAGGCGGCCGCCTCCTCAAGTGGGTTGAGCTGGACCCGGTGGATGTTCTCCAGCAACGCGTCGCGGAGCATGGCTTCATCGGCGGTACTTCGCACGATCGCCGGGATGCGCTCCAGCCCGGCCTGCTGCGCCGCCCGCCATCGCCGCTCACCCATGACCAGTTCATAGGAAACGGCATGTAGCTGCCCGATCGCCGGCTCAGCCGGCAGTTGCCCGATCGCCGGCTCAGCCGGCAGTGGGCGGACGACGATGGGTTGCATCAGGCCGAACTCGCGGATCGAATGCTCGAGCTCGGCCAGGGAGTCCTCGTCGAAGGACTGCCGGGGTTGCTTGGGATTGGGCACGATGGACCCAATAGGCACCTCTTGGTAGACCGCCCCCGCAACACGGCCAGTCAGGACGTCCGGACGACCGTCTGCGCCACCTTCCAGGCGCTGGCGTGACGCCAATTCGCTCACCGCGGAATCGGCCGGTCCGGTAGGGATCAGTGCCGCCAACCCCCGGCCGAGACCGCCCTTGCGCTGTGATCCAGGAGTTGGGGGGGATCCAGGGTTTTGAGGGGATCCAGAGGTTCGGGGGGGTCCAGAGGTTTGGGGGATCGCGCTGGCGGGGGACATCAAGAACCCACCTCCCGGGCACCGAGGTAGCCATCACCCGGAAAGTCATTCCCGGGATAGTCACTTTGCAGGGCGATCTCCCGCGCGGCGTCGAGGTAGCTCAGCGCCCCCCGAGAGCCGGGGTCGTAGACCAGCACGGTCTGCCCGAAACCCGGCGCTTCGGAGACCTTCACGCTGCGCGGGATCACCGTGCGCAGGACCTGGTCGCCGAAGTGTTTGCGGACCTCGGCAGTGACCTGGTCCGCCAGCTTCGTCCGTCCGTCGTACATCGTCAGCAGGATCGTGGACACCCTCAGTGCGGGGTTGAGGTGCGCCTGCACCAACTCGATGTTGCGCAGCAACTGGCCGAGCCCCTCCAGCGCGTAGTACTCGCATTGGATGGGGATCAGCACTTCGGGTGCAGCGACGAGCGCGTTCACGGTGAGCAGTCCCAGCGAGGGAGGGCAGTCGATGAAGACGTAGTCGACGTCCAACTCGTCGAGTACGAAACCTTGCAAGGCCCGGGCCAGGCGCGACTCCCGGGCCACCATGCTGACCAGCTCGATCTCGGAACCGGCGAGGTCGATCGTGGCAGGGATACAGAGCAGGTTCGACGACTGCGGGCTCACCACAACAGCGTCCGCAATCCCGATCTCCCCGATCAGCACCTCGTACACCGAGCGGGCACCGGAACGGTGCTCGATTCCCAACGCGGTCGAGGCGTTGCCCTGCGGGTCCAGGTCGATCACGAGCGTGCGCAGCCCCTGCAGAGCGAGACCTGCGGCAAGGTTGACCGTGCTCGTGGTCTTGCCGACGCCGCCCTTCTGGTTTGCCACCGCAAGTACCCGGCGCCGGCTCGGGCGGGGCAGCTGGTCGGTGGGGTGCTGTACCCGCGTGGCGCGCTCGGCCTCCTCGCAGATCGGCGTCCACCCGACACCCGCGGGCTCTAACGCAAAGGATGGGGCAGAGGGGATCGCGGAGCGAGGCGCCGCGGGGTAGGACACCTGAGGGATTCCGCTGTGTTGATGTTGACGGACGCCGTTGGGTGCCGTCGACCGCATCGCATGGGTCACGGCACCATGAGTGACGGCACACAGTCGTCTGGTTTCACGTGAAACGTCGAGCACTGCGCCGTCCTGCGTGGTGCCGTCCTGCCACCTGGGGGGCCTCACGCTCACCGATCCTTCCTCCTCCGTGCCTTCGCGGTATGCGTGACACGCTGGACCCGCCTAGGAACCACGATGACCGTGGTCGGCGGCTGCACGATCGTGCCACCACACTGCACGACCTCCACCGGCCCCCCTCCGGCCGCCCGCACCGCGACGGCGTCCCGTGCGACCTCCTCATGCGCGGTGGCGCCCTTCACCGCGAGCAACCGTCCACCCGGTGCCACCAATGGAAGGCTCCAGCCCGCCAGCCGTCCCAACGGCGCGACCGCCCGAGCTGTCACGACGTCTTTGCCACCAAGCTCTTCTCGCACCCGCGGGTCTTCGGCCCGACCGCGATGCACTGAGACCGCTAGGCCGAGCTCAGCGACCATCTCCTGCAGCCATGTCACCCGCCGGGCCATCGGGTCCAGCAGGACGATCGCGAGATCCGGCCGAGCGAGCGCGAGCGGTATCCCTGGCAGACCCGCACCGGAACCTACATCGAGTATCTGACAACCGTCGGGTATGAGTTCACCCAACACAGCGGAGTTGAGCAGGTGGCGTTCCCACAGCCGGTCCGCTTCTCGCGGACCGATGAGTCCTCTCATGACTCCGGGCCCGGCAAGCAGCCCGGCGTACCGCTGCGCTAGCGCGTACCGATCACCGAACACCGCCTCTGCGGCTACCCGGACGTCGGTTCCCGACTGGTGTTTCACGTGGAACATCGACCGCTCTCGGGAGCCCGCGCGCAACAAATCAGGTGGCGCGGAACACCACGACGCGGCGTTGCGGCTCCTCACCCTCACTCTCGCTGCGCACACCGTCCACTGCGGCCACCGCATCGTGCACGATCTTGCGCTCAAAGGGGGTCATCGCCTGCAGCCGAGCCGGCTCACCGCCATCGCGTACCTGCTCAGCTGCCGACCGGCCCAGCTTGCTGAGATCACCGCGTCGCGTGGACCGCCACTGCGCGATATCGAGCATCAGCCGGCTGCGGGCACCGGTCTGTTGCTGAACCGCCAGCCGGGTCAACTCCTGGAGCGCCTCGAGCACTGCGCCCCGAGACCCCACCAGTTTTTCCAGGTCCTTCCCGCCGTCGATGCTCACCATGGCGCGACCAGCCTCGACGTCGAGATCGATATCACCGTCGTAGTCCACGAGATCAAGCAACCGTTCGAGGTAGTCACCCGCGACGTCGCCCTCCTGAACGAGCAGCTCCTCATTCACCGGCCCGCTACGCACCGCTCGCGCGGTCCCGACCCGGCCACCGGAGTCGGCCGCGTCGTCGGCCGTTGCGGTCTCCGTGCCCGCAGCCTCCGCATCATCATCGGCAGCACCGGACGAGACCTCCGAGGGCGACCCCGGCGGCTGTGTGTTGGTAACCCCCGCTCCCGCCTCCGTAACTCCCGCCTCCGTAACCCCCGACTCCGTAACCCCCGCCTCTGTAACCGCAGCCTCGCTCCCCGCCGCCTCGGTCGCCAGCGTCTCGGCCACACCTGTCTCCTCTCCGGGGATCGTGCCCTAGCGGCGCTTCCGGTTGCTCTTCTTCCGCGCTCGGGGCCGTTGCTGGATCATGCCAGGCTTTGCGGAACTGTCGGTGCGCTCAGTGCTTTGACCGTTCGAGGACGCGTCTGAACCGTCTGAGCGCGACGCTGTCGACGCCGCTCCGTTCGATGCAACCTCGCCGCTCGGTTCGGCGCCAGCACTCGGCGTCACCCCAGCGCCCGGGGTCCCAGCTCCTGATTCTGAGTCCGATCCCGCCTCGGCACCGCCGTCGGTCCGACCAGCGGCCGGGTTGCCGGTGGTCTCCTTCTTCGGACGGACCGGCTTCTGGCCGGGTCGCGGGGCCAGCGCTTGGCGCTGCGCGGTCGCCGTCTCCTTCTTCTCCGCCTCTTCGACGTCGATCCGCTGGTAGACGAGCCACTGCTGAGCGAGCGTCCACAGGTTGTTGGACAGCCAGTAGATCAGGATGGCCACCGGGAAGAACGGCCCACCGGCCACCACGCCGAGCGGGAAAAGGTAGACCATCAGCTTGTTCATGAGCTGGGCCTGCGGGTTCTCCAACTGCGCTGGGTTCTGCCGATCCACCGAATGCTTGGCGGTGAGGTGGGTGAGGATGCCGGCGACGATCGTCAGTGGGACGGCCACTGCCGCGATCTGCCACCGGGAGAGGTCCCCATACCGCGCCAGCAACTCCGCGGACTCGGTGATGTAGGACGACAGTGGCACGCCGAACAGGTCCGCGCCGAGGAACGACCGCACATCGGCCGCGCTGAACACGTAGTTGCCGACCAGCTCGTTCTGTTCGGGGGTGAGGAAGGGCCGGTTGAACGAGCGCAGCACCTGGAACAGGCCGATGAACACCGGGATCTGCACCAGCACCGGCAGGCAGCCACCGAGCGGGTTCACGCCGTGCTGGGACTGCAGCTTCTGCATCTCGGCCGCCATCTTCTGGCGGTCGTCCCCGTATTTCTTCTTCAGCTTCTGGATCTCCGGTGCGAACTCCTGCATCTTGCGCATCGAGCGGACCTGGCTGACGAACGGCTTGAACAGCAGCGCCCGCAGGGTGAACACCAGGAACACCACGGCCAGCGTCCAGCCGACGCCGCTGCCCGGACCCAGCAAGTAGCCGAACACCTCGTGCCAGAACCACAGGATGGCCGACACCGGGTAGTAGATGAAGTTCAGCACGACGACTCACTCTCGGCAGGGGAGCGGGGTGTTCTCGGTGCAGGTACCGGGTCCACCCCTCCAGGGTGCCAGGGTGCGCAGCGCAGTAGCCGTCGCACGGTCAACCACGATCCGCGCAGCGCCCCGTGAACGGTCAGTGCCTCGACCGCGTACGCGCTGCACGTGGGGTAAAAGCGGCAGGTGGGCGGCAGGGCCGGAGAAATCCACCGGCGGTAGAACCGCAGCACGACCACCAGCACCCGAACCACCGGACGAACCGGGTGATTCGGATGAGGCCCCCGAGCCAGGGGAGTCAGAGAAGTCACTGCGGGCTGCCGGGGCCGGCCCCAGTGGCGGACCCAGTCGACGGCCCACAGGAAGACACTGCGGACGAAACGGTCAGCCGCCGCAACGCCCCACCGAGGTCCTCACCCAGCACCCCGCTGCTCGCATTGGCCGACGCCGGCAACGCACGTACCACCACCAGCGCTCCGCCGGGCAGCGCCGCCAACCGGCACCGCATCAGATGGCGCAAGCGGCGCTGCACCCGGTGCCGGACCACGGCACCGCCCACCGTACGACCGACCACGAAACCCACCCTTGGCGGCGCCTCAGCGTCGCCGGACCGCGCCAGATGCACGACGATCGAGCCGCACGCCGCCCGGCGGCCCCGCTTCACCGCCGTCGCGAAGTCGTCGCGACGGGTCAGGCGGGCGGCAGCCGGCAGCAACGGAGGAAGGGATCCGGGCGCGGGCGGCTCAGGCCGACAACTCGCTGCGACCCTTGAGGCGCCGCGCAGCGACGATGGCGCGCCCGGCACGGGTGCGCATCCGCAACCGGAACCCGTGGGTCCTCGCGCGGCGACGGTTGTTCGGCTGGAACGTGCGCTTGCCCTTGGTCACGGCTGTCGTTCTCCCGGTACTCGTGGCTCGGTTCGCATTGCGGGGTCGCAGCTGTCGGGACTGCGGGCCGTCGGTCATCCCCTGCCGGCACCGGCGGCACTACTCGAGCGGATCCCACGCGGTGCGCAACCCCGAACGGGTCGTGGCGAGAGCACGCAAGACTACCCGCCGGTGGGCGGGAGACTGCCCGAGCCTAGGCGGACGATGCCAGCGCCGTCAAAACGAGCGTCTCGCGTCACTGCACGCGCGACACGCCGTTACTTCGTTGATGCTTGCTATCCCGGGGTTCTTGTGGCAGAGGCCGACGCTTGTTAGCGTGCCTGCTCTTGCCGTGCCGGAAGACCGGTGGTGGCCGGGCCAGGGGCTGGCACGTAGGGGATCTGAGGTGTGCGCCGATCGTTTCTGCTAACCGTCATTCACAGCTGTGGACAACCTTGTGGATGCCCAGACTCCCTGAAGTCCACCACCTGCAAGTCCACCACCGGCCGAAGGGGAGTCAGCGCGGTGTCAGAGCGGCAAACCGACCTCGGCCAGGTTTGGAACGAGGTCGTCCGGGAGCTCTCTACCGGGACGCTGTCACCTCAACAGCGCGCGTGGATGCGTGTCACCCGCCCGATCGGCCTGCTGGATGGCACGGCGCTGCTGGCCGCGCCCAGTGACTTCGCCAAGGACGCCATCGAGCGCGTACTCCGTCAGCCGATCAGTGCTGCGCTGTCCAGGCACCTGGGCCGGCAGGTCTCGCTGGCAGTGAAGGTCGACCATCCGCTTCCGGTGCCAGCGGAGTTGCCCCGGGCAGCCGACGGCACCAACCGGTCGCACGCCACTGACCATCGCACCGCTGGGCCTGGTAACTCGGGCTCAGACAGCCCACGACCTCACGGGGATGCTGTGGATTCTGTTGGGGAGAGAACAGTCCGAGGTGAGCAGAGCGAGGAGGAAGCCGCGCTGGCTACCGTGCACGAGATCTGGCCCACCTCCACCGCCCCGGCCGGCGCGGCGCCGACCCGATCGAGCTCGCAGACCAAGCTCAACGAGAAGTACACCTTCGACACCTTCGTCATCGGCGCGTCCAACCGGTTCGCCCACGCTGCCGCGGTGGCAGTGTCCGAGGCACCGGCGCGGGCCTACAACCCGCTGTTCGTCTGGGGCGAGTCGGGGCTGGGCAAGACGCACCTGCTGCACGCCGTCGGGCACTACGCGCAGCGGCTGTTCCCTGGCATGCGGGTCCGGTATGTCTCTACCGAGGAGTTCACCAACGACTTCATCAACTCCCTGCGCGACGACCGCAAGGTGGCCTTCCAGCGCCGCTACCGCGACGTCGACGTGCTGCTGGTGGACGACATCCAGTTCCTGGAGGGTAAGGAAGGCACCCAGGAGGAGTTCTTCCACACCTTCAACACCCTGCACAACGCCAACAAGCAGATCGTGATCTCCTCCGACCGCCCACCCAAGGGACTGGGCACCCTGGAAGACCGGTTGCGCACCCGTTTCGAGTGGGGCCTGATCACCGACATCCAGCCGCCCGAGCTGGAGACCCGGATCGCCATCCTGCGTAAGAAGGCCGCCGGCGACCGGCTGGCCGCGCCGGACGAGGTGCTGGAGTTCATCGCCGCCCGGATCGAGCGCAACATCCGCGAGCTGGAGGGAGCGCTGATCCGGGTCACCGCATTCGCGTCGCTGAACCGCCAGCCGGTCGACAACCAGCTCGCCGAGATCGTGCTGCGTGATCTCATCCCGGACGATCAGGCGCACGAGATCGGTGCACCCAACATCATGGCGGTGACCGCTGAGTTCTTCGGAGTGACCATCGAAGACCTGTGTGGCCCCGGCAAGACCAAGCACCTCGCCCAGGCTCGGCAGATCTCCATGTATCTGTGCCGGGAACTGACCGACCTGTCGCTGCCTCGGATCGGGCAGACCTTCGGCGGCCGCGACCACACCACGGTGATGCACGCGGACCGGAAGATCCGCAAGGAGATGGCCGAACGCCGCCGCACCTACGACCAGGTCCAGGAGCTCACCTCCCGGATCAAACAGCGCGCCCGCTCCTGACCCCTGAAATCGCGTTCTGGAGACAGATTGCTGTAAAGATGCCTCGAATTACTGCAATCTGTCTCCAGAACGCGCGTACTGAATCAGGGTCGGGTCGGGGAGAACCCTCATGTGGCTGGTGGCGCGTTGCGACACGCTGGTGGTTGTCGGTCGATCGCCTGGGCGCAGCGCCGGGACGCCCAGGCGGGCCGGCAGACATCGAGCGCGCCCCGTCCTGCGGATCTTCGGGTTCGTGATCAACCCTCCGGTTCCCGGGGTTCGTGATCAACCCTCCGGTTCCCGAACTCAACAGCAGTGCACTTTCAAGGCGGCCGAACAGCTCTGTTGTTGAGTTCGGGAGGCTGAGAGCACCCGAGATCCGGCCATCCGGTGACGTGACGTTTGATGGGATCAGACGGTTGCGTAGGGCGACCGTATCCACCGTCGGCTACGGTGCTGCTGAGCTTGAGGCCGAGTCGGCGTGGCGGCACCTGATAGACCCGCGCCAGCGCGTGCGCGTAATCCGGGTCGGGCGCGACGGCATCGTGTTCCCACCGGCATAACCGTGCACTGGTCAGTCCTGGCTCGGCCAGTCCCGCGTGCCGGTAGACCTCCAGCACAGCGGCGACCACCTGGGGGCGGCTCCACCCGTAGGCGAGTCGCCAGGCTTCCAAGGGTTTCATTTCGGGTATCTGGCGTGCGATCTCCTCGGCAATGGTGGCCACGTCCCAGTCAGCACGCAAAACGGCCGCACCTCAATGCGAATCCAGGTGTCTTGATCGGTACGCGCTCCTACCGAGCGCCGCTTGACCACGGCGGCGTGCCGATCCAACCGCACACCCAGGCAACGCTCCACACGATCAATCACGTCTCCCCAGGGCTGCGTCCTGAGATCCAACGTCACCTCCGCCACCGCTCCGACGCTCGTGACCTTCCCAGCACTTGCGAGAAACAATCGATCCACCCACACCTGGGTACAACTCTGTGGATAAGTGGATGAGGCTGTGCACTTCCCGGGGCCGCGCCGCCACTGTCCACCGCGGGCGGTCACGGTCCCCCGCCGCGCAGCGGTGCTGTGCACACCGCACCGCGCCGCCGGAGCTGTGCAGACGTGGCCGGTCCACACCGCCCACAGGACTTACTACTGCTACTGGTTTTTTCTCTCTCAGGGAAGACCTATCTACTAGGCCGGTGGACAACCTCGACACCCACCGACCCGCTCCGCACCGCACCGCCACCCAGGACTTACGGTAGGGACACCCAGCCCTCGGAGGACTCGCTGTGCAGCTCGGACTCGTCGGACTCGGCAAGATGGGCGCCAACATGCGCGACCGGCTGCGCGCCGCCGGCATCGACGTTGTCGGCTACGCCCTGAGCCCCGGAATCCGCGACGTCGACTCGCTGGCCGAGCTGATCGACCAGCTCTCCGCGCCCCGGGCAGTGTGGGTCATGGTGCCGGCCGGCGAGCCGACCCGGGCCACCGTGGCGCAGCTCGCCGGGTTGCTCGCTGAGGGCGACGTCGTCATCGAAGGCGGCAACTCGCGCTACACCGAGGATCAGACGCACGCCGCAGTGCTCGCCGACAACGGCATCGGTTACCTGGACTGCGGGGTCTCCGGTGGGGTCTGGGGCCGGGACAACGGCTACGGCCTGATGGTCGGCGGATCCGCGGAGCACGTCGAGCGGTTGATGCCGGTGTTCGACGCACTGCGTCCCGACGGTCCCCGAGACGAGGGCTTCGTGCACGCCGGCGACGTCGGCGCCGGGCATTTCGCCAAGATGGTGCACAACGGCATCGAGTACGGCCTGATGCAGGCCTACGCCGAGGGCTACGAGCTGCTCGAAGCCGCAGACGTGGTCACCGACGTGCCCGCGGTGTTCAAGGCCTGGCGTCGCGGCACAGTGGTCCGCTCCTGGCTGCTCGACCTGCTGGTGGCTGCCCTGGAGGGCGACCCGCAGCTGGCCGAGTTGCGGGGTTGGGTGCAGGACTCCGGCGAGGGTCGCTGGACGGTCGAGGAAGCGATCAACCACGGGGTGCCCGCACCGGTGATCTCCGCAGCGCTGTTCGCCCGGTTCGCGTCCCGCCAGCCCGACTCCCCGGCGATGCGTGCGGTGGCCGCGTTGCGCCAGCAGTTCGGCGGGCACGCGGTGCGGGCGGTCGGCCTCGATCCGGCCCTGGAAAATCCCCAGTAGCGCCCAATGTACGTCCGCCAGCTCCAGGTCACCGACTTCCGCTCCTGGGAGCACGCCGAACTCGACCTGCGGCCCGGCGTTGCGGTGCTGATCGGTGCGAACGGGCAGGGCAAGACGAACCTGGTCGAGGCCCTCGGTTACCTGTCGACACTGGGTTCGCACCGGGTGGCCACCGACGCAGCGCTGGTGCGCCACGGCGCCCAGCGCGCCATCGTGCGCACCACAGTGGTGCACGCCGGTCGGGAGCTGACCGTCGAGCTGGAGATCTCCCCGGGGCGAGCCAACCGGGCCAGGATCAACCGCTCCCCGGTGCCCCGCCCCCGGGAGGTGCTCGGGGTGCTGCGCAGCGTGCTGTTCGCGCCCGAGGACCTGGCGCTGGTCCGCGGCGATCCCGGGGAGCGCCGCCGGTTCCTCGACGATCTACTGGTCTTGCGCGCGCCCCGGCTGGCCGGCGTGCGCTCGGACTACGACAAGGTGCTGCGCCAGCGCGTCGCGTTGCTCAAGTCCGCCGGCTCGGCGCGCCGAGCCGGCGGCGGGGCGGCTGATCTGCGAACCTTGGACGTCTGGGACGGTCACCTCGCCCGGCACGGCGCGGAGCTGCTCGGGGCCCGGCTGGACCTCGTTGCCGAGCTGGCCCCGCACGTCGCCGCGGCGTACCGCACCGTGGCCCCGGAGGCTCCCGCCGTCGCACTCGACTACCGCAGCAGCCTTGGTGACGCATTGCCCGGCGGGGTGCGCGAGAGTGGCAAGGCCGACATCGACCTGCTGGAGGTGGCGATGCTCGCCGAACTGGCCCGGGTGCGCCCGACCGAGGTCGAGCGCGGAGTCTGCCTGGTCGGGCCGCACCGCGACGACCTTGAGCTCAGCCTGGGTGGGACGCAGGCCAAGGGCTATGCCAGCCACGGTGAGTCGTGGTCGTTCGCGCTGGCCTTGCGGTTGGGTAGCTACCAGTTGCTGCGTTCGGACGGCGCCGAGCCGGTGCTGTTACTCGATGACGTCTTCGCCGAGCTGGACACCAGTCGCCGGGCCCGGCTGGCCGAGGTGGCGCTGGCCGCCGAGCAGGTGGTGGTCACCGCGGCGGTGGCGGCCGATGTGCCCTCCGAACTCGATGGCGCGCGGTTCGACGTGCACGACGGGCAGGTGCACCGTGTCCGATAGGAATACCCCCCCTGGGGACAAACCTGTGGACAGTGTGGACAAGTCGATGTTGGGTCCATCCGCGAGTCCATCTCAGACACCACCTGACGGGGCCCGCGGTGCCGACATCGCCCGCGCTGCCCTGGAAGCCGCCCGCGCCGCCGGGTCCCGCTCCGCTGGCTCCGCCCATCGCAGTTCAGGTGGCCAGCGCAGGACAGGTGGTCAGGGAGCGGCGCCGCGTCGACGCCGTGGTTGGTCCGGTGCGCGGGCTGACGATCGGGACCCCCAGACGCTGGGCCGGCTGGCGGCCCGGTTGGTGGCCGATCGCGGCTGGGTGAACCGAGTGTCCGGCGGTGTGGTGTTCGGCCGGTGGGCGCAGCTGGTGGGCGCGGAGGTCGCCGAGCATGCCCAGCCGGTGTCGCTGCGGGACGGGGAGCTCACGGTGCAGGCCAGCTCCACGGCGTGGGCCACCCAGCTACGGCTGCTGCAACGCCACTTGGTGGCGCGGATCACCGCAGGTGTCGGGCCGGGCGTGGTGACCCGGCTGCGGGTGCAGGCCCCGGCTGCGCCGAGCTGGCACCGCGGCCCCCGGCATGTCCGCGGCCGCGGCCCCCGCGACACGTATGGTTAACCCCGTTTCCCGCGTGTCGTGCTCTCCTGCCCAGTGTGTCGTGCTCTCCTGCCCAGTGTGTCGGGCTGTAGTGCCCAGTGTGTCGTGCTCTTGTGCCCGGTGTGTCGGGCTGTAGTGCCCGGCGGCCGACTCGGACCGGCCGCTCAGCGTCCGGCAGGCCTCGCAGCCCCACCTCTCGGCCGTCCGGACGTACGCTGACTCGAAACAGCCGCGCTGCGAACGGATGAGGGGTGTCCCTGACCCCGTTCTGTCCGGCGGGACCAGTAGAATCAAAGGGACACCCAGTCTGGTGCTCAGCCGGCCCGGTGTCACCACCGGCCGTGTCGAGGCTTCCCCGGCGGTCGGGCCACCGCAGCGCAGCACTGCATCACACCTGAGGAGACACCGAGGACCGTGGCCGCCAAGAAAAATGATTACAGCGCGTCGTCCATCACCGTCCTCGAGGGACTTGAAGCCGTCCGCAAGCGTCCCGGCATGTACATCGGATCCACCGGAGAACGTGGCCTGCATCACCTGGTCTGGGAGGTGGTGGACAACGCCGTCGACGAAGCGATGGCGGGCTACGCGACCAGGGTCGAGGTCACCCTGCTCGCCGACGGCGGGGTGCGGGTCTCCGATGACGGCCGTGGCATCCCGGTGGACATGCACCCGGTGGAGAAGCGACCCGCTCTGGAGCTGGTGCTCACCACGCTGCACTCCGGCGGCAAGTTCGACGGCCAGTCCTACGCCGTCTCCGGCGGGCTGCACGGCGTCGGCGTCAGCGTGGTCAACGCGCTGGCCAGCGCGTTGGAGGTGGTGATCCACCGCGACGGGTTCGTGTGGCGGCAGCGCTACGAGGACTCCAAGCCGGCGCACGCGCTGCGCAAGGGTGAGCCGACCCGCAAGACCGGCACGACCCTGACCTACTGGGCCGATAGCGGGATCTTCGAGACCACCACGTACAACGCCGAGACAGTGGCGCGCCGGCTGCAGGAGATGGCCTTCCTCAACAAGGGCTTGACGATCGTGCTGCGCGATCAGCGCGTCAACGGCAGCAACGAGACCGAGGATGCCGAAGGCCAGACCGCGCAGGTCAAGGAGCGCACCTTCTGTTACCCCGGCGGCCTTGAGGATTTCGTCAAGCACCTCAACAACTCCAAGGACCCCATCCATCGCAAAGTGATCGGATTCGAGGCGAAGGGCGACGGTCTCGAGGTCGAGGTCGCGATGCAGTGGAACGCCGGGTACACCGAGTCGGTCTACACCTTCGCCAACACGATCAACACCCACGAGGGCGGCACCCACGAGGAGGGCTTCCGTTCCGCGCTGACCTCGGTGGTCAACCGCTACGCGCGGGACAAGAAGCTGCTCAAGGAGAAAGACGCCGCACTCACCGGTGACGACGTGCGCGAGGGCCTCGCCGCGATCGTGTCGGTCAAGCTCAAGGAACCCCAGTTCGAAGGCCAGACCAAGACCAAGCTGGGCAACACCGAGGCTAAGTCGTTCGTCCAGCGCACCTGCAACGAGTGGCTGATCGACTGGCTGGAGCGCAACCCCACCGAGGCCAGGACGATCATCAACAAGGCGGTCTCGTCGTCGCAGGCCCGGCTGGCCGCGCGGCGGGCCCGCGAACTGGTCCGCCGGAAGTCGGCAGGCGATCTGGGCGGCCTGCCCGGCAAGCTGTCCGACTGCCGCTCCACCGATCCGGCCCGCAGCGAAGTGTTCATCGTGGAGGGTGACTCGGCGGGCGGCTCGGCGAAGTCCGGCCGGGATTCCCTGTACCAGGCGATCCTGCCGATCCGCGGGAAGATCATCAACGTGGAGAAGGCCCGGCTGGACCGGGTGCTGAAGAACACCGAGGTGCAGGCCCTGATCACCGCGCTGGGCACCGGGATCCACGACGAGTTCGACCTCACCAAGCTGCGTTACCACAAGATCGTGCTGATGGCCGACGCCGATGTGGACGGTCAGCACATCCGCACCCTGCTGCTGACGTTGCTGTTCCGGTTCATGCGCCCGCTGGTCGAGCACGGGCACGTGTTCCTCGCCCAGCCGCCGCTGTACAAGATCAAGTGGCCACGGGCCGAGGCGCAGTACGCCTACTCTGATCGGGAACGCGACGGGCTCATCGAGGCCGGCCTTGCGGAGGGCCGCAAGCTGCCCAAGGACGACGCGATCCAGCGCTACAAGGGCCTCGGCGAGATGAGCGCCAAGGAGCTGTGGGAGACCACGATGGACCCGGCCAACCGGGTCCTGATGCAGGTCACCCTGGACGACGCGGCCACCGCGGACGAGCTGTTCAGCGTCCTGATGGGCGAGGACGTCGAATCCCGCCGCTCCTTCATCACCCGCAACGCCAAAGACGTCCGCTTCCTCGACGTCTAGCCGCGCCAATTCCCGCGTTCTGGATGCAGACTGCTGCAAACGGTGCCTGAATTACCGCAGTCTGCATCCAGAACGTGGCAACGGCGCCGGAAGGATTGACGCATGGGCAGGATCAGGGTGGCCGTGGTCGCGGTGGGGGCGGTGCTCGTGCTCGCCGCGTGCGGGGCGGACAGCGCAAGCCCGGGCGAAGGCGGGTCCGCCGGCGGCACGGACGCTGGCCCGAAGGTTGGTGTGATCCTGCCGGAGACCGCCACGTCGGCCCGGTATGAGAGCTTCGACAAACCGCTGCTGGACAAGGCGCTGCGCGCCGAGGGGCTCGACCCGGATATCCAGAATGCCCAGGGCGACGTCCAGAAGTTCGCCACGCTGGCCGACGGGATGATTAACAACGGGGTGCAGGTCCTGGTCATCGACGCGCCGAACAGCGAGATCGGGTCCGCGGTCGCGAGGAAGGCGCAGGCCGCTGGTATCCCGACCATCGACTACGACCGGCTCAACCTGGGCGGGTCCTCGGACTACTACGTCGGGTTCGACGCCGTCAGTGTCGGCGCACTGCAGGGTGAGGGCCTGGTACAGGGAGTGGGCGACAAGCCGGGCGCGAACATCATCGAGATCCAGGGCGCTCCGACCGACCACAACGCCACCCTGCTCTACCAGGGCCAGCAGTCTGTGCTGAAGCCTAAGTACGACTCCGGTGCGTACCAGCTCGCCGGTAGCCAGCGCATCCCCGAATGGAACAACCAGCAGGGCGGTGTCACGTTCGAGCAGTTCCTCACGGCCAACGGCGGCAAGGTGGACGGTGTGCTCGCGGCGAACGACGGGATGGCCGGTGCAGTGATCACCGTCCTGAGAAAGACCGGCCTGGCCGGCAAGGTGCCGGTGACCGGCCAGGACGCCACCCCGGAGGCGCTGCAGGCGATCCTAAGAGGCGACCAGTACATGACGGTGTTCAAGAAGATTGCGGACGAGGCGGACGCCACGGCCGAGCTGGCCGCCGCGCTGGCCAGGGGCGATCGGGCGACCGCCGATGCGCTGGCCCCGGGAACCTCAACGGACCCGACGACCAACCGCACGGTCAAGTCGGTGCTGCTGGACCCGATCCTGATCACCAAGGACGATGTCAAGCAGGTGGTGGACGCCGGGGCCGTCACGGCGTCCGAGATCTGCGTGGCCGAGACAGCCGCCGTCTGCGAGCAGCTCGGCATCAGGTGAATGGGCACGCGGTGACCAAGCCGATCCTGGAACTCAAGGCGGTCAACAAGCACTTCGGCCCGGTACAGGTGCTGCACGACGTGGACCTCACGGTCCGTCCCGGCGAGGTCACCGCGCTGGTCGGGGACAACGGCGCGGGCAAGTCGACGCTGGTCAAGTGCATCGCCGGGATCCATCCGATGGACTCTGGGACGATCTTCTGGGCCGGTAAACCAGTGCGGCTGGATGGCCCGAGAGACGCCGCTGCGCTGGGCATCGAGGTCGTCTACCAGGATCTTGCGCTGGCCGACAACCTCGACATCGTGCAGAACATGTTCCTGGGCCGGGAACGTGGCCGGGCCTGGGCGCTGGATGAGGCGAGCATGGAGCGAGAGGCGCGCGAGACGCTGGCCACGCTGTCGGTGCGCACCGTGAGGTCGGTCCGCACCCCGGTCGCGGCACTGTCCGGTGGGCAGCGCCAGGCGGTCGCCATCGCCAAGTCGGTGCTGTGGAACAGCAAGGTCGTGCTGCTCGACGAGCCCACCGCCGCGCTCGGCGTCGCGCAGACCTGCCAGGTGCTCGACCTGGTCCGCCGGTTGGCTGAGCAGGGTCTCGGCGTCGTGCTGATCAGCCACAATATGGCCGACGTGTTCGCAGTCGCCGACCGCATCGCAACCCTCTACCTCGGCCGGCTGGTCGCCGATCTGCCCGCCCGAGAGCTCACCCACGGCCAGGTCGTCGAGCTGATCACCTCCGGCCGGTCCGGCGAGCTGGGCTCGACCCGTCCCGACACGGTCACCTTCTGAGGCCCGCGATGGCTGACACCTCACAGGCCGGACCGTCGGGGTCTGAGGCGGTGGCCGGCTTCGGCATCGACACCACCGTGCGCAGCACCGGTGAGGCGCTGCGGGACTATCTCGCTCGGGTCCGGGGTGGCCAGCTCGGATCGCTGCCGGCGCTGCTCGGGCTGATCGCGCTGGTGGTCGTGTTCTCGGTGGCCTCGGACAGCTTTCTGACCCTGGGCAACATCGCCAACCTGCTTGCCCAAGGCGCCGGCGTCACGATTATCGCCATGGGTCTGGTGTTCGTGCTGCTGCTCGGCGAGATCGACCTCTCGGCAGGCACCGCGTCCGGGGTCACCGCGGCGGTCCTCGCCCTGCACCTCGTCTCCGGCGACGACCTGCTGGGCGGGATGGGCCTGGGCGTGTTCGTGGTGTTCTGCGTGCTGCTGGTGGCAGCCATCGGGATCGGCATCCAGCTGCGGATCTGGGCTGCCTCGGTTGGGCCGGCGATCGCGCTGGCCATGGTGCTGCTCGGGGTGGGGCCCAATCCGTGGCTGGCGATGCTGCTCGCGGTGTGCGTGGGCACCTCGATCGGCCTGCTCACCGGCTTTCTGGTGTCCCGGATCGGCATCCCGTCCTTTGTGGTCACACTGGCGTTGTTCCTGGCCTGGCAGGGCGTGATCCTGCAGCTCATCGGAACGGGTGGGACGCTGGGCCTGCGCGAGGACACCCTGTTCGCGGTGGCCAACGGCAACCTCTCGGTGGCCGGGAGCTGGGTATTGTTCCTGCTCGCCGCTGGTGGGTTCGGCGCCGTGGTGCTGGGCCGGCACTACCGGCGGCTGCGGGGTGGCCTGGTTACCCAGCCCACCCCGCTGGTGTTCACCAAGGTCGGGGTGACCGTGGTGCTGGCGGCGGTGGGCACCTACCTGCTCACCCGCAACCGCTCGCAGAGCGCGCTGATCGAGATCAGCGGCGTGCCGTACGTGGTGCCGATCGTGCTGATGCTGCTGGTGGCCGGCACCTACGTGCTGGACCGGACCCGCTATGGCCGGCACATCTACGCCGTCGGCGGCAACGCCGAGGCGGCCCGGCGGGCCGGCATCAACGTGCCCCGCATCCGGGCCAGTGTGTTCGTCATCTCCGCATCGCTGGCCGCCGTGGGCGCGATCGTCTACTCCTCCAAGGTGGGCTCGGTCGACCCGAGCGCGGGGGGTGGCACCA
>JBQTHE010000091.1:0-11888 GCA_052390115.1 Pseudonocardiales bacterium | reverse complement strand
GATCGAGACGAGCCAGTACCGGGATCGGTACCTGGGGTGGACATCCGAGCGCGAGGACGTGCGCGGCGAGGAGGTGGCGCTGTTCGAGAGCTACAACTGGCGGTACGTGACCCGGACGCTGCGGGTGATGCGGCAGACGCCGGCGATCTACGACGACCCGGCGTACCGCGCGCAGTACGAGCGGCTGCTGAACTTCACCGAGGTCAACATCTTCGAAAAGTGGTACGCGCGCGGCGCCGACGAGACCATCTACCGCAGCCGGACCCATATGGCCGCGCACTGGGCCTACATCGCCGTGGATCTGTTCACCTTGACAGCCGACGAAGCACGGCGGGGTCGATACCAGGAGGTCTTCAGCAATATCGACCGGGACCTGCCGAACCACTCGTCGTCTCTTCGCGATCAGCTGCAGCTGCAGGCCACCGGATCCGACCAGCCGGCGTACTTCTGGAGCGCTGTGTGGGGCGGTTCGCACAGACCCCGCCAGGACGTCTCACACGGCAATGGAGTGATCGCCTACGTCATCGAGGCACACGAGCTCGGTAGCGAGTGGACGCAAACCGACATGGCGCGATTCTCGGCTACCTTGACGGAGCTCATACTGCGCGACGGCAAGTCCGCCGAGTACGTCGACGGCACGGGGGACGGCAGAGGTGGCTTCGCCGACGGTTTTGTCAAGTTGGGCCGCTTCGACCCGGCTGTGCAGACCCGGCTACAGGAACACGGCGTTCAGAACGCGCACTACTACGCCAACATGGCCCTCAACGCGACAGTCCTGCACATCAGCGGAAGCTGAGGACGCGCGGTCACCGCCCGGTGGATCCGCCGACTGCACCATCGCGCGGAAACCGGCCGGTGCCGTGCTGTTCGTGCACCAAGATGAGCAACCGATAAATCCGGTTGCGCGGAGCAACAACAGCCACCATACGAGAGATACAGTGCACAGAGCTCCCGCCGTCGAGACCGCGCGATGTTACGGAGGTGAACCAGCAGTGCGTTCGGTACTTTCGCTTCCGCGCGAATGGTCCCGTGGTCGGGTCCGTGCAGCCACGCCTGCAGGGTCAGTCACCGAACTGCAACCGTCCGTGACACTCACGAGCGGCGCAGCGCCGCTGGTACCCCGACGGATACGTCGGTCGGCGACTGCACTGGCGGTGGCCTGTGCCCTCGTCCTTGTCGCGCTCGCTGCGCGATATAGAGACACCGACGCCGCAGGGCAGCTGGACATAGCTGCCATGTCGCGGATTCAGGACCTCCTCGCCAACCACAGCCAGGAGCTATGGCTGATCGTGCGGCTGGGCGGCCCGGTTCCAATTTTTGCCATGGCTGTGCTGCTTGCATCGGTCTCTCTCGCGACCCGGCGCCCGCGGTTGGCGGTTCTGGCCTTCGCCGGTCCGGGTGCCACAGGAGTTGTCACGACCGTCCTCCAGCCGCTAGTAGGCAGGACTCTGGAAGGGGATTTCTCATTGCCCAGCGGTCACACCGGAGTCGCGACAGCCATCTCCGCAGTGGCGGCTCTCGTTGTTATCGGTTTGGTCCGCACGCGCCTCGTCACCGTTGCCGCGGTGGCCGCCGCGGTGGTATTTGCGGTCGGCACCGTGATGGGCATCGCGTTGATCGCCAACGGCCTGCACTACCCGACCGATGTTGTAGCCGGCTTCTGCGCCGCCCTCGCGATCGTGCTCGTGCTCGGGCTCGTGCTCGACTCCATAAAACCCAGAGCCCGCCGCCGGAGTGCCCCGGGGATACCGTGACCATGGCCCTGACGGCCTGGTCGTTAGCGTCCGATCCTTTTCCGGCTCCGAGGTCAGGAACAGCGAAAAATGGACTTCTCATGGGACCTTCTCAGCAAGCTCGACGCCGCGTACGGTGACTCGTTCTTCTATGTGGACGTCGATGCGTTCGACGAAAACTTTCACAAGTTCCTCGGAGCGTTTCGCTCGATCTATCCGAACACAAACATCGGCTACTCGTATAAGACCAACTACCTACCGAGGTTGTGCCAGCGTGTGCTCACGATGGAGGGATACGCGGAGGTTGTCTCGCGGATGGAGTACGAGCTCGCGCGGCGCATCGGCGTGCCACCCGACCGAATTATCTTCAACGGCCCGTACAAGACCGCCGGTGACCTCGAACGAGCCTTGCTCAGCGGCTCCATCTGCAACCTTGACTGGATCTCAGAGCTGGACATCGTCGAGCAGATCGCCGCCGCGGCGCCAAAGCGGACGATCAATGTCGGCTTGCGCTGCAATATCGACATCGGATCGGACAGGATCTCCCGATTCGGTTTCGACGTCGAGGCGGAAGAGTTCCAGCTCGCTGTCGAGCGGATTCGTCGCCTCGAAAACTGTTCTCTGGGGGGATTTCATTTCCACTCATCGAGCGGTCATCGCAGCCTGGAGTCGTACGCGCTGCGGACTAAACGCATGTTGCAGCTGTGCGCGGACCAATTCAGCGGGACCGCTCCCCGCTTCATCAATCTAGGCGGTGGCTACTTCAGCAACATGTGCAGCGCGCTGCGGGAACAGTTCACCGATCCCGTCCCGACATTCGAAGACTACGCTGGCGCTATCGCCTCGCAGGTCACCGCAATGTATCCGGACCACGCGACGCCCGAGTTGATCGTCGAGCCGGGTTCAGCCCTGACGGCTGACGTCATGACCTTCGTCGCCAGGATCGTGAGTGTGAAGAAGGTCCGTTCCCGGCTCGTGGCGCTGGCGTCGGGCAGCATACACAACATCAAGCCGACACTGCACAGCAAGAACATGCCGATGACGATCGTAAGCCACGCCAATGTCCCGTCGCGGTGGGATTACACCGCCATCGACGTCGTTGGATACACGTGTATGGAGCACGACGTACTCTTCGAGAAATACTCGGGACCCGTCGCCGCAGGCGACTACGCCTTGTTCAGCAACGTCGGCGCGTACACGATCGTCATGAAGCCTCCATTCATCCGGCCGGCTCCACCCATTATCACCTACAATCGGAGCTCAGGACAGTTCGAAGTCCTTAAGCGTCGGGAAGAATTCGACGACGTCTTCGCGGCGTACACCTTCTGAAAGCGTGAAGCCGGACGGAGCGCCATGAACATTCTTTTGACGTGCGCAGGACGGCGCAACTACTTGTTACGATACTTCCGGCAGGCACTGCACGGCACAAGTCAGGTGTTCGCCGCGGACACCGATCCGCTTGCGCCCGCCATGCAGGAGGCAGACGTGGCCGTGACCACGCCGTCTTTCCATCAGCCGGATTACGTTGACCATCTCGTGGCGCTGTGCGAGAAGCATCGGATTCGGTTGCTGTTCTCGCTCAACGATCTCGAACTGCCGATCCTCGCGCCCCACCGGGACCGGTTCGCAAGCGTCGGAACCACATCTGTCGTCTCCGGCCCCGACGTGATCGCCACTTGTTCGGACAAGTGGGCCACGCACCTGGCCTTGATGCGATGGGGGTTGCCATCACCCAAGACGTTCCTTTCCCTGACGCAGGCCCGCGCGGCGCTCGTCGACGGGGAGATCACGTTTCCGGTCGTCGTGAAACCCCGCTGGGGAACGGCCTCGATCGGTATTGAGTACCCCACCGACGACGAGGAACTCGAGCTGGCATATCGCCTCACCGAGATCCGGACCAGGCGTACGGTCATCGCAGCGATGAGTGCCGAGGACCCGGAGCGAGCGGTACTGGTGCAACAGCACTTGCCCGGGCACGAGCATGGCCTGGACGTGGTCAACGATCTAGACGGTCGCTACGTGACAACTTTCGTGAAGCGGAAACTGGCCATGCGCGCGGGCGAAACAGACCGCGCCATGACGATCGATGACGAGCAGTTGCAGAGGCTGGGCGAGACGCTGGGTCGGCACCTCCGCCACATCGGCAACCTGGACTGCGACGTCTTCGTGAGCGACGGGCAGTCGTTCGTCCTGGAGATGAATCCACGGTTCGGTGGCGGGTATCCATTTTCTCACCTGGCGGGAGCGAACCTGCCGGCCGCGCTGATCGCGTGGGCTTCGAGACAGCAACCAGACGCACGATGGCTGAGTGTCCGGCCCAACGTCGTGGCGGCCAAGTACGACAGGCTCATTGCGGTGCAACTCGGCGAGGGTCACGTGGGTGAGCTCCGGTGGCCTGCCGACTGCCACGGAGGCTGTCCAACGAGTCAGTAAGATCACACCTCAAGTAGTAGATCAACTCATCGCACTAATTGCCGATTCGGGTCGAAAATGTGTCACGGCACGAACTGATTCAGCTCCATATCGTGACAATCGCTAACATCGTAACGTAATCGACACCGGGCCCGATTTCTCCAGCAGAACCACTCGAATGGGTGGCCAGTCGAACATGCACGCGAAAATCGATCTCGGTGAGTGGGTCGGAAACGGAGTCGGGGCGGTGACAAAGCTACTGCGTGCTCTTCGGCACGGCGTCGGCGCCGCTACCGCTGCTGGCCTGGAGGGTGGGCTCCGAGTCGTTCCGCGACAGCGCCCGCGCCATGACCTGGACTTCGGATCGCCCCCTCTGGCTGGTCACTCTCAAGCCAAGCGGGAGAGCCAGCGCCGAGGGTGCAGCCCGAACAGCCGGCGGAACCTCAGATCGTCACGTTGACCAGAGAACAGGGGCTTGGCCGATGACGGGGATGACCGTGCCTAGTGACGGTACCGGCACCAGCGCCCGGCCCGAACAGCACGGCGACCACCGGGATGCCTGTCCTCCGGGAAGCAGCGGTGTGGCCCTCGCACGACTCGCCGAGGCGACGCGGTCGGGACCGGCCGGTTGGGGTGAGGCAGAGGCAACGCTGAACGACCTCGTCGCACGAGCTGTCCGCGGGGACCGGCGAGCCACCCAGGAGCTGCTAGCGACCGTGCGGGCGATGGTCCTGCCGTATTGCCGGGCCCGGTTGGGGCGCCAGCAACGCGTCATCCGCTCAGCGGAGGACGTGGCGCAAGACATCTGCTTGGCCGTGGTCGCCGCGCTGGCCCGCTACCAGGTCAGGGGGCTGTCGTTCAGAGCGTTCGTCTACGGCATCGCTGCCCACAAGGTGATCGATGCCTTTCGGGCGGCCGGGCGGGATCGGTCCGAGCCGATGGCAGACGTCGACGACGCCGCGGTGGACCACGACGGTCCCGAGCAGCGGGTGCTGCAAGCCGAGCAGTCCGAGCGGCTGGGCCGGCTGCTCGCCGTGCTGTCCGACCGAGAGCGCGAAACTCTGGTGCTGCGCGTTGCGCTTGGGCTCAGCGCCGCGGAAACCGCCCAGGCAGTCCAGTCCACCCCCGGCGCGGTTCGGGTGCTCCAGCACCGTGCGCTGGCTCGTCTGCGTGTTGCTATGGCAGCCAGATCGTCATCGTGATGCCGCGCTGATGACCTGCCTGAAGCGATCGCTCAGCAGCCCCGCGAAGGTCGCGGTGATGTGGTGGCGATCCCGGTAGACTGTCACGTTCGCCGCCAGTGGCTCGCATCTGTCGGTGCACAACCAACCAATAGTGGGGACAAAGGTTGCTGCTGAGGCCGCTGCCGCCGCCGCTTCCGCGGCATAGATGTCCTCGGCGATCAGGTCGGAGGTCGCCGCGGAGCACACCGCCGTGTCGTCGAGGTTCGCCGACAGGCAGTTCACCGGTGGCGTTGGCCACGTCGGCGTGTCGCCGATGACCACGACCCGAGTTCCGGCCGGGAACTGCGAGATGAGGCGAGTGAGACCGTTGGACCAGGCGGTCAGGAAATCCTCATCCCTGGCCATCAACGCACGGTAGTACCTTGAGTAGCTACCGAGCACGACGATGTCAGGCCGCTCGGCCTGAATTCGGGCGATCGCGTGCGCGCGCCACTGCCCGCACTCGTGGTAGGCCCGGCCCAGCTTGAGGTTTCGCACTGCCACGTCGAACGGGGGACATGCTGACTTCGTAAAGTTGGTCAGCCGCCACCCGTCTTCTATCGCCGCCCGCTCCAGGGCCGGGAACCACTGTGCGGCGTGCGAGTCGCCCATCAGAACCATCGACCTCGGTGCGTCACGGACTCCAAACACGCACGCGGATGAGGTCGTCGCGGCGTACGACGAATGGCAGCCACGGTCGTAAATCCTCGGAATGTCGTCGGTCACCTTATTCAGCGCCGGAGTGATGTTGGCGGGGACAACTCCGGCTGCACCGACGACGCCCTCAGCCAATCGGACGGGCGTCAGCGGTTCGACCAGCACATCGGTCGCCAGCTTCGGTGCCACCCCCGCCAGAGCGGCGGCGGCGACCGCGACCGCGGTCAGGGTGGCTCCCAGTGTGTAGCTGAGTCGCAGACTGTTGCGCAACCGTGCGCTTCGGCGCATCGGGTTCTCCACCAGCGCATACGTCGCCCAGGCCAGCGCGACTGCCATGACGACCAAGCCGGCCCGCGTCCACCCGCCCAGCTCGCCGAACGCAGCGACGGGCAGCACGAGCACCGGCCAATGCCACAGGTACAGCGAGTAGGACAACTCGCCCCCGCGCTGCATAAACGCCAGCCGAAGCACCCTCGATGCGCCACCTGCTGTGCCGGAAGCACCATCGACGAGTATCGCCATGGCTCCTGCAACCGGGGCCAAAGCGGCCCATCCGGGGAACGCAGTCCCCCGCGTGTAGGTCGCTGCTGTGATCGCGATCACCAGCAGTCCCGCCCAGCTGATGGCGTGCGCCCATGTCGGCGGGATCCGGTGGAGCCGGTGTGCGGCGAGCGCAACCAAGCCGCCGGCCCCCAGCTCCCACGCCCGCGTCGGAAGGCTGAAGAACGCCCACGGTTGGCTGACCGATGTCAGCCACACGCACAGGGTCAGCGAAATGGCGCACAGTACTGTCACGCTCCATGCCACCGAAACGCGCCACCGGTACCGCAGCGCGCACGCGATCAGCAGGAACAACGGCCAGACAAGGTAGAACTGTTCCTCCACCGCCAATGACCAGTAGTGCTGCAGCGGCGACTGCGCCTCGCTCGCGAGGTAGTCGGTTCCCGCGTTGGCCAACCATATGTTGACCACGTAAAGCGCGGTCGCTGTGCCGGCCTTCGCGATATCCGAAAGTTCGAGAGGTGTCAGCAGAACCTTGGCGGCGACAATGGTCGCCACGAGCACGACAGCAGCGGCTGGGAGCAACCGGCGAATCCGCCGCGCGTAGAAGGCCAGCAGGCGAACCCGCCCGGTCCGATCGATTTCCTTCATGAGCAAGGCGGTCATCAGATACCCAGAGATGACGAAGAAGACGTCCACGCCGACGTATCCGCCGGGCAGCCAAGGCACACCGGCGTGGAGTAGCACAACAAGACCGACGGCGACGGCCCGCAGCCCGGCGATGTCCGGTCGAAACGCCAGGCCCACCGAGGACGATCTCGTGATCGGGGGTGCGGTGGTGCTCATGACGACTGACTCGTGGTGCTGCCGCGACCCGTTACAGCGCCATGATCGCGAATGTGGCTCGGCCAGATCCTGACGCGGTGCCAGAAAGGTCAGGTCCAGAATGTGAAAGCGGCTAGTATGCGCAATGCCGGTTCGATACTCGGCAACGCGACGAACACGGAGCCTACGTAATGGTCGGTAATCTCAAGGTTGTGAGTCCTGCGCCGCGCCATGTCTGGCGCGAGATATTGGCGTCTGATGCAGAAGCGAATATCTATCAGACACCCGCCTGGCTTGATGCCATCTGCGCAGCTGGAGGATACCAGGACTCTAGCCGCCTATATGTGACAGCTGCCGGTGAGCAGCTCGTGTTGCCGATGGTCCGCCGCACAGGGATGCCCCAGGTACTGACCGTTGAGGAGTCGCTGCCCGCCGAGTGGGGTACTGGAGGACTGGTGGCAACTAGCACAGTGCGGTCGGAAGACATCACGGCCGTGTGGCGGGATCTCTTAACGCAGCCTGTCGCGGGTATTCGCATACGTCCAGAGAACCAGACGGCTGCGGCCTGGGATGCTGCCGAGGTGCCACCCAGCGTTAAGGTCACAGGGTCGATAAAGCACGTAATCAACCTCGACGGCGGCTTCGAGAGTGTTTGGGCAGAGCGTTTCAAGGGTAAGGCTAGGACCGCTGTCCGAAAAGCGGAGCGCGCCGGCCTCGTTGTTGAGTGGGATTCTTCTGACCGATTCGTGCGGGAATATTACGATCTGTATCGTGGTTGGACCAGCCGTCGGGCCGGCGAACAGGGCCTGCCGAAATCACTAATGCTGCGGCGAGCGGAGCCGCTTCGAAAGTATCAGGCCGTTGCGGAGAAGCTTGGCCTTTCCTGTCGCATCTGGATCGCCCGACTGGATCAGGAGCCTATCGCGGCCATCATTACACTAATTCACGGGGATTACGCCAATTACTGGCGGGGGTGCAGTAATAAGGAACTGTCTGGGCCAGTACGCGCGAACGATCTTCTCCAACGATTCGCAATCGAATATGCCTGCAAAGCGGGATGTCGATATTACAATATGGGATGGACCCCCACGGCCTCTCTCGCGGTTTTCAAGCGCAGCTTCGGAGCCCTTCCTTGCCAGTTCCCCGTGTATATTCTCGATCGACTTCCGTTGACACAGATGGAAGATTTTAGAAGTGGTCTTGCGCGTAGAGCCAAGCGATTCCTCAAACACTGCAAAGCCAAGGTTGATCTAAGCTGAATTCACTTGCGTCCAGCAGCTCCCAGCGCCAAGAGTGAGAAGAGTGGTCATGCGGCTTAACCGGCTCTACGCCGCTCAGCGTGGTAGTCGGGCTCTGATCGGTGTGGCGCGAATAGCAGGGCTCCGGCAAAGTCGTATGGTGCGGGCGTGTCTGTGGGATGACACGCCGATGAATGCGGTACAGAAGGGCGCGTACACCACGCTGATGATCATAGCGTTTCCTGCGTCAGTACGATCACCGCAGCGAACCGCACCCATGCCGAGCCGTGAACTCGACGCCACCGACATTCTCCATCCGCTCACACGTCGGCCCTGTCGAGTTCACGACGCCGATCCCGGCACATCGGCAACCGACTGCAGCACGGCCAGATCGACTTTGCCGCCGCCTTGGCGCGAATAGTGCCCCAGTCGACGCCACAGTGCAATAGGAGGCGAAGCAACGACCTACCTTGCTCAAGGCCTGTAACTCCCTTCCCGCTGATCCGAAGACACAGCGAGAATCAGGCAGCTACGAGTCGCTCACGTGCAGGCACGCCGAGCGGTCGTGCCCATCTGTCCCACATGGGGGATTATCACCCGTTCGGGCCTATTGGGTGTATCTGTCCTGATTAAGGATAGGCAAGCTTCAGGACAAGCGGGCCTTGATCATTGTGAGGTGAATGCTGACGTGGGCCTTGGCGTGATCGGGTGGGAGGACGCCTCCCTGCCGGTGCTGAGTGAGGCGGAATGCGGTGAGTGGAACGAAGCGCTCCGCCGGCGGGTGGTCGAGCATCGCGGCCGATTGTGGGTCGAGTGGCGGCGCTGCTTTTTCCAGCCCGTCCACCACCTGGCAAAGCTCAGCGCCCACGAGGCGACCCGCCCGGCGCGCTCTTGTCTGGGATTCCGCGCGAGGCTCGCCGAGGATGCGTGGGGGTGGGCGAACGGCAGCCTCCCGGCACACACGTTCCCCGGGCCCCAGAGCTACGATCTGGGACGACTCCGGCCGACCCCGCGGCGGCAGGTCCGGCAGGGTTTGCGCGCCGTCGACGTCGTCGCGCTGGAGATCCCGGACCTCATTCTCGACCAGGGCTACGCGGTTGCAGCAGAGGCGCATGCCCGGGACAACGGCATCGATCTGCCCCGCCGCGCGACTTTCCGCAGGAACGTCCTGTCGTTCTTTTCGCCGCGCCGAGGACTGATCCTGGCGGCGGTGCGCGGTCGGCACCTACTGGGATTCTCGCTGACCTACGCCGTCGATGCCGCCGCGTATCACGACAGGGTTTACGTCGCTGGCCAAGGCCTGGCGAACAAGGTCCCGGTGTGTTTGTTCCACGCGTTCGCGACGCTTGTTTCTCGCCGACCGCAGGTTCAGGAACTCATGCATGGAGTTCACGTTCGGGACGACGAAGGCCTGTGCGAATTCAAGCGACGGATCGGCCTCGTGGTCACTCCCCTGCCGGCTCGGGCATGGTTCGCCGGCGGTCTCGACGGCCTGCTCCGCCGCGCGCGGCCGCAGCAGTACTACCGGGTCACCGGCCGTGGCTGAGCGAGCGTTGCTGCGCGCCGCGGCGAGCGCCACGGCAGGAGGGTCGCGGGTCCCGGCGAGCAGTCCTCAGGCGTCTGAGCTGGTCCTGGTGCTGGACACCTACCGGCCGGCGGTGACGGTGGTGCGTGCCTTGGCACGGCGTGGCCGGCGCGCCGTGGTGGGCCGGGAGCCCGATCGCAGGCATCGAGCGGAATCGGCAGGCGCTGAGTTCAGCCGCCACACCACCGCGGTATGGGATCACCCGTCGATCAAGGATGAACCCGGCGCTTTCCTCGACGCACTCGTCCACGAGCTGGCCAGACGGCCAGAGCCGGTGCACGTCCTGCCGCTCAACGAGGCGGCCCTCGTCCTGCTCGCGCGGGAGCGCTCGCGGCTGCCCGCGAACACATCTCTGGCCGTGCCGGCCACCGAGACGGTCGTCACCTGCCTGGACAAGCAGCGCTGTTTGGACGCCGCCCGCACAGCCGGCTTGTCGGTGCCCCCGTGGGAGGTCGTCGGCGGATACCAGGAGCTGCTTGCCGCCGCCGGTCGAGCGGCCGCACCCGTGGTCGTCAAACCCCTGTGGCCGCATTCGAGCCTATTGAACGACCGCAAGGCGATTCTCTGCCGCGACGGCAGCGATCTTGCCCGCCAGATCCCGGTCTGGCCCACCGGCCACGACCGGCTCCTCGTCCAGCGCTGGGCGCAGGGCCTGCGCCACGACCTCTTGTTCGCGGCCCGGGACGGCGAGCTGCTCGACGTGCTGGAAAAGCTGACCGTCCGGACGAACCGCCGCGACGGAACGGGCCTCGCGGTTGCCGGTCACATCCGCCCGGTCAGCATCGGACTCCGGGACCAACTGGCCGCCTTGGTGGCTCACCTGCGTTATACCGGCGTCGGCTGCGGGCAGTTCCTGGTCCAGCCGGGCGGGCAGGACGGCGCCTTCCTCGAACTCAACCCCCGCCTCGATGCGAACTACGTGATCGCCGACCACGTTGGCCTTGATCTGGCCAACCTCGCCGTGGACCTGGCAGCCGGCGTGCCAGTCGAACCTCACCTTTCAGCGCAGACAGCACGCGACGGCCACAGCTATGCCTGGACGTTCGGGGATCTCGCCGGGCTCTGGTACGCGATCGGTCAGAGCGAGATCACGCGTGTCGGCGCGCTGGCCGAACTCGGCCGAATCGCCCGGACCGCGGTGCTCGCCGACGTGCACGTCACCTGGTCCTGGCGCGATCCAGTACCGACGATCGCCACGTGCTGGCGCTACCTGACTCTCTCCAGCCCGCGCCTGACCGCCGCGCACGGAAAGCCAGGCACCAACCGGCGCAGAAGGTTACTTGGCGGGGTGCGGTGATGGCGCAGCGAGCGTTCCGGCGAGCCGCAGCGAGCGCCACGGCAGGGGGGTGGCGTGTCCCGGCGAGCAGTCCTCAGGTGTCCGAGCTGGTTCTGGTGCTGGGCGCCTACCGGCCGGCGGTGACGGTGGTGCGTGCCTTGGCACGGCGTGGCCGGCGCGCCGTGGTGGGCCGGGAGCCCGATCGCAGGCATCGAGCGGAATCGGCAGGCGCCGAGTTCAGCCGCCACACCACCGCGGTATGGGATCACCCGTCGATCAAGGATGAACCAGACGCTTTCCTCGACGCACTCGTCCACGAGCTGGCCAGACGGCCAGAGCCGGTGCACGTCCTGCCGCTCAACGAGGCGACCCTCGTCCTGCTCGCGCGCGAGCGCTCGCGGCTGCCCGCGAACACATCTCTGGCCGTGCCGGCCACCG
>JBQTHE010000090.1:0-14595 GCA_052390115.1 Pseudonocardiales bacterium | reverse complement strand
ATCAGCCCTCTTGTTCCCGAACTCAACAACAGAGCTGTCCGAGGTCGACCGAACAGCACTGCTGTTGAGCTCGGGAGGCTGAGAGCACCCGAGATCCGGTCGCCTGACCCGGTCCATGATCGCTCAGGTGGACGGGTTGTGTTGTGCGGTGCGCACCGCCCCGAAAACGTCGATCTCCCGGCACAGCCGGAGTGCGTCCACCTCGGGTGGGTACACCCAGGTAACCGGTCCGCGGACGGCCACCGTGGGCGGAAGCGGGAAGATGCCGGTGGCTCGGTGCACCCCGGAAGGCCAGGGCAGCGCCACGCCGTAGCGCTCGCTGGCCAATAACACCCGATGTTCAGGCATGTCGGGATAGGCTAGCACCAGCGGTGGACAGCGCCGCTGGCGCAGGATCGCGGTGACCTGCTCGGCCAGCAGTACAGGGATGATCAGCGCCACCGTCTCGGGCTCCAGATCCAGCCACACCTGGTCACCGCGCAACGTCACCGGCCAGCCCCACAGCCGGTAACCGACCGCAGCCGCCAGCGGTCTGGTGTCATCGGATGGTGGTCCCAGTGCCAGCGCGTCCGCCGGGGCTGGCGGGTCACTGGCACTGGTGTCAGCGTGGCTGACGACGCACAGCGAGCAGGGAACGCCATGGCCGGGGATGACCGTCTCCACTTGATCAGGACGCAGCAGCGCCCCGCACAACGCAACCCCAGCGGTGCTGGTCTGACCCTCGCAGGGCAGCGGCACCAGGTGCACGGTGCGCGCAGTCTCCCCGGCGACACCCGGCCGGTATCGCAACAGCACCATCGGTCGGGCTCCGGCCATCGCCGCGGAACCTCCGGTGCTGTGCCCGTACGTGAAGGAGCTCATCGCCGGGTCCTGCGCGGCATCGGGCCCGGCGCAGCCAGCGGCACACCACCGGCCCCAGCCACCTCAGCTACCCGGTCCCCGCGCTGGTCAGGCTCCACGTGGGCCAGCGGAAGCCTGATGTTCGGCGACGGCACAGACTCTGGCAGCAGCGGCTCGTGCCGCTCATCCTGAACATCAGTTCGGTCTGTCACGCCATCCCTCCGGCGAGGAGCAGCGACTTGCCCGAGCGAGGGGTCGGCGGTGGTTGGCGGGGGGAACACGGCGGGACCGGGGGCCGTCGGGGTGCACCCCGGCCCCGCCGTGGTCTAGGTCCGGCCGTCCCGCCGGGAAGCGGGGAGCCGGCGAGGCGGCCGGAGTCTGCGATGACTGGGTGGGCGGATCGCCAGGCGCCAGTTCGATCCTGGGCAGCACGTCGGTGGCCTCCGGATCAGCCACATTGGGTAGCGGTGAAATGTTCATGCCCAGCTCGCTGGCCAGATGGGTCTTCAGTCGGTGACTGGGCTGCCGCAACCAGTAATGGGCGCTCTGCAAGACCATGCACACCCGGCGCCGGCGCCTCAGCCAGCCGGGACGACGACACGACCGGCACCGACCCTGCTGATCCACCGGATGAGCAGCCAGCAGCGAATACAGCGCCGCACCCGCCCCGCACCCGACTCGGCCACATCGACCCGCACCGCGCGCGGGCTGCACCTCGCCTACCAGGAAGCTGCGCATCACCTCACACAGCAGGCCATGCTCGGTCTGATGCGCACTCCGGCTCATGCGAGACGGTCCGACCCGCTCAGCCGCCGCCCTGCCATGATCGCTCCTCGGAGTGGCCGCACAGCGCTGCGCAGCAGCTCACGCGGTGGGTGATGGAGGGTCTGAGGCGCGCTCAGCTCTGGCGATGACACGCAGCGACTATGGCCTTGCCGTGGACATCGCCGCTGCCTCTCATGCATGCCTGAATATCGCGTAGCAGGTGTGACTGGCCGGTACAGTGCACGACGCGTAGCGAACGGTTGAGCGCGCTGGCCACTAAGGAGATGGGGAGGTCATGGACTACTCGCGCGCGATCGCCGCGGTGCTGATTTCACCGCAAGGTCGGGCTGCCGTGGCGGCGGGCGAGACCGGAACACTCATCCGCTTGATGCGCCAAGCAGCGGGATGGAACCAGCAAGACCTCGCCGACCGATCGGGTTACTCCCAGGCAACGATCTCCCGCCTGGAGCGCGGCGTGAGCCGCGCCGCGCGGGACATGGACATCCTGGCCGACATCGCGCAGGCGCTGGGGGTCCCGTCCGCCACGCTGGGTGTCTCCGGCCAATCGAGCCCACGTCCTATTCTCAATGACGTGGAGCGACGCGATTTCCTCGGTGGGGCCGCAGGTCTCGCCGTGACCGTACTGCTGCCGCACGACGTCGCCACGCCTGGACGGATCGATGCCGTCCAAGCCACCCAATGCTGGACGGCGCTGCGCCGCCTCTTCGAGCTGGACGACCGCCAAGGGGGTGCCACTGTTTACCAGGTTGCGGAGGGGATGGCGCGACGGCTGCAGGACGCCTTGCGCCGGGGGAGTTACCCGCTCTCGGTTGGACGCGAACTGCAGAGCGTCACAGCGGCGACCATGGAGCACGCTGGATGGCTGGCCTATGACGCCGGCTGGCCCCAGCGGGCGCGGCATTGGTGGCTCGAAACGTGCCATCTCGCTGACCTGGCTGGCCTTCCCGGCACCCGAGTGACGGCATTGGCGTCGATGTCTCTGCAAGCCAGCCACACCCCGGGGGGCGGTCGGGAAACAGTCGACCTTGCCCAGGCGGCGCGGACCGCCGCGGGTGATCAGGCAACCCCGATTCTGCTGTCGCTGCTGGTGGCGCGAGAGGCCCTCGGGCACGCCAGGACCGGTGATCGCTCGGCCGCCGCCACTGCAGTCGCGGAGTCCCGCCAGTGGCTCGACCACGGGCGACGGGGAGACGAGCCCTTCTGGCTGGATTTCTGGGGACCAGCCGACCTCGCGGCGCACGAGATTACGGTCGCGTTGGCCGCCGGGCAGGGCAAGTCCGCCGAGACAGCCGCCCGGAGGGCGCTCGCGAGCGTCGATGCTGAAGCCTTCTCGCGTAACCACACCTCCTACGCCTCCCACCTGGGTTCGGTCCTGATCCGGCGCGGCCAGCTCGACGAGGCCATCGCCGTCACCAGCGACGCCGTGCAACGGGTGGATGCAGTACGCGGCTCCGGCCGAATCGTCGCCCGCCTGAACCGCACTGTCGAACTACTGGGACAGCAGGACTACCCGCCAGCGAAAACGTTCGCTACCGCCGCCCGTCGACTTCTCCCGGCGTCACTATGACCCCCAGCGACTCCCCACCGGCCGGAGTGGACCGGCTCACACTCACCATCTACCGCACAGACACGAGTGCGGACCAGCGCAGTTCCGTCGGTGAACTGTATGCCGAGATATATGCCGAACCCCCGTACAACGAGGGACCCGCGGAGGTGGAGGACTTCACGTCCGGCTGGTCACGGACGATCAATCAACGCAACTTTCGGCTCGTCGTGGCACGACGAGCCGACGAACCCATCGGGTTCGCTTTTGGATTCCAGCTCCGGGCCCGGACGAAGTGGTGGGACGGCGCCCTGACACCGCTACCCGACGAGATCACTGCCGAGCATTCGGGGCGCACATTCGCGATCATCGAGATAGCAGTGCGGCGACCCTACCGGCAACTCGGCGTCGGCCGCCTGCTGCATGCTCACCTCACCGCTGGACTATCCGAAGAGCGGATCACGCTGGCTGTGCGCCCAGAAGCTCCCGCACCGCAGCACGCGTACCACTCATGGGGATACCAGACCGTCGGCCAGATCCAACCCTTCCCCGGCGCCCCAGTATACGACGTGATGATCAAGCCAGTCGCCTCTCCAGCGATGCTGCCCCGATAACATCCGCCATCGCTTTACCGGGGCGGCGCCGGTAGGACGGCCCGTGAACTCGACGCCACGGACGTTTCGCGCGCCGGGGACGTCGGTAGCGTCGAGTTCACGGCGGTTACGTCCTTGGTGACGCCGTCGAGACGGCTCAGCCGGCGGTGGCGACTTCTAGGGGGACGGTCACCGAGATCTCCGGGTGCAGCCGCACGGTCACCTGGTAGGTGCCGGTGGACTTGATCGGCCCGCCGAGGTCGACCGCACGCTTGTCCAACGCGGGGCCACCCGCCGAGCGGACCGCATCGACGACGTCGGCCACGGTGACCGAGCCGAACAGCTTCCCGCCGGACCTGCTGGCCTTGGCGGTCACGGACACTGTGCCCAGACTGGACAGGGTGCCGGCGACTTCCCGGGCGTGGTCGAGGTCGCGGATCTGCCGGGCCTGCCGGGCCCGGCGGATGGACGCCACCTGCTTCTCCGCGCCCTTGGTGGCCAGGATGGCCAGGCTGCGCGGCAGCAGGTAGTTGCGGGCGTACCCGTCCTTGACCTGCACCAGATCGCCGGGCCCGCCGAGATTGGGGACGTCAGCGGTAAGGATGATCTTCACCTGGTCGCTCCCTTCCTCGGCTCAGCGTGCGGTCGACGTGTAGGGCAGCAGCGCCACCTCGCGCGCATTCTTCACCGCGACCGCGACGTCTCGCTGATGCTGGCTGCAATTGCCGGTAACCCGGCGGGCCCGGATCTTGCCGCGGTCGGAGATGTACTTCCGCAGTAACACCGTGTCCTTGTAGTCGATAGCGGCGTCCTTGTCCTTGCAGAAAATGCAGATCTTCTTCTTCGGTTTACGTACCGGGGGCTTGGCCATGATTGAGGTACTCCTGAAAGAGTCGCGCCGAGAACGGGTGATCAGAACGGGGGCTCGTCGTCGTAGCCAGCGGCGCCGCTGCCGGATCCGGCGGGCGCACCGGCCTGCGGAGCCGAGCTCCACGGGTCGTCGGCCGACGACCCGGAGGCGCCATATCCACCGTTGCCCGATGCGCCAGCTTGACGGGTCACCTTGTTGACCTTGGCGGTGGCGTAGCGCAGCGAGGGGCCGACCTCGTCGACCTCCATCTCAACGACAGTGCGCTTCTCGCCTTCTCGGGTTTCGAACGAGCGCTGGCGCAGCCGCCCGCTGACAATCACCCGCATGCCTCGGGTGAGCGACTCGGCGGTATTTTCCGCGGCCTGCCGCCAGATGTTGCAGCGCAGGAAGAGCGCCTCGCCGTCCTTCCACTCGCCGGTCTGACGGTCGAAGGTCCGTGGCGTGGAGGCCACCGTGAAGTTGGCTACCGCGGCACCGGACGGCGTGAATCGCAGCTCCGGGTCCGCTGTGAGGTTTCCGATCACCGTGATGATGGTCTCGCCAGCCACGTCAGCCCTTCCTTCCAGCGTCGCGCCGCAGCACCTTGGTGCGCAGGATCGACTCGTTCAGCGAGAGCTGCCGATCGAGCTCGGCTACCGTCGCAGGCGTACAAGAGAGCTCGACGACGGCGTAAACGCCCTCGGTGCGCTTGCTGATCTCGTAGGACAGCCGGCGCTTGCCCCAGACCTCGACCTTGTCGACGCTGCCGCCCTGCGTCTTGACGACGCCGAGGAACTGGTCCAGCGATGGTGCCACGGTGCGCTCGTCGAGTTGCGGATCGAGGATGATCATCATCTCGTAATGACGCATGAAAACCACTTACCTCCTGTGGGCTAGTCGGCCGCGGACTTTCCGCGGCAGGAGGGTGTTGCCGGCCGAACCGGCAAATCAGGCCGCTGCCGGCTGGGCCGACAATCAATCCACTGCCGGCCGAGCCGGCAATCAGACCATTGCCGGCTGGTCCGGCAGGTGACGATAGCAAACGGCCACCCCGCGACAGAATCGCGGGGTGGCCGCAAGAGGCTGACTAGCGATTCAGCCCGATCTGCTGGGTGGCGCGAGAGCTGAACGGATCAGCGCCGCCCGAGCACCCAGCTGCGGAGCAGCGCCGCGCTGACGCTGGCCAGCATCAGCACCGCCACCAGCACCGGCAGCGCGATCCGCTCGACACCGCTGGCCTCCAACGCCGATGCCCGACCCGCGGCGGCGACGTCGTTGGCCGCGGCACTCTGCTTGCCGAGGGACGGGGTATTACTCACCGACTGCGAGCCGAACAGGTCCGCGGTCAGCATGCCGGCCGAGAGCCGGCCTAGTGAGCCTGGGCGACCGATCGCCAGCAGTTCAGCATAGTTGTAGTGGGGCAATCCGCTGCTGTAGAGGCCCAGCGCGTACGGGAAGGGCGGTGACGCTGGTCCGAAGTAGGGACCGAAGCCCGCAGGGCTCAACGCTGGCGGGCCTGCCACCGGCTGCGGTTGTCCGGCCGGCGCCGCAGGAGGTGGCGCCGCTGGCGCCTCCGGCGACGCGGGCTGGGCCAGCGCCGGAACCACGCCGCCGACCATATCCCTGGCCGGAGCCGCGGCGGGAGCGATCAAAGCCTCAACCGGCTTAGTGAGTGGCGTGATCGCCTCGGCGGTGATCGCACACGCCGGGGCCACCGGTCCCAGCATCTCGCGCAGGGCCGGAGTGGCGTCGAGTGTGCTCGAGCCGCTTGAGGGCACCCGGCCGACGTCGACGACAGGAAGGCCTGCCGTCCGCACGCCTACTCGCTGCCCTGGTTCACCACGCACCGTGTCCCCGCAACCGCCCACGAGCATCGGTGACGGCGCCGCTGCCTGGGTCGCAGCTGTGGAAACGGTGGAGGGTGCAGCGAGGGCCGACAAGCCGACTCCGAACGTGCTCGCCGCGCACAGTAACGTGGCTGCTCCCGCAACCGTGGTCACCCTCGCCCGTGTGCGCATAAGGTTCCTCCGTGTCGCTCAGTACGTCGCTCAGTTACCCGGTTGTGTCGTGAGAGTAACGACTCTAGAGCCTCTCTGTGACGGCGACCAGCACTTTCAGCAGATCGAGGTGACGCTGTGCACTCACCGTATTTCCTTGCAGGTGTGCCGATCGCCCTTTGACCGGCCGGTCTAGGCTGGCCGTCATGCGCATCGGCGCCCACGTCAGCGACGACGATCCCATCAAGGCCGCTACCGAGCGCAACGCGGCGGCGGCGCAGTTCTTTCTCGCAGATCCGCAGAGCTGGAAGGCGCCCCGGGCCCATCCTCAAGCCGACCAGCTGCGCACCGCTGACCTAGAGATTTATGTGCACTCACCGTACGTGATCAACCTGGCATCACTGAACAACCGCATCCGCATTCCGTCCCGCAAGCTGGTCGCTCAGCATGCTGCCGCGGCTGCCACGATCGGGGCACACGGTTTGGTGGTACACGGCGGCTATGTCACTAAGAGTGAGGATCCTGCCCAGGGCGTGGAGAACTGGCGCAAGATGTTTGCCCGGCAATCGGCCGATGGGGGGTTCGGCACCCGGATCCTGGTGGAGAACACCGCAGGCGGAGACAACGCGGTGGCGCGGTGGTTCGATTCGCTGGCCCGATTGTGGGACGCGATCGGCGAATACGACGTCGGTTTCTGCTTGGACACCTGCCACGCGTTCGCCGCGGGGGAGGACCTGGCCGACGCCGTCGACCGGGTCACGGCCATCACCGGCCGGATCGACCTCGTGCACTGCAACAACTCACGCGACGAGTTCGGTTCGGCTCGGGACCGCCACGCGCCGGTGCGCCAGGGCACCATCGAGCCCGAGCAGCTGGTAGGCGTCTGCGCCGCAGCAGGCGCCACCGTGATCCTCGAAACCGACCCCGCCACCCAGACCGACGACATCGCCTGGCTCCGCGAACAGCTGGGTCCATAAGCCGACATGGAGACATAACGGGGCTATCGGGTCGTGGTAATCCCGATATGTCTCCATGTCGGGGTGGGTAGCACGCGGGCGTCGGGGGCGTTGTTGAGGACACCGGCGTGGGGGTCGTCGTCGCCAGCTTGGCGGACTGGGTCTTGGGTGGGGTGCCAGATGTGCTTGAGGACTAGGGCCATGAGCAGCAGGACTGCGGCGTCGCGCAGCAACACCGCGCCGAGGAATGGCTCGATCGGCAGGCCGTGGCGGTCCACGCCGAGGTAATAGGCCATCCGGGGGGCCCAGACCAAAGCGTCGAGCACCATCCAGGCCAGCACCGGCTTCCACTGCGGGATCGCCAGCACCGCCAGCGGTACCAGCCACAACGAGTACTGCGGACTCCACACCTTGTTGACGAGCAGAAACGCACACACCACCAGGAAGCACAACTGAGCCAGCCGCGGGCGGCGCGGCGCGGCCAGCGCAACCCAGCCGATCCCCACGCAGGCCAGCACGAACAACGACGCGCTGACCAGGTTGAGCACGGCAGGGATCTGACCGGGGACAAGCACCCCGTCGAAACCAGGCCACCCGGTGAAGGTGGACACCACGGTGTACAGCGAGTCCGGATCGGCCCCGCGCCGGCTACTGAGCCGGAAGAACTCCGTCCATCCGGCTGGGTACAGCACCGCCACCGGCAAGTTGACGATCACCCAGCTCACCGCCGCCGCAGCGGTTGCCTGCAGTCCGGCCCGCAACCGTCCGGTCCGCAAGCACAGCAGCAGGATCGGTCCCAACAGGAATAGGGGGTAGAGCTTGGCAGCCGCACCCAGGCCTAGCAGCACACCTGCCAGCAGCGGGCGCCGCCGGGCCCAGGCCAGCAGCCCGGTCGTGGCCAGCGCGGTGGCCAGCACGTCGAAGTTGGTGAAGGCGTGCACCACCACCAGGGGCGACAGGGCGGCCAGCGCGGCATCCCATGGTCGTCGCGGCGACAGCAATACCAGTGCCCACACCGTCACCAACCACGCCGCGGCCAGCCACACCGCGCTGATGTCGAAGTACACGACCGCGGCTGCCGATCCCGGCAACCAGCCCAGCTCCGCCACCGCCACCCAGGCCTGGGCAAGCTTGGCTACCGCAAACTGGTACATCCCGGTGAGCACCGGGTACTCCATGTACCGCACCTGCTCACCGGGCTCGCCCTGATTCTCGATCCACGAGGTGGCGTACGGCAGGCCCGCCAGCCCGGGCCGGTCCAGCCGCTCTGCGGTGTAGAGCGGGACAGTGTCCGAGTAGCACATCGCCCGGTACTGCCGGCCGTCCCGCCAGTCCAGCTGCAGGACACCTGCGCTGTCGGTATAGGTCTGCAGGCACGGTGCTTTGGCCAGCCAGCCGAGCGCCAAGGTGATCGTCGCGAAGAGCAACACCACCCGCAGCGGGGACCAGAACCAGTGCCGGCCGAGCACGGCGTGGCGGCCCAGCGGACCGCCCACGATCCGGCTGGCCAGCCGGGGCACCGGGTCGGTCCAGCTGGGTACCACCCGCTGCGATGGCGTCAGGGAGCGCCCATCGATCTGCACGGCGGTGATGCTACGAAGCCTGCTACCAAACCACGGTCAACGCCGTTCACCATCGCCTTCCTCGTCGTCATCTTCCGGCGGGGAGTCGTCACATCCGAACGGGAAGCAGTTTCCCGAAGGGCGCTCGGTCGGCTTCTCGTCAGGCTCGACCGGAGTGGGGAGGAAGGACTCGAAATCCGGTTCGGGCTGGGCGGACGGCCTGGTCCGTGCGGGCTCGCGGGTGGCCGACCGCTGTGGAGCCGCCTGCACGGGGGGTGGCGGGGCCGGACCGATCAGCTTGAACTCGGGGAAGGTCTCCATGGGTGTGCCCGCGAGGTAGGAATCCATGAACCGCTGCCAGATCGCTCCTGGCAAGCCCCGCCCGAAGATGTCGCCGCCGTCGGAGTTCTTGATCGCCGAGTTCGCCGGGTCGCCTACCCACACCGCCGTGGAGATCGAAGGGGTGTAGCCGACCGTCCAGGCGGCAGAGTTGGAGCCGGTGTCGCCGAGCTGGTGGGTACCGGTCTTGGTAGCGACCTGACGGCCACCTTCCAGTGGGATCTGCGAGCTGCGCGCAACGTCGGTCAACGTCGCGGTGAGGTTGCGAGCCAGCCGTGAATTGCGCTCGAGGTTCGTCGGGTCGAAGGCCTGTTCCGGCTCGTCGACGTGCTTGTAGTCGACCTCGCCACGGGCGTTGACGTACTCCCGGACGAAGAACGGCTCGTGGCGCATCCCGTCAGCGGCGAAGGTCGCGTAGGCACTGGCCATGTCGATCGTGTGCACCGGGTACTGGCCCAGCGTGATGCCGACCGCAGGCTGCCCGCTGTCCAGCTCCGCCATCGCGCGCTTGCCGTTGACCTGCTCCGGGATGCCTGCCTGGACCGCGGCATTGCGGATCGCCTGCGGTCCCACGTCCTCGGCCAGCCGCACGAAGGCCGTATTGACCGACTGGGTCATGGCCTCATGCAAGGTCAGCTTGGAGTAGTCGCGACTCTCCGAGTTGGCATAGGGTCTACCGTCAATGACCAGCGGAGAGCTGCCGTCGTAGATCGAGTTCAAGCCGATGTCCTGCTTGAGCGCGGCCATCATGGCGAAGGGTTTGAAAGCCGAGCCCGGATTCCACACCGGCCCGCCAGCCAGGTCGAAACCATTCCCTTCGGCTCCGCCGTAGTAGGCGATCACCCCCCCGGTTCGCGGATCGATCGCGACCAGCGAGGAGTGCAGGTTCGTCGGCTGCCCGCGCAACTCGGTGAGCGCCGCGTCCCGGGCCAGACCCTGCGCCCGGGCATCGATGGTCGTGCTGATCCGGCCACCGTCGACGGCCAGCTGCTCTCGATTGATGCCCTGCTTCTCCAGCTCTTCAAGCACCCGGTCAACGATGTGCGCCCGGTCGTCGGTGGGTGAGCCCGGGGCCTTTCCCGGCTCGATGGTCGCCGGGTACCGGGTCGCAGCCCGCTCGACCTCGGACAACCAGCTCTGGGCGACCATGCCGTCCATCACGAAGTTCCACCGGAGTTCCGACTGCTCCAGGTTCTTGGCCGGATCCAACCGGGAGGGGGACCGGATCGCCGCGGCCAGCACCCCCGCCTCTGCGGGAGTCAGGCTCTGCACGTTCTTGCCGAAGTACGCCTGGCTGGCGGCTTGGATACCGTAGGCCCCGCGGCCGAAGTAGATCGTGTTGAGATAGTCCTCCAGGATCCGGTCCTTGGAGTTCTGCTTTGTGATCTTGGCCGCGACGATCACCTCGCGGAATTTTCGAGAAAGGCTGTACTCGTCCTGGCCGGTGGCAACCTTGACGTACTGCTGGGTGATCGTGGACCCACCGCCGGTGCCCCCGGTGAGCTGGTTCCACGCGGCCCGCGCGATGCCCGTGATGTCGAATCCGGGGTTGGACCGGAAGCTGCGGTCCTCGGCGGCCAGCACGGCGTTCTGCACATGCACCGGAACATCGTCGAGATCGACCGCGATTCGATTGCCCTGCTCGGGCACGTAGCGGCCGATCTCGGTGGTCCCGTCGCTGGCCATGATCGTGGTGACCTGCTTGCGCTCCGCCGCCAGCGCCGCCGGGGACGGCACGGTGAAGAACAGCCAGCCGGCAAAGAACGCCAGCACCGGCGTCAGGACCGCAAGTAACAGGCCTACTAGCGCGACCTTGCGGATCCAGCGGCTGCGAGTCCCGCCGCCCGTCCAAGGGTAGCCCCGAAGATAGCGCCACCTGCCGTACCGATCGCCGCGATCGGTACGCCGGGAGGCGGCGTGGGTGAGTAGCTCGGGCTCCTGGCGGGGTGGCAGGGTCGGCCGCCCGCCCCCGGGTGGTGGACCACCCCTGGCCGAATCGCCGGCCCGCCCACCCTGTTGCCGGGGTTGGGCGAACCGCTCCGGTGGGCAGTTCTCACTCGGATCCCACGAGTGCCGACCGCTGTCATCTCGCTGGTCGCTCACGCGTTTGGCCTCCCAGACCAGTATTCGGGCCGCGAAGGGATCGTCGACGGGTACGCCGAGCTGGGGGCGCGGGTCACTCCGCCGCGGTCCTCCGGCGGGACCGCCTGCTCCCTACACCCCTCGTCCCCAGGACGTATGACTGCACGAGGTGGTTCCAGCTGCACGTCCGGCAAACCTCGACGACGTACACGCTGAATTGCTCGAACAGCGCCGCCATCCGGTTCAGCTCATCGAGGGTCCTGGCGGAGCCTGCGACATGCTTGAGCTCGTCACCGTACACCCACGAGACCAGCGTCAAAGGCTCCTTGCGGCATACCGGGCAGGTGACCGAGCTGGGCTCGCCGTGGAACTTGGCCGCCCGTAGCAGGTACGGGGTCGCGTCGCAGACGTCCATGACCCCGACCCGGCCGGCGTAGACCTCCGCGAGCAGCGCACGCCGCTGCAACGCGTAGTCCACCACCTGCCGTTCGGTCCGCACGCCAGACAGCCTACGCAACCGTTTCGTGATCATCGCTGCGGTGTTCCGGCGACCGGCCGGTCCCTGATGCTACGAGATGTATCGTCACGATATAATCGATTTATACATCGAATTGCCTGCTAGGAGGTGCCGCGTGCTGGAGCTGGCGGTGCTCGGGGTGCTTCACGATGATCCGATGCACGGCTACGAACTGCGCAAACGACTCACCGATCTGCTTGGGGCGTTTCGCGCCTGCTCTTTCGGCTCCCTATACCCCACATTGCGTCGGTTGCAACGCTGCGGCTTCATCGTCGAGGACAACGAGCGCCTGGAGGACTCGCGGGAGCTGCGCGCCGGCCGGGGCAAGCCCTGGACCCGCCGCGCCCGGCGGGTGTACAAGCTCACCGCGGACGGCAAGGAGCGCTTCGCCACCTTGCTGGCCGACGCCGGCCCACAGACCTGGGAGGACGGCTGCTTCGGAGTGCACCTGGCGTTCTTCTCACGGACCCCCGCCGAAGTCAGGATGCGCATCCTGGAAGGCAGGCGTCGCCGAGTCGAGGAACGTCGAGAGGGACTGCGGGCTGCTCTGGCGCGGACCGGCGACCAGATCGACCGCTACACCCTCGAGCTCCACCGGATGGGTCTGGACACCAGTGAGCGCGAGGTGCGCTGGCTCAACGAACTGATCGCCCACGAACAGGCGAACCCCCCACCATCACCTGACGACAAAGAAGGGTCAGACCATGACTGAAGGCCGCGTCGAGCATCACGGCGGTCCCGGCATCCGGGTCGCCATTGTGGGCGTCGGCAACTGCGCTGCCTCCCTGGTACAGGGCGTGCACTACTACCGGGACGCCGATCCCACCACCCGGGTGCCCGGTCTCATGCACGTGCAGTTCGGCGACTACCACGTCGGTGACCTTCAGTTCGTCGCGGCGTTCGACGTCGATGCCAAGAAGGTGGGGCGCGACCTGTCCGAGGCCATCGTGGCCAGCGAGAACAACACCATCTCGATCTGCGACGTGCCCCCGTTGGGGGTCACCGTGACGCGTGGGCACACGATGGATGGTCTGGGCGAGTACTACCGGGACATCATCACCGAGTCCGACGAGAAGCCGGTCGACGTGGTCGACGTGCTGCGCGAATCCGGCGCCGACGTGCTGGTGTCCTACCTTCCGGTGGGCTCGGAGGAGGCGGACCGCTTCTACGCCCAGTGCGCACTGGACGCCGGCGTCGCGTTCGTCAACGCGTTACCGGTGTTCATCGCCTCCGATCCGGCGTGGGCGCGCAAGTTCACCTCGGCCGGGGTACCGATCATCGGTGACGACATCAAGTCCCAGGTCGGGGCCACCATCACGCACCGGGTGCTGGCCAAGCTGTTCGAGGACCGCGGGGTGGAGCTGGTGCGGACCTACCAGCTCAACTTCGGCGGCAACATGGACTTCCTGAACATGCTGGAGCGCAAGCGGTTGCAGTCGAAGAAGATCTCCAAGACGCAGTCGGTGACGTCGCAGGTGCCGCATGAGATGGAGAAGGCCGCGGTTCATATCGGCCCGTCGGACCACGTGCCGTGGCTGGACGACCGCAAGTGGGCCTACGTGCGGCTGGAGGGCCGGGCCTTCGGCGACGTGCCATTGAACATGGAGTACAAGCTCGAGGTCTGGGACTCACCCAACTCCGCCGGCGTGATCATCGACGCGATCCGCGCGGCGAAGATCGCCAAGGACCGGGGCATCGGCGGCCCGATCATCTCCGCTTCGTCGTATTTCATGAAGTCACCGCCGGAGCAGTACTCCGACTCCGACGCTCACCACGCCGTCGAGGCCTTCATCCGCGGCGAGCTGGACCGGTAGCGGCTGGGGCTAGCTGCTGCTGGGCGGCTGAGTGCGCTGCTCGGCCCCGGCGCTCAACGCACGACCGCGCTTGAGGTGCCAGACCAGCACGGGTGCCCCGACGCCGGCGATGATGAGGCCGTTGAGCACGTCGTCCAGACCGCTGTTACGGCGCTCGTCGATCGCCCGGTCCTTTGCGGCCTGGCGCTGTTGCTCCGTCGGCTCCGTGGGGCTGGGCGAGTCCGGCGGGAAGCGGTACTCGTAGCTGTAACTGGGCAGGCCCAAGCCCGGGAACAGGGCATTCTTGGCGCCGAAGAGGCCCGTGGTGATGCCGACGACGACGAAGCCGAGGCCGACGAGCGCCGCCGCGTAGAAGTACAGGAGCACGACCCAGCTCCGCCTCGCCGCCTGCGGCTCAAGCGCCACGTTGCACCTTCCTTCTCGCCTTCTTGCGCGCGATATGGAGACTTATCGGGGTATCTGAGGCCCCCGTTACCCCGATATGTCTCCATGCCGGCCATGTGGACGCTGGCAAGTTTCACCTCCCGGCGTGTCCGGCTTTCGTGCACGGTGTGTCCGGCTTTCGTGCACGGAACAGCAGCGGTACACCGAGACTTATCGGAAACTCAGCTTGAAGAAGTGGAGTGAGCGAATCGCAGTGAAAGCGGTCGGGTAGGTTCGAAGTGGGCGGCGGTAGTCGGTGTGCATGCAGCGCCACGTCTTGAAGTTGGCGATTG
>JBQTHE010000089.1:0-23504 GCA_052390115.1 Pseudonocardiales bacterium | reverse complement strand
CCCATGAGTGGGGACCTCGCGCGTCGTGTCATCGCAGTCACACGGTTCGGTATTGGTCGTCTGCGATTCTTTATTCGCTGTGTGCGAGCCGGTAGTGACGGTCCGCGATCTGGCATCGTCGGTGGTTACCGTCCATGATGGCGGTGGCCCGGCGGGTTCGTGATCCGAAGCAGGCGGCGTCTGAGCGGGGGGAGCTGACACCAGACGATGGGCTGCCGGCACGGGCTGTTGGTGCACGGCTACCGGAGAGGGGTCTGGGGAAGACGCCTCGGCCGGTGTCTGCCCGGTAGCTTCCGCCGACGCATCGATGGGAGGAACGGTTGCTGGATGCCCGTCACTGATCACGGGCGTCACGGGAGCCGGTAACCGAGCCGGGTTTAGCCCGGCAACCGGTGACTCGGTGGACGACGAGGTCGTGAACACGGTCACCCCGGCCAACACCAGCACCAGCGCGACGCTGGCCACCAGAGCAATCACCAGCCCCGGCATCCCGAACATCAGTCTGTCGCCTCGACCGACCCACCGCGGCGCGCCCGAGACATACCCCGACTGCGGCGCCGGGACAGACACCAGCTCGTCACCCTGTTCTGGCCGGTCAACGGGCGCGACCGGCTGGACGGTGGTAGCAGCTGGGCGCGGCTTCGAGCTGGCGACGGGCTGGAAAAGATCCCCGGCTGGACGTGTGCGGATAGAGGGTTTCGACCAACGCACAGAGACCCGGTCACCCTCGCTGATCCCAGCGGACCGCGCAGACCCCTGCCTTGGGGGGCCAAGACCAGCAGGCGACTGGTGCGAATTCACGGCGGCCATAACCTCCTTGCAGGTTCACCGGCACAGTGGGACACATGGCACCTGGCGTTCCACTAGCTACTCTCTGTGGCCGGCTGATTACGCTGTTCACACGCAGATCGCTCAGCCAGCCCGTACCGTTACCAACCGCCGTGATCAAGGGGCACTGGGCCTGGTCCGGAGGCGTAGCCGCACCTACCGAGTCACCGTGTAGTGGTCACACCCGACAACGGCCGCCGCGCGGTCACTGCCCATGAGTCATACCCCCTCAAGAAGCTCCATGATCTTCTTGCTGTCCTGTACGCTGGCTGATCTTGTCCACCGGCATCCCGTGTCCTGTAGTTGATTCCACGATTGATTCCACGAGTCACGATCCGCTCGACTCCCCGCGGCCGATGCAAGAAGCTATGGAGCAGTACACGAACAACCCGATCGAAGCAGATCACGGCCAGCTGAAATCCCAACTGCGGCCGATGCGCGGCCTCAAACGGCTGCGCTCAGCGCGGGACACGCCTTCATCCAGGACCTTCGCCGAGGCCACTACGAGTTCGGTATGGATGTCGACCCGAGGCACCGGCTTCCGGCGGCCGTCGCCGAGCTGACGCTGACCATCTAAACGCAGTACCGCCACAGCTGAGCTTGCCGACATTCGGTCAAACGCAACACCGCCTTCAGACGTAGTGCCCCGGCGGGGCAACGCGCAGACGGTCCCACGTCTGATCAGCGGCGTTCCGGCGGCATGCTGGTCATCGAAGGCAATGTGCATATCGGAGGCGCCTGGTAGTGAGCGCTGATGGCCCCAACCGATCGGCGGTGTTCACCGGTGTGTCGTGACGCGGCATGTTTGCCCCACCCCGGCGGGATTCGTCGCCTAGCCGATATTGGCCGTCGAGTCCTCGGCGGCATGGGAGAGTCGCTGGGGGAACTCGGTCTCAAACTGGCGCAAATCCTTGGGGCCGTGCCCGGCCAACGCGGTCCGGATCGCCGGCCCGGAACGCTCTACTAGCCCCCTGCGGTGTCGGAGATAGTTTCGGCCGCGTGGGGGACGTTGTGGCGCTCCTCATGGTGTTAGCTATCTTCGTCGTGTGGTTGCTACATCTGGCGATAGGACAGAAGCCTGCTCGACGCTGAGTTGGTCCAGAAGGTGAAGGAGTTTCCGGTCGGCGTGGCTATCGCTGAGAGCCCGGGTTTGATACTCGTGCCCGCTGTGGGTAGGACCGCCGCGAAGCACGCACCGGGCCCGCTGGATCCGGGACACGACTGGTGGTGTCACGTGCCCGGTCCAGCGGGTATGTACTGGGTCATGGGCGACTCGGATACGCACGGGCGTGACAGCCAGCGTGAGTACCAGACACACGGCCAGCTAAGTGATCCTCCCCGCCAGCTCGCCGAGCTCGAGTTGTGCCTGCGCCGCTGCGCTCGGTCGGGGTGGTGATGTGCATGTTTGTTGTCGTCGGGGAGGCGCTTGTCGACCTGGTCGGCCAGCGCAGAGGTCGGACGTTCGTCGCTCATCCGGGCGGCAGCCCGGCTAACGTCGCGCTCGGTCTGGCACGGCTGGGTGTTCCGGTGACGCTCATGACGCGCCTCGGGCCCGACGGGCTGGGTGAGATGATCTTTGAGCATCTGCGGGCAAGTGGCGTCCGTGTTAACGGAGGTCCCGCTCAGGGCATGTCGACCAGCCTCGCCATTGCGACGCTCGCCGCGGGCGTTGCGTCGTACGACTTCCGGATCGCATGGGACATGCCCGCCCTCGCGCCCCTGCCGATCGAGACCCGCTGCCTACACACGGGTTCGCTGGCGACGGCCCTCCCGCCCGGCAACACGAATGTCTTGGACCTGGTCGAGCGGGAGCGCACGAGGGGCCGGGTGACGATCTCCTACGACCCGAATGTACGGCCGACCCTGCTGGGTGACGCGGCGCGGGCGCGGACGGGCATCGAGCGTCTGGTTGCCCTTTCCGACGTTGTCAAGGTCAGCGACGAAGACCTTCGGTGGCTCTATCCCGACCAGGCCGATGAGCTCGTGGCACAGGACTGGCTGGGGTTAGGACCGGCCCTTGTGGTGGTGACCCGCGGTGCGGTGGGGGTCTACGCCGTCTCCGCCGGCCTTGAGTTGCACCGACCGGCCGTGCCGATCGACCTGGTGGACACCGTCGGCGCGGGTGATTCCTTCACCTCCGGGTTTCTTGAGGCGCTGCACCGGGCCGACCTGATCGGCGGTTCGCGCCGCGAGGCGGTAGCTGCGATCGACGAGTCGACCCTGGCCAGCGTCGTGGACGCGGCGGCCCTGACCGCGGCGATCACATGTTCCCGGCCGGGTGCCGACCCGCCAACACGAGCCGAGATCGACGCGCTGCTGGCGGCCCGGGACTGCTCCAGCGACGCGACGGGCGCTGGACGTGGCCACTTGCCGACCACCTGAGGTCCACCACTGACGTTCGCCACGGGACGTGACCCTGGCACGTCGGACGGCGAAGGGAGAGCCGCAATGAGCACAACCGGGCAGCCGGCGGGCGCGAGCCGGGCCACCACTCAGCCGGACCGGACCACCCATCCGTTGGGCTACAAGAAAATGACCGTGCTGTTCACCGTCGTGATCTGCTGCTTCACGCATGGGGAATCGGCGCGGACATGACCGCTCCCATGGTGGCGGCCTTCAGCGGATCTTCACGATGAGTACGTTCCTCGCGCCGAATCTCCGGCGGGACAGCCCGGCCCCATTGCGCCTGACTCGCGGGAAGACGTACGGTCGGTTAGCCCTGTCGTAGATTGTAGCGACAGATCCCACGAGGCCACATCGGCGTTGTCTCGAAGGGACGTGTCCGTCATGGCGCAAGCAGTCTCGAACCACGACGCCGAGCGCGCGGCGCCGACGAAACAGCGCCTTGTCTATCCCAAGATGGGTTTGCTCTTCGTGGTCGTCATCGGCTGCTTCACGGCCTGGGGGATCGCGGCCGACCTGACCACGCCGATGGTGGCCGGCTTCAAGCACATCTTCGAAATGAGTACGTTCCAGGCCAGCCTGGTCCAGTTGGCCTACTTCGGCGCCTACTTCCTCCTCGCACTGCCGGCGGCCTTAATCAACGAGCGGTTCGGCTATAAGGCCGGGTTGCTGACCGGCCTCGCCTTGGCCGCCGCTGGGGCGTTCCTGTTCTATCCCGCGAGCAAGATTCTGACCTACGAGGCATTCCTGGTCGCGCTGTTCGCTCTGGCCGCCGGGTGCTCCATCTTGGAAACCTCGGCCAACCCGTACGTGTTCTCGTTGGGTCCGGAGGAGACGGCACCCGGCGGCTGAACTTCGCGCAGGCGTTCAACCCGCTGGGCACCAACATCGGCGTGCTGATCGCCGCGACCCTGATCTTGCCGAAGCTGGAGTCCCCGGTGGACTTGACCTCGGCCACGCCGGAGCAGGTCCAAGTCATCCGTGAGGCGCAGCTCGGCGCCGTGATGGGTCCCTACCTCGGGCTCGGCATGCTGCTGTTGGTCATCTGGGTCGTGATTGCCATCCAGAGGGCACCCAAGATCATCGAGGAGTTCCCCGACGTCGGCGACACCGGCAAGGGCGCGCTAGCCCGGATGCTCTGGAACAACAAGAAGTACCGGTTCGGTGTGGTGGCCCAGTTCTTCAATGTCGCCGCGCAGGTCTGCACGTGGACCTTCATCCTGCAGTACGTCCAGCAGGCCATCAACGGCAGTCTGGAGCTCGGCGGCTACCTGCTGCAGGTCAGCCTGATCGTTTTCCTGCTGTCCCGGTTCCTCATGACCTGGGTGATCGGAAAGATCCGCGCGACGAAGGTAATGGGCGCCCTCGCCGTCCTCGCTGTGCTGCTGTGTCTCTACGCCATGGCCGCACCCGACATCACGGGGGTCGTCGCGCTGGTCTTGGCCTCGTTCTGCCTGTCGCTCATGTTTCCCACCATCTACGGGGTTGCCCTGCACGGCCTCGGCCCGGCCACCAAGTTCGGCGCCGCCGGACTGGTGATGGCCATCGTCGGCGGCGCGATCATGCCCCTCGTTCAGGGCGCAACGCTGGACGCCACGAGCCCGGCCGTCTCCTTCATGGTTCCGGCCGCATGCTTCGCGGTGGTCGCGGCGTTCGCGTTCTACGACCTCCGGGTCAAAGAGCAACCCGCGATCGCGACCAGCAAGGCGGGTGCGGCATGAGACTCCGAGGCCTCCTCGCCGTACTCGGGCTAACTATCGCGTGCGTGTCGGTCGCCTGCGCGCCCGACCGGGGCGTGAGCCAGCGGTCCGCTACCGATCTCGAGGTGGTCTCCTGGTGGACATCGGGGTCGGAGCATCAAGCCCTCACCGTGCTGTTCGACGCCTACCGGGCAGCACACTCAGGGGCGACGGTCACCAATGCCGCCGTGGAGGGGGGCGGCGGCGGCAACGCCCAGGTCGTGCTCACCCAGCGCCTGCTGTCCGGGAACCCACCCGATGTGTGGCAGACCTTCCCCGGCGGAGCGCTGCGAGCATACGTCGATCAGAGCCAGGTCGCCGACCTCAGCGACCTGTACGGCCAGGGCGGGCTGGCGGCGGCCCTGCCGGAGGTCATCCGGGACGGGCTCACCGTCGACGGCGAGCAGCACGGGATGCCGACCAGCGCCCACCGCGGCAACATGCTATTTTACAATACCGCCCTGCTGGCGAAGGCCGGCGTGACCGAGCCGGGGGCAAGCTACCTGCCCCCAAACTTCCTCGATGACTTGGCGAAGCTGACAAAGCCGGCATCACGCCACTGTGCCTGGGAGCCAAGGACCCCTTTACCACCACCGCGCTGTTCGAAACACCCTGCTGAGCGTGGTGGGCGCTGACGGGTGGCGGCAGATCGCCGAGGATCGATTCCACTGGGACTCCGACTCCGTAGCCGAGGCGCTGCGCCGGTTCGGGCAGATCCTGGACTACGCCGACCCTCAGGCGGCGGCGCTGACGTGGGACGCGGCCACCAAGAAGCTTGCGGACGGCGAGTGCGCCTTCGAGACCCTCAACGACTCGGCCTTCGGGGAGCTGGTCAGCGCCGGGGCGGTCGACGGCAAGACCTTCGGCGCGGTGCCCTATCCCGGCACCGACGGGATAAACGTCGCCGTTGTGGACACCTTCGTACGAGCCCGCCAATCCGAGAACGCCCGCGAGGCATCCGAATTCTTCGCCGTCCTCGGTTCGCCGGACACGCAACTCGCCTTCAGCAAGGCCAAGGGTTCGGTGCCGATCCGGACCGACGTCGACGTCTCGTCGCTGACGCCCAACCAGCAATCGGCCGCGAAGGCGCTGCGGAGTGGCATGGTGCTGTGGTCGGTCGTGCACGGAGAAGCAATGCGCCCCCAGTTCCAGCAAGGCTTCTACGACGCAGTCGCGACCTACGTCCGCAGCCGCGACGCCAAGGCATTCCATACCACTTTGACCGACGCCATGCGTCGCCAGGCCCCACCCAAGTAGGCAGCCGCCCCGCATGCTGGCGGATGGCCACGGCCGTCCCGGGAGGGTGCCGGTGATCCCGGTACCTCGCTGATGAACGCGCTCACCACGCTGACCCGGGGCCGCACCGGCACGTCTTGCCTAGCTCCCAGGTCACACCAGGACGGCGCCGCCGTCGATGGTGATCGTCGGGCGAGAGTGGCGCCCCCGGCAGGATTCGAACCTGCGCTCCCGCCTCCGGAGGGCGGTGCTCTATCCCCTGAGCTACGGGGGCATGCCGATCATCGAGATGCCGTCGCAGAGCCTACCGCACCGATCGCCCATGCCCTGCGCGCAACGGCGCTCAGGCCGGCGGCGGTAGCGGCTGCGCCCCTCGCTGGGTGATCAGCTGGGCCAGGTACTCGCTCTCCGCACCCTGCGAGATGACGATCTTCTCGGCCAGGTTGCGCACCTGCGCTGTCTCGGCGTGCTGCGCGGTGTAAGTGGCCATCGGCACCCCGCCCTGGTGGTGGCGCAGCATCAGCTGCAGGAACAGCACGTCGAACTGCGCGCCGCTGGCCGCCCGGAGCCGTTCCAGGTCGGCGGGCGACGCCATACCCGGCATCACGGCCACGCCGGCCGTGCCCCCGCTGCCATGCGCCATCCCGGGCATCGAGCCGCCACTCATCCAGGTCATGTGCCGACCGGTGGGCAGCGCCGCGGCATCCCACAGGCTGAGCCAGCCCTGCATCCGGCCGACCTGCTCTAGTTGGGTGGCCTCGATGTCGATGGCGAGCGACCGGATTACGGGGTCGGCGCTGCGGTCCCGGGCCAGGCTCGCCATCAGGACCGCTTGGCGGTGGTGCACCGACATGTCCTGGGCGAAGCCGATGTCCACCGAGCCGCCATCGGGCTGCGGCAGAGCCCCGACCGCTCGCTGCAGCGACATGCCCAGCGCTGCTCCGAGCAGCAGCACGGCGAGCACCGCACCGCTCAACGCCACCAGACGGGTCCAGCTCGCAGTGGGCCGATGTGCACCGGCAGCGATCTCAGCGCTGCGCGGACTCCCGCCGCTCGGGTTGGTCCCGGTGACCGTCTCTGCCACGGCGTGGGTCACCCACCTGCGGGCGGGGCCGGTACCGGCGGCGCGGCCCCGGGTGCTGGCGGCGCCGCCCGCTCACCGGGTGTCAAGTCCTGGCCCTCGGTGAATTCCATCGGGACGGCGTCCGGACCGGGCGGCTCGGCGACGAACGGCGGCGGATTCGCCGGATCGAACAAGCCGGTCAGGGCGTCGCAACTGGCCCCGATCTCGGGATAGGTGTACTGGTTGATCCGCAACGACTGGATGAACTGGTCGATCCGCTTGTCGGCGGGATCCGTGAGCTTGAGCTGGTGCCCCCAGGACTGCAGGGAGATCGGCGAGTCCAAGCCGGGGTAAGGCGAGAGCATGAGGTAGCTCTCTCCCTGCACCCGGTCTCGCAGCGACTGCAGCGCCGGACCGGTGATCTTGTCCGGGTTGTAGGCGATCCAGACGGCGCCGTGCTCGAGGGCGTGGACCATGTTCTCGTTGCGCACCGCCGTCTCGTAGACCGTGCCGTTGCAGGCCGCCCAGGTCGCGTCGTGCGGGCCGCCGAAAGGAGGGCTTTGGTCGTAGGCGACCCGCTTGTCGGGACCGATGTGCCCGCGGTTGGCCTCGCCGTAGGTCTGGATGACGACGCCCTCGATCTGGGACGAGGGGTCCTTGTTATCAGCGGTGGGGGTGTAGGCGCGCCGGTCCTCGTAGCGGATGAACAGGTAGTAGAAGATGCCGACCGCGAACACCAGGACGGCGAGGACCGCCGCCACCGTGCCCCACGGTCTGGGCTTGGTCGACGTCACCAATGAGCGGGCGTTGCGCACCGCCTTGCTGCTCTTGCCACTGGGCATGCCTGGCCTGGTCCTCGTTCATCAGGGGATCACGTACGGTGGCTAGTCTAGGGATCCTCCAGGGGGCCGTCCGACCGGCTCACCGACCAGGCCCGACGGCTCCCTAGACTCCAGGGGTGACTCCCGCTGCGCTCGCCGAGCTGGTCCGATCCGTCGCCCACGACGTGCTGATCGGCCGTGGTCTCGATCCCGCCGTGCTTCCTGCCACGGTGATCGTCGAGCGTCCGCGCGACCCCGAGCACGGTGACTACGCCACCAATGTGGCGCTGCAAACCGCCAAGTCGGCCGGGGTAGCGCCTCGGGAGTTCGCCGGGTGGCTGGCCGAGGCGCTGGCGCGGCACCCTGGGGTGCGCACAGCCGAGGTCGCCGGTCCCGGCTTCCTCAACCTGCGGCTGGCGACCGATGCCCAGGGCGAGATCGTCGCGCAGGTGCTCGCTGCCGGGCAGAGTTTCGGCGCCGGGCAGGACCTGGCCGGCTGCCAGGTGAACCTCGAGTTCGTCTCGGCCAACCCCACCGGTCCGCTGCACCTGGGCCACACCCGCTGGGCGGCGGTGGGCGATGCGCTGGGCCGGATCTTCGCCTTCGCGGGCGCCGGGGTGACCAGGGAGTACTACTTCAACGACGCCGGCGCGCAGATCGACCGGTTCGTCGCCTCGCTGGTGGCAGCCGCGAGCGGGCAGCCTGCCCCGGCCGACGGCTACCGCGGTGACTACATCGCAGACATCGCCGCGGAAGTGCTGCGCCGCGAACCCGGCGCGCTGCAAGCTGCTGACTCCGGCGAGGTGTTCCGCAGGGTCGGCGTCGCTCTGATGTTCGACACGATCAAGCGCTCGCTGCACGACTTCGGCACCGACTTCGACGTCTGGTTTCATGAGCAGTCCCTGCACGACTCCGGCGCGGTCGATGCGGCCGTCGCCCAGCTCAAGGACTCCGGGGCGCTGTACTTCGCCGACGGCGCCTGGTGGCTGCGCTCCTCGGAGTACGGCGACGACAAGGACCGCCCGGTCATCAAGAGCGACGGAGCACCCGCCTACATCGCCGGGGACATCGCCTATTACCTGGACAAGCGAGCCCGCGGGTTCGACCTGTGCGTGTACATGCTCGGTGCCGACCACCACGGCTACATCGGCAGGCTCAAGGCCGTCGCCGCCGCGCTGGGCGACGACCCGGCCACCGTCGAGGTGCTCATCGGGCAGCTGGTGAACCTGGTGCGCGACGGTGTCGGAGTGCGGATGAGCAAGCGCGCGGGCACCGTCGTGACCATGGAGGACCTCGTCGAGGCGGTCGGGGTGGACGCCGCGCGCTTTGCGCTGATCCGGTCCTCGCATACCTCGCCGATCGACATCGACCTCGAACTGTGGTCCAAACGGACCAGCGACAACCCGGTGTTCTACGTGCAGTATGCGCACGCCCGGCTGGCGTCGCTGGCCCGCAACGCCACCGACCTCGGGATCAGCTCCAAGGGCGCCCAGCTCGGGCTGCTGGGCCACGAGCGGGAGGGTGAGTTGATCCGCACGCTGGGCGAGTTCCCGCGCATCGTGGTCTCGGCCGCCCAGCTGCGCGAGCCGCACCGGGTGGCCCGCTACCTGGAACAGCTGGCCGGCGCCTACCACCGGTTCTACGACACCTGCCGGGTGCTCCCGCTGGGTGACGAAAAACCGAGCCCGCTGCACGCCGCCAGGCTGGCGCTGAGCGAGGCGACCCGGCAGGTGCTGGCCAACGGCCTTGGTCTGCTCGGGGTGAGCGCACCGGAGCGGATGTGAGGGCGCATCCCGCCGGGCCGCGGCACGCCGACGTGCTGGCCCGGTCCTCCACCGCAGGACCGTGCCCGACCGGCCCGATCGACAGTGTGCGAGCCGAGCTGCACGCATTGCACCCGGCGGTATGGCCGCGCGGGGCGCACCGCGGCGACGACGGCGTGGTGCGGCTGGCTGGGGTGGGGGTCAGCGAGCTCGCCACGACCTACGGGACCCCGCTGTTCGTCGTCGACGAGGCGGACTTCCGGGCCCGGTGCGCCGAGCATGCGGCCGCCTTCGGTGCGGCGCATCGGGTGCACTACGCGGCCAAGGCCTTTCTCTGCTCCGAGATCGCCCGCTGGGTGGCCGAGCAGGGCCTGGGCCTGGACGTGTGTACCGGCACCGAACTCGCGCTGGCGCTACACGCCGGTTTCCCGGCGCACCGGATCGCGATGCACGGCAACAACAAGTCCGTCGCCGAGCTGACCGCGGCCGTGACGGCCGGAGTCGGTGCGGTGGTGCTCGATTCCTTCCTGGAGATCGCCCGCCTGGATGACATCGCTCGCCGGCACGGCGTGCTGCAGCCGGTGCTGATCCGGACGACGGTCGGGGTCGAGGCGCATACCCACGAGTTCATCGCCACCGCGCACGAGGATCAGAAGTTCGGGTTCTCACTGGCGGCCGGAGACGCCGCAGAGGCTGTCCGTCGAGTGCTCAAGTCCGAAGGGCTGCGCCTGATGGGGCTGCACAGCCACATCGGCTCGCAGATCTTCGACGCCGACGGCTTCGAGGTCGCGGCACACCGGATGGTCGGCCTGTTCGCCGCGATCCGGGACGAGCACGGACCTGACGCCATCGCCGGCGTAACCACGCTTGACCTCGGCGGAGGGCTGGGGATCGCCTATACCGCCGCGGACGACCCACCGCCACTGGCCGAGCTGGCCGCCCAGCTGCGGTCCATTGTGGACGGCTACTGCGGGGCGGCTGGCTTGCCTGTCCCGGAGCTGGTCGTCGAGCCGGGCCGGGCAATCGTCGGACCTGGCACCGTAACGCTCTACGAGGTCGGCACCACCAAAGAGGTGACGTTGGGAGCCTCCACCCGGCGGCGTTACGTCTCGGTGGACGGCGGGATGAGCGACAACGTGCGCACCGCGCTGTACGACGCGAGCTACGACTGCCGGCTGGTCTCGCGCTGCTCCGAGGCCAAGCCCGCGCTGTCGCGGGTGGTCGGCAAGCACTGTGAGTCCGGTGACGTGGTGGTCCGGGACTGCTGGTTACCCGACGATCTGGCCCCCGGCGATCTGGTCGCGGTTGCCGGTACCGGCGCCTACTGCTACTCCATGTCCAGCCGGTACAACCTGCTGCCTCGCCCTGCCGTGGTCGCGGTGCGCGACGGCGCGCACCGGCCGCTGCTGCGCCGGGAGACGATGGCCGATCTGCTGTCCCTGGAGATGGAGGGCGAGGTCACATGACGTTGCGGGTAACGGGTGTGACGGCCAACCCATCCTGGCCCGGAGTGATCGAAGCTTACCCGGATCGGATCCGGGTAAGCCCAGGGTGCCGGGTCGTGACCCTGCAGGAAGGCGGCACTCCACTGCTGCCTGCACCCATGTTGTCCGGGCGCACCGGCTGCGAGGTGTTGCTTAAGGTCGAAGGCGTCAACCCCACTGGCTCCTTCAAGGACCGCGGAATGACCCTTGCGGTGACCGAAGCGCTGGCCCGCGGTGCGGAGGCGGTGCTGTGTGCCTCGACCGGCAACACGGCCGCTTCGGCCGCCGCGTACGCGGCACGGGCCGGGATGGCCAGCGCCGTGCTGCTGCCCCGCGGCAAGATCGCGTTGGGCAAGCTCGCGCAGGCCACCGCCTACGGCGCGCGGATCCTGGCCGTGGACGGCAACTTCGACGACTGCCTGGAGCAGGCCCGCAAGACCGCCGCCGACTACCCGGTCACCGCGCTGGTGAACTCGGTCAACCCGGTGCGGCTGCAGGGGCAGAAGAGCGCGGCGTTCGAGATCTGCGATGTGCTGGGGCGCGCCCCTGACGTGCATTGCCTGCCGGTCGGCAACGCCGGCAACATCACGGCTTACTGGATGGGGTACACGGAGTACCACGCCGATGGGTTGGTGCCCGGCCGGCCGCGGATGTTCGGGTTCCAGGCGGCCGGTGCCGCACCGCTGGTGCACGGCGCGCCGGTGTCGCATCCAGACACCATCGCCACTGCCATCAGGGTCGGTAGCCCCGCCTCCTGGGACGGTGCGATGCGGGCCCGGGCCGAGTCCGGCGGGTTGTTCGAGGCGGTCACCGACGAGCAGATCCTCGCCGCATACCGGCTGCTGGCGGGGCAGGAGGGGGTATTCGTCGAACCGGCCTCGGCCGCCGCCGTAGCCGGGCTGCTGCGAGTCGCCGACGACGGGCGGTTGCCCCGCGGGTCCCTGGTGGTGTGCACGGTGACCGGGCACGGGCTCAAAGATCCCGACACCGCGTTGCGCGGCATTCCCGAGCCCGAGCCCACTCCGGTCGATCCCGCCGCGGTGGCCGCCGCACTGGATCTTGCGTGACCTAGTGACCGTGCGGGTGCGGGTACCGGCTTCCACCGCCAACCTCGGACCGGGATTCGATGCGCTCGGGCTGGCGCTGGCCCTGTACGACGAGGTCGAGGTGGCGCTGGCGCCGTCCGGTCTGCGGGTCGAGGTCTGTGGCGAGGGCGCTGGGCAGGTGCCCACCGACGAGGGACACCTGGTAGTGCGTGCGCTACGGGCCGCCTGCGCACGATGCCGCTACCAGGTCGACGGCCTGGTGCTGCGCTGCCACAACCGCATCCCGCACTCCCGGGGGTTGGGCTCGTCAGCCGCGGCTGCCGTCGCGGGGGTGCTCGCCGGCTACGCGCTGGCGGGAATGGAGCCGGGCGAGGCCGCGTTGGACCTGGCGGCTGGGTTCGACGGGCATGCCGATAATGCCGGCGCAAGCCTGCTCGGCGGCCTGGTGATCTCCTGGAGGGACGAGCAGTCTTTTCACGCCGTTCGCCTGGAACCGCATCCAGACCTCGCCCCCGTCCTCTTGGTGCCGCAGGTGACGTCCTCGACCCAGATCACTCGCGGGCTGCTACCCGCCGACGTGCCGCACACCGATGCGGCGTTCACGGCTGGGCGCGCCGCGCTCGCCGTGCATGCGTTGACCGCGGCCCCGCAGTTACTGCTGGCTGCTACCGAGGATCGGCTACACCAGACCTACCGCCGCACCGCCTACCCGGCGACGGGGCGGTTGGTGGACACCTTGCGTGCGGCTGGGGTGCCCGCCGCGGTCTCGGGCGCGGGGCCGACGGTGCTCGCGCTGCCTGCCCGGCGACAGCTACCGGCTGTGGTGGACACCGCCGGTTTCACCCGATACCGGCTCGATGTGGCTCGTGACGGTGCCACCGTCGAGCGGAGGTGATCCACCTATCCGCGGGCCGGTTGTTGCCGCCGCGGCGCTGGACCGATAGTCTTGGAGGGGTTCAGACACCGCGTGCACGGGCGCCGGTGCCGAGTTCGGGGCCTCTCACCCGGGCAATCTTGTCCCGCCCTCCAGTTACACCGCAGCGGGAAGGCTGGCACCCACACCCTGGCCGCAGTTGAACATGTCCCGTGCCGGTCGGCTCGACACCGATGAACTTGTGGTACGCGAGCCTCCCGCACCGGACCACGCGCCGTCCGCATACCGCCGGGCGGCGATCAGGCTGGCCTGAGCTGTGTCTCAGGTCGGTTAGGAAGGACCTGTGTGAGCGACATCAATCTGTTGGGCAACGACGTTCCCGCTGGGGCATCCTCGGACCAGCAGCCAGCTGATCAAGCTGCTTCGCCGATGGCATCTGCATCTGCATCCCAGGCTGCGTCTGCTGTGGCCGCTGCGTCGGCTGTGACGTCTGCGTCGTCTTCGGACAACGGAACGGCTACCCGTCGGCGTGGTGGGCTGTCCGGGATGGTGCTGGCTGATCTGCGCAAGCTCGCCGGCGAATTGGGGATTCCCGACACCGCCGGTATCCGCAAGAACGATCTGATCTCGGCGATCAAAGAGCGGCAGGGCGCCGTACCCCGGCAGCGGCACGCCGACGCCGACCAGCTCCCGCTGGAGGGCACTATCCCCCCCGCGGAGAGGACTGCGTCTCCAACGGGTCTCCAGACCGGGTCCGAGACCGGGGCCCAGACCGCTGCAGTCCTGACCACTGGAGTCCAGACCGACGTGCCGCAGGTCAGCCCGCCCGCGCCGCTGACCGGCGACCAGCCGGACCGGGACACCGACGGTACAGACCGGTCCCGCAACCGGCGTCGTCGTCCTGCCCGTGCCGGTGAGGCGCCTCGCTCCCAGGGCAACCAGACCCAGGGCAACCAGACCCAGGGCAACCAGACCCAGAGTGATCAGACCTCCAGTGATCAGTCCCAGGGCGGTCCGAACGGTGTCCAGAGCTCCGGCGGCCAGAATGGCGCGCGCGATGACGACGACGACGGCAATCGTCGGCGTGGCCGGCGCTTCCGCGACCGCAACCGCCGAAACCGCAACGAACGCGGTAGCGAACGTCGCGACGGTGGTGAGCTGGAGGTCCGCGAGGACGACGTCTTGCTGCCGGTCGCCGGAATCCTCGACGTGCTGGACAACTACGCGTTCGTGCGCACCTCGGGCTACCTCTCCGGGCCCAACGACGTGTACGTGTCACTGTCGCTGGTCCGCAAGTACTGGCTGCGCCGAGGTGACGCGATCACCGGAGCGGTGCGCCAACCTCGTGACGGCGAGCAGCAGCGACAGAAGTTCAACCCTCTTGTCCGGGTCGACACCATCAATGGCCTGGAAGCCGAGCAGGCCAAGCAGCGCCCGGAGTTCACCAAGCTGACCCCGCTGTACCCCAACGAGCGGTTGCGGCTGGAGACCGAGCAGAACCTGATGACCACCAGGGTCATCGACTTGGTGATGCCGATCGGCAAGGGTCAGCGGGCGCTCATCGTCTCGCCACCCAAGGCCGGCAAGACGATGATCCTGCAGGCGCTCGCCAACGCGATCACCACCAACAACCCGGAATGCCACCTCATGGTCGTGCTCGTCGACGAGCGGCCGGAGGAGGTCACCGACATGCAGCGCTCGGTGAAGGGCGAGGTCATCGCCTCGACTTTCGACCGGCCGCCGTCAGACCACACCTCCATCTCCGAGCTGGCCATCGAGCGGGCCAAGCGGCTGGTGGAGATGGGCCACGACGTGGTCGTGCTGCTGGACTCGATCACTCGACTGGGCCGCGCCTACAACTTGGCGGCACCGGCATCGGGCCGGATCCTGTCCGGTGGCGTGGACTCCACCGCGCTCTACCCGCCGAAGCGGTTCCTCGGCGCGGCCCGCAATATCGAGGATGGCGGCTCGCTGACCATCTTCGCCACCGCCCTGGTGGAGACCGGGTCGACGATGGACACCGTGATCTTCGAGGAGTTCAAGGGAACCGGGAACGCCGAGCTCAAGCTCGATCGCAAGATCGCCGACAAGCGAATCTTCCCGGCAATCGACGTCAACCCATCCGGTACTCGCAAGGAAGAGCTGCTGCTGTCCCCGGACGAGCTGGCCATCCATCACAAGCTGCGGCGAGTGCTGTCCGGTCTGGAGTCCCAGCAAGCCATCGACCTGCTGCTGGACCGCCTGCGTAAGTCCCGCACCAACATCGAGTTCCTGATGCAGGTCTCCAAATCCGCCGCCGGCAACGGCGACGACTGACCTAGCCGCAGTCTGGATGCAGAACGCGGTAATCAGGCGCTGCCGCCGTGCAGTCTGGATGCAGAATGCGGCAATGAGGGCGGCGTGAGGCGGGGAGGAACACTCGGGGAACACTGTGGCTCGGCCGACGGTTGTGGTGGGGGTCTGGCAGACTGCCCCAGGCGGTCCGGCTCCGGTTCACCCCGCCCATGCGCGGCGGGGACCCGGCGGCCACGAGGAGAGGACATCTATGAAGCAGGGCATTCACCCGGAGTACGTCGACACGCAGGTCACCTGCAGCTGTGGCAACACCTTCGCCACTCGCAGCACCAAGCGCGACGGTCAGATCCATGTCGATGTGTGCTCCAACTGTCACCCCTTCTACACCGGCAGGCAGAAGATCCTGGATACCGGTGGCCGGGTGGCGCGTTTCGAAAAGCGCTACGGCAAACGGCAGAAGTAGGGACCGATAAGTAAGGACTGTATCGACTAGGGATCGGTGAGATCCGTGGACACCGCGGCAGTTGCGGCGTTGCTGGACCAGCACGCCGAGCTGGAGCGCCAGCTCGCCGACCCCGCGCTGCATGCCGATCAGGACGCAGCCCGCAAGGTGGGGCGGCGCTACGGAGAGCTGTCCCGCATCGTTCGGGTGGTCCGCGAGCTGGATCAGGCCCGCGGCGACGTTGTGGCCGCTCGTGAGCTGGTCACCGAGGATCCTGCCTTCGCTGCCGAGGCTGACATTCTCGCCGAGCGGATCCCGCGGCTGGAGAGCGAGCTGGCCGAGCTGTTGCTGCCCCGTGATCCGCACGACGACGCTGATGTGGTCCTGGAGATCAAGTCAGGGGAGGGCGGCGCGGAGTCCGCGCTGTTCGCCGGGGACCTGCTGCGGATGTACCTGCGCTACGCCGAGCGGCACGGCTGGCAGGCCGAGGTGCTCGACGCCACCGAGGCCGAGCTGGGCGGATACAAGGACGTCACGGTTGCGGTCAAGGGTGGCCCAGCAACATCGGCTCCGTCCGGTGTCTGGGAGCGGCTGAAGTTCGAGGGTGGGGTGCATCGGGTCCAGCGGGTCCCGGTCACCGAGTCGGCCGGGCGGATTCACACCTCGGCCGCGGGGGTGCTGGTCTACCCCGAACCCGACGAAGTCGAGATCGATCTCGATGAGAAGGACCTGCGTATCGACGTCTACCGCTCTTCAGGTCCTGGTGGGCAGAGCGTCAACACCACCGACTCCGCAGTGCGCATCACCCACCTGCCGACCGGGACCGTGGTGTCCTGCCAAAACGAGAAGTCGCAGATCCAGAACCGGATCCGGGCCACGGCGGTGCTGCGGGCCAGGCTGCAGGCGCTCGCCGAGGAGAAGGCGCAGCAGGAGGCCTCCGAACAGCGCCGCTCGCAGGTTCGTACCGTGGACCGCTCCGAGCGGGTTCGCACCTACAACTTCCCGGAGAACCGGATCTCCGACCACCGGGTGAACTACAAGGCCCACAACCTCGATGCGGTACTGGACGGGGACCTCGACGGGGTACTCAACGCGCTGATCGGGGCGGACCGCGAGATGCGGCTGCGACGATCGTGAATGGGGACGATCGTGAAGCTGCGACGGTCGTGAATCGGGACGCTCGTGGGTAGGCAACCGTTGCGGCTGGCCATGCTCGAGGCGCAGCGGGTCCTCACCGATGCCGGTGTCGCCTCCCCGCGGGTGGACGTCGAACTACTTGCCGCACATGTGCTCGGTGTGCAGCGCGGGCGGCTGCCGATGGTTCCGCTAGTCGATCCAGCAGTGATCGAGGCATTGCGCGGGCTGGTGTACCGGCGCGCCGCGCGGGTGCCGCTGCAGCATCTCACCGGGACTGCCGTGCTAGGCGCCGTCGAGGTCGCCGTGGGGTCCGGGGTGTTCATCCCGCGCCCTGAGACCGAGGTGCTGCTGGCCTGGGGCCTGGCCGCGCTGGAAGGCGTGGTGGCTCCGGTGGTGGTCGATCTCTGCACAGGATCCGGCGCGCTGGCGCTGGCGGTGGCACATGCCAGGCCCGATGCACAGGTGCACGCGGTGGAACTCCATCCGGCGGCGCTGAGCTGGGCGCGGCACAACGCCGACACCAGGGCGGACGCGGGCGACACCGCAGTGGTGCTGTACGCCGGCGACGTCGCCGATCCCGGACTGCTCGGTGCCCTGGATGGGATGGCTCACCTGGTGCTGTGCAACCCGCCCTATGTCCCGGTGGGCGCTGCGGTACCGCCCGAGGTCGCGCTGCACGACCCGCCCGCTGCCGTCTTCGCAGGCCAGGACGGTCTCGCGGTCATCCCCGACGTGGTGCGTACCGGAACCCGGTTGCTGCGCGAGGGTGGCAGTATCGCCATCGAGCACGACGACTCGCACGCCGAAGCCGTCCCCGCGTTGCTGGCCGCGCGGCGGGTGCTCACCGACGTGGCCGACCACCTCGACCTCGCCGGACGGCCGCGGTTCGCCACCGCCCGGCGCCGGCCACTGCCCGTTTAGCCCAGCGTTGCCTTTTTGTCCGGGTTCACCCTGAGCTCCTGGTTACGCAGCGTGTCCAGGGTGAGGGCGGCCACTGCGCGCATGCCGCATGCGTTGGGGTGCACCGGGTAGGCCGGGCTGGTGGGAGTAGTCCCCTCCACCCACTTCACCTCGGGCGGCCGGCATACGTCGCGATTCACTGAGTTGGCGTAGGCGTCGACGAATATCGCGCCGTGGTTGTTGGCCTGATCAGCAAGCATGGCGGTGACCTGCTGCTGTAACAGACGGTCCAAGTAGGGCACGTCGCCGCCGGCAATCGGGAACGCCGGGTAGCACCCGACTGCGGGTGGCAGGATCCGCAGGTAGCCCACCAGCAGGACGGTCGCCCTCGGCGAGCGTTGCCTGATGCCCTTCAGAACTTCGGCGACCTTCGGCGCCGCGGCGACGACGCGCTGCGCGTAGCGGTCGATACCGCCAGCGGTGGCCTGCCGTTGGCAGGGATTGCCGGCCGGGTCGCTGGCGCTGAGCCGGAAGCAGGTGTCGAAGATGTCGGAGAAACCGATGTCGTTACCACTGATGGTCACGGTGACCAGGTCGGTATCCGGCGCCAAGGCGTCGAATTGTGGCGGGTTGGTGCCGCCGCCCAGCGGCCCTTGCTGAGGAGCCATCATGTTGTCGGTCCTCGCGCCGCTGCAACTCATGTCGGTGTAGTCGCGGATGCCGAGCGCCTCGGCGACTAGCGCCGGGTAGTTGCGGGTGGAGCGCCCGCAGCCGATCGGATCGGTTCGCTGCTCAGGGATCAGCGGGCCGGCCGCGTAGGAGTCGCCAAGTGCCACGTAGCGCTGCGGGGAACTGGCGGCCTGCGCGGCTGCGGTCGGCTGGGCGGCTCCGGTGGCGGCAAGCCCGAGTAGCACGAGCACGGTGGACGCAGCGGTAGCGACGGCACGGCGGTACACAGGCAACTGAGCCTCCGGGTGAAATCGGCGCAACGGGTCCCGCGCGCTGCCTGTCACCCCAGGGTTGCCGTCTCGCGCAGGTAGCTGAGCGTGTCCTGCACGAAACCGGCCACCGCGTGCATGCCGATGGCGTTGGGGTGCACCGGGGCGGCCGGGCTGGTCACGACCGTGCCCTCCACCCACTTGGCCCCAGGCAGCTGGCAGGCGTCGTGGCCCAGCGAGCGGGCGTAGGCGTCGACGAATACCGCGTCGTGGTTACTGGCCTGCGCGGCGAGCATGGCGGTGAGCTGCTGTTCCAGACCGTCCAGGTAGGTCACGTCACCGCGGGCGATCGGGAAGATCGGGTAGCACCCGACCGCGGGCGGCAGGATCCGCAGGTAGCCCACCAGCAGGACGGTCGCTCTCGGCGAGCGCTGCCGGATACCCTCCAGCATCGCGGCGACCTTTGGTGCGGCGGCGACGAGGCGCTGCGCGTAGAGGTCAGTGCCGCCAGCGGTGGCCTGCCGCTCACACGGGTTGCCCAGTGGGTCGAAGGAACTGATCCGGCTGCAGGTGACGAAGATGTCGGTGAACCCGATGTCGTTGCCGCCGATGGTTACAGTGACCAGGTCGGTGTCCGGCGTCAAGGCGTCGAACTGTGGTGGATTGGTGCCCAGCGCCACTGGTTGCGGGGCCGTCATGTTCTCGGTTCTGGCGCCGCTGCAGCTCACGTCGGTGAAGTCGCGGATACCGAGTGCCGAGGCGAGGCGTGCCGGGTAGTTACGGGTGGAGTGCTGGCAGCCGATCCGATCGAGTCGCTGTACCGGGATCAGCGGACCTGCCGCGTAGGAGTCGCCAAGTGCCACGTAGCGCTGCGGGGAACTGGCGGTCTGCGCGGCTGCGGTCGGCTGGCCGGCTCCGGTGGCGGCCAGCCCCAGCAGCGCGAGCGCGGCGGCTGCTGCGGTGACAATGACACGGCGGTGCGCGGGCACATAAGCCTCCGGAAGCCAAAGAAACCCTCCCCGGACGCGGATCGTGCCGGTCTGATCACGCCATGTCAACGCCCGAGCCCGCCGAGCCCGGGTCGGGGAGCCGTCGTAGGGTGCGATCCGTGAGCGATGTCTATGAGTGCGCGCGGCCCGACAGCCGGGCTGCCGGCTTGGTCGCGGCGGCCAGCGCAGTTCGGGGAGGCAGGCTCGTGGTGCTGCCCACAGACACCGTCTACGGGCTGGGCTGCGATGCCTTCTCCCCGGCAGCGGTACAGGGGCTGCTGGAGGCCAAGGGCCGGGGACGGGATATGCCGGTCCCGGTGCTGGTGGGTTCCTGGTCCACTGTGGACGGGCTGGTGCTGGGCGTACCGGCGCAGGCGCGCAAGCTCATCGAAGCATTCTGGCCCGGCGGGCTGTCACTGGTGCTGCCGCACGCGTCGTCACTGGCGTGGGACCTGGGCGAAACCCGGGGCACCGTCATGCTGCGGATGCCGCTGCACCCGGTCGCCCTCGAGCTGCTCCGCGACGTGGGCCCGATGGCGGTGTCGAGCGCGAACCGTTCTGGCCTCCCGCCGGCGAGCACCGTCGAGCAGGCCCGCGAGCAGTTCGCCGAGCGGGTCCACGTGTACCTCGACGGCGGACCCTCCGGCGAGCCGGTGGCCTCCACCATCGTCGACCTCACCGCTGACGATCCCGTGGTGCTCCGCGAGGGCGCCGTGACCGCCGCCCAGCTCAGCGAGGTACTCGACCTCACCATCCAGGTGACCCCCTAGAGATCATCGTTTGGGAAGAATGAGCCGCGGTCACCGCGGTTGATTCTTCCCAAATGGCGATCATGCGGAACCGGTGACCGCGCTGGCGCATCCCAACACCGTGGAACTGGACTGGTACCTGCGCCGGCAATCCGGCGTGATCAGCTGCGCGCAGGCGCGGACGGCGGGGCTGAGTCAGGACGCGGTCGACCGCCACGTCGCCAGTCGACGGTGGGAACGGCTGCACCCGGGCGTCTACCTAGCCGCTGATCATCCCTACACCGATGAGGTCCGGATGCGTGCGGCAGTGCTCTGGGCCGGTAAGGACGCGGTGGCGCACGGCGTATCCGCCGCCTGGTGGCACGACCTGGGCCCGACATTGCCGGTCACGGTTGAGGTGACGGTGCCGCGCCGCCGGAACCCCGGCGAGCAGCCCGGGGTATCGATACGTCGGCGCGACCTGCCTTATCCGGAACTGATCGCGGTGCGAGACCTTTGGGTCACGGACCTGCCACTCACTGTGCTCGAGGCAGCGGTCGCGCTGGGTCACCAGGGTTCTGAGCTGCTCGACCGTGCGCTACAACGTCGGGTCAGCTTCGCTGCGGTGTACCGAGCACACTGCCGTAACCAGGGACGGCGGGGATCCACGGACGCTTCCCGGTTGCTTGCCGTCGCGGCCGACCGGGCCGCCTCGCATGCCGAGCGGGTTCTGGTTCGGCTGCTCCGTGCCGCGCGGATCACCGGTTGGAAGCTGAATTACCAGGTCCAGGGCTACCTCATTGATCTGGCGTTCCCGGCACAGCGGGTCGCCATCGAGGTGGACGGGTGGGCCTGGCACGTCACCGCCGACCGGTTCGTCGACGACCGGCGACGGCAGAACGCCGTGGTGAACCTGCAGTGGACAGTCCTGCGGTTCACCTGGCACGACCTGGTCGGCCGCCCCGACGGCGTCGTCGACGAGATCCGCCTTGCCCTCTCTCAACCAGGCAAGTGATCGCTATTTCGGAAGAATGAACCGCGCCAGGCGCGGGTCATTCTTCCGAAATAGCGATCACGGGACGGTGGGCAGGGCAGAGTTCGGCCTACCGGTGGCACCGAACCGGACCCGGGCTAGCCTGCCCCTCGTGGGACCCGTCCCCGTTCCCCTCGGACTGCCGCTGCGGGAGTACCTGCTGGTCGGTCTCACCACCGCGGTGGTGACCTTTCTGCTCACCGGGTTGGTGCGGCAGCTGGCGATCCGCACCGGCGCGGTGGCGATGCCCCGCGAGCGCGACGTGCACCGCGCCCCGATCCCGCGACTGGGTGGGGTGGCGATGTACGGCGGGATCCTCGGCGGCGTCCTGCTGTCTCACCAGCTACCGGTGCTGCGCAGATCTTTCGAGTTCTCCGGGGACGTGATGGGGGTGCTGGTCGCAGGCGGCATCATCATGCTGATCGGCGCTCTGGACGACCGATTCGAGCTGGACTCGCTCACCAAGTTCGCCGGTCAGGTCACGGCCGCCGGGGTGCTGGTGCTCTTCGGCGTGCAGTGGTTCATCTTCCCGCTGCCGTGGAACGGCGACGCTGATTCGGCCGGCTTGCTCGTTCTGGGGCAGGACCAGGCGGTGCTGGTCACGGTCGCGCTGGCGGTGGTGCTGATGAACGCGATGAACTTCATCGACGGGCTCGACGGGCTGGCCGCAGGCATCGGGTTCATCGCCGCGGTGGCCATCGGGGCGTTCGCGCTTCAGCTGCTCGACAGGTCTGGCGGCAGCGTGTCGGCGTACCCGCCGACACTGATCGCTGCCCTGATCGCCGGCGCTTGCCTGGGTTTCCTACCGCACAATTTCCAGCCGGCCCGGATCTTCATGGGGGATTCGGGGGCGATGCTCATCGGCCTGATGCTGGCCGCCGCCTCCACCAGCGCGTCCGGCCGGGTCGAGCACCGTAGCTACGTCGCCACCGATCTGCTGGCGCTGTTCTCCCCGCTGTTGGTGGTAGCCGCCGTGCTGTTCGTGCCGGTGCTGGACCTGCTGCTCGCGGTGGTGCGCCGCACCCGGGCGGGCCGCAGCCCTTTCGCAGCCGACAAGCACCACCTGCACCACCGGCTGCTCGAGATCGGGCACTCCCACCGCCGGGCGGTGTTATTGATCTATCTGTGGGCCGCCCTGCTCGCTTTCGGCGCCGTTGCGCTGACGGTGTTCGACGTTTACGTCGTGGTGTGGGCGATCGCGCTCGGACTCCTTATCGCCGTGCTGGGTTCGATGGTTCCGCGGTTACCCGCGCGCTGATTCTCGTGCTCCGCCTCCGCAACGCCGGTAGAAGCGCAGCTAGATGCAGGTGGGGGCGAGCACAGTAGGCGACGAACCGTGTGATAGCGTCTGGTTCGTCCCACCTGGGCGTGGGATCTGAGGTCGGGCCGGCCCATCGACAGCGTTCATGATCATGGCGGTTTCGTCGTGCACGTTGTCCCTGGACTGCGAGGAGTGCCTTTGAGCGATGGCGGCGGGTGACGCCATGCGCCCGCTGAGGTAGGTGGGTCGTGGAACAACGCAATGGCCCGGAGCTCGCGACATTACTCGGCCTCGGGGCCGCGACCGCAGCGATCCTCCTGGTCGGGCTAGGCCTCGGATGGCTGGTCGACGAGGTAGTGAACACTCTTCCGGCGTTCACCCTGGCTGGCCTGGCGGTCGGCATCGTCGGTGCCGGTGTCTTTATCTACACCAAGTTCACGAAGTTCCTGAAGGAGTAAGCGCCGCACTTATGGTGTCGACATGCATCAGCCCATCGGAGGGCCCCTCGTGACCCCTGACGTGAT
>JBQTHE010000088.1:0-7965 GCA_052390115.1 Pseudonocardiales bacterium | reverse complement strand
GCGACCGTGACTCTTGCAGCGGTGCCTTGTGAAATGGGAGTTTTCGCGATGGGGGCATCCGCATCCGCCCCTCCCCTTGCTGTGGTGGATCTCCCCTTGCCATGGGGAGGCCGGACCGACGTCGGGGGTGTCGGCCCGGCCCCACCACACATCATCGGCCGGTACGGGAGACAGCCCTGGCCGCCGCTGTGTCGGGAGCGGGGGGCTAGGTTCTGCTACCCGAGTTCGGCTACCCGACCGACATGCGGCCCGTTTCGAACCGCATGTCTGAATCGTAGCTACGGGCATAGCTAGTGTCAAAACGCGGGCGGCGAGTCGCAACCGCCCGGTTACCGGCGTGCCGACTATGCTGCGGCCTCCGATGGCAGGAGGGAGCCCCCGATGGCAGACCGGGGTGACCCGTCGGCGCTGCGCTGGCTGATCGGCGTCGAACTGCACAATTATCGCAAGCGCGCCGGCCAGACGCTGGCCGCCGCAGCGAAGGCGCTGGGATGTTCCCCTGGTCTGGTCGGCCACTTCGAAAAGGGGCTCTACTTCCCGCAGCCGGAACAGATCGCCGGGCTGCTCGCCTTCTACGGCGCCCCGTCGTGGGACGTCGAGCGCCTCTCGTCACTGTCCGGCCGGGCCGACCAGCGGACCTGGCTGGCGCCGTGGAACGACGTCATTCCGGACTGGCTGAAGACCTATGTCGGGCTTGAGGGGCTCGCCTTATACGAGATCGCCTACTCGCCGCTGGTCCTGCACGCACTGGTCCAGACCCAGGAATATTCGATCGGGGCCACCGCCGGCAGTGCCCGGGTCCGCCCCGACCAGGTGGAGCGGCTGGTCAGCCTCCGGATGGAGCGGCAGCGCCGGCTTTTCAGCGACACCGACCCGCTGCGGTTCACCTCGATCATCGAGGAGTCGGTGCTGGACCGGACGATCGGCGGCGTTGCAACCATGCGGGCCCAGCTCAACCACCTCGTCGAGCTGGCCGAGCGGGACAACGTGGACATCCTGGTCCTGCCCACCTCGGTCGGTCATCACGATGGCCTGGAAGGGGCCTTCCACGTGCTGCACTTCGAGCAGGCACAGTCCGTCGGGTACATCGAGTATTCCGACGGGGCGATCTACGTGCAGGATCAAGATCAAGTTGCGGCGTATACTCGTACGGCGGAGTCTTTAAGCTCCGTGGCGTTGCCGCAGCGCGAGTCCGTTCAGGCCATCGCGGCGCGGCTCACCACATTGAGTTAGCCGGAGGATGACATGAGCAACACAGGGTGGCGTGCCGGATGGCGGACGTCGACCCGCAGCAGCAACGGGGGAAACTGCGTCGAGGTCGACTTCACCACGGCTGGCATTCAGATGCGCGACAGCAAGGCCCGGGGCACCGGGCCGATCATCGATTTCACTCCTACTCAGTGGGCAGCGTTCCTGCACGAGTCGGTACGCGGGCTACCCAGTGCCAACGGCGCGGTTGCCGTCACCCACTCCGACGGCACCCAGGTGCGGTCCGCTGCCGGCGGGGCGACCCTGAACTTCACTCCTGATGAGTGGGCCGCGTTCGTGGCCGGCGCCCAGGACGGCGAGTTCGACTACCACGCGCAGGTGGCTGCCCTGGCTGGCTGAGGCAGCACCGCTCTTAGCGCAGCTCGTGGCCGGGGCGGGGTGTCGGCGGCTCATCAACGACCTCGCCCTCCACGACCGTGCCCGGTGTGAAGCGCGCCGGGGTTTGCGGATCTGTGGTGCGCAGACCCACGGAGCGCAGCATCCGCCGCCGGACCAGCGCGCGGATGGGCGGGAGCAGCAGCAGCAGACCTACGAGGTCGGAGACGAAGCCCGGCAGCACGATGAACACGCCGGCCGCGGCGATCAGCATCCCGTCGATCAGCTCCCGGTGTGGAGGCCTGCGCGTGCGCACCGCCTCGCGGAACGCCACCAGGGTGCGCATCCCCTCACGACGCAACAGGGCTGCCCCAACCAGCGACGCCAGGATCAGCAGGCCGACGGTGGCCAGCACCCCGATGGCTTTCCCCACCGCGATCAGCACTGCCAACTCGACGATGGTGACGACGAGCAGGATCAGCAGGATCGGCATGATGCTGACGCTCCCTCGGATCGGTATCGGGTTGGTCAAGGGGAGACGGCCCGCGCTCCTGCATGGTCAACGCGCGACGCCGCGACTTCGCTCCCGACATTCAAACCTTCCCGACATTCAAACCTACAGCCGCACCTGGACTCGATCGCGACGGCCGGCATCCGCCGCTTCGCCCGCTGCCGCTGGTCGCGCTGGTGACACCCCAGCAGTTACACCCGGCAGGCCTGCCGATGAATTTCAGGTAACCCATCCGGACGGCGGCCCTTGCCCTGCGATCGCTGCACCCCCTATCGTGACGTGAGCCACACGCACGGCCAACCAAGGGGCGGGAGGTGTGCGGCGTGTCCGGGCCACCAGCCGGAACCGCCACCGCCGAAGAAATCTTCGAGCGGCGTGTGCTACCCCTTTATCAACTAGCAGACGATGCTGCGGCGATCGCTACCGCCTGCCACGCCATGGCTGTTCGCTTCCACCGTGGCGGCACCCTGGTGGTCTTCGGCAACGGGGCTGCCAGCACGGATGCACAGCACGTCGCAGTCGAGTTCGTCCATCCGGTGATCATGGGCAAGCAGGCGCTGCCGGCAATCTCGCTGACCGCCGATGTCGCGACAGTGACCGGCATCGCCGGTCTGGAGGGTTTCGACGAGATCTTCGCCCACCAGTTGCGCCATCTGGCCACCGCGCGCGACATCGCGCTGGGAATCTCCCCTGACGGCAACTGCGGCAACGTGGTGCGGGGGCTGGCCGCCGCCAGGGAGCTGGGCATGCTGACGATCGCGCTCACCGGCGGTGACGGTGGCCGGATCGCGTCGCTGCAGGTCGCCGACCACATCGTGGTAGCCCACTCCGACGACCCGCGAGTGATCAAGGAGGTGCACGTCACGAGCTACCACGTGCTTTGGGAACTGGTGCATGTGTTCTTCGAGCATCCGAGCCTGCTGGAACCGGGGGCGGTCGCATGACTGTTCCGGAATGTCACGGCGAGGTGTGCATCACATGCTCGGACGAGGCCGTCGCGGTCCGTATCGTCGCGCTGCTCCCCGACGAGCTGGCCATGGTGGACACCGGGTCTGGCACGGAGGAAGTGAGTATCGCGTTGGTGTCGGCGGGGGTCGGAGACGAGGTCCTCGTTCATGCCAAGGAAGCGATCGCGGTCCTCGGGCAGCCGGAAAGGGTCGCAGAATGAAGCCCGGCGCCAACGGTCACGGCCACGGCGGACCAGCAGCCCGGACCGATGCCCAGTCCCGGGCGGATGCCCAGTCCCGGTCCGGCGACCTCGCGTCGCTGTACCCGTTCCTGTACTCGCACCCTGACCACCCCGGCGCGGACAACCCCGAGACTCCAGACCTCGAAGCGGTTCTGGACGAGGTGCGCCGTTCCACAGTGGACAAGGTGCACCAGATTGTGGCGCTACGGCGCGAGGTCCTCAGCCGCGATAGCCAGCGGCTGGCGGCGTGCGCCTCGGCAATGGCGGCGTCGTTCGCCACTGGCGGGCGGCTGTTCGCCATCGGCAACGGGGGAAGCTGCACTGACGCGGCTGACCTCGCGAGCCTGTTTCTGTACCCGGGTCCGGGACGGCGGGCATTGCCTGCCTTCGCGCTCGCCGGGGACATCGCGGTGCTGACGGCGCTGTCGAACGACGTCTCATTCGACGTCGTCTTCGCCCGCCAGATCGCAGCATTCGGGCGGCGCGGTGACGTCGTCGTCGGGCTGTCCACCTCGGGCAACTCCGCTAATCTTGTGCGCGCCTTCGACGAGGCGGGCAGGCGTGGCCTGCTCACTGTCGGCCTGGCGGGTTATGATGGCGGAGCGATGGCCGAATTGGGTAGCATCGACCACCTGTTCGTGGTTCCTTCTGACTCCGTGCATCGGATCCAGGAGGCACAGACCACGATTTACCACACGCTGTGGGAGCTCACACTTGACGAGCTGACCAACGGACGGCGACATCCGGCACGAGAGAGCGACCGGAGGTCGCTCGTGGAGTAGGGGATCATGACCAGACCAACTGCACAAGCCACTCCCACCACGCAAGAAGAAGAGGCACCGATCCACATTTTGTGGATCAACTGCGGTTTATCCTGTGATGGGGACTCGGTTGCGCTGACCGCGGCAACCCAGCCCAGCATCGAGGAGATCGCACTAGGTGCTCTTCCCGGGCTGCCCAAGATTGCGGTGCACTGGCCGCTGATCGACTTCGAATGCGGCCCTGACCAGGGTGCCGACACCTTCATCGAGTGGTTCCACAAGGCCGACCGAGGCGAGCTGGAACCGTTCGTACTCGTCCTTGAAGGTTCCATCCCGAACGAATCGATCAACGGTGACGGCTACTTCACCGGTTTCGGGTACAACCACGACACCATGCAGCCGATCACGATCAACGAGTGGATCGACAGGCTGGCGCCCAAGGCGACGATCATCCTCGCGGCCGGCACCTGCGCGTGCTATGGCGGTATCCACGGCATGGCGGGCAACCCGACCGGCGCCATGGGTGTGCCGGACTACCTGGGCTGGGACTGGAAGTCCAAGGCCGGGATCCCGATCGTCTGCGTGCCCGGCTGCCCGACCCACCCGGACAACCTGTCCGAGACGATCCTCTACCTGCTCTACCAGGCGGCCGGCGCGGCTCCGATGATCCCGCTGGACGAGCACCTTCGCCCGCAGTGGCTGTTCGGCGCCACCGTGCACGAAGGCTGTGACCGGGCCGGCTACTACGAGCAGGGCGAGTTCGCCAAGACCTACGACTCGCCGAAGTGCCTGGTCAAGCTCGGCTGTTGGGGCCCGGTGGTGAAGTGCAACGTGCCCAAGCGGGGCTGGATCAATGGTGTGGGTGGTTGCCCGAACGTGGGCGGCATCTGCATCGGCTGCACCATGCCCGGCTTCCCGGACAAGTTCATGCCATTCATGGACGCACCGCCGGGGTCGCTGGTGTCGGGGACCGCGAGTCAGGCCTACGGATCGGTCATCCGGGGGCTGCGCAACATCACCCTCAAGAAGGTTGACGCTGAGCCCAAGTGGCGCAAGAAGGGCCGGCAACTCGAAACCGGCTACAGGCCCTCCTGGTGATCGACGACCGGCTGAAGAAAGGCATCTAGACGATGACAACCACCGCCAAGCACGGCTCCACAGGCCAACTCACCGAGATGGTCTGGGATCCGGTAACCCGGATCGTCGGCAGCCTCGGTATCTACACAAAGATCGATTTCGCGGCAGGCAGAGTGGCCGAGTGCCACAGCAGCTCTTCGGTTTTCCGCGGGTACTCCATCTTCATGAAGGGCAAGGACCCGCGCGACGCCCACTTCATCACCAGTCGTATCTGTGGGATCTGCGGTGACAACCACGCCACCTGTTCGGTATACAACCAGAACATGGCATACGGGGTGGCCCCACCGCATCTCGGTGAATGGGTTATCAACCTGGGCGAAGGCGCCGAGTACATGTTCGACCACAACATCTTCCAGGAGAACCTGGTCGGGGTCGACTACTGCGAGAAGATGGTCGCCGAAACCAACCCCGGCGTTCTCGACCTGGCAAACCGGACGCCGGCGCCCCAGGAAGCGGCCCATGGATACAAGTACATCGGCGACATCATGCGGGCGCTCAACCCGCTGTCGGGCGAGTTCTACCGCGAGGCACTGCAGGTCTCCCGCTACACGCGCGAGATGTTCTGCCTCATGGAGGGCCGCCACGTGCACCCCTCCACGCTCTACCCGGGTGGTGTCGGCACCGTCGCCACCCACCAGCTGTTCTTCGACTACTACACGCGCCTCATGCGGTATGTAGAGTTCTGCAAGCGGATCATTCCGCTGCACGACGACCTCTTCAACTTCTTCTACGAGGCACTGCCTGGTTACGAGGAGGTCGGCAGGCGCCGGGTGCTGCTGGGTTGCTGGGGCGCCTTCAACGACCCGGAGCACTGCGACTTCAACTACAAGAACATGACCAACTGGGGCCGCAAGATGTTCGTCACCCCGGGTGTGGTGGTGGACGGCAAGCTGGTCACCAACGACCTGGTGAAGATCAACCTCGGGCTGCGGATCCTGCTCGGCTCCTCGTACTACGAGGACTGGGACGGCCAGGAAATCTTCGTCGACAAGGACCCGCTGGGTAACCCGGTCGACCGGAAGCACCCGTGGAACCAGCACACCATCCCGCGGCCGGCCAAGCGCGACTTCTCCAGTGCCTACAGCTGGACCATGTCGCCTCGGTGGTACGACGGCAAGGACCACCTCGCCCTCGACACCGGCGGCGGACCGCTCGCCCGGCTGTGGCCGACGGCTCTGTCCGGGTTGGTGGACACTCCCCACGTCAAGGCCACGGGCAAGAGCGTCATCATCAACCTGCCGAAGACGATCACGAAGCCCGAGGTCACGTTCGAGTGGAAGATCCCGTACGACAAGGCTGGCAAGCCGCTGTCCAACGCGATCGAGCGTAACCGGGCACGGACCTACTTCCAGGTCTACTCCGCGGCCTTGGCGCTGCATTTCGTGGAGAAGGCCCTGGCCGAGGTGCGGGCTGGCCGCACCAAGACCTGGGAACCGTTCAAGGTGCCCAAGGAAGCGATCAGCTGTGGGTGGACCGAGGCGGTCCGTGGCGTGCTGTCGCACCACATGGTGATCCGGGACGGGAAGATTGCCAACTACCACCCGTACCCGCCCACCCCGTGGAACGGCAGTGTCCGTGATATCTACGGAACTCCCGGCCCCTACGAGGACGCCGTGCAGAATACTCCGATCTTTGAGGAGAATCCGCCGGCGAACTTCAAGGGCATCGATATCATGCGTGCGGTGCGCAGCTTCGACCCGTGCCTGCCCTGTGGCGTGCACATGTATCTCGGAAAAGGCCAAGAGTTGAACCGACTGCACACGCCACACGCATTCCCCGCGGGCGGTTGAGTCGTGCCCGCTAGCAACACACCAGATATTCAGACGGTCGGGAAGAAGGTCGAGGCGCTGCTCGCGGAGTTCGCCTCGGCCTCCGACCCGGCTACCGCTGAGCGGGCCGAGGAGCTGGTCGGTCTGCTCGTCGAGTTCTACGGTGCGGGTCTGGCCCGCATTGTGGAGCTGCTCGACGAGCAGGCCGTTGCTCCGCTGCTGAACGATGGCCTGGTGACGAGCCTGCTGGTGCTGCACGAACTGCACCCGCAGAACACGGAGGAACGTGTCCTCGCCGCCCTGGAACGGGTCCGGCCCTACCTCGGCTCGCATGCCGGCGATGTCGAGTACTTGGGGCTGGACCCCGACCTGACGGTGCGGCTGCGGCTCGCGGGCAGCTGTGACGGCTGCCCGTCCTCCGCGATCACCGTGAAGATGGCCATCGAGAAGGGAATCGAGGACGTCGCCCCGGAGGTGCCCAAGGTCGTTGTCGAAAACCTGACGTCCGACCCGGCACCGGCGGCGGATGGGCACACCCTGCTGCCACTGAGCCAGGTGAGCCGGAAGCCCGAGCCACCGGCTGCCACCTGGGTACAGGTCGACGGGATCGAGGATCTCGGTCAAGGTCACGTGGTTCCCACGCTGGTTGCCGCCACCGCCGCAGTGGTGTGCAACGTGGGGGGCAGCCTCTACGCCTATGCCGACCGCTGCCCGCTCTGCGGCTCCGGTCTGACCGGCGCGGAACTGGAGGGAGCCCTGCTGGCCTGCCCCGGCTGCACGCAGCGTTACGACGTGGTCCGGGCCGGCCGTGGACTCGGCGGAGCCGGCGAGACCGCCAAAGCGCACCTCGACCCGCTCCCGCTGCTCGCCGAGAGCGGCGGGGTCCGGATCGCGGTGCCCGCTGAGGCGGTGTCATGAAGACCGGGTTGCGGGGGGGGGGGGGGGGGGGGACCCCCCCCACAAAGCCCCCCCCCCCCCCGCGCCGGGCGCGCGCGCCGCAAGGGGCCCGGGCCC